>JBGTNH010000076.1:0-6588 GCA_041743165.1 Gillisia sp. | reverse complement strand
ATTTCAAATTTTACGACAAACTTTCGTAGGCCATTGAAATCCTGCAAAGAAAAAGATTACATTCTTTGATAAAATTCGTACGTCATCACCTTACGCTAGGTAAATTTTTAACCGCAGGTCTCGAACCGACGAGGGTTGCTGGAGTCGATAGTCGATATTCTGTAGTCGTTAGATGAGAAATGAATACTGTGATTCCAAAAATAGAAAACTGAGAACATGGAATTAATAATAAGTTTTGACTATCCTCTCTCCACTTTCCACTCTCCACTATTTTTCATTAACCGATGATCGTCAGTTTGAGCCTGCCCGTCCCGTAGGGCGGGTGTTTTTTGCTGAAGCGATAGCGACAGCAAAAAATGTATCGGGAACAGGTTTGTAGTTCCTGACTCCCTCGTGTGGTTCGAGTGTTTTTCATAAGAGCGAGAGCGATGATGAAAAATGTATCGAGAACTCGATACAATCCCGAGTCCTCGGGATCACTCGAACTGACGGGTATTTTCGGCTTATAGGCTCCACAACATTAGCAAAGTTTTAATAGATTTTTCTTGTCTGAACTTCATTTAATTCTGAACTTAAAGAAAAAAATTATGAATAAAGAGAAAAAGGAAATGAGAGTTGCGAAATATGATAATTTCAACGGACCTAAGGGTATAGAGGTTGGAAAAATGGAGATTCCCGAATTGAAAGAAGGAGAGATCCTGGTAAGGATCAGGGCCGCGGGGGTGAATCCTGTGGATGCTGTTATAGCGAAAGGTTACTACAAGGATATGATGCCGCATTCGTTTCCCGTCATTCCCGGCTGGGACTTCGCAGGGGAAATAGAAGAGCGGGGACATGCTGCCCGTAGATTTGAGGTTGGGGATGAAGTCTTTGCCTACGCGAGAAGACCGGAAGTGAAATGGGGCACTTTTGCCGAGTATATCGTTATTCCCGAAAGCTATGTGGCAAAACGTCCCGGAAATATTTCTTTGGAAGCGGCTTCTGCCATTCCTCTGGCGGGGCTCACTGCTTACCAATCTCTTTACCAGTACGGCCAACTTTCCAAAGGACAAAAGCTCCTCATCCTGGGGGCATCTGGAGGAGTTGGTAGTTTCGCGATCCAATTGGCAAAGGCAAAAGGCGCAGAAGTCATTGGGGTAGCCAGTAGCAAAAATCATGATTATATGAGATCATTGGGTGCAGATCATACTATCGATTATAAAGGCAGGGATGTGGGGGAAGCAGTGAAGAATATCTACCCGGAAGGAGTTGATCTTATCTTTGACTGCACGAGTGGAGAGACCCTGCAACAAAGTCTTAAATGCCTTAAAGATTCAGGAAAACTGGTATCCATCCTAAACCAGGGAGATGAACTGGATCCGGATATCGATTTCCGGTTTGTCTTTGTGGAACCAAATGCTCTCCAGCTGGATCACCTACGGCAGTTAGTTGAAGATGAAAAAGTTAAGGTGCAGGTAAACTCTGTTTACAGCCTTGAGGAAGTGGTCGAAGCTTTAGAACAGATAGAGACTCTTCACACTACGGGAAAGATTGTAGTAAAGCCATAACTGGATAATTACTAAAAATACTAGATTCTCCCCCGCTTGTGCGCGATTGCATCGCGATGCAATCGCGTGGTAGCGAGGGCTTAGTTATTCAGCCAATTTGAAACTTTCTCAATCAATTCTAACCTTTTGTCAGAAAATGAATGGTCGGTTTTCCAAATTTGATAGTCAACATTTCCAATATCTTCTATCCAGCTTTTATTCCTGTCATTTTCATCTAAAATTAAAATCTTCATTGCCTTCAGTCTACTTTTGTATGGTTTTAGATCAAAGCTCTCCCAATTTTCATTGATGTCTTTGGTAAAACTCTCTAAGTTTGTATTGAGCATAAATAAAGGTTTAATAGCATTTTGATAAAATTGTTCAGTTTGCTCTTGGTTAGGTTTTTCTTCCTCTCCATAATTCCAGGGAGAATATAATGCAACTTTGTTAACTCTATTATCCTGTGCTCCGCTTAATAAGGCAACTCCTCCTCCCATACTATGGCCAAATAAAATAAAGGAATCTGTCTGTACTCTGTATTTTTCTGAGTTTTCCGGATTAGAAAAATAATCTAAAACGTGTTTAACATCTCCAGGTAAATTTGAAAATAAAAACTCACCCTGACTTCCCCAGGCTCCACGATAATTAAAGTAAATTACATTCCTGCCGTTTCTGCGTAGATCCTGAGCTAAATCTAAATTTCTCTCGTTTCCCGGTAGTCCGTGAACAAGAATAACTGTTTCTTTTTTCTCTTTACCGGCTGCTAACATTGCAAAAGCCGCAATTGAATCATTTCCAATTGTTATGGTGATTTCTTCGCTGCTTGCCGGATATTCCACATTTTGGGTGCCTTGAGCAGTTAAATTATAATTTAAAAGAAGAGAAATAATTATTAATGAACTTTGTAAATTTTTCATTTGGTTTGGTTGTTTATAATTAAGCCCCATATGCGCTTAAGTTTTCTTTATTTCTTCTATGGTTAATTTGCACTGGCCAATACATCGGGTTTTTGGCATTAGTTTATTTTTTCAAGCCTTTTGCTTTAAGCTGGGAAGATTTTAAACCCATCGAATTCGACGGAATTAAAATCAGCGCTGTTTAATTGGTTATTACCCAAAAAAACAACAATGATTATCTTCTTTTATTACTTTAATCAGTTTTCCTATATGAGTTGATTTTGAGAAGGGTTCGTACAATTCCCATTTTCCGCTTGCACGCATCCAATATAAATTCCATTCTTTTCTTGACTTATAAAATCTGATTTTTGCGAACTCAATATTTTGTATCTCTTTTGGATCATCCCAAATAGGTCGTATTTCATAAAGGATGGCTATTTTTCCATCATAGGAATATCCAAAATCGAGCTTTTTTCTTATTTCAGGATCTTCCGCTCGTAATGATTCAATGAATTTTTTTATAGTAGATTCATTTATATCGATTGCATTTTTTCCCATTCATATAAGTGTTTTCAGCTTGTCCATAATTATGCGCTAAATATTTTCATTATATTTTCTCAAAATTAGCTTTAATCTTTTCCTTTAAATTTTTCCCTCTGGCCTCCCCCTCCCGATAGCTATCGGGACTCCCAGGGAGGGGAGTTTTCCGCTTTTTCTAAATTTTTTAATTTTCACTTTACCAAATATCCTTTTTTATAAAATTTTCTTTGGCCAGTTTTCCCCAATTGGTAATTCTGTTTGTATAAGTATATTTAATTATTCCAATTTTGCCATTATCATCTAATTCTTCTTTAATTTCAGATGATGTACTCAACCATTCTTCATTTGGCAATAACACCATTACAGAATCTCTATAACTAAAATAAACAGTTCCATTAGCTTCTAGGTTTGTTATAATGAAATCAGTATGGTACCTTGATATATCATCTATCCCAAGTAATATGGTGCCTTCTCCACTTAAGGCATCACCGCTGGCGCTTGATCCTAAACCTAAAATTAGTTGGAGGGATTTATTCATTTCCACTTTATCGCCGTAATCGGTTAAAATTCCGGTTGAGGAATCAAAACTATAAGTTGGAAAGTCAAAGAATGTATGAGAACTATTTCCCTCAAGGAGTTCACTTTTGGTAAAATGATGTTGCTCGAGGAAAACATATTGATTATCGAACCACATTTCTTCTTCATCCTTTTCACAACTATATATCGATAAAAGGCCTACAAAAGCAAGTACCGTTGAAAATATTTTGTTCTTTATCATTGAGCTGTATGTGATTTAATGGTTTTACAATATCTTATCAAAATTTGATTTAATCTTGTCTTTTAATTCTTCTCCTCGGTATCTGTAGTGTAATAAGCAGATTCAGGATCATTAAGCTGCTCCTTCAATTCCCCGCGTTCGCCGCATCCCAGAGTTCTTTTTCAAAATCAATGTCTGCTTTTGCCATGTATAGGTGTAGTGATTGTGCTTTATAAAACAGGATCGTGTAGGGAAGGATCCGACGGGGAAAGTTAGTTGATTTTTTTAACATCTCTTGCCGTCAGTTCGAGTGTTTTTTCTCGGAGTGATAACGAAGAGAAAAAATGTATCGAGAACAGGTTAGGAACACAGAACTCCCTCGTGTGTTCTCGATACAATCCCGAGTACTCGGGATCACTCGAACTGACGAGGGTTGCTGGAGTCGATAGTCTGTAGTCGTTAGATGAGAAATGAATACTGTGATTCCAAAAATAGAAAACTGAGAACATGGAATTAATAATAAGTTTTGACTTTCCACTCTCCACTTTCCACTCTCCACTATTTTTCATTAACCGATGATCGTCAGTTCGAGCCTGCCCGTCCCGTAGGGCGGGTGTTTTTTGCTGAAGCGATAGCGAAAGCAAAAAATGTATCGAGAACAGGTTGGTAGCACATAACTCCCTCGTGTGGTTCGAGTGTTTTTCATAAGAGCGAGAGCGATGATGAAAAATGTATCGAGAACTCGATACAATCCCGAGTACTCGGGATCACTAGAACTCACGTTGGTTAGGTTTTAAAAGATTACTATTTTAAAAAATCTCTGAAATTTTCCTGATTTATGATCTGGACTTCAGCTTTATAAGTATTTGAAAATATCTTCGGGATTTTCACTTTACTTTTAGGATTCCATTTTATTTCGTAGCCTTTTATTATTCCGGCGTCTTCCTCGACATAATCGATTTCCTGTTGGCTAACAGTTCTCCAAAAATAACCTTTGGCCAATGAAGCATTGTAAGCCTTAAATTTTAATCGCTCCGTAATTAAAAAATTCTCCCAAAGAATTCCTTTATCCTGTCTGTTCTGCAGAGGGTTCAGGTTGCCGATAATCATATTTCTGACTCCGGTATCGTAGAAGTATATTTTTTGGTTAGTTTTAATCTCATTCCGCAAATTCTTGCTAAAGCTGGGAAGTTTGTAAATAACAAAGGCCTGGCAGAGTAGATCAATATATGTAGCTACGGTTTTCTTATCAATACTCAATATTTGTGATAGTTCATTGTAGCTAACCTCGCTTCCAATTTGAAAAGCCAATGCTCTTAAAAGTTTTTCCAATACCTCCGGTTTTCTAATTCCTCCATAGCTTAGGATATCTTTATATAAATAGCTGTCGGTTAATTGCTTTAAAACTTCCTTTTCTTCCCCGAAGTTATTAATTACATCTGGGTACATTCCGTAAATAATCCTTAATTCTAATTGTTGCTCGGCTTTTATATAACCTACATTCATTTCGAATTCTGTCCAGGAAATGGGATAAAGGTGATACTCCCATTTTCTCCCGGTGAGGGCTTCCTGAGTTTGGTTATTTAATTCAAAAGCAGACGATCCGCTTACCAGTAATTGAACCGATTTTAATTCATCAGTAATAAGTTTAAGAGTAATTCCAATGTTCTCAATACGCTGAGCTTCATCAATAAATACATTAGAATGCTTGCCTATTATATTTTTGAGCTGCTCCAGGTTAGGGTTTGAAAGTATTTTTCTAACCGTGGGGTCGTCACCATTTAAAAATAAATATTCCTTTCCTTCCAGTATTTTATTGAATAAGGTAGTTTTCCCCACCTGTCTTGGACCAATAAGTAAGATTACTTTTCCATTGCCAAAACGCTTTATGATTTTATCTTCCAGGATTCTTTTAATCATATCAAAATATTATAATCCCCAAATATAGCCAATTTTGGAGATCGTATTCCCCAAATATAGCTATTTTTAGGGATCATATTCCCCAAATATAGATATTTCTTGATTCAAAGTATTTAAGTAGCTTTATTTCCTCAGAGTGCCCCCCCCCGATTAAAATTTCTGTTTTTACCACTTCGCGTCAGTTCGAGCTCCCGTCCGGTGGGCGGATGTTTTTTGCTAAAGCGTTAGCGGAAGGGAAAAATTTATCGAGAACAGGTTGGTAGCACATAACTCCCTCGTGTGGTTCGAGTGTTTTTCATTAGAGCGAGAGCGATGATGAAAAATGTATCGAGAACTCGATACAATCCCGAGTCCTCGGGATCACTACCATTGACGTATTTTGTAAAAACCTGTAAATTAGTAAATTAATATTGTGATTTTAATAGCCATTTTAGGATTTTTAAATTCCTAAATGTCAATCTCCTACGCCAGTAAAAATTTTACCGCAGGTCTCGAACTGACGAGGATTTTCTACCATCGCACTTCGTGTTTTTGTTTTTACCACTACACGGTAGTTCGAGTGTTTTTTGCTAAGCGATAGCGAAAGCAAAAAATGTATCGAGAACAGGTTGATAGCACAGAACTCCCTCGTGTGTTCTTGATATAATCCCGAGGCCTCGGGACCGAAATGACGAGGGTTCTCGATAAGTTAAAAGTTGGAAAGTTATAAAGTTGAAAAGGCGGAAAGGAGATTAAAAATTCAGGTTTCCTGAAAAGGAGAATGATCAGACCATCATCAACTCTATTACTCTTTTTAATCTCTTAGGGTTTAACCCGTATTATGCATTTAAGAATTAAACCTGTTTGTTAACTCTCTATATTCAGTATATTTCGTATACATTTTAATTTCACCCATATGGTTAATCTTCCCATTGAGTATTCTGATAAGCACGTGACTCCTTTTGGTGGT
>JBGTNH010000075.1:0-48407 GCA_041743165.1 Gillisia sp. | reverse complement strand
ATCATCCAGAGGGGTCAACATGCTCCGGAATAAACTAAAATTTAGCTATCTTCTTTTTTCTAAGGGGGGTCAGCATCCGCCAGAACGGCAGGCACCTTTATGGTGGGCTTTAGGGGGGTCAGCATGCTCCAGTGTATCCAGAGGCCATCGATCTGGCCAACCTGGAATACATTTCTGAAAGTAATCTTTGTATACACAGGAAAAAAGTGGGCAGGGGATTTACGTATAAAGAAGATGGTAAAAAAGTTAAAGATAAAGATACCCTTGATCGTATCAACAAACTCGTAATCCCCCCGGGATGGAAAAATGTCAGGATCTGTAAGCTTCCCAAAGGCCATCTCCAGGCAGTAGGCAGGGATGAAAAGGGCAGAAAACAATATATATATCATCCTCTGTGGTCCAAAATTAGAAATCAAACAAAATTTTTTAAAATGTCTTCCTTCGGAAAAACTTTGCCAAAGATCAGAAAAAGAGTAGAAGAAGATATTGATGCTTCGTCCATGAACAGAAAAAAGGTTCTTGCATTGGTTATAAGATTAATGGAAGAGACCCATATAAGGATTGGAAATGCATATTACGCGAAAGAGAACAAGACTTACGGACTCTCAACCCTTCGTACCCGACACGTTAAAACATCCCGCAACAAGATTAAATTTGAATTTGTGGGTAAAAAGGGGAAAGAACATTCTGTTACTCTTGAAAATAAGAAGTTAATAAAGCTTGTTAATCAATGTGAGGAATTGCCGGGATGGGAATTGTTTAAGTTCTATGATGAAAGCGGAAATAAGCAGGCTATTGATAGCGGAATGATCAATGAATATATACATGAAATAAGCGGTAAACAATTTTCGGCTAAAGACTTCAGAACCTGGTCTGCTTCTAAAATATTTTTTGAAACTCTATATGAAACTGGTTATACAGAAGATGAAAAGGAGAATAAAAAAAATATTCTTACCGCTTTTGATGCCGCTGCCACAGGTTTGGGAAACACCCGAACGGTTTGCCGCCAGTATTACGTTCATCCTGTTTTGGTTGAAAGTTATGAGAGTGGAGAAATTGTACCTTATTTTAAAAAAGTAAAAAACACCAATGAGAAAAATTACGCCAGCTTATCGGGACCGGAAAAAGTAATGCTTGAAATGATTAGTACTTATGAGATAGAAATTTAAAACCATTTAATTTAAAAATAAATATTTGCTAAAAGGAGAATTACTTCGAAAAACATCCTCCTCTCAATCCTCCAATTAATTTTTTAATTCAATTTTTCTGAAAAATTACGAATCACCTAGTTCTATATTTCCAAAGAATAATATTTCAACATTGCAACTACATCTTCTACTTCTTTAATCTTATTATTTGAAAAATATTTTTTCATTCTGTCGCTTTGAAATATTTTTTCAAAATCTCTTTGCTTAAGATTTACTTTTTTTAAAGGGGAGTCGTTTAAACTTAAATAATAATGAACGTAAGTATCCACTTTGGGAGGTTTAGGTTTTTCATAACCTGTCTGTGCAGCTTTGGCAGCAGTAGTTCTTGTAACAGGCTTTCCAACAAACAAATTTTTTGAATTTCGAAAATAATTTATCCAGTAACCAGATATTACTTCACCATCTTCGATTATAAAATCTTTAATAAAAAAAGTCTTGTTATCCTGAATATAGGTATATTTTTCAGTGCGTGGAAGAAAAAAAACTTCTTCATCACCAGGTCTAACTTTAATTTCCATCACCTCATTTAAGGCATTAAATCTTAAATATACATTCTGAAATTGTTTTTCGTCTACAATTATCTGCCCGGGTAAAAATTTTTCATTGATATAAGGAGATCCAGCTAATTGATCACTTTCAGTGATACCGGTATAACTTTTCAGCTCATCTCGTAAAGCAATATAATTGCGCGGTACATCCTGAGCTTTGGAATAAAACATTGTAAAGAATAAGAATAGAGTAAAATAATTTTTCATATTGTTGATCTTTAATGCATAAATTAAGGAAATATAGTTATACTCATCTATGTAAAAATAAAACCCGCTTATTCATATCCATATTGTTAGTAGCAGAATGGAGTTGAAGTAAACGGGGTTTTCTTTTATAAAGATACAGGATAAAGTGTATTAAAATCTGCTGCCCTAACCGGCGGGAGGTTTGAACCATATTTAGCATTGATTGCTTCGATAAATCTATTCGCAAGAAATGCATATCCTCTGGCGGTTGGGTGTACCCCATCCAGGGAGAAGGCCCCGCCAAATACCAATCTTGCATTTAATGAAAATTCATTAAATGCAACCCCCGTGGTTGCCACCTGGGTAAGAATTGCATTTGCGTCTACAAAAGCCAGTCCATTAGCATCGGCAACGGCTTTGATCGTCTGGTTGAATGCTGTAGTCGCTGCCCTAACTTCAGACTGCTCCTGGGGAGTCAATACCCATTTGTCCTCTAATGGAAATGTTATTCCATTTACAGATAGTTGTCCTGCGGTTGCGGCTGGAACTCCAAGTGCTGTAAGCATTTCAAAAGCGTCTGCATTTGGTTGACCAATAATGGATCCACTTGGTAATACAAGAAGATCCTCTGAAGTAGCTTGTCTTGCCTGCCCATATAACTGCCCAAAAATGAAAGCTGTTCCGGGATCAACTCCGCCAGCACCAAGTGCCGCAGTGATTTGGGCAGAAAGATCTGTAAGTAATTCATCCTTAATAACGACCGGGCTTGCAGCAGTGGTGGAAAATACTATAGATCTTTCCGGCACTCCAAGGGCTGCAAATACCTGGTTTAACCCTCCAAATGTTGCATTTAAGGTAGGTATTAAATCACCGAAGGAAGGATTTGCAGGATTTAAAGGTGCATGAGGCACAGTAGTAAAATACGGAATAGTTGTTACATCAGGAATATTTGCTACCACTCCGTCTGCTCCGGTTGCTACCAAATTGGTTACTATACCAGTATACACCTGAGCAAATACATTGGGATCTGTAATATCGTTTCCACCATATGTGGAAGGGTCCAAATTTCCTTTTTGATCTTTGCCATCACCCCCACTTGTGGCATAGGACAGCACATCATTATTTCCAATCCATAAGGAGAAGAATGTTGGTAGTTGAGCGATAGCATCTTCCAGTACTGTTGCACTTGCACTACTTGCAAATCTTGCAAAATAAGGATTAGCCTGCCCTGTGGCAACCCCAGCTACGTTCCCAAAACCCGGTGCAAGCAAATGAAAGCTTTTAGCCCCGGGAACCCCCATATTATTGAAAGATCCGGTCAATTTATTTGTGATTTCAGTGGTAGGTGTTGCATTCAACCTTTGAGGACCGGAACCATTGAAGAAAAGACGTGGCTCCTGGATTCTGTTACCGCCAAGTAAGAGACCTCCAATGTTATCACTTACCAATGGTTGTGTGAATTCTCCTCCATCTGCCAGAGCAAACTGCTGTGCTAATATATTTGCCAGGGAGTTTTGCTGTCCGGCTATAAATAGAGCTCCATCTGTAAACCCGGCTGTAAGACTGTTTCCAATGGCTACATAATTGGAAAAATCTGCTGACCCCGAGGTATAAACTACCTCTTCCTCAATAATCCTGTTGTCATCATCAGAATCACATCCTAACATCATTACCCCGGCAAGGAGCAGAATGAGCCATTTATTATTATTTAATTTCATATGTATATATTTATTGTTATTTAATGGGTCTCCCGATAGCTATCGACAGTAATTCGCATATCTTCATCTGTGTATGTATCATGATTCCGTTATGCTCATTTCATAAGTATAAGTTTATTTTTTTTCTCAATTATTTAAAAAACTTTCCCGGCCAGAACCTCTACAGGTTGTTAAAGATCAATGACACATAGTACTGCTGTCCTATAAGACCTGTACCAAAAGCAGTAAAATAATCATCGCCTCCAATGTTTGTGGCCCCGGCTTTGATCATGGACTTCCAGTTTGGAATTTTATAATTAACCTGTGCATCAACCACAGAGAAAGAGGGCACTTGTCCATCGGCAAATGTTGCCTGCCAGAAATAAGAGTCACTCCATCTGTAATTAATATTGAATCCAAAATTATTAAACAGGTCTGTATTACCAAATGATACTTTCACCTTGTGTTTTGGTGTGTTAAAAGCAGTTCTGAAATCAGGGGCTGATGCCTGGTCAAAATCCTCTTCTGCATAAGTATAATTTCCTTCAAGATCATAATTTCCAAAGACCTTGGAACTCAATCCAATTGTAGCACCAAAAGCCTTCACATCTGCGTCAGAATTGGTGTATGTCTGGAAAGCCTTAAAATCTCCCTGTTGCAATGCCAGAAGTGATAAACTGTTGTCTCCCACTGTACCATATAAGGGAACAATTACTGTTTCATTGGAAATGAAGTCCTGGTAAACATTATAATATGCGTTAAGATCTACAATAACTCTTCCGGCACGGCCACGATATCCCACTTCATAAGCGGTTACCTGCTCAGGTTTTACGATATCAACATCTGCAACAATTGGTGCCCCAGCTTGTACCGAGTTAAGGGTGAAAGCATTTTCATAAGCTGCACGTCCTGTTATAGTTGCGGTAGGACTTCCGGTAACCGTGGCTCCTGTCTCACTCAAGGGGAAAGTCCTTACATATCTGTCAAGATTTCTTTCTGCAGATCCTACAAGAATAGCACGGCCCACGTCCAGGCCAATAAAGAGATCCTGGGTGGTTGGATACCTGAAACCTGTTTGAACAGATGCTCTTATATTGTGATTTCTATTTGCTCCGGCAGTGTAAGCCGCAGAAAACCGGGGAGAAAAGTTTCCATCAAACAACTCTGCATTATCGTATCTTAAAGATCCTGTCAATTTAAATCTATCATCCAAAAATTGTTTTTGAATCTGGGTGTAGATACCATATTCTGAATAGCTTATTGGACCGTCAAAATCTGTAAAGATAGTTCCGGAGGAATTTAACCTGTATTGGCGGTAGGAACCTCCCACTTGAATATCAGCGAAATCGCTGGTAATATGTGTCAGGTTGTAGTTTGCATCTGCATGATAAAGTTGTGATTCATCCTTGAACTGGGATCCTGTTGCAAGATCTGGATCTGCGATCACCTGATTAAAGGCATTTTCAAACTCTGCAGTTCCGGGCTCAAACCTTCCGGTATCAGCCGTTTGCCTGGCCAAAGCATGGGCCTGATCCGGGCTTAATCCCCCCAATGTACCCTGAATAAACGCTCCTGCATATTGTCCAAACCACAATTGATCTGTCTTCCATTTTCTGTTTATGTTAATTGCCGTAAAACGGGTATCGTAAGAATCTCCAGCATCTTCGTCTGTGACATAACCTCTAACAAAGAAATTGTCATTTTTAACCTCGATCTTATGCTGCTGTAAAAAGAAATTGTCAATGGCATTTCTGTTCTGGGCCTGAAATATAGTACTTCCCCACCCCGCTTTTCCAAGATAGCTAATTTCAAAATCATCGGCAAAGGGACGGTAATGTAGGGCAGCATCCAACTTAATACTTTCAGCATCATAATCGGTAAGATTTTCCTCTGCATAACCCGTCCGACTTACATTCACATTGGGTAAGAGGTTTTGAGTTCCTTGAGGTATTATCCCGGCATTTACAAGTGCGTCACCGACAACCCGGATGTTAGTGAAGACTTCATCGCCATATATATTCAATCCGTCATAATTTGGATGAGATCGGTCTCTTCCGGGGTTAAGCACGTCTTCTGTATTAGCAGCATGCCAGTCAGTTCCTGTTAAATATGCAAAATTAATTTTTGCTGCAAATTTATCTGAAAATTTATGAGCAAGTCTAACGCCCAGGTCTGTAAAAGGATTTGTTCCTGCCACATCCTGGGAAGTAATTCCTTGTTTTACGTAAGCGCTTATTCCGGGAAAATCAAAGGGGTTCTTGCTTGTCATAAAAAGGATCCCGTTGAATGCGTTTGCCCCATAAAGAGCTGAAGAGGCCCCCGGTAATAATTCTATACTATGTACATCCAGTTCAGACATCCCAAGAAGGTTTCCAAGAACAAAGTTAAGAGCCGGGGAAGAATTGTCCATTCCATCTACCAATTGTACAAATCTGGTATTAGCAAAAGTTGCAAAACCTCTGGTGTTTACAGACTGAAATGTCAGACTGTTTGTGTTTACGTCCACACCTTTTAGGTTCTCCAGACCTCCATAGAAAGAGGCAGCTGTGGTATTCCTTATTTGTGTGAGTCCATATCTTTCAATGGTCACGGGTGATTCAAAAATCCTTTCAGGAGTTCTGGAGGCAGAAACAACGATCTCATCAAGAGATGTCCCTTCAACAAGCCTTACTGTAACCTCCTGATTATTGGAAGTAATTCTTACCTGTTGAGGTTCGTAACCTATATTACTTATCTCCAGAGTAAAAGGTGGCGCCTGGGCTACAATGATACTGAATTTTCCCTCAAAATCTGTAACTGTACCCTGGGCAGAACCCACTACCAGAACATTAGCACCAAAAAGGGGAGAATTATTATTATCCATCACTATACCGGACACATTGGTTTGTGCCTGAGCCGTAAAAATGAACATAATTAAAAAAAATGGAAGTAGAGCTTTCATAAAAAGTTATATTGTTAATTTGATCCTGCCAATATAAACAAATAATCAAATCTTAACATTAATTAACAAAGGAAATAATGATAATATGCAAACCTTACTAATCTTTCAGAACACTTTACAATTTATGCGCATTCTCACTTTGAAAATTTTGTAAATAAAAAATTGCAAAACCCTGAATTTAAAACAAGTATATAGAATTATGGTTTAAAATAACTACAATGGTAAAAGTAAAAAGGACAAGAAAAAAGGTATTTAATAAGCAAATGGGTTAATATTTTAATCTTTATGAGCATTTTTGATTATACCTTCGATGATCTCGGGATTAAGTAAAGTAGATGTATCTCCCAGATTTTCGGTATCCCGGGAAGCAATTTTCCTTAACAATCGCCTCATGATCTTTCCGCTTCTCGTTTTTGGCAAGCTGGTTACAAACTGGATCTTGTCGGGTTTTGCAATGGGTCCTATTATCTTGGAAACTTCGCTTCTTATTTCTTCTTTAAGTTCTGCGGAAGGTTTTACCTCATCATATAGGATTACATAAGCATACAATGCATTTCCTTTTATATCATGCGGAAATCCAACCACTGCGCTTTCAGCCACTTTCGGATGCTCGTTGATCGCATTCTCAATGGGCGCTGTTCCCAGATTATGACCTGAAACGATTACCACATCATCTACCCTTCCGGTGATCCTGTAATTCCCTGTAGCATCCCTGTAGGCTCCATCTCCTGTGAAATACATATTCTCATAAGCAGAAAAATATACCTCTTTGTATCGCTGGTGATCCCCATAAATTGTTCTGGCCATTGAGGGCCACGGGAATTTAATGGCGAGTCTTCCTTCTGCTTTTTCATGAATATTTGTAATCTCCCGGTTATTTTCATCCATTAAAGCGGGCTGAACGCCAGGCAAAGGCAATGTTGCAAAAGTTGGTCTTGTGGGAGTTATGCCCGCTATGGGAGAGATCATGATCGCCCCGGTTTCGGTTTGCCACCAGGTATCTACAATGGGGCAATTTCCCTTACCTATATTGTCATTATACCAATGCCAGGCTTCTTCATTAATAGGTTCACCTACAGTTCCCAAGACCTTTAAGGAAGAAAGATCGTATTTTTCAACAAATTTCAAGGGATGTTTTGCCATTGACCTTATAGCGGTTGGGGCTGTATAAAAGTGAGTCACTTTTAACTTTTCCACTATTTCCCATAATCTTCCATGGTGTGGATAGTTTGGGACACCTTCAAACATTACCGTTGTTGCTCCGGCAGCGAGCGGCCCATAAATTATATAAGAATGACCCGTGATCCAGCCGATATCTGCGGTACACCAATACACATCTTCTTTGGAATCTGCATTGTACTGAAAGACATTTAAGAAAGTGTATGCCGTTCCTATCAGATATCCACCTGTGGTGTGCACCATTCCTTTGGGTTTTCCGGTTGAACCGGAAGTGTATAATATGAAAAGCAGATCTTCTGCGTCCACTATTTCAGCGGGACAATCATCCTCTGCTTTCTGAAGTTCATCAAACCAGAACTTATCTCTGCCCCCCTTCATTGGGGTTGGTTCAACAGTTCTGCGATATACGATCACAGTTTCTATTGAGGGAGTGTTCTGCAAGGCTTCATCACAGATCTCTTTTAAATTTACCGGCTTTGCGCCGCGGTATACCTGATTTGCAGTAATAAGCATTTTACATTCAGAATCATTGATCCTGTTGGCGATGGCCGTGCTTGAAAATCCGGCAAATACTATAGAATGCACGGCCCCTATTCTCGCACAGGCCAGCATAGCTATGGCAAGCTCAGGGATCATGGGCATATAAAGACAAACCCTGTCTCCCTTTTTAATTCCGTTATTCTTTAAAACATTGGCAAATTTGGAGACTTTTACAAACAGCTGGCGGTAGGTGATATACCGGGATTCCTCATTTGGATCGTTGGGTTCCCATATAATGGCAGTTTTATTTCCCAGGGTTTCAAGGTTCCTGTCCAGGCAGTTTTCGGTGATATTGAGTTTTCCACCCTGGAACCATTTTACTTCGGGTTTGGTAAAATCCCATTCCAGGGTTTTATGCCATTTTTTATGCCATTGGAATTCCCCTGCGATCTTATCCCAAAAAGCCTCGGGATCCTCTACACTTTCCTTGTAGGCTTTCTTATATTCTGCAAACGATTTGAGCTGTAAGTTTTTCATTTTCTAAAATTAGTAAATCAAATTCCAAGCACCAAGCACCAAGTACCAAATTCCAAATTCCAAGCACCAAGTTCCAAGTTCCAAGTTCCAAGTTCCAAGTTACTTGAAAGAATATAGAATAGAGAATAGAGAGAAGAGATTTTTTTTAGTGGGGGGCGGTGGACGGTGGACTGTTGATTTGTATACTGTATGATGTATACTGTAAATTGTCCTTTTCCTAAACTTCTGCGCAATCTGCGGATTTAAATCTGCGGTTTCTGCGGGCAACCTTTTTAGTGAATAGTGAATAGTAATTAGAAATTGGAAAATTCCCACCCCGCCTTTCAGGCACCCCTCCGAAGGAGGGGAATAGTTTCACTCATATTCAAGGCTTCATAACTCCAAACTCTTAACTCTTAACCCCTAACTCATAACCCCTGGTAATCCCCACCCCGCTTTTCAGGCACCCCTCCGAAGGAGGGGAATAGTTTCAATCATATTCAGGGCTTCATAACCCCTAACTCTTAACTCCTTTTTACTTTTTAACTTTTTAACTTATTTAAGTACTCAAGCACATTCCTTTCAATCCTCGCTTCAATATCTGAAACATCTGCTTTTACAAAATTTGTTCCTGTGATTTTCTCGTAAAGTTCAATATATCTTTCTGAAACCGTTTGTATATATTCATCGCTCATCACGGGAACCCTCTGGCCGGGGAGGCCCTGGAAACCGTTTTCGATAAGCCATTGCCTCACAAATTCCTTTGAAAGCTGTTTTTGAGGTTCGCCTGCATCCTGGCGCTCTTCATATCCATTCATATAGAAATACCTCGAGGAGTCCGGCGTGTGGATCTCGTCGATGAGCACTATCTCCCCATCCGGGTCCTTTCCGAATTCATATTTGGTATCTACCAGGATTAATCCTCGACCAGCAGCGATCTCTGACCCTCGTTCAAAAAGACTGTAAGTATATTGCTCCAGCACTTTATAATCGGCTTCGCTTACAATCCCCCTCTTCAGAATTTCTTCACGGGAGATATCTTCGTCATGATCTCCCATTTCGGCTTTGGTGGCGGGTGTGATTATAGGTTCCGGAAGTTCGTCATTTTCCCTTAACCCATCGGGCAATGTTACTCCGCACAACACCCTTTTTCCGGACTTATATTCCCGGGCGGCATGCCCTGCCAGGTAACCTCTAATCACCATTTCAACTTTGAAGGGTTCGCACTTCACCCCTACCGCAACATTTGGATCGGGGGTGGCCTCAAGCCAGTTTGGTACTATATCCCGGGTTTCCTCCATCATTTTGGTGGCGATCTGGTTCAGGATCTGTCCTTTATATGGAATGCCCTTTGGCATGACCACATCAAAAGCCGATAACCGGTCTGTAGCGATCATTATTAGAAGATCATTCTCCAGTTCATATACTTCGCGCACTTTTCCTTTATAAACGCTCACCTGGCCAGGAAAATTAAAAGAGGAATCTGTAATGGTGTTATTCATTTTCTAAATTTTGGAAATGAAAAATTTCAGATTGCTCTGAAATTTTTATGATTATTCTATCTGGTTTATTCTGAAGGAATTAATCTGTAAGTTCAGTTTCTTTATAAGCTGCTATGATACTCTTCACAAGCCTGTGACGAATTACGTCTTTATCATCAAGATATACCACACCTATTCCCTGAACATCCTTTAAAATAAGCAAAGCTTCTTTTAATCCTGAAATCACCCTTTTGGGAAGATCTATTTGACCGGGATCGCCTGTAATCAGGAATTTAGCATTCTTACCCATCCTGGTAAGGAACATTTTCATCTGAGCATGCGTGGTATTCTGGCCTTCATCAAGGATTACATAAGCATTGTCCAGGGTGCGGCCGCGCATAAAAGCAAGTGGCGCGATCTGGATCACCTGCTTTTCAATAAGTACTTCCAGTTTTTCATGAGGGATCATATCCCTTAATGCATCATATAATGGTTGCATATAAGGATCGAGTTTCTCCTTAAGATCTCCGGGCAGGAATCCAAGGTTCTCCCCTGCTTCAACTGCAGGGCGGGTCAATATGATTCTCTTTACCTGCTTTTCTTTCAGGGCTTTAACCGCAAGGGCTACCCCTGTGTAGGTTTTTCCGGTTCCGGCAGGTCCTATGGCAAATACCATATCGTTCTTCCTAGACAGATCTACCAGTTTACGCTGATTGGCAGTCTGGGCCTTGATCAGCTTTCCGCCAACTCCATGAACCAGGACTTGTCCACTCTGTTCAGAGGTTGAATATTCTTCGGTACTGGTACTGGATAAAACCCTCTCTATCGCATTTTCATCAAGCTTATTATATTTGCCGAAATGATCCATCAACATGGTGAATCTCAGGTCAAACTCTTCCAGCATATCCTCATCTCCATAAACCATGATACGGCTGCCACGGGCAACGATCTTTAATTTCGGAAAATATTTTTTGAGGAGTTCAATGTGTTCATTTTGGTGCCCAAAAAATTCCCTTGGGCTAATTTCGGAAAGTTCAATGATGAGTTCGTTCAAGTGCTGTAGGTTTTATAAATTAATTTCTATAAGTTAAGTCTTTTATTGATTTAATGTATCGTAAAATCTACCTTTTCGTGTCAGGAAATTAAAGAATTTTCTTTTAATTTTGACCCAACCTGGAAGAAATAAAATTATCTTCGCCTTTAATACAAACTTACACAAATTTACAGTTTACAGGCCCCAAAAAATTATTAACAATCCTCTATGGCAATTATTACTTTAACCACAGATTTTGGAGAAAAAGATCATTTCGCCGGTGCTGTTAAAGGGACAATTTACACAGAGATGGAAAATGTGAGAATTGTTGATATCTCGCATTCTGTTTCTCCATTTCATATTACAGAAGCCTCTTATATAATAAAAAACGCCTATAAATGTTTTCCCAAGGGAAGCATACACATTATAGGCATTGACAGTGAACTCACCCCGGAAAATAAACACCTGGCCGTACTACTGGATGGTCATTATTTTATATGTGCCAATAATGGGATTTTATCCCTTATAGCTTCAGAGATCAAACCCGAAAAGATCGTGGAGATCAACATTCACAACACTGTGGAAACCAACTTCCCTGTGATGGACGTATTTGTGAGGGTTGCCTGCCATCTGGCAAGAGGGGGAACTCTTGAGGTTATTGGAAAGACAATTGAAAATCTCAAATATCTCAAAGAAGTAGAACCCTATTTGAATGCTGAAAAAAATCAGATTATTGGCCATGTGATCTATATAGATAACTACGGGAACGTGGTTACCAATATAAACCGTAAGCTGTTTGATAATACAGGGAAAGGTCGCAATTATACCCTAAATGCACGTAATGTTAAGTTCACAGAGATCTTCGAAACCTATAGTGACGCGATCAATTTTAAGATAGAAAAGGATAAACGGGAGGAAGATGGAAAAAAACTTGCCATCTTTAATTCGGCAGGGTATATAGAACTTGCTATTTACAAAAGCAATCCCAGCACGGTGGGGAGTGCCTCTTCCCTCTTCGGCCTCGAATTAAGGGATACCATTACCGTAAAATTTGATTAAATGTTTGTACGAATTGTAAAAATGGGTTTTGCACCTGAACATATAGAAGCTTTTTTAGCAAATTTCGAAAAGAACAAAGAAAAGATCAGGAATTTTGAAGGCTGCCAGTTTCTGGAACTTTATCGCGATAAAAACAATACAAACCAATTTTTTACGTATAGTTACTGGGAAAACGAAAATGCGCTGGAGAATTACAGAAATTCTGCCCTTTTTGAAAAGGTATGGGCAGAAACCAAAGTCTGGTTCAATCAAAAACCCGAGGCGTGGAGTGTGGATAAGGTTTGGGTAAGCCCCCCAGCCCCCGAAGGGGGAGCAAAAATAAATACGCAGGAAAGCGAGAAATGAATGTTAGACTGAAGTTGTTTATGGTTCGTTGTTTATGGTTTATGGTTTATGGTTTATGGTTTATGGTTTATGGTTTATGGTTTGTTGTTTATGGTTTATGGTTTGTTGTTTATGGTTTGTTGTTTATTGTTTATTGTTCATCGTTTCTGGGTGCCGGTTGTTGATTGACGGTTTGGGATAGTGAGTAGTGAGTAGTGAGTAGTGAGTAGTGAGTAGTTTTTGGTTGGGGGTTTGTAGTTTGTGGTTGTTGGTTATAGGTTGTTAATTGTAGGTTCTCGCAGGTCCATGGAAAGCCCTTGCAACGTTTGTTATGTGAGAATTGTAAATTAACAAGAATCAAAAGCTCCTTCCCTTTTCAAGGGAAGGTGGATTAATCTGCTAACTGAAATGTCTAATTAGAACTAAATTTTTTAGCTGATTAAGACGGAAGGGTTCAGGTTTGGTAGATTTAAAATCGAATGTTGAGCCATTAGCTTGGAATTTGAATTTTGGCACTTGGAATTTAGAATTTGGTGCTTGGTGCTTGGTGCTTGAACTTTGAACCTTAAACTTTGAATATTTTGTGGTGCTTGGAATTTTAAATCTTGAATTTTGAACTTTGAATAATTTAGAATATTAATAACTCCCCCTTTGGGGTTGGGGGGCCTTAACTTTTAACTTAAGAAAACTTGTTTTCGATACTTAAAAAAGAAATACAGTCATTTTTCTCCTCTGCCATAGGGTATCTCGTGGTGGGGATATTTCTGGTGGTGAGCGGACTTTTCCTTTTCGTTTTTGAAGGTCCGTATAATATCCTGGATAACGGGTTTGCAGATCTTGCCCCTTTCTTTGAACTGGCGCCCTGGATCTTCATTTTCCTTATCCCCGCCATTACGATGAAAAGTTTTTCTGAAGAATATAAACAGGGTACCATGGAACTGTTGCTCACAAGGCCTATCGGACTCTGGGACCTGGTGTGGGGTAAATACCTGGGAGCATTTTTTCTCACGGTAATCGCTATAATCCCCACATTTATTTACGTTTTTACGATTTCTCAATTGGGAGATCCGGTAGGTAATTTCGATGTTGGCGCCACCCTGGGTTCATATTTCGGTTTGTTCTTATTGGCGTTTACTTATACCTCAATCGGGATCTTTGCCTCTGCCCTCACCCACAACCAGATCACCGCATTTATTATCGCGGTTTTCCTGTGCTTCCTTTTGTTTTACGGCTTTGAAGGGTTGGCCGGTTACGACCTTTTTGGGGAATCGGCCTATGGGATAGAATACCTGGGCATCAATTTTCATTATAAAAGTATGAGCCGCGGAGTCATTGACACCCGGGATATCATTTATTTTCTCAGTCTTATTACACTTTTCCTTACGCTTACATATTTCAAAATTCAGCCACAAACCCAAACAAAAAGCAGCCATTCCTAAGATTTGAAGCAGCACAGAACATATAAATATCTCGGGATTATCATCATTGCACTGGTGTTGATAAATATCCTGGCGGCCCAGTTCCATATGCGGTTTGATCTTACCCAGGACAAGAGATACACTTTATCTCCTGCTGCCAAGGAGATCATTGCTGAAGTTAGATCGCCCCTGTTCATAGATGTGTTCCTCAAAGGAAGTTTTCCTCCCGAATTCAGAAGACTTCAGAATGAAACCCGGCAATTTCTCGAAGAAGTTACCGCATATAATTCCAATATTATTTTCAATTTCATTGATCCTCTTGCTGAAGGTGGTGATGCCAATGCCATAGCCGAGGAATTCTATGCCATGGGCATGACCCCAGCCCGACTAAGTGTTATGGAAAGCGGCCGGGCCACAGAAAGCATTATTTTTCCCTGGGCAATAGCCAACTTCCGTGAGCAAACGGTCACCATTCCCCTGCTTAAGAACAAATTGGGCAATACAGATGAAGAACGGGTGAACAGCTCTGTACAGCAACTGGAATATTCCTTTGCCAATGCGATAAGTCAGCTCGTAAAACCGCGTGAAAAGAAAATAGCGGTGATGCGCGGCAATGGAGAACTGCCGGATCCCTACATTGCCGATTTCATTCACACCTTAAGGCAGCATTATTTTATCGCACCTTTCAGTTTAAATACTGCGGAAGCAGATCCTGTAAAGACCCTTAATGACCTGAAAGAATTCGATCTTATCATCGAGGCTAAACCTACCGAAGCCTTTACCGAAAATGAAAAGTTCATTCTGGATCAATACCTCATGAACGGGGGCAAAGCCCTGTGGCTTGTTGAGTATACCAGCATGGAGACAGACAGCCTTTTCAACGAGACCGGCAGTGCCCTCGCCTTGCCCCGGGACCTTAACCTGGGAGATATGTTTTTTGCATGGGGATTCAGGATTAATCCGGTCCTGGTGAATGATATTTATTCGGCCCCTATCATCCTGGCCAGTGGCAGCGGCAATGAAACCCGTTTTTCCCCTTACCCCTGGTTTTACAGTCCGCTAAGCGTTTCTCCCGGTACACATCCCATTATAAACAATCTGGAAGCCGTAAGATTTGATTGGGCAAACCCAATAGACACGCTCCGGAATCCTGTAGAAAAGACCGTATTGCTTACCAGTTCACCCCAATCCAAACTGGAAGGCACCCCGCGGGAGATTAATTTATCAATACTCAACAGTCCACCGGATTTTTCAACCTATACCGGGGGCGAGCAAAACCTGGCCGTTTTGCTTGAAGGGGAATTCCCTTCGGCTTACAGGAACAGGATAAAACCATTTCAGCTGGCGCAAGCGTTAGATAGGGGTGTGGAGACACAAATGATCGTTGTTTCAGATGGGGATGTTATCAAAAATCAGCTGCAGCAGGGAGCGCCCCTCGAGCTTGGGTTTGATCGCTATACCGGCAATACCTATGGTAATAAGGAATTTCTTCTCAACTCGGTCAATTACCTTCTGGATGATTCGGGGTTGATAGACATCCGGTCTAAAGTGATCAATATTCCGTTTCTTGATATCGAAAAAGCTTCAGAAGAACGGGAACTCTGGCAGGTGCTCAACCTAGCAGTTCCGTTGTTATTATTGCTTACAGGTGCCTTCGGTTATAATTACTTCCGGAGAAAACGCTACGTAAAAAAGTGAGGAGCTTTTAGAAACCTTCTGCAGAAAGAACATATTAACAAAAAGCTGTAAACAATATTTCTTAAATAATTAATAATCAATTACTTGATAGAGTAAGACATTTATTAGTTGTTGATAAAATAAGCCGCGATGTTCTTACATTTTTAGATGATTAGGATATATTTGTATGTATTAAACTAACCGACAGGTCCATGAAATTTATTGTATCCAGTACATATTTACTTAAACAGCTTCAGATTTTAGGGGGAGTGATCAATAACAACAACACCCTGCCCATTTTAGATAATTTTCTTTTTGAATTGAACCAGGGTGAATTAACGGTTTCGGCTTCAGATCTTGAGACCACCATGTCGGCCACGTTGAAAGTCGAATCAGACTCTGAAGGATCTATAGCGGTACCGGCAAAACTTTTGCTTGAGACCCTGAAAACCTTTCCCGAGCAGCCGCTTACCTTCGTAATAGAATCAAACAATACAATAGAACTGAGTTCAAACCATGGAAAATATGCCCTGGCCTATGCCAATGGTGATGAATTTCCAAATGCGGTGGAACTTAAGGAGCCAAGCAGCACTATCATCCAGGGAGATGTACTTTCTACCGCTATAAACAAGACGATCTTTGCCTCTGGTAATGATGATCTAAGGCCTGTGATGAGCGGGGTTTTCTTCCAGTTTTCTACCGAAGGGATCACATTTGTAGCCACAGATGCCCATAAACTTGTAAAATATTACCGGGAAGATGTTTCGGCTTCGCAAACTGCCGAATTCATTATGCCGAAAAAACCTCTGAACCTTTTAAAAGGGATCCTTGCCGGAAGCGAAGCCGATGTGCTTATCGAGTACAACGAGTCCAATGCTAAATTCACCTTTGAGGACACTACCCTTATCTGTAGGCTCATAGACGGAAAATATCCAAATTACGAAGCGGTTATCCCGAAGGAAAATCCGAATAAACTTATCATTGACCGAAGCCAGTTCTTAAGTTCGGTAAGAAGGGTTTCCATTTTCTCCAACAAGACCACGCACCAGGTAAGATTAAAGATCGCGGGTGCCGAATTAAATATTTCTGCTGAAGATATCGACTACAGCAACAAAGCCGAGGAACGGTTAACCTGTTCCTACCAGGGAGACGATATGCAGATTGGTTTCAATTCGCGTTTCCTTACCGAAATGCTGAGCAACCTCAACGCAAACGAAGTTCAACTGGAAATGAGCCTCCCCAACCGCGCCGGGATCCTCACCCCCGTTGACGGACTCGATGAAGGAGAAAAGATCACCATGCTGGTGATGCCGGTGATGCTGAATAACTAAAGGCCCCCCAACCCCCGAGGGGGGAGAAAGGCCCCCTAACCCCCAAAGGGGGAACTTCATACTCCTTTAGAATCAAGAGTATTGAGTCAAAAGTCAAGATTTGAAAATAACATACCTGAAATTTCCCGAAGAATTAGAATAAAAAAAACTCCATTGGTTTACCGATGGAGTTTTTTTATTACATACTACAATATACAATATACAGTATCAGTATACAAATGAAATCTAAATACTCAATACTAACTACTAAATACTATTTTCGGGGGCCCTACTTCAAAAACTGAATACTCAACGGATAATCGGGTCGCTCCCCATTACTTACCTTTATGGCATTGATGATAGGGAACACAAGAGAAAGTATTCCTATAGCTATCATTATAAATATACCTAATCCAAAAAGTATGATAAGAGGTATACTAATTATCAGATAAATGAAAAGGCTTATCTGGAAGTTCATGATCATCTTACCGTGTTCGTCCATTCCCAGCACCCGGTCCTTCTGCGTAAGCCAGATAATAAGTGGAACTATAAATCCGCCAAATCCGGTAATAAGATTAAGCAACTGGGATAGGTGAGTGATCATTAATAATTGTTTGTCTTCTCTCATGATGGTGTAGTTTTGATGGTTCATAATTTATTTGATTGATGTTAAATAAAATTCAACTCTTGTTATGAGTAGTACTATGTAATGCAAAGATATGGAAAATATTGTTAGAACCAAGAAATTGACTGGGAAATTTTGTGGGGGTTATAAGTCTGTAATCTGTAGTCGGTGGTCGGTGGTCTGTAGTCGGTGGTTGGTAGTCAAAAAATAAAATTACTATTGGGTATTTTTATTCTGAAAAATTCAGCGAATTCTGAGGAAAATCTTCTGCGCTATCTGCGAGAAAATCTGCGCGATCAGCGGGAAAACATTTTTCAGTGAATAGTGAATAGTAAATACTAATTAGATATTTGGTAGTAAATAAGTTTGCTGATTTTAGTGATCTCCCCTCTCTATTCTCTGTTCTCTGTTCTCTACTCTAAACCAAAAGTCTTGTCTCTTGATTCTTGACTCTTGTTTCTCATACTATTCACTAATCACTACTCACCAATACCATTTTTACTACCTTTGCGCCATGAGAATTAACGACAATATTGTGGCCCTTGCAACCCCTTCGGGAGCGGGAGCTATTGCCATTATAAGGGTTTCGGGGCCTGATGCTGTTAAGATAGTTGCACCTTTATTTCAGGCGAAAAGCGGGAAAGATATTTCCTCTCTCCCCTCTCATACTTTACACCTGGGAAATTTAGTTGATGGAGAACGCATCATCGACGAAGTACTTGTTTCTATATTTCATGGGCCCAGGTCATATACCGGTGAAAATACTATCGAGATTTCCTGCCATGGAAGCCCCTACATACAGCAGGAGATCATTCAGTTATTGATAAGAAAAGGCTGCAGGAGTGCAGAGGCCGGCGAATTCACTCTTTGGGCCTTTCTCAACGGAAAAATGGACCTGAGCCAGGCCGAGGCGGTGGCCGACTTAATTTCTTCTGAAAATCAGGCGTCGCACCAACTCGCGATGCAGCAAATGCGCGGCGGCTTCTCAAACGAGATCCAGCGGTTGCGGCAGGAACTGCTCAACTTTGCTTCCCTTATCGAACTCGAACTCGATTTTGCCGAGGAAGATGTGGAGTTTGCAAACAGGGATCAGTTTCGCGAATTGGTTTCCAGGATTCAGAATGTGCTGAAAAAACTTATAGATTCCTTTGCCATAGGAAACGTGCTTAAAAACGGAATCCCCGTAGCCATCGTGGGCGAGCCCAATGTAGGAAAATCAACCCTCCTCAATGCTTTACTCAACGAGGAGCGCGCCATAGTTTCAGAAATAGCCGGAACCACACGTGACACCATTGAAGACGAGATCACGATTGGCGGAGTCGGTTTCAGATTTATTGATACCGCAGGTATCAGGGACACCGAGGATGTAATTGAGGGGCTGGGAATAAAGAAGACTTTTGAAAAGATTAGTCAGGCGCAGGTCGTCGTCTATTTAAGCCCCCTAACCCCCGAAGGGGGAATTACTCAAACTGCTGTTCAGGAGATTGAAAAAATAAGGGATCAATTTCCCAAAAAGCCTTTAATTATTGTTGTAAATAAAATTGATTTACTTACAGAAACTCAAATCTCAGAAATACGGAACGATTTAAATGTTTTTGATGACACCTATATTCATTTGTTATCGGCCAAAACAGGTCAAGGCGTAGAAGAACTCCAGATGAAACTGCTGGAATTTGTCAATACCGGCGAACTGCGAAACAACAACACCATCGTCACCAACTCTCGTCATTATAACGCGCTACTAAGCGCTTTGGAAGAGATCAACCGGGTGCAGGAAGGATTGAACGCCAATCTCTCAGGAGATCTTCTTGCAATCGATATCCGCCAGGCACTGTACCATTTCGGAGAGATCACCGGGGAAGTCACCAACGACGAGCTGCTGGGGAATATCTTTGCGAATTTTTGTATTGGTAAATGATCTGACCAAAAATAATTTTAAATTCTTCACGAGCCCTTAATTTTAAAGGGCTTTTTAAATTCCTTCTAATTAATTTTAATATAAATTCAGTTCAATTTGGTTGAAAAATGTACCTTTACTGTACCTCAATTTATGGTAGGTTTTATGAAAAGCGAAAATGGGGAAATCATGAGGCTTATGATTCAAAACAAAACTTAATATTGTTAATTTATTTTAATCCAGAAGAGAAATTGAATTAATTATTATAAAAAATGAGTACAAATATTCAAATTGAAAAAATCTGCCAATATTGTAAAAAGACATTTGTCGCTAAAACACTAATTACAAAATATTGTTCTCATAAGTGCAATAGCAGGGATTACAAGATTAGGAAGAAATATGAAAAATTAACCGGGACATTGGAGGAGCACCCAGATCAAAACAAAACACTTCCTACCCCATCAGGAACGTATCTTAACACACTTCATGAGAAGCAATTTTTAACGGTTGGAGATGTGTCCAAACTATTAGGTATTTCCAAAGCAACGATTTATAGATTGATCAAAGATGGAGATTTAAAAGCTGTGAGTTTTTCAGAACGCACTACCCGAATAAAAAGATCAGAAATTGATAATCTATTTAACTAAAAAGAATTTATGGCCAACGTAACTCTCAGAAGCAAAAAGTTATCGAATGGAAAACTTAGCTTGTATTTAGACTTCTATCCAGAAATAATACATCCCAAAACAGGCAAACCAACACGAAGAGAATTCTTGAAACTCAAGATTTTTGAATACCCTAAGAACGAACTCGAGAAAGAGCATAATTCAACACAAGTACAACTTGCAGAACAAATCCGATCCAAAAGGCTTATGGATATCCGGAATAAAGAATATGGTCTAAAGGAACATATGGATCTTGACATCAACTTCTACAATTTCTTCGAGAGTATTGTTACAGAGTACTACAATAACGGAAGTAAAGGAAATTACCACTGCTGGAAGTCATCATTAGCTTATTGGGAAAAATACATTGGGAAAAGCTTAAACAGTAAGCAGCTATTACCATATCATGTAGAAAAATACAGAGAATTTTTATTATCGGCTAAAACACTAAGAAATAAGGATAGAGTACTTACCAATAATACAGCTTCCACTTATTACAAAAATTTTCTCAATGTTCTAAAAAGGGCTTACAAAAAGAAACTTTTAGCTTCCAATTTAGCCGAAGATGCATTTTACATTAGGGAGGAAGAAACATACCGAGAATATTTAACTGAAGAAGAATTACAAATGCTATCTAAAGCCGTCTGTTCCTTACCCTCACTAAAACGTATGGCATTCTTTTCTGTTATGACTGGGCTGCGTTTCTCCGATATTATCAACCTGCAATGGCAGAATATATTCGAGGATAAATCCCAAGGTTATTATATAAAACTAAAGGAGCAAAAAACTGGAAATATGCAGAACCATTTTATACCTGATAATGCTTACTCCTTATTGATTAAGGAAGGTACTACTGAAGGTAAGGTTTTCCAGAATATTAAATACACTCAAATCATCCGTCCTTTAAAAGATTGGTTAGATGCTGCCGAAATTAAAAAGAAAATATCCTTCCATAATTTTCGACATACTTATGCCACACTTCAACTGTCAAAAGGAACGGATATATATACGCTCTCTAAAATGTTAGGACATAAAAACGTTTCCACTACTCAGATTTATGGAAAAGTAATGGACAAACAGAAAATAGAAGCTTCTAAAAAACTTAATTTGATCTTTGATGAATTATAAAAGCATTTACCTTAACTCTTTCAAGGAAAAAATAAATGAAATTGAAACAGAAATTATAACTGAAGTTAAAAAGTCCAGGAAAAGAAATAAAAATTTCACTACCCTGTCAAACAAAATTGCGAAGGAACTAAGGGATCAAGAAATCATTTTAAGAACTTCATTAATTAACCTTTATCCGGAAATATTTGAGAATTTTTTACAAAGGTATGAGGAATATGAATCGGATCATTTAAGTTCATTTTTCACTTTTATTTTTCCAGAATTTACAGAAAGGTATCCTGTAACGGTATTGAATAAATGTGCCAAAGAATTAGGAGCATATGAAGGATGCACCCATGCAGCTGCTAATTTCTCAAATTCAACTGAATTCTTAAAGACAATTTATGTATTAGATAAAAACTATGACCATTACAGGTTGGGCTTTGATCCTAATGACAACCCTCTTAATTCTCATCTGTTTGACCAAATGCGAAAAGAGAGGTTTCCTGAAAATGCTCAGGAGGCTGCCTGGGAAGGAGAGGTTCTAAAAGGAATTGTAGTGAAAGATTCTGAACAGAAGATAATACCTAATGAAAAAGATAAAAAGGAGAATAATATCCTAACACCGGGAGATCTTCTTAATGAAGATGAAAAACTATTTATTCTTCACATACTGAAACAGTATACCGAGTTGGGTTCTGATATAAAAACTACAGAATTCTTACGGATCCTGCACCTTACTTCTTCAATTATCGATGGTGCGGCTGATCTTTCAAAAAAATTGCCTAATTATCGAAAAGTAAATGATGGTTGGATAAATTTTCCAAAGAATCAAAGGATAACTAACCTTGAAAATATAATAGCAAAACTGAATCGATTTCAATTGCCCACAATAAAGAGCACCTTAAATCAAAAATTGAAAACTGAATTAAAGAAAAAATAAAGTATTTATAGTTTAAATCATTCCTTTTCTAATAGGCAGCTAACAAAAATAGCTGCCTACTTTTTTATAAATATCATTCAAATCTTCCGTAGTTAGCTAATATTCAGTAATTAACAAAAACAAGCCCTTTGCACTCCATTTGCAAAAGTCAATACTTCAGTAACCCTTTTCTTCATCTTCGTGGTGTAATAAAAATCAAAAACCCGAATAAAATGAAAAAAATAGTTTACGAAGTAACAGAAGAAAATGCGCACCTGGTAGCTAAAATGCTTCTTAAGTATGCACGGGAGGAAGAAACTCTTAATGAAGATCAATATCTAACTATTGACGAGGTTTCTACACTTATAGGTTATAAAAAAACTTCTATTTATGGTCTGGTCCAAAAGAACAAAATCCCTTATCACAAAAAAGGAAAGCTGTTCTTTCTTAAATCAGAAATTATGGCTTGGCTTAAGAGCGGTAAGAAAACCACAACTGAGGATATAAGGAAAAAGGCTGACGAATACCTTATAAATAATCTCCTTTAAACTCACATTTTAATGATATGGCAAGACCCAAAAAGAAAAACGCAGATTACTTTCCCCATGATGCCGACATGAGGAACGATCCAAAAATTAGAGCGTTAAGAAGGAAGTTCGGTATTAAGGGTTACGCAGTATGGAATATGATATTAGAGGTTCTGACCGATTGCGATTTTTTCGAATATCAATGGAATAGACTCAATATTGAACTATTGGCAGGTGATTTCGACATAGATCCAAAAGTTTTAGAGGAGATGGTGGAGTATTGCCAGGAAGTAAAACTGTTAGCAACGGACGGGGACAAAATATTTACCCCAAAACTTAAAGAACGTTTCGAGTCTCTTCTTAATAGACGAACTCGACAACGGAATGAACCAACGGGAGAGTTATCTACGGTGATAACTGCAAATAAGAAAGTTTCAGGACCAGAAAATCCACAAAGTAAAGTAAAGGAAAGTAAAGTAAATCTTCTTACAGATTATGAGGAAGAATATTTTTTAGATGATTGGAGTAAATGCAGAGAAAATTATAAAGGTTTACCTACTAATATTCTCCGTTTGGCACCCAACGAAAAAATATTTTTTAACAAAGCTAAAAAAGACTTTAACCGGGAGCAGTTTCAAAAAGCTATGAAGGGTTTATTTAAGCAAGAACAGATTAAGTATACATCTATGATATTAAAGCCAAATCACTTCTTAGAACGGGTGGAAACTTACCTAAACGCCTTTGAATCTAATGATTTTAAACTTTATGGATCCAAACCTATAGAACAATGATAAGTCGACTCACATATCCTCAAAACCCTTCAGATGAAGGCAAGATTGATTTTACTAAAATGCATGAAGAGTGTCGCATTGATCTATCGCAGGTTTATGAACGTCCTCCACTCGCTGTAAGCATTGGAAGTGATCAACAAGGCTATCCCATTCCCTTTGCTACTTATGGCAATATATCCTTAATCAAAGGTGAGGAAAAAGCCCGGAAATCTTTTTTAAAGTCTTTAATCCTGGCGTGCGCAATTGGAGGTAATTCAATAGACTATGCGGAGGAAATAATGGGACACAATCTTGGTGATAAATACATTCTGGATCTGGATGGAGAGCAGGATGAATATTATGCCTGGCTTAATGGAATTCGAATACCTAAAATGGTTGGAGCCTTGCCGGATAATTTTCATACGATCAAATTACGTGAAAAATCCACAAAAGAAAGAAACCAATACCTGGACTGGCTGTTTATGGAAAGCCAATTTAAAAATAAGATAGGGCTTGTATCCATTGATGGTTATGTTGATTTCGTGAACAACTTTAATGACCTGGAGGAATGTGATCAGTTTACCCAAAGACTTATGAAATATAGTTCGGTCACAAAATGTCATATTACTGGAATTTTGCACCTAAACCCAGGTACAACAAAAGCACGGGGGCATTTAGGAACCATTCTTCAGCAGAAATGTGAATCAGTGATTAATATTCAAGATGGTGGATCATATTCAATTGTAGAATGCCAACGTGCAAGAGGAAAGAAATTTCGAGATTTTACTATAAGGGTAAACAAAGACTGGCTGCCTTATGTTTCTAAAGATCCTATTAACAATTCATCAAACGCAATTGACCCTTTTTAAAATGACTACTAAACAAGCACTTAATAGAATATACTGGAGGTTTGGAGGTAATGATAATTCAAACGCCTTTCCTGTAAATGAAAAAGATATTGAAGCTTTCAATGCCTTACATGATGATTACATTGAAAGGCAAAAAAAGCAATTCCACAGCTACACCTTATTTGCAAAGCTCTATATATACCTATATATGAAAATTCTGGAAAATGATCAGACCACAGTTTTAGAATCTTTTGCCAGAACAAAAATTTACAATCTTCTTAAAAAACCGCTTACTCAAATTATTGAAGATTTTCAAAAGAGTCTGAATGACAGTGAACGGTATAGCTTATTAGAAAATATTAATAAAGGAGAAATAAAGCATCCAGCAACACTAACAGAGGCGGAAAAAGTAGTAAATCTTCAAAAGATGGAGGAGCTATTTAAAAACCCTGAAAATCGCTGCAAATTACTCGGAGAGGTATGGGATGATGAAAAAGTAGAAAATTTGGTTGAAGCAGAAGTAAATCAGGCCATCAATAAATTCAGATAATACTTAAAAATTTGAAGGAGCCGTTGCAACGGTTGGACTTAAGACATGCTGAGTGCATATAATTGAATTTCAAATGTTTAGGAATAGAAGTTTTTTAAAATTAATCTTTAGCAACGGCACTGCAATGGTATAACCAACGGTTCCGCAACGGCCGCGGTTTAAAACTGTTGCAACGGCTAATTAACCCAAACCTTTTGTATGAGGTATCCTAACTAAAATCCATAATGAGAATGAAAATTTACCAAGCAAATGAAGAGCTTAAAACAATATTGATCCAACACGGATTCAAAGACACTACTTCTTGTCGAGATAAGAAAAAGGGTAAAAGTGCTTTTAAGCAAGACAGGAAAAGCAAGAAAGAAATATACTTTGACTATATAAATATTCAAGTGCTGGATAGATATACTGGGCAAGATAGCCGGGATATTTTGACAGAAAGAGAATTGAAATCTATCATTCTGTTCTTTAAGTTAGATCGACCGGATTTTAAACTCATACACCCCCAGGGCTATTTTAATTTTATTCAAGTCCAAACCAGGCTAATTGAAATTGAAAATGAGCTCAGGGTATTAACCGAAAAAGACATCAGGTTTAGAAGAAGGGTAAACTTGAATAGAATATTGAAAACTTTCGCAAATATCAAGCTTGAGTAAAATGAAAATATTGATAAAAATGCAACGGTTAACCATCAACGGTTTTATAACTAATATAAGAGTCGCAAAACTCATACTATCAAGCATTTACGCAACAGGCATATAATTACTCACAACCGTTGCAACGTTATTCAACGGTATTAGCAACCGTAACTGCAACGGTGTCTGCAACCGTAACTACAACGGTTATTATTCGGTGTATAACATTTAATCAAGTAGAAATGAATGGGTAAGTTAGGTTTCATTCCTAACAAGTATTATCCCAGTATTGACAACCGTTGCAACGGTGACAATGATATTTATTAAGATTGCAGCTTCAATAATTTGTTTTCAACTGGAAGGATCTCTGAAAACCAATTACCCTTTATATGCTTTTCCATATAATTTCAAAGAATATTGGTGATTTATATGCAATAACATATAATTTGTACTTTCCTTCTATTAAGCTTGAGTAAAATTAAAATAATGACGAAATGCAAACGTGTACCATCAACGGCATTAAAAATAATTTCAGTTTCTCAAATTCCCTACTATCATGTATTTACGCAACATGGATATAATTACTCCCACCTGTAGTAACGGTGTTCAACAGTGTCTTCAACGGTATCTGTAACAGTGTCCGCAATGGGCAAAAAAAATTTCATTTGCCGTTGCAACCCTAAACTATCTCCCTCTTTCCAAACAGGATTTTCCACCAAAAAAGCTTGTGACTACGGTGGTCCACAATGACTATGTATTTAAATTCAAGAATTATCAAATGTGCTGAAGCCAATTCCTACCTCAAAATATTAGGTATCAAAAAAAAACCCACCTCAATGGGTGGGCCTTCAGAAATATTTTTTCTATTTAAGCAGTTTCTAAAACAAAAGGATTATTGATTGTTTGTTTACCAAACTTTTCAAGTAATTCATCCATATTCAATTTCCTTCCAGAAGATTTCCCAACCTTCAACTGTTTCGCAGAAGGGATCCGACTACTAAAAAAGGACCACAATTCAGGGGACTTATAAATAACATTCTTTTTAGGGAATTCCACTAGAGGCTGAATTCGATCCTGCTGTTTAAACCACTCAGAATAAACAAATTTCCACTGGTTCCCCCCATGTTCTAAGTATCCTATATCGTTTTTTCCATAAGTAAGAACAAATTTTTTAGAAACAGAATTTTGCTCAATTCCATGTAAATAGTCTGGTTTACGGAAAAATAACTTCACAATGTTTTTTACCATAATTATATTTTTTAAATAATGTTTTTAATAGCTTCAAATCGGGTTTTTAATGTTTCCTTAATTAGCTCCCTTCTTTCCCTAATCATAAGTTTACTAAAGTTTTTGTCCACCAACTCACAAATATTTAATAAAATTTCCTCATCCTTCCAAATTTTAACGTGCTGAGGGGAAATATAATTGTTGTCCTTTAAGTATTCAATTAATTCAAAATGATTGCATTTATTATTTTTCGGAACACTAATTTTAGGCACCGATTTGTACACATATTTGTGCAGGCTGCTTTGTTTTAAGTCGTTATTTCCATGCAAAGATAACACAAAAATATCTGGATGATTCCACCAAAGCCCCCGTGCCGAATCAAATATAGGTGCAAAATAAGGTAAATGCTTTCCTTCAATATGAGTAATTACACCCCAATTATAATAATGTCGGTCATTATTCCCGATAAGTCCATCAAATAAAATCATATTAACAAAATCAAATATAATATCTTTTATATTCTCGGGAAATCTGGCCTCTAAGGCCTTAATGATGTCAGTGACATTAATGAACTCTTTTATTTCATTTTTCCTATCTAATTCCTCTATCCAGTCTTCATTAACTTCATCTAAGTAAATGGATAAAATCTCTGCTCCGTGGTTTAATGATTGATCCCTTGAGTGAAAATGTCTACTGCAAAATCTAACAATATCTTCAATAACAACTAATTCACTTTGAGCAATTTTTATTCCAATAGTTTTACCTATGCAAGAAATTAATTGTTCGGTAATACTTTCATTTGGATACCACTTGTGGCCAACTTTAGCAATATATGTTGGCCAAGTCTTCTTGGACTCCTTCCTTATTTTTCCATCATAAATATACATCCTAATAACGTCTTTGGGCGCGTCTCCCCCAACTGAAGTATTAATAAGAGGAATAAAGGAATGTTGTTTAATTATTTTAAGAGCATTACCTGGTAGCTTTATTCCGGATAGTTTTTCAAAAGGAAAAGTGATTAATTTTTTTGACATTTTTTAGTAAATTTTAACCGATAGATTTTTTTCCCATTAAGGTATTGATAGGGAAAACCCACAACGGTTGCACATCAGCTCAAAGGTTCTTTTCAAAATAATATTACGCTTCCCCCAACCGACAGACTTTGGATATGCAGACATATATTTTCAACTAAATAAGCTTAAAGTATAGATGGTTAATCCTACCGCTAATATTATAACAGAAGTTTTTATATAACTATTATTACTATACCCTATATATATTAAATAAAGCGGAAAATATATTAAAAAGATTTCACCAAAAAAAGCTGCCGAATTTCCAGATTTACCGTTTTCATAAGCTGAATGGATTATAAAGTTGTTATCAGTTATAATTGGAATTAAAAATAATAGGCCTAAAAGAAAAACGCCAATCACTCCAATAGCTCTAAATATTATATCAAAAAAACCAGCCGATGAATCTGTGATCTTTTTTAATGCTTCACTCTTTAAAATTTCAGATGTTCTGATAGAATTATTATCTTGATATTTATCATATTCAATGTCTTTTTCATTTGAAATTTTCAAATTCTGCTTTTTAACTCCGCAATTGGGGCAGAAGTTTATATTCTCATCTATTTTTTGACCGCAATTAGTACAGTAACTCATTTCTTGAATCTTTAGTTTTACTTTAGTCCTTCTTATCAAAAAAAGTTTCTTCTCGAAACCCTTAAATTTCGGATCTTCATCTAAACATCAAACCTTGAAACTAATAATACTCTTTTATATACCCATACGCTCTATCAAAAAGAACCTGGTCCCTATGTAGTTTATACTTGAGTAATGATTTCCTAAGGGATTGCTGCACTTCTCTTTCCCCTGCAGTTGTTGTTTGCCAGCCCGGGAACCTTACCACGCGCACGATAGCATCTATATCATCTACTATGCGTGCAACTACGGCAGGTGTTTGGTCTGTCTTCAATTCCAGAAATAATTCAGTTAAAGCAGCTTGAGGCGTTTTTTCCTGAACCATTACCTCCACCTCTTTTTCAGCCTGCACGGTTTCTTTGGCTATTTTACAAAGTTCTTTTACAAATTCAATAGAGCTGATTAACCCCTGCTCTGCCTTGTCCCTTAAAGCTTCCAGGCGTTCACTTAATTTTTTAAATTTTGGATCTCCTTCATGACGCTTAAATCTTTTGATAAGGATCTTCTCAAGTTTCTTCGCATTTTTAGGGTCGGGATTATTGAAAATATCTTCTATCACATCTGCATCCAGGACAAATTCCTCCAGATGGTGAACGTCACCCACATGTATATTCTCATGGATCAATTGGGTGGTCTGAGCTCCAAGTGCAAACCATAATAATTTTCCGGTGGTACTGGCCGCCGGTCTTACCGATTCATATACCTGAGTTAACCATATATAATCCTTGTTATATAGATCCAAAATCCTATCTGGGGATAGAGATTCCCATATTTTTGAAAGATATTTATAATCTGCGGCAAACTTATCCTTTTTCTCATCTGTATTGATAGCATTCTGAGCAGCTTCCAGTCCCTCAAATCCATCCAGATCTCTATCTATGCCATCAAAATGAGCTAAGGCATTTTCAATCGCTTCCGGCAACTTGTTTCTTAAAAGTGAAAGATTTGAAATGATTTGTTGCACTGTTTTTTCATCAAATTGAAGTGCTTTTGCGGTATCATCAAATACTCCAAAATAATCTACTATTCTTCCGAAATGCTTATTGGGATACACTCTGTTGGTTCTACAAATCGCCTGCAAAAGGGTATGGTCTTTCATGGATTTATCCAGGTACATGGTTTGTAAAACCGGAGCATCAAATCCTGTGAGTAATTTCGCAGTAACAATTAGAAATTTAAGGTCGGTTTGTGGGTCTTTAAATTCGTCAACAATTCTTCCCTGTTCACTTTTATCTATAGCCCACTTTTGCTTGAAGTCAAAAGTATCATTAGCAGAAGTAGAAATCACTACTCTACTGGCTTCCTCTGGTAAATGTAAATCGAGTTGTTCCTTATATTGAATACAGGCAAATCTATCTGGTGTAACTATCATAGCTTTGAAGCCATGAGGCTCAACCTTTTCTTTATAATGAGTTGCAATATCCTGAACAATTTTGGCAACTCTTTCCGGAGATTTTAGGAAGAGTGCCATTTTAGCCGATTTTTTATTTAACTCATCTGCCTCCTCATCACTTAATGCAGCACTTTCTTTAAATTTTTCGAATGCTTCATCTATGGTCTCTTTATCTACATGAACATCCACAAGCCTGGGTTCGAAATGCAAAGGTCTCGTTGCATCATCACGTAAAGAATCCTGAAAAGTATACCTGGATAGATAACCTCCTTTATCTTTTTGTGCACCAAAGGCCCAAAAGGTATTTTTATCTGCCTTATTTACCGGAGTTCCGGTTAATCCAAAAAGAAAGGCATTAGGTAATGATGCTCTCATTTGGCGTCCAAGATCTCCCTCCTGGGTTCTATGCGCTTCATCTACCAAAACAATAATATTCTCCCTTGTATTCATATTAGGGGGTGCATCCCGAAACTTAAAAATCATAGAGATAATGATTTTCCTGGTATCCCGCTGAAGAAGATTTTGAAGCTCAGTTATATTATCTGTGGTTTGAACATTTGGAATATCTGCAGCATTAAAATCTCCTGAAATTTGAGCATCAAGATCTGTCCGATCTACCAGAACTAATACCGTGGGACTTTTTAATTCAGGAGTTCTGCGAAGTTTTTGTGCTGCAAACATCATAAGCAGGGATTTTCCGGATCCCTGGAAATGCCAGATTAAGCCTTTTTTAATATCACCGGCTTTCACCCGCTCTACAATCTTATTGGCTCCCTCATATTGCTGAAACCTGCAAATGATCTTTATCCTTTGATTCTTTTTTCCATTGCTGAACAGAGAGAAATTCTGCAGAATATCAAGCAACCGATCTGGTTTTAGAAGATCTGAAAGTTCTTTACCTATTTCCCCTAAACCCAACCTTTTTGCAAGGGCATCATCATCATTTTCAATTCTCCAGGGTGACCAAAATTCCAGGGGAGTTCTCACCGCACCATAAAACAACTCCTTTCCTTCTGTAGCGAAAGAAAGTATATTGGAGACAAATAATTGCGGGACCGCATTTTCATAAATATCGTGAATTTCATGAGCTCCATCCAGCCAGGTTACCGCAGGTCGTATTGGGGTTTTCGCTTCACCTATTACCACCGGAATTCCATTTAAGAACATTACCACATCTGGTATCTTCGTTTCCCGGTTATGGATCCTGAATTGATTGGTGATGATCCCTGAGTTATTATCCATCTTCTCAAAATCCATCAACCGTACTGGTACGTGACGATTGTTTTCTCCAAAGGGCATGGTTTTATCTCCTATTACCCATTTTAAAAATTCCTCATTGGCTCTAACCAGCCCAGTTTGATTTACAGATATTAAAATGGCCCGAAGTTTATATATAACTTCATCTGCCAGTTCCGGTCTGGCTTTTATATCCGGATTTAAACGAACCAGGGCATCCTTAACTTCATTTTCCAGCAAAACTTCATTAACACTACGACCTAAAACTTCTGGTGACTTAAACTTCCAGAATTTCCCATATACCGGATCTGGTTCTGATGCATTCGGGTTATTAAGATTAACTCCACTCATTTTGTGAATGATGTAATGTTCTACACTATTGAGTTCGTTAAAGGCCATTGGTTATTTTTTTATATAGGTTTGTTTTTCTAATACAATTATTATTTTACCATTCCTCTTCTTCAACTAATTCTTCAACTTTACTTGACAGCAGATAATATTCTTTAAATATGTCTAAGCTTGGTTTCAACATATTGAATTCAGGGATATCCACTAACTCCTCATCAATTATATCAAACACTTTGTAATTAGCTATCACGATACATTTTTTTATAGCTCTTGTAATGGCCACATTCAATCGGTTTGGGCTATAAAAAAAGTCGAGTCTTCTTTTAGACTCTAATGGATGAGAATTAGCCATGCTATAAAGAATAAAATCTCTTTCCTGTCCTTGCATTCTATCTACGGTGTCAATAAATAATTCTCCTGAATCAATATCATCAATGTAATTTGCAAGTTTCTTTTTAATTTCTCTTACCTGTGCTCTATAAGGAGTGAGTATCCCAATATTTTCTAATGAAACTCCACTTGATAACAAATCATTTACTATCTCAGCAATTATTTCAGCTTCATGCTGAGATCTTCCTTGTGCGTCAAAAACCTTGTGTAGATATAATAATTTTGAATCTGAATGGTTTAAAACTTCTGAAAATTCTCCACTTAAAATCCTGGAATTAGATGATTGACGATTATTAGCTGAGGATAGCTCATTATTATAGAATAAAGCATTAGGTATTCGTATCAAATTATCATTTAATCGGTATGATATATTTAATAAGGTAATATCCTGGGGATATTCTCTAACCAACCTGCTAAATACAGATTCAGAGAACATTGATAAACCTGTTCCAGAAGGCATTATAGGATCCAACTGTTTATGATCCCCCACGAAAATAAACTTATTGGATTTTGACATAACCGACACTGCCATTGGAATACTCATTTGTGCAGCTTCATCGATCAATACTATGTCAAACTCCCAATAATTTAATCTTTTTGATGCTGGATAACACATGCAGTAAGGCGTGCCCCCTATTACAATTCCTTCCTGACTTAAATCATGATTAAAAGAATAACTATCGAAAGGCAACCTAGTTTTCCTTGTAATGTATTCGTTACCAACAATTTCTGCCGCCTGATATTTTTCCCCAATTTTCACAACCTTAGAGGCATGCTTTATTTGTGACGCAACAGCATTTAAACAATTATTAATTGCCGTGTGAGTGGGAGCAGTTATAAAAACTTTCTTACCTGCCCTCAGAAATAGTGCGGCGATATGAGCAATTGTTTCTGTTTTTCCAGTACCAGGAGGCCCCTGTATTAAATGAAAATGAGGTGCTAAGGCAGCCTTAGTAACGGCAGTATTTTGAGAATCATTTAACTTGCTATAACTCTTTTCCGAAGTGATGGGATTTGTTAATTCTCCGGCAAGGAGTTTTTCAATTTTATCTAATCTTTTACTATCATTTTCCAAATTTCCTGCTACCGCAGAAAGCAATCGGTGGGTTAATTCTGTTTTTACGACATTAATTTCCCAATTATTCTGGTCATAATTTTCTGAATCTAAGTAGCATTCTTTAACATCATAATCATTTGGTGCCAGTATAAAATTGGTAATGGAATCTTCAATAATTTCCATTGTAAAGCGGTAACTTCCATTACTTAGAACAACTTGCCCACCTTCCCTAAATTTAGATATGTTATTATCACAATAGATTTTAGCTGATCTAATAAATTTAGAGGGATAAATTAATCTTGGACACCAATCATTGGGTGCGTGATCATGAAAATCAAACTCAACTTTTAGATTATTCATTGTGACTCCTTTTGCCACACGTTCCTCTATGGGTAATCCTATTTGTTCTTCGTAAGCTTCATTATCCTTGTTTTGTTGGATTTGAATGGCTTCTCGGAATTCTTCTAGTACAGACATATCTATATTTTATGATTGGTTGAGTTCAAAATAATTTTAACTTCTCTATCCATATTTCCAAGGTTGACTCTATAGTATTTATCATGATTTTCATGTAATACAATTAGATTCATTGATGAGATAGGCATATTATATTCAGTTTCCAGAATGTATTTATAAATATTTTGCTGTAAAGCATATTTATAATAACTGGAATTATCTATATGATTTAATTCCGAGGTTGCTGTTCCAAAACCATATTTTTTAGGATAGCCATCAATTAATAATTTTTTACTACGTTTCCAATCAACTATTAAATACTCCTCTTTATTTGGTTTCCTAAATAATGCATCTACTGTACCCGCCACATTAAATTCTTCTAAGAGAATCTTTTTTTCTGCCTCAACAAATTCAAATCCTTTAGTAACAACAATTTCTTCATAAAACTTTAGGAACATTGCAAACTCCTTGGAATTTTCATCATATGGCTCTCCTTTAAAAAAAGATTCGATTTGTTCATGCAAAAAAGTACCTTTTTCCGAAGCTTCATCTCTATTTTTAAGAAATTCCTCCTCTACATCTTCTTCTGTTCTTTCTTCTCTTATGGCTTTTGTTTCAATGAATCTATCAATGTCAAATGGAAAGAATCTATCAATAATAGTTGTAACAGATAAGTACTCTGCATTTCCCGTTGCATCCTTTGGATGATAGTATATATGGGTTTCATCTTCAAATGCAATGTTTTCTTGGTGTGTAACAGACTTGTACTTTTTGGTTCTATAGAGATTTGCTTCAATAGCTTCAACTTCATTAATTTCAACTTCAATTCTTGACAAGGATAATTGCTTACCAAATTTTTCAATTCCTAAATATTTTTCCCTGTAATTACTTTTTTGCCATCGAACGGCTTGTTGATAATCCCACTGGGATTCTGATTCACAGGTTGATGATTGCTCTAAAACATATTTCTTTAAGGAGTTTAATACATCCCGTATTAAGTCAATACATTGCTGTTCCTGAAGATGTACCTGCCGTTCGGTAAATTTTATGACAACCCAACCACTTTCAGTAAAAAACAAATCCCTGATATCATCTTTATCCCGTTCGTGGGTAGGAAACCGGTAATATCCATCATATGGCTCATCTATTTCAATGTCAATGTAAAGGTTTAAAGACCGAACTATGAGTACAATATCAGGCTCATAGGGCCTATTAAAAAACGGAATTGAAAGATGAACGTCGGTAGCCACTTCTATATCAGGAATGCCGGTTACAATAGCGCGATAGAAATCCCGTTCTTTGTAGCCTTTCCCCATGGCTCTTCCTTTACGCGGAAGCTTAAGATATGCCCCTTCATTGGGCATTTTGACCACAGGATACTCATATTTTTCCACTTGCTCAAAAAACTGATGGGGGTGGTAATTGATTTTTAAATCTTCTGTTTGGTCAGGATTTATCTCTGATGCTAATACAACAATTTTGTCATTGGCTACCGTAGAAGCATCAACAACTTGTTCTTTAGCTGCTCTCCTGTTTTTAATTGCCGGCGCTATAGCAACTGAAGGACGAGAGACTTTGAGCTTTTCGTATTGCTCCTTTTTTGTCATAGGCCGTTCTACAGTATTTATTTTATGCAGTTCAGCTTTTTTTACTTTCCATTCATTTTTTATTCTTGTGAAAAATTCGCTTTTCTGTTTCTTTGACAGCTGCGCGGGTGAGTTAACTTCATATTCCTTAAGCATATCAAGAAAAAATTCTCTATAGGCCTTCTGTAACGACGATAACTCCCACTTGGCCATATTTATAACATTAGCTTAATTGAACAACAATCAATTCTACTTTTTAGCATCTTCTGGCAATTTCTTTACATTTATTGCGTAAACCAGTTACCTCATTTAAAGCTCCCGGGTTGCCTGCTATATTTAATAAGGGCAAATTCTCCCGTAAAAGTTGATTCTCATTTGCTGCAAGATTTTTCTCCATCAACACCCAATTCACCATAAGATTCTCATTGATCCAGAATATGATCTCCTGCTCATCATTTTTTGAAAATTTGTAGTTATTCTGATTCAATTTGCCAACCAGTGAACCTTTTTCTGGCAAATATCCTAACACTGCTCCAATACTTCTAAAAAATGTCCCGTGTCCCTTTGCTCTTACCTCCTGATTAACACGCTTACGCAAACTTTGAGAAGCGATTCCAATATAAATTATGTTGTGCTTTCGTTCTTTTAACATTGCTGACAGGGATACTGGCAGTGTTTTTGGGTCTTTTATTCGCAAACAATATAAACCCGGATCATCAGGTAGATTTCCATCCATTTCCCCGGCAGATTTAAAGTTTTTTTCATTCATTAAAACTTTTAGAGCGAGTTCAGGATTTAAACTATTCTCGCTCTTACTGATTTTCTTTTTACCCGTAACCTTTATTTTCTGAACACCTGTATTACTTTTAAGCGATATAAATGACCCTTCTTTGTCAAATAAATGAGGGTAATTTTTAACCCTTGCTCCAATTTGGCTGCTTTTAATTACAGAACCATCCTTTTTTGAATACCAACTTTTCTTATATAAAAGATTGGCGATCTCAACCGGAGTCATTTCTCTTTTCTCCTGTTTAAGTAATTGTTGTATAGCTGCGTGTAATGTCATACTTCATTTGATTCAGTATTATAAATTTCTTCCTTCCAACAATGGTCGTAAATTACCTTTTCCATTTTCCAGAGCACTCTATTACTATTTACATACATATAAGACTCTAAATCGGCAGAGGACACTTTTTGCATTTCCTCATTATACCTATACCATTGAGCAATATTTTCGGCTTTATCAGTAGGATAAATTTTAATTGGGCCTCTTATTACATCCATACCACTAAGTTTTTCACCTTCAAATCTAAATACTTTCAGAGCAAGCAAAATGGTATCAGAATATTTCTTTTCTTCCAAAACCTCCTTTACATTGGAATATATAGGATTAATATACAGAAGTAATAAAGAGTTTTTATTGCCCTTTATAAATTTCAGTGAATGAACGTCCACAATTAATATTTTTTGGCCGTAATCCAAAACGAACAACCCATTTTTAAAAAGTGGCAGCTTTTTATTTAAGGTCAATTGAGTTTTGTTAAGTTCTTCTAAATCTTCTTTTGATGAAAATAAAAGATTAATAATATTTATAAAGAGGTGTGAATTAGAATTAGCCTTACTGGCAATGCCCATTAAGGAATGTCTATCAGGATGCATTTTGTGGTTTCTTAAACCTCTCGCTCTTTCGAAATCGGGCTTTAAAAAAGATAAATAAGAAACGGAGCAGACCTCTTCAATTAAATTCGCGAAATTTTTCTCGTAAGAAATCCCTTTTTTATTTTCGGGATTCTTCAAAGTAATTCCTAATTGTGTAGCCTTCAATTTTATGGCCATCTCCATTATCAAAAGAGATTTACCCAAGGCTTCATCTAATAAAGGATAAAAGTGATAACTATAAGCTAATAAGTGAGTAACGGTCTCGAAACTTTTGACCACATCAGCCGGTACATCTTTGTGAAATTTTCCTGGAACAACAAAACCTTCTATAAACTCTTCCCTCGTCTTAATTCCAAAGTTTTCCAAAATAATATCCGGTTCGTAATAGTCCATTGTAATCTAAAATTTAAATATTTCTTTTACATACGGCTTAAAATCAAAATTGCTCCCGCCAGATTTTACATCCTTTAAATAGAGATAAGATTTATCTGCTGATATTTCCAGATCTACAGCGTATTTATCCTGTCTTATTTTAAACTTTGAAGAAATATTGCTCACAAAATCCTTTGGCAATTGGATCCAGATTATCTCTTCTTCTCCTTTGAGCAATAGGTTCACCTCTTCATCAAATTTTGGAACAGCAATATTGAACCACCATACCTTCTTAGACTTATTAATGCTGGAAAAACTGGTGTTACTACTGTTTAATGAGGAAGCGTCGTAGGTGCTTCGTAAATACTCAATAATCCGGCTCTTTTCACTCATCTTAAAAAATTTGGTTAATTAAACTTTTTTGGAGCAATCTGGAGGACAATATTTTATCACCTCCTAATTCTATCAATTTATCGATCTCATTAAACTTTACCACTATACTATTTCTCATAGCTCGATCATGGTAAACAATTTTGAACCCTTTTAAAATTTTAAGGTTGAGACCAGTTCTGGAATTTTGTTTTCCTGTGATATGCCTAAAATCAAGATACCGGCTATCTAAGTTGTGATACAAATAATCAGGTTCAATCTTATTCTTATCAGGAATTATTGCTGCCACTGATTGATTTGTTGTTAATTCAATTTCTGAAATAGCTACGGTTCCTTTTGTTTTTCCTTGCCCGGCTAAAGCTATAAGGGAAGTTTTAATAGGTAACAATCTCGCACTAGATTCTTGTAAACCTTTCGTGGAGATCAGTTTCTCTGTATTAAAAACCCTTTTTTTATGCACTTCACCTGAGGAAAGCCATGGAATTTCACCATTATCCCAATATTCTGCTTTTGATGTACTGGGAGTGCCTCCAGCAGTAAGTTTTGCTATATCTCCAATTTTGACAATTTTGGAACTTTTTTTTATTTGAAAGTACTCTTTCCTTAGAACTTCCTTTTTTACTTGAAGTTTATCATTAACTAAAAAATCACTCTCAATAACCTCATCCATCGCCCAAAGCAGTTCAGCTAATTGCGCCTGCTGTTCTTTTGGCGGGAGGAGGAATTCCTGGTGTTTTAAATCTCCCCAATTTATAGTAGGCGAAAGACCACCTACAGAAATATCCACCATTCGATGCATAAATAGGTCTGAATGCAAGAAAAAAGGAAATAGGTTTGGATCTATGACTTTATGGTGGGCTCTAAAAACAAAGGCATGCGCCGAGCAAATCCCATCAAAATCCACAATAGCGGCTTTCCTCTGATAAGCCCGTCTTTTTCCAAAAATCACATCACCAGGTGAGCATTTTAATTTGCCACCCTTCACATCTGCCGGAACACCCTTTCTCCTTATATGAATATCTTCAGCATCCAGATGATCTAAACCTACATAAATATTCACTTCGGCTTCTTCCGGTTTAACCGTATTGGATATTTTTTGAGCAATCTTTTCAAAGGGAAAAGTTTCCCAGTTGCTCCTATCTAAATTTCTCAAATCTATTTTCTCCAGCATCGCTTCCATTTAGTCTAAGATTTGAAAAAGTTCGTTCATACTACGATTCAGTTTTTGAGATTGATTGGTCCAATTTGAAAGAGCTTCCTCTATTGAAATTTGTTTTAAGCCACCATCAACGTTACTAACATACTGGGCAATGTTTAAGCTCCCTTTATTTTCCAGAATGGTATTATTATTTATAACTTTTGAAAAACCATCTACCTCGGTAAAAGCTTTATAGTTGTCATATATCTTTTCTATATGCTTTTGTTCAAGAAAAGCAATATTTTTATCCTGCTTTACCTCCTTCACAGCGTTAATAATTAACACTTTTCCTTTTCTCTTCTCCTCTTTATTTGTGTTGGTAATCAATAAACAGGCTTCCATAGGTGAATTATAAAAAAGATTAGGCCCCAATCCAATTACACATTCTACCAAATCTTCTTCTATCATTTTGCCACGCATCAATGCTTCTGAATCTCTAAACAAAATTCCGTGAGGCCAAAGGGAAATGGATCGGCCATTTTCTACATCTAAACTTTTTTGAATGTGTTGTTGAAAAGCATAATCTGCACACCCTTGTGGAGGTGTTCCCCATAGATTTCTGCCATAAGGGTCATTTTCAAAACTTTTCCTGTCCCAGGATTTAATTGAATATGGTGGATTAGCCAAGATAACGTTGAACTTTTTTAATTCATCATATTCCAAAAAAGCCGGTCTGGCTAAAGTATCACCACGAACGATTTGAAATTCTTCAATCCCGTGCAGGAACATATTCATCCTGGCGATTGCAGAAGTTAGTAAATTAATTTCCTGCCCATATAATTTTAGAGTTCGGTACTCTTTCCCTTCATCCCTAAGATGCAAAGCACAGTTCAAAAGAAGTCCCCCGGAGCCACAGGTGGGATCATAGACACTCTCGCCCGGCTGTGGGTCCATGATCATTGTCATTAGCTTAACAACCGTACGGTTGGTGTAAAACTCTGCGGCTGTATGTCCGCTATCATCTGCAAATTCTTTGATCAGGTATTCATATGCATTCCCAAGTTGATCATCAGGAACGTTTTTCAAATTCAGTTTGTGCTGAGAAAAATGTTCTATGAGATGGGTAAGCGTTTCATCATTAAGGCGGTTTTTATTTGTCCAGCTGGCATCTCCAAAGATTCCGTATAAAGTATCCGGATTGGCTTTTTCAAGTTCGCGCATCGCTTCCTGAATAGCCATACCAACATTGGTGGTTGTTTCCCTTACCTCATTCCAATGAGCTCCCTTTGGGATCTGGAACCGGTGATTTTCCTCAAATGCTGCGTATTCCAGATCTCCGTCACTTGCATTTAGCGCTATTTCAAACTCTTCATCGTACACATCGCAGATGCGCTTATAAAAAAGCAATGGAAAAATATATTGTTTATAATCTCCGGCATCTATGGTCCCACGCAAAGTAGTAGCAGCTCCCCAGAGATATTTTTCAAGTTGTTGCTGTGTCATACTTTTTTTCTATTTCATTTATTATTTCTGAAGAAGTAATATCCTTCCCTTGGAGAAGTTGATGGACCGCTGCAATTACATATTCTCCTCTTTTTCTCACAAATGCTTTATAATCTTCAATCAATTTTAAGTTTTTTTCTTCCGTCGATAAACCTACATATCCCCCATTAGCTAATTCCTCAACAGGTACCAAGTGGCTTTTTAATCTGGAATTGACGGTTTCCTTATCCATCCATTCATACCTTTCCATTAAGTACTTCAAAGGTTCTTTATTACTAATATTTAAATTTGTTTTATCTGAAATTAAAGCACAATTAAGAGCTAAAAAAGGTTGAACCTCTAATCCTTTAATTAATGCATCAGGAAAAACATGATGATAATGCCTTTTCCCATTTAATAACTGATTTCTATTCAATCTGGATCCATCTGCAAAGTCGTAAGCTCCTAATTTGTAAAACACAGCCATAATTGCCCTTGCTCTGATGTTTTCTCTTTTAGGCCATCCCACTTTTAAAAGTTCATCAAGCTCAGCGACAGGATGTTTTTCTTCATTTAAAACAGGAACATCTATCTCTCCATAAAACTGCGCGTTTTCCTTTTTTTCCTTAAGAATGATTTTTTTAAGAGCTAAATAATCATTGTAGGCATTAGAGGCAGCCGAGTTTTCATAGCGATCACAGAAAAAGGATTTCCATAAGTACTTTTTTAGAAGTTTATTGAATATTCCTTTTTCATCTACGTTCTTAGGTTCAATGGTATATAATGCTGCAATTACGGCAAGAACTGCATTGGTTGGAAGGCGTTGATGATCAAAAATTCCTTCGTTCTCAAGAAATTCTGCCATTCTTGAAAGACCCTCCTCCATCACGGTCCAATTGCTAACCATTAATTCTTTGTCCATATCCCACATACCTCTTTGGTTAGGTAACTTGTCTTGCATAAGCGCAGAAGTAGCCAATATTAAATAAGAGATTCTTTCATAGTATTGAACATGGGGATATTGCGTTAAAAGATGATTCTCTAAATCATCTAAGGATTTTCCGGAAGCACCTTCTATTTCCGCACGAATAATATCGTACTGTGAAAGAGGTTTACTGTTAGTATTCATATTAATAAATACCTGTAAAGCGGTATCCTTACCCGTAGAAGAGGGCAAGGCTAAAAACGGCAAATTGAAATGAGCAATAGTTTCTCTAATATCTCTAATTTGGTTCGTAAGCTCTGCTTTTTTATCCATCCATTCGATTAATTCATCTTCATAAGCTTCAGACCCTTTTAGGGGTTTTGCGTGGTCGAGGGCGGCCTGAATCCATTGTTCTAAATCTTTGCTTATATCTCCCGGTTTAAAAAGATTCATTGGAAGGAAACCTCGTATAAAAGATTTTTCAGGAGAGTCAACCCAAAGAGGTTTTACTTTTCCGTGTTTATCGATCCAGCGATTTTTACAATAAACGGAAACGGTATTTAAATCTTCTGATTCATTAGATTGATCGTATTTACTAAAATAAATAAAGTACCTCTCCCCATCATAATTATTATGTAAAGCTCTCCAAAGGGCTGTCAGTCTTTGCTGTCCATCTAAAAGATGTTCTGTTACTCTTGTATTAGTTTCAGGTGCTGTTACTAAATATCGAGAAATAAATTGCTCCTTATCAACATTTAAAATTAAAGTAACTCCCAATGGTAAGTTTTGAATAACGGTTTCTAGTAAACTACAAATCCGATTTTTATCCCAAGCTTGTTGTCTCTGAAAACGTGGAAGTTTCATTTCTCCATTTTCGATTTTTTGGAACCACATCGAAACTTGTCTATCCTGGGCATTGCTGGAAGGCATTTTTTGAATATTCATTTATATAAAATCCTTTAAAATTGTTTTAAATTTTTCTTCTGCTTTTAAGCTTTCTTGCCAAGCTTGTTTTAAATGTGCCAAGGCATCTTCTACAGAAGGCAAATTATCTTCTATGATCTTCTCCACATAAAGGGGAATGTTAAGGTTAAAGTCATTCTCCTGTATTTCCACCAAATCAACTACTTTCACATAATTCTCTATATCCTGGTAGTCTTTAAACCAGGTGTAAATTTGTTGGACGTTTTCGGGTTCAAGAAAGTTTTGAGCCCGCCCTACCCTTATTTGGTCAGAGGCATCAATAAACAAAACCTTCTTTTTCTTTTCATCTTCCTTAATCTGCCTGAAAACTAGGACACATGCCGACAATCCCGTTCCGTAAAAGATATTTGGACCAAGACCAATAACGGCTTCCAGAAGATCCTGCTCAATAAGCTTTTTGCGAATCTTTCCTTCGGCATTTTTTCTAAAAAGAGCACCATGAGGCAAAACAACCGTCATTCGGCCCGTGCTGTTCATGGATTTTATCATATGCTGGACCCAGGCCATATCTCCATTACCCGCCGGAGGAACTCCTGCAATATTTCTTCCGTAGGGATCATTTGCCCAATTTTCAGCTCCCCATTCTTTCAGGGAAAATGGTGGATTTGCAATTACACAGTCAAAGGTTTTTAAACCATCTGCTTCAAAAAATGCCGGTTGTCTTAAGGTATCTCCTCTTACAATTTGGAAATCTTCAATACCGTGAAGGAACATATTCATTCTTGCTATAGAACTGGATGTAAGATTCTTTTCCTGGCCGAAAAGTTTTAAAGTGCGGTAATCTTCATTATTATCTTTAAGATGATCTACGCACTCTAATAACATTCCTCCTGTACCACATGCGGGATCATAAATACTTTCTCCCTCATGTGGATCAAGAATTAACCCCAGTAAGTGAACAACAGAACGTGGAGTATAAAACTCACCAGCCTTTTTATTGGTTAGATCTGCAAAATGTTTGATAAGGTATTCGTAAGCCTGTCCCAGCATATCGGGATCTACCAATTCATTTGATAAAGTATATTGTGAAAAATGCTCAACAAGATCAATGAGCAAACGGTCTGAAAGTTTGTTTTTATTGCTCCACTGCGCATCCCCAAAAATGCCATAGAGATAATTCTGGTTCGCTTGTTCAATACCTCGTAAAGCTTCTTCTATTTTCTGGCCAACATTGCTGGTTGTTTCCCGAACATCTTTCCAGTGGCAACCTTTAGGAATTTCAAATCGGTGAAACTCCGGTAAGGATGCGTATTCCTCATCACCATCAGACTCCTTTAGAGCCGTTTGATATTCCTCATCATAAACATCAGAGATGCGCTTAAAAAAAAGCAGGGGGAATATATAGACTTTAAAATCAGAAGCGTCTACCGGGCCTTTAAGGATCCAGGCTGCTTTAGATAAATATTGTTCAAGTTGAGATAGGGTAATTTTTTCTTTTTGCATTTAGAAAAGTAGGATGAAATAATAGATATAGCTAAAAATATTGTAGGGATAGGTATTTTGAGCTGGTAGTAAAGATAGAAAAATCTTAGAATAATGTTAAAAAACGAGAATCAAAAATTCGTATAATTGATAAACTGATGATTACCAAACTTCTGGTTTATCAATTAAAAATATTCAAATGGATACAATCTTATTACAAGTACTGACTGTCGAGAAATTATTAAATTTAATTTCCCGGGATTTGAGAGAACAAATTGAGGACTTAAAAAAAGATCTCAGTCTGTCCCGGACATATGAAGATTTATTAACCAGAGATCAAACCTGCAAATTCCTACATATAAATTCATCAACATTATGGGCATGGACCAAAAAAGGTAGGGTTAAGGCATATGGTATAGCTAACCGGAGGTATTATAATAGGAGTGAATTAATGGATTGTTTGATTGAATTAAAAGTGGATAAATTTTAAAGAATAATATGAAGTCTGATAAAGTGAAATTAACTCGGGAAGAATTATACAAGCTCGTATGGAGTAAACCATTTACTTCCTTGGTGAAAGAATATGGTTATTCTGATAATGGTTTAAGAAAGATTTGCAAAAAATATAATATCCCAACTCCAAAGGGGGGACATTGGTCAAAACTTAAACATTCAAAAGAATCCCCGAAAATATCTTTACCCAAAGGTGATAATGTATTAATTGAATTAGCCCTAAGAACGGGAGAAGAAAATGAATCTATTCATTCAAACAGTGAGGTTGCAAAAATCAGGAATGAACTGCGCCAATCAAAGATAAACTTTACAGTACCGGACCGCCTTTCTTCTCCTCACCCCATGGTGAAAAAGGCCAATGAGATTTTAAAAACTCGCAAAACTAGGTGGTTTGGCCCCGGATACGACATAGTTTATTCAAATGGAGAGTGCATCGCCACAGAAGTCACAAAAGCAAACATTCCGAGAGCATTGCGGATATGGGACACTTTAATCAAGCTACTACTGCAACGAGGGCATACGATTTCAAAAAATAATAATTCGGAGTTTATTATTTATGGCGAAGAGTTAACCATTAGAGTGAGAGAAATATTAAAAAGAGTGATGATAAAAGAACGTAACTGGGAAAGAAATGAAAGGGTCGGTTCTGGTATAATGTCAATTAAGGTAGGTAAGGGTTACCACGAGAAGGAATGGAGAGATCAAAAAAATAAAACAATAGAAGATCAACTTTTAAATATTCTGGCCAAAATAGAACAATTGGCCCATGAAGAAAAAAAGAAACAGATTGAGCTCGAAGCCTATTGGAAAAAAATGGAGGAAGAGCGGGCAAGAGAAAAAGAAAGGCAGGAAAGAATAAACGCTGAATTGAACGGTTTTAAAGATCTTTTTGATACAGCTTCAAGATGGCATAAATCTCAATATTTAAGAAATTATATAAAAGAATTTGAGAAGTATGCGATAAAAACTAATACCCTTGATGATCAAAAACTAAGTTGGATTTCCTGGGCTATAGAAAAAGCGGACTGGTATGATCCTTTTATTGAAAGAGAGGTAGAGTTTTTAAAGGAGATTGATAGGGAGACGTTGGAGAAGAAAAATAGATGGTAGGACGAGTGTGAATATCTCGCACCATTTGCGGGATAGTGTTTTTAATTACAATATCCCGATTGAAGTCCTACAACAAAAAATGTTTCGCACTTATGGGTTGAACTCAGCAAATAAGAGTTAACTCATTTGAAATTTAATTTTTGTCCGATTATTTTTCATACTGTTTAATAGGTTTTTTTCCAAAATGTAAATTCTGTCTATCGCAGAACACAAATGTTTAGCGCTTGCACATAAAAAATCTTTTATTTTTGTTAACAAAGTACTGTTAATAAATAGGTTAGGCACCTTAAGCTATGACTGCTATATTTACATATTATTAATCCAAATGAAAGTTTAAAATTATGGCTAATAACTCAAATATTCCAGATCATCCCGGAAAACCAGATAATCCAGGGAAACCAGATAATCCAGGAAAACCAGATCCTAAACCACACAATCCACCAAAACCTAAAACAGATAGACCCGTGGGATAATGTCTAAATCTTTTAAAGACAAACCGGAGTCCATTGAAAATGAAATGAATAGTCTTCGTGCTCACGGTCTTGAACCTAAAATAATTGAGCATAAAGACTATCCAAATCGTGTTGTTTTTGAATGTAAAATCCCTATAGAAATTTTAGGTAATAATACTGGCGAAGCAATTGAGCTAGAAATAGTTTTTCCTGATAATTTTCCCCACTTTAGACCGCATGTTTTCGGTAAAAATTTAAAATTACCACGCCATCAAAATCCCATTTCTAAGGATCTTTGTTTATCACCAAGGGAAACTCTCCATTGGGATATTCAATCTATAGGGTCTTATTTGCAAAATCAGCTGCCGAAAGTTCTGACAGAGGGATTAGAAACTGACCCGGCCATTATAGCAGCAATTCCAAATGAACAAGCCGAACCCGTTTCAGAGTATTATTCCATTTGTCAAACCCTCATCTTTACTTCAGGAAAACCTGTGATTATGAATGAAACGGTTCCTGATCCTTCCTCTAAACTTCAAATTGTAGATTCAGGAAAGATTAAAGTGGAAACCAAACTAAATCCGATCACCGTTGAATTGGGTGAAAATTCCACTGAACCTCTCGTTTTTAATATATATGAATGGTTAAATAGTAAAGCAGAGATTATAGAAAGTGATTTTCAGTCTTATTTTCCGGCCAATAAAAAGAAAACGCTGACGTGGTATCAGCTTTCTAAATTCCCGGATGAGTTATATGGAGAAAATTTCATTTTAGATTTTTTAAAAATAATTCAAAGAGATAATGCCCTCCCCCTTCAAACATTACAACTACAGACTAAGGATTTTTACCTACTCCAATCTTTTTGCATCATTTTCCCCGAAGAACATACTGCCGGTGATAGGGGTTGGGGAAGGATGCAATTTACGGTTGGCCAACCAAAGAAAAAACCTAAAAGCTCCCCCCATCTTAAAACTTTATTCGGTTCAAAAATTCAGGCATTATCCAAACCTGAATATTTCAATAGAATACCACAAGTCCGAAACTTTCAAGAAAAAACTGTTGGTTTATTAGGAATAGGTGCGATTGGAGCACCCATTGCGATAGAGCTTGCTAAAAATGGAATTAAAGTTTTAAAAATACTTGATTATGATAGACTTGAAGCTCAAAATTCTGTGCGCTGGCCCTTAGGTATGGATTATATTGGGAATACTAAAGTAGATGCTCTAAATAAATTCCTGTCTTTAAATTATCCTTTCACTAAAGTCTCAACTTTTCAGCATAAGATTGGAGATTTGTCTTATAAAAAGGATGAGAATGAATTACTTGCAGATTTTTTTAATGAATGTGATGTGATTATCGATGCTACGGTAGAGAATGGTGTTAACCATCTTATCTCGAATCGATGCCGAAACTTGAATATCCCTTATATTTTAGCAGAAGGAAGACGCGGAGGCTGGGGAGGACTTGTGGCTCGGATCTTGCCGGGGCAAACACAAGGTTGTTGGACGTGCCTTCAAAATAAACTTTATAATGAGGCCGAGGAAGAACTAATAACAAAGCCCCCGGACGATCATAATGGAGACATGCAACAGGCCGGCTGCGGTGATATCACTTTTACTGGAACCCATTTTGATTTGTTTAATATATCCTTTGCGGTAGTTAAAATATTGGCTAATCTGTTTTCCGATGATGAAAACTTTGCCTGGGATGTAGCTGTGTTAAAGACGGTAAGTGGTGAGGATAATAAAGCAATACTTCCCGAATGGAAAACTCACTCATTAGCAGTAAGCAAACATTGCCCTTATGAGGATGATCTACATTCTTAAATCATTAATTGATTCCATAATTGAAGAAGCTTTGGTTAATGAGCCCTTAGAGACCGGAGGTATGTTGCTCGGATATATAGAGCACAGAAATTATTTTGTAGTGGATTTAATTGATGCCGGACCAGAAGCTGTCCATAAAAGCGATTATTTTCTTCCTGACGGTAAATACCAGCAGCCAATTCTTGAACAAAAATATTTTAAATCAGAGGGTAAAGTAACATTCATTGGAGATTGGCATTCTCATCCAAATGCAGATTCCTACCTGAGCAATTTGGATATGAAAACCTTAAAGAATATTAGCGAAGATGAGGGTGCTCAAATTGCTTGCCCAATTTTTATTATTATAGGCACGTCAACTTTTAAAATACGAGGTTTTAATTATGAAAATGGTAATTATCAAAAATTGGCTCTGAAAATTATTTGAGCTTGGCTTCTAAAATTACAATTTTTCAACTAAACCCGTTATTTGCGATTAACCACTGTTAGAATGCAGTATCTTATTGTTTCGCCTTTCTTAATTTAGAATAATATTTTAAAGAAAAGTCTGGTTCAATTGATTGAATAAAATGTATCCAACCGTAAAGTTTATCTCTGGTTTCATCAATTTCATTTAATAATTTAAATTTAAAATCAGGATCTTTTACATTCACACCAGATTTGATTAGTTTATTTCTTACGTGTCTTTTATAACCAAATTTATTTAGATAATATATTTCAAGTCTAATGTTTCGTTTCCTTTTCTTTGAAATCCTTGCAGTATTAGAATCGAAAGTGGTTAAGCCTGTAACATATTGTTGATGACCTCTTTTCATCAATTTTGTCTTCTTGTCATTAATTATAAAACCGTAATCCTGGATTCTATTAATAATTTCAATTAACGAAATTGTAGATTCTTGAGATGAAAAATATAAATCATCTGCATATCTAGTATAAACAATATTATTACCACACCATTTCTTTAATATTTTGTCTAAATCATGAGTAACAATATTAGCTATAACTGGATATTCCGGTGATGCTGACCCCCCGTTCCGGCCATACTGACCCCCCCTAGGATTTTGGTCAAAAAGATAAGATTATGACAATATTACAGTTTTTTTCTTAGACTTTCTCCTTTCAATTCTATTCGATGAGAGGT
>JBGTNH010000074.1:0-23658 GCA_041743165.1 Gillisia sp. | reverse complement strand
TACGGGACGGGCAAGCTCGAACTGACGTTTAGTGGAAGATAACCCTCGTCAGTTCGAGTGATCCCGAGGACTCGGGATTGTATCGGGAACACACGAGGGAGTTCTGTGCTACAAACCTGTTCTCGATACATTTTTTCTCTTCGTTATCACTCCGGGAAAAAACACTCGAACTGACGTTAGTGGAAGATAGCCCTCGTCAGTTTGAGTGATCCCGAGGACTCGGGATTGTATCGAGAACACACGAGGGAGTTCTGTGCTACCAACCTGTTCTCGATACATTTTTTCTCTTCGTTATCACTCCGGGAAAAAACACTCGAACTGACGTTAGTGGAAGATAGCCCTCGTCAGTTCGAGTGATTTCTGTGCTACCAACCTGTTCTCGATACATTTTTTCTCTTCGTTATCACTCCGGGAAAAAACACTCGAACTGACGTTAGTGGAAGATAGCCCTCGTCAGTTCGAGTGATCCCGAGGACTCGGGATTGTATCGAGAACACACGAGGGAGTTCTGTGCTACCAACCTGTTCTCGATTACTCCACAAACCTCCAACCTCCAACTTACAACCACCAACCGGCAACTCATTCCAAATCATAGTAGTTAAGAAAATCCCACTTCACCATCTCCCTAACCAATTTCTTCCCCACCACCTTCTCAAACTCCGAAGCATCAATCCCATACCCCTTCGGTTTTTTGGATTCAAGATCATCAAAAGTAATAACATGCCCTGCGGGCAGATCTTTATTTACAGCCAGTGATTTTTCAAAAATGTTTTTTAGTTCGCTGAAAGCGGAATTGTCCTTTTTATCTACCGGATGTCGTAAAGCTGAATGTATATTCTTTACTGCGGAAACCAGCAGCTGAATTTCCTCTATCTCCAGGGAAGAAGAGGCATCGGGGCCGAACATGTTTCGGTCAAAAACTGCGTGGAATTCCAGGATCTCTGCTCCCAGCGCGGCAGCGACAATACAGGATTCTATTCTGGCCGAGTGATCTGAATATCCCACAGGTACATCATATCTTTCCTTTAATTCGCCTATTACATTCAGTCCGTAGTTTTGTGGCTGAGTGGGGTAGGCGGTGGTGCATTGGAGAATGGAGAATTCTACATTTTTACTTTTGAGAAAATCCACACTGCGATCAAGTTCGTCAAACGAACTCATCCCCGAAGAGAGGATCACGGGTTTTCCTGTAGAGGCGATCTTTTCCAGCATGAGAAAGTTGCCGACTTCCCCGGAACCTATTTTATAGCGTTTTACATTGAGTTTTTCCAGGAGATCTACCGCTGCATTGCTGAAAGGTGAAGCCATAAACTCAACTCCGGCTTCATCACAATGTGTCTTTAATTCCTGCCATTGCTCAAAGCTGAATTCCATGCGCTTCCAGTAATCAAACCGGGTTTTATCCTGGGAGGAAAACTTTATTCTGAAAGGTTCAAACTCACTGCTCTCCGCCTCGGCAATATGCACCTGGAATTTTACTGCGTCTACACCGGTTTTTGCCAGGGCATTGATGTAAGATTTTGCTATTCCAAGGCTTCCTTCGTGGGCTTGGCCTATTTCAGCTATTATGAACATTGTTTGTTGTTTGTTGTTTGTAGTTTAGGGTTTATTGTTCAAGGTTTAGTGTTTTATCTCCAGCGCACACGGATTAGTTTTCTAATTAGATCTTTACCATCTCGCGGCTACTAATGACGAACTACTATCCAATAGAAATAATGGATTATTTCCAGCGCTTGCGGATAATATCCGGATCTCGATTGGTATGCATTACCCCAAAAATTACGACCTGCTTCTTTTCTTCCTCCAATAAATAAAAGATTGCATAAGGAAAACGGTTTACCAAGGACTGTCGAAGGTCTTGGTATTTTCGCTGGTAATGCTTAGGGAACTCACCTATATAGTCGATCTCTTTATTGACTTCAGATTTGAACTCTTCCCCCAGATCTGGTTTCTGACCATTATACCATTTTTTTGCAGCGTGTAAATCCTGTCGCACGTTGGGCAACAACCTTATCTTATATGACATTACCAGGATTGCTTTTCCTTCTCCCAATCTAAAAGGTCCTCAGGATTTTCAGAATAACTTTTAAGGCGTTTGTCCAATTCTTTTCTTTGATCAGCCGGGATTTGCTGTAGTGATTCTTTTTCCTGTTTTAAAACACGCTCCAAGGCATCCATGACGCTTTCCTTTTCAACTGTCATAAGCTCTTCTATAAAGTGATATTTTCTTGCCGCTAAATCCATAACATTTCTATTTTTACTAAATAAAGATACAAATTTTGTCTATTGTTCGAGTTCAAGTCCACCGTTTAACGTTAAGCGTTTAGCGTTCAACGTTCAACGTTCAGGGTTCAGCGTTGGGGTTTGCGACCTGGAGACAGTCCTCCTCCATATTAACTTAACAATTGAAAGTCCCCTACAGGGGATTTAGGGGTTAAAAACAAAAAACAAAAAACAAAAAACTAAAGACTAAAGTCTAACCACTAACGACTAACGACTAAGGTAAATCAAATCCAATCCAGAAAATCCTTCTTAGATAAGCCGAGTTGTGTTAGTGCATTTTTTATGATAAATTCCGGAACAGGATCTACGTGGGTTTGAACTGTTATAGGTCTCAATAGATCTTTTCTGGACCAATGTTCATGTCCGCCGGTAGTGCGGTTGCAGGAACACCCCTGATCTTTTAAAAACTCGCGATATAATTTAAGTGGTATATTTCTTAAATGTTTTGAAGACATACAAGTTAATAGGCAAATTCAACATTTTCTCTTGAAACCTTATAACTTTTATTATTCACAATCTCATTATAAAGAGGATTCATAGATACTAAATCTGAATCCTTTGGAGGATTAAATTTTGGTTTCTGTTTAGAACCTTTAATATCCCAGCCTAATTCTTTAAGAACTTTGTTTAAAGTATTCTTATTATTGGTATAACGGAAAAATTCGCGAAGAGCTTCAGAAAATGACTGCTTTGCTTCAGATTGGTTATATCCATAACCGCTTAAATCCAAAGCAGGAGAATAAATTATTGTAACATTATCTTCTTCAAATTCTACTAATGAAAGACCTACATGGTATTTTCCATTATTAAAACCTAAATCAGCAGTTAAATGTAAACTAGACATAGGAAGGATTAATTAACGAAATCAAATATATATAAAATTAAAAAACTATTTCTACAAGAGTGTTCTAAATATAGCTAATTCTTTGGTAAATAGAGTAAAGATGATTTCTTTCAATACAATATTTTGGTCGGAATTTCCTTGTTTAATTACACCTTGTTTCCTTGGCCAAAATTGATTAATCCGCATTGCCTTCGGACGTTTATTGTTTAGCATTTAGGATTCAGCATTGGGGTTTTGCGACCTGGAGACAATCGTCCTCCATGTTAACAATTGAAAGTCCCCTCCAGGGGATTTAGGGGTTACAGCATCACTTGGTCACTTCATCACTCCGTTACACTTTCCAACTCTCTTCATAAATATAATTAAAAAGTCCCCTTAAGGGGGATTCATGTATTTCTAAATAGAGTTGTATAGCCGACGAACTATTTTTTAAGTGTCTTTTTAAGTTTTTCAGGATTTTGCCTGCTGTCCCAAATTGTCAAAAGGAGAATTCTTTGTTTTTCCATTTCATAAATCATGAAATAATCACCAACAATTTTAATCCGAGCCTTTCCATTGTCTGTGATCTTTCCAATTTCAGGATAATGAGAAATTAATATTAGTGCATCTTTAAATAAACCATTTAGCTTTTTGCTGTACTCGTTGGATTTATTTCTTTTTCTCCAATAATTTAAAATTTCTTTTCTATCATTCTGAGCTTTTAATGACCAGACTATTTGTTTAGCCATTCTTCAATTTCCTCATTAGCCTGTTCATTTGTCAAATATTCCCCGGCTTTAATTTGCCGCCTGCCCTCCTCGATAGCCAAATTTTGCTCATGGCTTAATTTAAAGGGTTTTTGAATAGTATTCTCCTGATTTAAATAAATATATAATTCTTCCAATAGATCAGTATTATTGGAAGAGTTTATTTCATTAATCAATTTCTTTTTAATTTCCACAGTTTTCATAGAGACACATTTATCACTAAGATATAAATTTTAAAGTAAATTCAGAATCAAATTTAACGTTCACCGTTCACCGTTCAGGGTTCAGCGTTGGGGTTTGCGATCTCGTCCTCCATAGTAACAATTGAAAGTCCCCTCCAGGGGATTTAGGGGTTACAACATCACTCCATCACTCCATCACATCGTTACCCTTCCAACTTTCAACTTCTCAACTGACTACATTATACATTATACATTATACAAATCAAGAAACCAATCTTTCCATTAGACCACCAATTTTAAATGAAAGTCCCCTTCAGGGGATTTAGGGGTTAAAGACTAAAGACTAGCAACTACTTAACCAACCTTTGATCAAAATTTAGTGGGACTTGTGAGATAACAGTAATCTTTTTTGCATCCGGATGATTAGGATTGATTAAATAATTGAATTCAGGGGGAACAATAGAACTTGGCACCTTCAAAACGGCCCAAATTTTATCTTTTACAAAATCATCACCTATAAATTGGGTTTCCAGGATTGGAGGCTTTGCATCCCAATTTTCAGGCAAGTCCTCAAGTCTTAATTCAAGGATTTCCACTTCCTCAGGTATATCTATTTCTACGAAATATCTGTCCGTGGGTAGATCTTCACTAAGGTCTAAATGAACCGAAACCTCTAAAGTTACAAGAGCCCGGCTTTCGGAAGAATATACTAAATATGTATTAAGGCTATTCCAGCGATATCCTTCTGTAGATGCGGCTCCAATTCCCTTTAATGTGCTCTTAAGATATTTCTCTCTTTCAATTCTAAACACTTTCATTAGGCCAGATTTCCGTATTCAAGTCTATTGAGGCTGTTTTTCACTTCCTGAATTCCTGTTATAGAATCAAACAGACTTTCCGGAGTTGCAGTCCCCAAGGAAATATTGGGTTTTTTTAACCAGCGATGAAACTTTTCGGCTTCATTATTAAAAACCTCTAAACCAAAATCCAATAGTTCGGTGAGAACCAGGATCATTTCACTATCTCTATTGCTTAGAAGATCTTTATCTTTCTTTTTCTTGTTATATGTAGTTTGAGGTACACCAAATAATTTAAGGATTTGTTTCACAGGTAAATCGGCTCTTTTACTTATTACTTCAATAGCCTCATAAGGAAGTCCTTTCCTTAAAATATCTACCCTATCCATTTTATTAGACCAAATATATTCATTGGCACTCACTTTAATACGCCACTTAGGTTGAGGAACCGTCCTTGCCCTTTGTATGCTTTTCTTTGGATTATACCTTTTTATACCTTTGGAAATTTTTTCATCTTTAATAGCCATGACAACAAATTTGCTATAAATATACAGTAAATTTGCTTTAATTACAAAAGTTGGTTTGCGGCCATTTGTTGTTTAGGGTTCAGTGTTCTCTGTTTGGTAAATATCCTGAGAGTACAGCATCACTTCGTCACTCCATCACTTCATCACTTCGTCACTCCATCACTTCATCACTCCATCACTTCATCACTTCGTCACTCCATCACTTCATCACTTCGTCACTCGTTTTACCGTTTACCGTTCAGCGTTCAGCGTTGGAGTTGGCGACCTGGAGACAATCGTCCTCCATAGTAACAATTGAAAGTCCCCTCCAGGGGATTTAGGGGTTACAACATCACTTCGTCACTCCATCACTTCATCACTTCGTCACTCGTTTTACCGTTCAGCGTTCAGCGTTGGAGTTGGCGACCTGGAGACAGTCGTCCTCCATATTAACAATTGAAAGTCCCCTCCAGGGGATTTAGGGGTTACAGCATCACTTCGTCACTCCGTTACTTCATCACTCCGTCACCCCGTCACTCCATCCCTCCGTCACTCCGTTACCCTTTTCAACTGATACATTATACATTATACAATATACAAATCAAGAAACCAATCTTTCCATTAGACCACCAATTTTAAATGAAAGTCCCCTTCAGGGGATTTAGGGGCTAAAGACCAAAGACTACCGACTACCGTCTCAAGACTATTCCCTACTCACTATTAACCTTCAACAATACTTTTCCCCCCATCCCTAATATCCTTCTCCTTCAAATACTCCCCAATCATACCCGATTCAAAATTGGAATAGATCTCCCGGAGCAGGGCGGGAGTAAGATCTTTATTCCTGCAAATCTTTCCGGTGCCTGTTTGTTTCTGCGGAAGGATCTTATTTTCCGAAAATGCCTTTATTACCTCCGGAAGCACCTTACCGGCTTTCAGAATTGTCTTGTTTCCAATGCTGTGGAGATCGTCATTCCTTTCAATGTCGGGTCTTAGCTGGTGCAAAACCGGGCCGTCATCTACGTTTGGTGTTGCCAGGTGAATGGTAGCACCCACACATTCAGGTTCGTTGTGGTAGTAAGGGAACAGGTTTGTGGCTGAACCTTTATAGTATGGCGATAAACCGAGATGCAGATTAATGATGCGCCCGGAATATTTTGACATCAATGGCTCTTTTATAATAGAAGTACCGAAAAGCACGAGATAATCGGGTTCATACCTGTCCACATGATCGGCAACCGACTCATTATTAATAGTCCCATGTGGCACTTGCCCTACCGGAACCCCATTTGGAAACTCCTTGAAATCTCCAAAATATTCAACTTCGTTCTCACGCCGTGCTTTAAAATGTGCAGAAATAAATGCTGCGTCCCCTTCCTTGAGATGGGAAGTAGCCTCAATACTTGCCGACTTTTCCTCAGTGATCACCAGTTGGAGATGAAATTCAGCTGCAAGGCAGGATGCAATGTATTTATGCCTCAGGCTTTCGCTTGTGAGTAATATTACTTTCATTTTTATACCAGTTTCTGGTCAAATTATTCTGAAATAAATTTTCGGTTGTGAATAGTTCATTTTTGCCCAAAGGCACATCATTGCAGTCAAATCTTGATAATAATAAAGAATCTTTTTTCAAAGATTTGTTCTTGGCCCTTTCCATGGTAAAACCCAATTTGAATTCGTGTTTTTCAATTTCTGCTGAAATACCCGCACAGGCTTCAAAAGATCCATAAGGATAACTGATCGAATCAGCCGGCCGACCAAATTTTTCACGGAAAAACTGCTGCGTTTGTTTCAGTTCCTGCTCCAGTTCTTCCCGCATTAATTGTCCTAAAGGTAAGTGGTTATGGGAATGTGAACCAAGGGAATTATCTGAATTCAATTCGTGCAGCATACCTACCTCAGAATATAATTCTGAAGCTACTTGGTTCTCATCAAAAAGCTGATCGAACAAAGGATCAATAAATTCCTGTTGCTGCGGAACATTTAGCTTGAAATTTAAAAGATATTTTAAAAGAGCTGTTTCCTCATTATCATAATTATAATGAGCAATAGCCAATGCTTTTTCCCTGTTGCTAAGACCTGAAACAGGAAGTTGCTTTATTTCCTACAAAATATCTGCGGAAGATAATCGTGATCGCACCAGGTGTATTTTATGCACAAGAGATACTTTTCTTTCGCTGAAATTGGAAGTATATATAAAAAAGATGGACGGAATCCCCATCTCATCCAGAATGGGTTTGGCAAGTTCATATTGGTCTTTAAGTCCGTCATCAAAGGTGATCAGGATATAATTTTTATCAAATTTTTTATCCCTGAAATTCAAAAGTTGCTCCTGCGAAATAAAACTTCCGGCCTTTCCTAACTCCTCCAGCTGTGCTCTGAATTGGTTAGGGGTAAACCCATAGATACTCGGGAAATCTGTTTTGAAATCCTCTCTTATGTAGTGGTAATTGGAAACTATCAGCATTTGTTGGGCCTTCGGCCGTTTATTGTTTATTGTTCAGGGTTTAGCGTTCATTGGCTATATAGTACTTAATCATACCCCAAAACTACTCTGTTTTAAATTGTGCGATTAATTCCTGATAGGTTAGAATTTTGGTTTTATTGATTTTTTCCAAGATCAATAAATCTTTATCTCCAGTAACTAAATAATCTGCTTTTGCATCTACTGAAAGATTCAATAGAAAGTTATCCTTTGGATCCCGGCAAATTTCTATCTCAGTCGTTACTTTAATTAAATCTGCATATTGGTCAAAAGTTTCCAGGAGTTTTTCAATATCCTTTTTCGCAAAGAATTTTTTAAACTTAGGCCTATTAATAACCTCTATAAACTCCTCTAATAATTCATCTGAAAAAACTAAAACAATTTTTTTATTTTGAATTAAATCATCTATTGCTGTAAAGTTTTCGGAAATTAAAAAGCTTATCCAAAGATTAGTGTCGAGGATAGTTCTCTTACTTTTCATAACGTGATTTTCTCACGTTTTCTACTTCTTTGGTAATTTCTTCGAGACTGATTTCCTCTTTAGATTTGGATCTAAGTTTGGTGAGAAGTGATGAAAAGTCAGGTTTTTTCGTCTTTTTGATTTTGATCAAATTCAAGTCCGCTAAATCCTGGAGAAGTTTTTTAGCTTTAGGGTTCAATATGTCGATTTGAAAGGTTTCCATTTCTTTTTTTATAAAGCTAAGAATTATTTTCTAATTTCGTGTCTTCCGTCCACTCACTGACCTCTGCCCAATAAAAATTTCCGTCTACTGACTGCCGAATTCCGAAAAAACTATTCACCATTCACTATTCACTATTCACTATTTCCACCGTTCAACGTTTAGCGTTTCCTGTTGGGGCCTTCGGCCGTTTAGGGTTTAGTGTTTATCGTTCATTGTTGGTTGCTGACTTTGAAACAATCGTTCTCCATAGTAACAATCGAAAGTCCCCTCCAGGGGATTTAGGGGTTACAGCATCACTCCGTCACTCCGTCACTCCGTCACTCCGTCACTCCGTCACTCCGTCACTCCGTCACTCCGTCACTCCGTCACTCCGTCACTCCGTTACCCTTTTCAACTGATACATTATACATCATACAATATACAAATCTAAAGACTACCGTCTCGACTACAGACTACTATCAGCCCTCCGTTCTTTTTTAACTGACAACCCAAAACTGAAAACTGAGAACCGTTTATTGCTGAAGGAGCATAAAAAGTAAACGTGTCGGTAGAATTTAATAGAAGATCACTAATTGTTCCATCGGGACTAAGAATACCACTAAAAACGATATTAGTATCTACAACAAGGATCACTTTGTAAAGCGACTTTTATTCTTTTTCCACCAGGAAACTTTTGATGCTGTAGATAATTGGTCTATTTGGGCCTCAGTGGCTTTACTTTTAGATGCTATTTCCCGAAATTTAAGATAGTCCAGAATCCTTTGCAGGCCGGGAAGGTCTGTCCCTGCCGGAACTCTTATTAGGATTTCGTTATTTTTTCTTTCGATTTGCATATTTAAAATTAAACAATTTTCTGAAATAAAACCAGTATTAGGAAATAAGAGTCCGATTTAGGGATGCCTGCGGCTGTTTACTGTTCAGGGTTCAGGGTTCAACGTTTATTGTTTAGCGTTCAGGGTTCAGCGTTGGGGTTTGCGACCTGTAGTGGAGACAGTCGTCCTCCATATTAACAATTGAAAGTGCCCCTCAGGATCGCTTTTAATGACCAGACTATTTGTTTAGCCATTCTTCAATTTCCTCATTAGCCTGTTCATTTGTCAAATATTCCCAGACTTTAATTTGCCGCCGGCCCTCCTCGATAGCCAAATTTTGCTCATGGCTTAATTTGAAGGGATTTTGAATAGTATTCTCCTGATTTGACTACCGACTAACAACTAAAGACTAACAACTAACGACTACCAATTAATTAAATCAGGCGAAATTTAATTTTCTTCCATAATCCTCTAGATGTTCATAAGCAATACTAACATACTTCTCAGTCATTAAATCACTTTTTCTTTTATTCCACTCTTTGATTTTGTCAACTATCTCCGCTTTTTCTATTTGTGGGTACTTTGAAGTTATATAATGTACAGAAGATAATATTTCAAGGGATAATGTTGATTCAAATCCTTCTATAGCCTCAAACAGACTTTCCAATCGGTTTCTCTGTTCCTCACTTAGATTTGAGGTGACATAGTCTTCTACTTCCTTAAAGCGTGAGTAATTTAGTTCTAATGGTTCAAAAGGTTTAGCATTCATTTGTTCTAATCCCTTCAAATACTTTCCATTTAAAGCATATAAAACTTTTTCTACTGCCTGGGCGTAAGGGCCATAAGTATAAGGTTCAAATTTAAGTTTAAGATTTTCACCACTTTCCTGTAAGAAATAAGCCAATTTATTAGCAGTAAATACAGTTGAATATTCACCATATTTTTCAAATTTGAAAAGCGCATATAGCAACATTGCTCTTGCAGGTGTCAACTTAACTTCTTTCTTGGAATTTTCTTTTTGTAAAATATTTTTAATTTGAGCATTTGGTTCGTAAACCAACACTTCAACTTCTGGTAGGTTGCCCAGATAATGGATCATTAAATCTTTTACCTTTTCCCATTGCAAACCCCCATTACCACAGCCCAAAGGAGGAATGCTGATAGATTTGATTTTTAAATCATTAATTACATCTACCAAATCCTCTAAACCTTCCTCAATCCATTTGTATTGAGAATTTTTATACCATTCTTCTTTGGTAGGGAAATTTACTATGATCTTTTGTCCTTGTAAATCCAATTCGGTAAAAACAAACATTTTGCCTGTTTTAACCAGTCCGTTTTTACAAGCTGCCTTATAAGCTTTATAATTTTGGGGATACCTTTCTTTAAACTGAAGCGCAATACCTTTCCCCATTACTCCTACAGTATTTACTGTATTAACAATTGCCTCTGTTTCGGCATTTAATAAATTACCTTTTATAAATTGCATATATTAAAAATAAAAGCCTTCGATTATTCTGGGTTCAATTTCTAAACCAAGTTTTTGAGTTATAGCTTTAACGTTGGTTTTAGCACTTTCATTATACACCACAATGCCTTTAATCAAATTACCTGGAACATAATCTTTAACTAAAAATTCCGAATGTTTCTTTCGTATCCTGTCTTCATCGCCATCAGCATTATCGTGTTTAAAATCTGTTGTTGAAATCGAATGCCAATCTATAGAATCTATGTCCTCTAAATTTGTATAATAAGTAGTAATGTGCTTCGCTGCATTCCCATCTGTAAAACACCATTGAAATTTGTTATTTGCTACATCAAGTAATGGAATACATAAATATACGATTTTACTTTGATGTATTTTCTTAATTCCATGTCCCGAATGAATGTTTAGAAGCATAGGAGTACGAACAGAAAAATAAAAAGGAACATAATTATTTACCACGGTTCCCGGATAACAACTTACGATCCTTTTGTCTCTTTCACTTATGATTTCGGCATTTCCTATAGCAATTCTATTAGGGTCAATAGGAGCATTCATTTTGGAATAAAGCCCGTTGGTTAAGTCAGTTTTCAGATTGTCAATTGCAATCATTCTAAATAACCATATCTTATTTAAATCCTGCAAATAATTTTTTTATTTTGTTGTCCAAGATAGCTATAAATTGATATAATAAAAAGAAGGAATAAATCACGAAGTATGCGGGGATTGAGTGAATGAAAAATTGAACCTCCAGCGGTAGTTTACTACACTAAGGAAGGAATTATCAGAATCCCTATCATATAGAAATTCCCACCGTTCCATATTTGGCCGCAAAAATCCCCAACTGATTTACACTTACCTTCTTTACCTCATTTACGTTTAAACTTACAGTAAACAAATACAAATCAAGACATCTATTGACAACAGATAACCGAAAACCGAATTTTTCCCGCAGAACTCTGCAGATTCGACGTTTAAACGTTCAACGTTTACCGTTTTCTGTTGGGTTAGGAATCATAAGAGATACAGCATCACTTGGTCACTTCGTCACTCCGTTACGCTTTTCAACTTTCAAACTTTCAACTTTTTAACTGACTGCAGTATACAATATACAAATCTAAAGACTAACGTCTAACGACTACCGACTCATAAAACTCCATATTCCTCTCCACCACCACCTCTGCAGAAAACTCCTTCACAACTTTCTCTCTCGCTGCCTTTCCCATTCTCTCCGCCAACTCAGGATCATTTAATAATTTAAGAACTTTCACTGCATATAACCTATGATCTTTAGGATCGACTGTAAATCCCGTTTCCCCATCGATCATCACCTCTTTTGCCCAACCGATATCTGAAGTGACCAAAGCCTTTTCCATGGCCATCGCCTCGATCCAGGTCATTGGAAGGGCTTCGGCAAAACTTGGCAGGAAGACTACATTTGCTCTTGCGACCTGGTCAAGTATTTTTTCATAAGGCAAGGCTCCCAGCCATTCAACTTGTTTTTTTGCAGCAGGAGTGAGTATTTCTTCCATCAATTCTTTTGTAGATCTTCGGGTGAGCTTATCTATTACATCTTTGCCGGCGAAAATAAGTCGGGTCTCGGGTTTTTCTTTTGTAATAAGATTAAAGATCTCTGCCAGCTCCAAAACTCCTTTTTTTCTGATGATGGTGCCAAAATAAAGGATGGTGTTAGGCTCCACAGTTTTATTCACGGGCCTGAAATATGTGGTGTCAACAGAATTAGGGATGACCTTTACCTCCTTTTTTAAGACGAAAATCGAAGCGGTTTGTTCTGCTGTGAATTGGCTGACCGAAAGCAGGTGATCTGCCCCTTTTAAAGCATTTTTTTCAAACCAGAAATTTTTCTTTTTTTGTGGCCGGTTTTCCAGATTGCAGAAATAGGAATCGCTGCCGTGAAACCTTATTATCAAAGGACACTTTAATTTCATAAAAGAAGTAATCCCGGTCCAGTCCGGGGCTTCTATGGCATCTATTTTTTCTTCTCCAACTATTTTGTTGAGGTAATTCTGAAGAAATTTCCTGTGCAGGTACCAGCCCAGGAATTTGTATTTCTGCTGTTTTATAAAGTGAAAATGAATTCCATTTTCCATAAAAATCTTATCCTGCTGTTGGCCGAATACAAAAACAGTTACTTCAACTCCTTTTTCTACCAGAGCAGTAATCATATTTTTTATGCTGGTTCCTAACCCGCCCGAGGTTGTGGAGAGAGGGTGAGGGTATTCTGGAGTAAGAAAGCCTATGTGCATTTATAAATATTTTTGCTGCATAATTAGTTTAAATTAGCTAAATCAAAACTCCTATGCGTGCTTTTTTCCAATATTAATTCAAGTCAATATAAATTTAAGAATGATTTAAAATGGAACATAGTAGGCTTTGTAATTATTGCGATCTGCGGTTTATCGATAAATATACTTATTACCCGCAATTTTGGATTTGCTATATTGGGTTATTTTAATATTCTCTTAGTTTTTTTTCTGGTCTTATCCCAAATCTCCTCCTGGGGAATTCAATTATCAGTACAAAAATTTATTCCTCAGTTCAAAAAGAATAAAATACTTTGTAAGCAAATATTAAGTTCGTCATTACTTATTTCTACGGTAATGGCTTTAATTGCTGTGATGTTGCTTTACTTAATAAAAGAAGTGCCGGGAAGAATTATGACCAATATGCCCCTAATTACAGGATTTGTATATATTATCCCCGGTATTGGTTTTCTCACAATCAATAAAATTCTTCTATCATTTTTAAATGGCATGCGGTTTATGAAAACTTATGCATTTTTTAGTGCATCCAGGCCTTTTCTAATGCTTTGTTTTTTACTTGTTTTTATCTTCTTTAAAATTGATGTAGAATATTTAGGATTAATTTTTAGTATTCCGGAATTTCTTATCACCCTTCTTTTGATTTTAAATGTTAGAAAGTGGTTTACATTAATGACTATGTTACGATTTAAGAAGCTAGCACGTCTGCAATTTTGGTACGGAAATAGGGTGGTATTGGGAAGTGTCGTTACAAATTTTCAATCAAAAATTGATATTTTTATTTTAGGATTTTTTGTTTCAAATACCATGCTTGGGGTCTATAGTTTCGCTGTTTTTGTTGCCGATGGGTTTTTTCAAATTTTCTATGTATTTAGAACGAACATCAATCCCATTATGACAAATATCTTTTACAATCGTTCTAAACTTTTACTAAAGCGAGTTATAAATAAGAGTGTTAGAAGTTTTTATAAAATTTTTATAGTGCTAGGTTTAATAATAGCTATATGTTATCCTCTCTTACTCATCGTATTCAAAATTGAAAATTACCTATTCCATAATCTTTCTGTTTTTTATATTTTAATCACTGGAATCTTAATTGCAAGTGGTTTCATTCCGTTTCAGTTCTTTTATAATCAAATTGGAAAACCTAAAGAGCAGACCAGATTTCTGGTTTTACTTTTTTGTTTTACAATAAGCTTCAATTTAGTTTTAATACCTTTCCTTGGAATATATGGTGCTGCTCTAGCCATATTTTTGGCTAATATTTTTCAAATGATTTATCTGCGGAAAGGCCTTAAACGAATAAATTCAGTGTAATGAGTGGAAATAGAGAAAAGCAGGATAGAGATTTATTTAATAAGATTAGCAATAAATATGCTGAAAAAGATATTTATCCTATTTCAAAAGTTGCTCGTGCTTTCCAAATTGAATGCATGATTGAATTCTTGTCAAAAGAGTACGATTTTTCCAGTGCATCCCGGGTAATAGAGGTGGGCTGTGGCCATGGAGCGAATAGCGAATATTTTAGTAGAATTTACCAAAGTTTTTTAGGCGTAGATTATTCAGATGAGTTAATTAAAATTGCTAATATCCGTTACGGATCTAAAAAAGCAAATTTCGTTGTAGATAACATAAAGGAAATTGAAAAACATGGAAAGTTTGATATAGTGTTGGGAATCGGTATTCTTCATCATGTAGATAATCTGTCGGAGGTCCTGGAGAAATTAAAGGAAATTGGGCATGAAAGAACCTTGTATCTGTTTTATGAGCCTCAAAGAGGAAACCCCTTAATCCAAATTTTGAGGAAATTTAGGATAAAACTGGATACTTCCTATTCCGGAGACCAAATGTTTTTTGAGAAAAAAGAATTGATTAATATAGTTTCAGATCTCGGTTTTAAAAATATAAAAACCCGTTATAATGGGTACTTAACCCCACCATTTGCTCAGGTTATACTAAAGCCTGAATTTTTGTTCAACCCTGCAGTTAAAATTTCAGTACTTGTTGATAGATTATTATTCCGAAAAATTAATAGTAGGTTGGCCTGGAATTTTATGATAGCCTTCACCAAATAATTTATGTACTGTTGTATAAAAAAAACATAGGTCATCTGTTCCTTGTATCATTAATACGCATCGCGCTTATCTGATCTGCAATTAAACCAAAAAAGAAGATCATTATTCCTGTGAGGATCATAAAGAAAGCTGCGGCAATGAGTTTTACCTCGGGATATAAAATTATTATTCCAAAAATAACTTCATAAATAACTCCTATGAAAATCAACCAGAAACTTACGGGAAGAAAAACCTTTAGGGGATTAAATAAAACAATGAGCCTTAAAATTAAGAGTAGGGTTGAACCTCCATGCTTTATTTGCCTTACGGTGCTATTACCTATTCTTTTATTAACCTGAATTGGATAATAATCTACTTTTAGTGATAAATACATAAAAGCTATTGTGGAGGTTGTAGAAAAGGAAAAACCATCTGGGAACAGATGTAAAAGATTTACGATTTTCTCCCTCCTGATCACTCTAAGACCGGAATTAAGATCTGGAATTTTTCGGTTAGTAAGATAATTAGCAACCTTTGATAGAATCCATTTTCCCGGCTTTCGCATCCAATCCTGATGTGAATTCTTGCCTCTGGATCCTACCAACATATCATAATCTGAAATTCCTTTATACATCCCTTCGAGATCTTCGGGGCGGTGCTGGCCGTCAGCATCATAAAAGGCGATATGCTCAGTATTTGTATTTTGTATGCCGGTTTTAAGGGAAGCTCCATAACCACGGTTGACGGGATGAGTTATTACCTGAATTTTTTCTCCAAAACTCCGCAGAATTTCAGGCGTCTTATCAAAAGATCCATCATCAATGATTAATATTTGTCCTTTAATATTTTCAGAAAAGGGGAGAAGCTGTTCTATTGTTTCTTTAATTCCTTTTTCTTCATTATAACAGGGAATTATTACAGTAAGGTTTTCCATTAATAATTAAGTAAGTTCAAAGATTAGTCATTATCTGTATGTTTAAGCGCATTTCATTAGCCACATAGATAATAGCCACAATTTTTGTTAACAAAATAAAATATGAATCCTTTAATTTCAGCGATTTGTAAAATAAATAAAACCCGAGCAAATATCCGGGTAACATAGGCAACCAATATCGGCTAAATCCTGTTCCGGCGAAAATTAATCCTAATTGCACTAAAAGAATAGCAACAAATAGTTTTCTGTACAGCTCATCTTTGAATTTTGTAATAAAGCCGGTAACAAACGTAAATAATAATAAACTACTAATTATCCAACTTCTAATGCTCGTAGCTGGTATAAATAATGATATAAAAGCGGGTATTCCATTTCTACCCTCAATACCAATTCCTGTTTTCAAATGGTGAAATATGTCCTGATTCTTAAATTTCCCGAAGTAACTAAGACCTATATTAAAATTTTGTTCCGCATAATAAACAAATTTGAACCAAAATATAACGGGAATTATTGCTATAAAAGAGTAGAATAATAACTTTTGGAGATCTTTATAATTTTTATCCCGAATTAAAATTTTGAGGTATTTCCAACCAACTATCAACAGAAATATAGAGAAAACTGCGAACACGTAACGAGTCAGCAATAATATTATAAAGGGGATTAAAATATTCAGAAAATCTTGTAGTTCCTTTATTTCTTTTGAAAGGAAATAGATAAACATCCAGAAAAAACAAAACAAGATCGATTCCGGATATAATATTAGACTCCAAAAGACAAAGTTATTATTGACAATAGTAAGTAATAATATACACCACATCAATTCCCTCCCTAATCTGAGATTACGGAGAAATAAATAAAGGTATTTTAAACCAATTATAACTAAAACGAGATTTACAAGTTTAGAGAGAATAAAACCTATTGCCGGTGCCGTTTTAGTATAAAATAGTGCCATTATTAATGGTAATGAAGGCGTAACAGTAGAGGGTCGTCCATTGAACCAATAGGAACCATTATAAATGATGTTTTCAGCAATTTTTGCATATGTACCTTCATCCCCTATTAACGGAAGGAATAGATTTCTTAGAGACGATAAGAAACTAATGAGAATGAGTGCTGAAATTAATTTGTTATCCTTGAAAAAATTTGAAATCTTATTAATTAACATACTCCGGTGCGATTATATTTTCACATTCGTTCCAAATTCTTTCAGAAGCTTTATCTGCTGGGTGTTCCATTATCCTTTGAAACCATTTCTTCGCATGAACCACGGTCGTAAATTGGTTTTCAATGAGCACTATTAATTTTTTCTGAATTTCTTCTTTTGAATTTGCCCACACTACCACGTCGTTTGTGGGCATACTTCGGAAGTGCACAAAATCATAAACTCTTTGAGAGGACCAGTTTTTATTTTTCCTATTGGCAACATCGTAATTGAGGTAAAGGCAAGGTTTATCAAAAACAGCAAAATCAAACACCATTGAAGAACCCAAATTAATAACAGCCTTTGTATGAAATATGGTATTGATTTGTAATTTTAAATCTTCTTTAGTTGGTAAAATTTCGTTCCAATTCTCACCCATTTTTTTCCATTTAGGTGCGATTGGAACAATTAGCTCATTATATCTTTCTAATGTTTTATCGTATCTATTGGAAAAATCCACAGGGCAACGTCTAAAAATGATACCCAGATTATAATGTTCTTTTTCATTTAGCTTTGAAACAGCCTCTGCCACATCCTCTAAATATTGAGGATCGTCGGGACTGGTTGTATTATCATCCCCGCTAAAACATACATATTCTTTAGCTGCTTCAAGTTTATTTTCTTCGAAGTAATCCTTTCGACTCATTAAAAAAGTTTTGTCAAAATGAGGTTCAAACTGCGGACTTCCGGTTATAAAAACCTGTTTTACCTTAATAAAAGGATAGTATCGGAATAATTCCTGTTTCATATGTTCGCTCCATACAAAGTAATAATCCGGTTCCACCACCATTGTAGCTTTTGGGAGATTATCCCAGGAGAAAATAAATGTGGACGTGGGAATGCCAATATCCTCTGCCGCGGTTAGCGGGGCAATAGCATTTACCGGGCGTTGATTAGTGCAAAAAACAAAATCGGGTTTTTCTCTTTCCAAAACTTCTTTACAATGCTTATAAAAAGGAGATTTTCTTTCCGATTCCTTTAATTTTAATCGCAATTTTTCCAATCCCTTCTCCCCCCTGTAGGTGGTAGTCATTTGATCCACCAGCGCATTTTTAATTTTAGCTTTTAAACCTTTACGTGAGGGTGGAAATTTATAGGTTTTGTAAACCGGATCATTAAATTTTTCTTCAAAATAATCAAGGGTTGTATTGATCTTTGCTCTTTTGAGGAGATCGGTCATTGACCGGGGTTTTCCTGTCAGTTTTATTTCTTTATACCCCAATTCTTTAAGATCAAAGGGGGTCTGATTCCAGAACACTACTTCCCATCCCATTTGCTCACCAATTTCTACAAATGATGTAAATGCAAAATTTCTGAGACCAACACCGTCCGGCAGTAGGATGAAAATTTTTTTTTGTTTCAAGGGTAATATAAAATATGAGAAGTTTCAAATATAGCAAAATTCCGGGGGGAGCCTTATTAGGTTAATACATTAGTATGCGTCACGGATAAATCAAATCATAATGAAGATTCTAAATGTGTAAAAATTAAATTTATACGCACTAAATGAATTTACCTGGAAATCACATTGTATTTAAATACACACCATAGTGCCTTCAACCCATCTTTCCAGTTAATCTTTTTTCCTTCTTCATAAGTTCTCCCATAATACGAAATTCCAACTTCATATATCCTGATTCCCGGTATCCTGCATATTTTTGCTGTAACCTCGGGTTCAAAGCCAAAACGTTTTTCTTTTAGATCCAGACCCTTGAGGACATCTGCTTTAAAAAGTTTATAACAGGTTTCCATATCTGTTAGATTGAGGTTTGTAAAAGCATTGCTTAAAAAAGTCAAAAATTTATTACCTATTGAATGCCAGAAGAACAGGATTCGGTGTGGATTCCCACCCATAAAACGAGAACCGTATACCACATCGGCTTTTCCGGCCATAATGGGGGCCAGCAAGACATTATATTCCGCGGGATCATATTCCAGGTCAGCATCCTGAATTATTATAAAATCTCCGGTAGTTAGGCTAATTGCTTTGTGAAGTGCAGCTCCTTTTCCTTGGTTGTATTCCTGATTATGCAATTTTATAAATAACTCCGGATTTGATTTTATAAACCCTTCAATTAATTTCTTTGTTCCATCTGTAGAGGAATCATTTACTATTATCACTTCTTTTTCCAGGGAATATTTCAATTTTAGATCTTTTAAAACTTCTAAAATTCTAGTAATAGTTTGCTCTTCATTATATGCCGGGATAAGAATCGATAATTTTTTCAAAGGAATAAGGGGTTTAGAAGACAAATATATCTTTTTACTTAAATAAAATTACTCCATGTTTAAAGAATACATAAATGTTTAAAATCTCCCCAAATCATTTGAGGAAGATTAACACCCCGCGTTTTGCATAGTTAGTAAATGTTTAAAAGTTGAAAAAGGTTACCCTCTATTTTCCTTTGTGGGCCTACTTCGAGGAATTTTATTCAATTTTGTGAAAGTGAATAATGAATTGTTTTTTAAATAGGTTACTTTTTGAATTTTAAATAAGTTAAAATTCAATAAATTCGAACAATAGAAAAAGCCGATTTGGCCATACCTTAATTCGTATTCCTATAGATGATTCTAACTCTTATCAATGATAATTAAAATTATTAAAAACTTAAGGTTCTCAAAGATTTGGCGTTCTTATAAAAAGAAGGATAATGATGTCAATATTTTCCATGACGATGTGGAACAAATTTTTAATATTATCTATAAAAGGAATTATTGGAAGGGGGAAAAGAGTATTTCAGGCACAGGATCTGATGAAACGCAAACAAAAATTGTACGCCTGGAGTTGAATAAACTTCTGCAAAGAGAGGATATATCTTCTATACTAGATTTACCCTGTGGGGATTTTTACTGGATGAGAAAGGTAAATCTAAAGAGCTTAAATTATATAGGTGGAGATATAGTTGAGGAAATCGTTAAATCAAATAACAGGAAGTTCGCTAATTCAGGCATCAGGTTTTTGAAAATAAACTTAATAAAGGATGATTTGCCTTCTGTTGATTTAATTTTTTGTCGGGACTGCCTGGTACATTTTTCATTTGAAGACATATTCTCCGCTTTGGAAAACATTTCCCTGTCGGGAAGCAAATACCTCTTAACAACTACCTTTAGTGAAAGAGATAAGAATGATGATATATTAACCGGCCATTGGAGGCCGTTGAATCTTCAAAAGCCTCCCTTTAATTTTCCAGTTCCGTTAACAGTTTTTAATGAGGGATGCACCGAGGTAGGAAATTTTGCTGATAAATCGATGGGTTTGTGGAAAATAGAGGATTTGAAAAAGCTGAAATAAATACTTAGCAAAATAAAAAAGACATAAAAATGAAAGATAGGTATGTTATTCCCCTGTTTTATTGGAGCGAGATAAAATTCATCTTTAAATTGAAGGAGAATTATGGAGATTTGCTTTCAAAATACCTGGTCGAGAAAATATCGGGGAAAGAAGTGAGATGGGTTCATCCAAAAAAGCAGCGTTGGTATAAGTGGAATAAAACTAATTATGTGACTATAGGCAGTGTTATTCACCACGCTTCAAAAGACAGTATTGTGTGGGGGAGTGGAATAATTGATAAGCAACAATATATTGAAAAGGCTGATTTCCGGGCAGTGCGCGGACCTCAAACTCGTGGATTTTTACGGAATCTAGGGTATGAATGTCCTGAAGTTTACGGAGATCCTGCGTTGCTGTTGCCTAATTATTATCATCCTGTAATTGAAAAAAAATATAAATTAGGTATTATCCCACACTACCATGATTATGAATTAGTTTCTGGAAATTATAATAATGATCCCGAAATTCTGGTTATTGACCTTATGACCTTGGATGTTGAAGGGGTGACCCGACAAATATTGAGATGTGAAAAAACAATTTCTTCATCTTTGCACGGGTTAATTGTTTCACATGCTTATGAAATTCCAAGTGTATGGGTAGAATTTTCAGATAAAATTTTTGGGGATGGAATCAAATACATTGATTATCTGGAATCCATAGAATTAAGTGTTTACAAACCGAAATTATTGATGGCAAGGGAATCAGTTGAAGAGATTACAGTTTTGGTAGAGAATCTTCCAAATCTTCCTGAGAAAACAAAAATAGAGGAGTTGCAGGAGGGATTGATGAGAGTATGCCCTTTCAAAAAAAGTTTGAACTTACCATAATGCCTCAATAAGAAAATTTTGAAAAGGAAACTAAGTATGGTGAAAAAACGCTTAAAAAATTTATTAAAAAACCTGTTAAATCAATTACCCTATATTAAAACATTACATGGTATAAGTTTAAATTCCCGCTTTCCGGCTGGTCATTATTATTCAACCGTGGTTTCAATTAATGATATTAAGCAGAGACAGGCTGATATATGGAAAAATGCAGATAAAGATGGAATACCGGAAATCGATTTAAACACTGAAAAACAATTAAAATTATTGAGTTCTTTAAAAGAATATTATTCCGAACTTCCTTTTACTGGCCATAAGCAACCTAATCTCAGATACAGATTTGAAAATGATTATTATTCTCACAGTGACGGGATAATTCTTTATTCAATGATCCGGCACTTTGAACCAAAAAGGATCATTGAAATTGGATCGGGTTTTTCTTCGGCAAATATCCTTGATACCAATGACTTGTTTTTCGACTCTAAAATTAATATTACCTTTATAGAGCCTTATCCTGAGGAACGGTTAATTCCAATGATGACCGAAACTGATAAGAAACTAACTAAGGTTATTCCAAGTGATGTTCAATTAATTCCTTTAGATGTTTTCAAAAACCTCCAGGCCGGAGATATATTATTTGTAGATAGTACACATGCCGTCAAAACCGGTAGTGATGTAAATTATATCTTATTTGATATTTTGCCCGCTTTAAACAATGGAGTTCTAATACATTTTCATGATATTTTTTATCCTTTTGAGTATCCAAAAGAATGGGTCTTTAGGGGTTTTGGGTGGAATGAAGCCTATTTTTTGAAAGCATTTTTAATGAATAATAATAAATTTGAAATCAGATTATTTACCGATTATTTACACCGGCATCATAATACATCATTTTATGAAATGCCTATTGCCGTTCAGGGGTCTGGAAGTAGTATATGGATTGAGAAAAAATTAAGTGAAAATTGAACGCCGAAAAGTTGCTTGGAACTCTTCTCATTTAGTACCTCGTATTTTTAATTTACTTTTTTCTAACCTTAATACCCCGACTAAATTTTTAAATTGCGCACATATGAATTTGTATGACTAAAGATCCCAATCAGGAAAAAAATAAACTCCATTACGAAGCCTTATACGCTAATTACCCCATTAGCAATATTCTTCATTGGATCAATAACCTGGATAAATTTTTAGAATCTGCAACCACGACTGAAACCAGTTGGTTTGGGTTGTACCAGAATAATTTCAAAGAAAGAATTAAGGAAAAAAAGGTACTGGAAATGGGCTGTGGAGATTGTACCAATGCGGCGGTAATGGCGGCGTTGGGAGCTGAGGTTTATGCCAATGATATTGCTTCTGCAAGTGGTGAGATTATAAGTAAGCTAAACGCAAATTATGATTTCAAGCATCCAATAGTTTTTATAGAGGGTGATTTTTTAGAAAATAACTTAAGTTCTCAAACTTTTGACTTTGTTGTAGGAAAAGCCTTTTTACATCATTTAACTATCCCTGTGGAAGATTTATTTTTAAAAGAAACCGCCAGACTGCTCAAAACCGATGGGGAAGCACGATTTTTTGAACCTGCCGTTAATTCAATGATCCTTGATGAGATTCGCTGGCATATTCCCATAGGTGGCAGACCTTCAAAATTCAAAAAAGACGCTTTTAAAAAATGGAAGGAGAACGATCCTCATCCTGAAAGAAGTTTTAGTTCTAAACATTGGGAAAAAGCGGGGGCAACTTATTTTGAGAAAGTAGAAATAATTCCCGTTGGGACTCTTGAAAGATTTAGCCGTTTATTTGACTGGGGGGAAAGAAAAAATAGATTCAAACGTTGGGCTTTAAGGAGTGAACATTTTCTCCCCGGCTTTCTTAATAAACCTTTTACCAGAAGCCAGTTGATTGTTTATAGAAATCCTTTGTAATTATATAATAAGAATGACTAAAACAGGATTGGAAATAATTCAATTACTCTCAGGTATTGGTCCTATGGAAAGTGATAAGAGTTGATTGAAAAAGAAAATCATAATTTTAAATATGTCTAAAATAAATTTCTTTTTGGTTAGGTTGTTAATGGATACACTGGAGCATGCTGACCCCCCTAAAGCCCACCATAAAGGTGCCTGCCGTTCTGGCGGATGCTGACCCCCCTTAGAAAAAAGAAGATAGCTAAATTTTAGTTTATTCCGGAGCATGTTGACCCCTCTGGATGAT
>JBGTNH010000073.1:0-17859 GCA_041743165.1 Gillisia sp. | reverse complement strand
CTCTGGCACATAATATTAGAAAGAAGAGTGCCTAGAAACACTCATCTTTATTTTTTCTACCCAAAAAAATCAATATTCCATCTAAAAAATACATATCATAAAAAAACCGCCTCATTTTGGTAAATGAGACGGCTTCTTTTTTTTGCTTTAAAAACTGTTGGTTATGTTATGTGTTCCCAATTCCTGATTCATGAAAACATGTTTCAAACTATCCGGGAATTAGGCTTATTTGAATTTTTAGCAATTCTTATACTTGTCATTAAGCCCTTTACCTTCCAATATTAAAGCCTTGATCTTATCCAAACGACTTTTCCTGGTTTCCTCTCTTTTAGCCTGGGAGATATATTCAGAATATTCTTTTTGTTTTCCGGGAGTAAGCTTTTTAAAAGCTTTTTCTAAACCTTCATCTTCTTTGAACCTGTTTTCCAGGTCTTCAGGAATAAGTATTTCCTTTTTTTTAGGGGGTGGTAACTTTTTTCCTTGTTTCTGCAAACTAATGGATTCTTCAATGTATTTTTTCAATTCATCAGGGTTCAACTTTGATGTTTCATCAAATTTAATTTGTCGCATAGCCTGGGTTTTTCCTTCCTGGGCATTTACGAGCAAATCTGTATTTTTTTTCAGTAATCCACCCTGAAAAAACCATATGGCATAGTGATTTTTAAATGCTCCCAGGCCAAATAGGTTTTTTCCCTCCATCATGTAGACAGGACCTCCCCATTTAATTCCTTCTCCAAGATCATAGGATAAAAACAAACGCCTTAACTCGCCTAACTCCTTTGCCCAATTGGGGTGATTCTCCAGATATTGATCAACATTTTCTGCTTTAGCCATATTATTTCTCTTTATAATTATTGGATGTTATTTCTGCTATCTTTACGATGACAGCAACAGCTTTTTGCATACTTTCAACCGGTATGTATTCATACCTGCCGTGAAAATTATGACCGCCGGCAAAGATGTTTGGACAAGGTAAACCCATATAGCTTAACTGGGCGCCATCTGTTCCTCCGCGAATTGGCTTGATAATAGGTTCAACATCAACAGCTTTCATTGCCTCTTCTGCAATATCTATTATATGCATAACAGGATCTATTTTCTCTTTCATATTAAAATATTGGTCCCTGATCTCGATCCTGACTACCTCTCTTTCATATTGGGAATTAATATCAACAGCCAGTTTTTCCATTACTTCTTTTCGGGCCTCAAAATGATCTTTATCGTGATCTCTGATAATATATTTTAACCTGGTTTCCTCAACATCACCTTTGATATCTGAAAGGTGGAAAAATCCCTGTCTCCCTTCGGTATGTTCCGGGGTCTCAAGTCGTGGAAGTGAACTTATAAAATCCTGGGCAATATACATGCTGTTAATCATTTTGTCCTTGGCATATCCGGGGTGAACGCTTTTGCCTTTTATCGTAACCGTTGCTCCTGCGGCATTAAAATTTTCAAATTCCAATTCTCCAACCTGGCTGCCATCCATAGTATAGGCCCAAATTGCGCCAAATTTTTCCACATCAAACTTATGTGCGCCTCTTCCAATTTCCTCATCTGGAGTAAAACCAACTTTGATAACACCGTGAGGAAGATGAGGATTATTAATAAGGTATTCCATAGCAGATACGATTTCTGTAATACCGGCTTTATCATCTGCTCCAAGTAGGGTTGTTCCATCTGTGGTTATGAGGGTCTGGCCTTTATACTGAAAGAGATCCTGAAAATAATCAGGAGAAAGAACAATGTCCAGCTCCGCATTCAAAATGATATCCTTGCCATCATAATCTTCAATGATCCGGGGTTTTACATTAGTTCCTGTAAAATCAGGAGAAGTATCAAAATGAGATATAAAGCCAATAGCGGGTACGTCATGGGAAACATTGGCGGGTAGGGTAGCCATGATATAAGCATTTTCATCGATCTCAACATCCTGCATTCCTATATGTTTTAGCTCATCTGCAAGTTTCAGTGCCAGGTCCCATTGTTTATTGGTGCTGGGAGTAGTTTCACTGGAAGGATCACTTTGGGTATCTATTGTTGCGTAGCTTATAAATCTTTCTATCAGCTTTTGTTTTGAGATCATATAAAAATTGAGTTTTCCCAAAATTAAGCATTCGTACGTCCTTTCCAAAGAGTTTTAATTATTATGCCGGGAAATCTTAAATGAACTATTTTTGCTAAAATTCTTGTAATGTACAAATCCTTCTTAAGGCCTCTGCTTTTTCAATTTGATCCTGAAAAGGTTCATCATTTCACTTTTTATAGTTTGAGAACCTTATTCAAGATCCCCGGCGTTCCTAACTTTTTTAAAAGTATGTATCAGGTCAAAGACAAGCGACTTGAACTGGAGGTGTTTGGAATTAAATTTAAAAACCCGGTTGGGCTCGCAGCAGGATTTGATAAAAACGCCCAGCTTTATAAAGAACTGGATTCACTGGGTTTTGGCTTTATAGAAATAGGCACAGTAACACCCAAACCACAGGAAGGAAATGAGAAAACAAGACTTTTCAGGTTAAAAGAAGACAAAGCCATTATTAATCGAATGGGTTTTAACAATGAAGGTGTTGATGCAGCGGTTAACAGATTAAGGAGTAATAAGAATGTTCTAATTGGCGGGAATATTGGTAAAAATAAAACTACGAGCAATGAGGAGGCCGTAAATGATTATATCATTTGTTTTGAAGCTTTATTTGATTATGTAGATTATTTTGTGGTCAACGTGAGTTCCCCAAATACACCCAATCTCAGAGAACTTCAGGATAAGGAACCTTTGATGAAGTTGCTGCAAACCTTACAGGATAGAAATAAGCTAAAAGTTTCACCTAAACCAATTCTACTAAAAATAGCTCCTGATCTTACAGATAACCAATTACTGGATATAATAGATATTATTAAACAATCAGGGATTGCAGGCGTCATTGCAACAAATACCACTATTTCCCGTGAAGGATTAATTTCTGAAGAAAGAAATGAAACCGGCGGATTGAGTGGAAAGCCCCTTAAGAAAAGATCAACAGAGGTTATAAGATTTCTGTCTGAGAAAAGTCAAAATGCTTTTCCTATAATTGGAGTAGGAGGGATCCATTCACCTGAAGATGCTGTTGAAAAATTAAAAGCAGGTGCAAGCCTGGTGCAACTATATACCGGATTTATTTATGAGGGACCTGCATTGGTAAAGGAGATTAATGAGATGATCCTCCGGGAAAAAATTTAATGACAAAGGCTCCTTCCGGTGATTGAAAATATACTACCTTTTTTAACAGCATCAGTTTTACTTACTCTCTCGCCGGGACCGGATATTATGTTTGTACTGGTGCAAAGTCTTTCAAATGGAATTAGAGCAGGTATTCTTTGTGTATTGGGTTTAATAAGTGGAATTATTATACATACCAGCCTTGTGGCATTTGGAGTTTCCGCTATCCTGAAAGAGTCTGAAACGCTTTATTTCATAATTAAAATATTTGGTGCATGTTACCTTTTTTATCTTGCTTACAAGGCTTGGGCAAGTAAGTCAGAGATTCGTGTTCAGGCAGATCGGGTTGATCCAATAAGAGACTTTACCTTATTGAAAAAGGGATTTGTTATGAATGTTCTCAATCCAAAGGTTACTATTTTTTTTCTTGCATTTTTTCCCGGGTTTTTATGGGATCCTGCCGGGGATACTGTTTATCAGTTTTTCTTTCTTGGTGGACTTTTTATGCTCCAGGCATTCATTATATTCGGAGTTGTTGCTATTCTTGCCGGAAAGATCTCATCCTATTTAAACCGGCATTCCAGTAGCGCATCAGTTTTTAAATGGCTCCAGATATTTGTTTTTACAGGTATAGGTATTTTTATTCTTTTATAAAGTAGTTCATGAATATATCTGCTTTTTAAATGAAACCTAAAATATTATCTTTGATCCATGGATAAGATCAAATTAATTGAATGTCCCAGGGATGCCATGCAGGGCATCAAAACCTTTATCCCCACCGACAAGAAGATTCAGTATATTCAGTCTTTGCTCAGATGCGGATTTGATACTATAGATTTTGGCAGCTTTGTATCCCCAAAAGCCATCCCCCAAATGGCAGATACTCCCCAGGTACTTGCGGGACTTGATTTTTCGAATACTAATAGCAGGTTACTTGCCATAATCGCCAACACCCGGGGAGCTCAGGATGCTTCACAATATGAGGAAATTCAATACCTGGGTTATCCATTCTCCATTTCAGAAAATTTTCAAATGAGGAATACCCATAAAACCATAGCAGAATCTGTAGCTACGCTGGGAGAGATCCTTGAAATTGCATCTGCTACCAATAAAGAGGTGGTTGCATACCTAAGCATGGGTTTTGGAAATCCTTATGGTGATCCTTGGAATGTAGATATTGTAGGAGACTGGACAGAAAAACTCTCAGGAATGGGAGTAAAGATACTTTCGCTCTCAGATACCATTGGAAGTTCAACACCTGAAGTAATAGGCTATTTGTTTTCAAACCTGATACCGCAATATCCCGGGATTGAATTTGGGGCACATCTTCATACAACACCCGGCTCCTGGCACGAGAAAGTGAATGCTGCATACATGGCAGGTTGTAAAAGATTTGATGGTGCTATTCAGGGATTTGGTGGCTGTCCCATGGCCAAGGATGAATTAACCGGAAACATGCCTACAGAAAGACTGGTTTCATATTTTACGGCTAAAAAATGCGAAATTAATATAAAAATGACAAGTTTTGAATCCTCTTACAACGAGGCGACCAAAATTTTTACGGCCTATTATTAGTAACAAAAAATAAACAGGCCTTCCACATTTCTGCGTAAGGCCTGATTTACCGAATAAGGTTCTCTTTAAAATCTTGCGCTTATACCCAGGTAAGCACCAAAGGGATGACCTGGTCGTAATCCTGAAGGAACCCTGGCTACCGCATACTCATTATCCAATAAATTGATAATATTTCCGGTTAAACTAAAATGGGAACTTAAATGATATTTTGTAGCAAGATCCACAATAAAATTTGAGGAAATTCTTTCATTATCGGGGATAGAACCAACACCTGCCATTGTGCGGAATTCTCCCCGGTACCGCCCATTTACATTAACAGAAAATTTCGCATTTTCAATACCCAATCCTGCAAAAAACTGGTGATTTGGAATATAAGGCATTTCATCACCGGCAGCAACCGTGCCCCATATGTCAACGCCACTTTCAAAGCTGTTTTTAAATTCAGTATGAGTATAGGTATAGGTAAAGTTGAGAGGAATTTTAAAACGGGTAGAGTAATTTTCCAAAAGATTGGAATTAAGCAAGAATTCTATTCCCTTTACTTCAACTTCTCCGGCATTGAATTGATCCAGAGTTCCGGTGCCACCCGTTGCTGCAAGGTCACTACCCAGTAAATTGCTGTAATCATTGTAAAATCCAATTAATTCACCATAAAATCCCAGTAGTTTAAATCTGGTTCCAAGTTCATAATTGATGCTTTCTTCGGGTTCTTCACCTACACTATTTCCGGGAGGTGAAAATCCTTTATGAACACCACCAAATAACGATAACTGGTTGTCAAATCTGTAATTAAATCCTATCCCGGGAATAAAAACATCCACCTTATTTTCTCTTTCACTTATATTAATACCTGTACGATTCACATCTGCAGTACCATAATCTTTTCTGCCAAGTGTCATATTTTCATACCTAAGGCCCGGTGTGATAGTCCAGTTGTTAAATTTTATTTTATATAATAAGAAGGACGCCAGGGCTTTTGCATCACTTATGCGGTTGGCATCTGTTCCAGGCGTTCCCCTGGTGTTCAGATTCATTATTCCGTTTACCATATCGAAGCCATCAACCCACTGGAACCTGTCTTCTTCGTCCTCATGATATCTTAAACCAATTTCAATATCGTGGAAAACATTCCCGCTGAGAAAATGATAATCAAATTTGGTCTGAACCCCCCTGGAGGTATATTCTCTGTTATTATTTTTTAATTTCAGGGCGTTGGTAGAATTGGAATTTCCTGTAATAATATCAAAAGCCTGGGGGAAATTGCCGGGGTTTGCCAATAAATCTGCAAGTCCCACTTTCTGCCCATTATCACTTACATAATCCAATTTAAACCAGTTCCTCTTGAACTCATTAAAATAAGCCGTGGTTGTAATATTAAAATAATCACTGAATTTTAAGGTGTGGGTGAGCATATATTGTAAATGCTCTGCATTCATCTGGTCCTTTTGGGAAGCCGCGTATCGGGCAAAGGGATCTCTTGTAAAATCACTCTCTGAAAGACCCAGGTAGGTTTCATCTGAAACTTCATCAGAAAACTGGAATTTAAATTCCAGTTCCTGGCCCAGGGAAGCTCCCGGATTTGTATTCACCCTAAATTTGGCAACAAGGTCATCTTTATCAAAGCCAGTGTTTTCTCCGTTATCCAGGTCTTTGAATCCATGTGACCGGTAATTTTGATATTCTACCAGATAACCTATATTCTTATGGGAATTACCAGCCTTAACATTGACATTGGAAGTGTTGTAACTTCCATAATTTGCAAGAAGAGACCCTGAGAATTCCTTCGGGATCTGAGAGGAGATAAAATTGATAGCTCCACCAGTGGTGAATGGACCATATTGAACCTGGCTACTTCCTTTGAGAATCTCAACAGCGTCCATTCTTGCAACGTTTGGAAAATAATAAGCCGCAGGAGCACTGTAAGGAGCGGGAGATATGAGCACACCATCTTCCATGATCGTTATACTGGAAGTTCGCTCTGGGGAAGTACCTCTTAAACTGATATTGGGTCGTAACCCGAATCCATCTTCTTCATAAACGTTCACCCCGGGAACTGAATTAAGAACGCGATTAATATCTGTATAATTATGCTCTTCCAGATCGGCCGAAGAAATATAAAAGGCCGAACCGGTCCTGTTTTGAGCATGAAATTTACTTCCAAGCAATAAATTTGCCGATATCACTACTTCTTTTAGGTTTTCAACCGAATCTTTGGGAGTTTCTACAGGGGATTGTTGTGAAAAAGAATTAAATATGGCCATTAGAAAAATGGCGGCAAAATATTTTATCTTCATTTTTATTTAGATTGAATATGAATAGCGGTACAAATTTATATTGCAATAAAACAATGCACAACTTTATTTAGATTAAATTTAAATAAAAAAATAAAATTTCCTGTACATCAATATTTTAGTGGTGTTATTTAGAATCGAGTTTAAACTTTATTATCATATTTTCCTGAAATTTAATTTAAAATAAGTCTAAATAACTATATTTGCGGCTTCATTTCACTACCAAATAATTCACTTTATGAGAAACATTTTTGTGTCACTTTTAGTTTTAATGATTCTTGGATCCTGTAAAAATTCTGAAGATCGTAATCAGAAATCAGCCGAAGATGAGAGTAAGGAGGTCAATGTCTATACTCATCGTCATTATGAAGCAGACCAGAACCTTTTTAAAAAATTTGAAGAACAAACCGGAATTAAGGTCAATGTTATAAATGCCAGTGCAGATGAGCTTATACAGAAAATGAATATGGAAGGAGCCCAGTCCCCTGCTGATGTTCTTATAACAGTAGATGCCGGCAGGTTATCCCGGGCTAAAGAACAAGGTCTATTACAGCCCGTTCAATCTGAAATACTGGATAACAGTATTCCTTCACATTTAAAGGATCCGGAAAACCATTGGTTTGGGATAACAAAAAGGGCAAGGATAATTGCATATTCCATAGACCGGGTAAAACCTGAAGAACTTTCTACTTATGAAGATCTTGCATCTTCAAAATGGCAGAATAAACTTCTTATAAGATCCTCCGGAAATATATATAATCAATCCTTGCTGGCCTCTATAATTGTTAATAATGGCGAGGAACAGGCCCGGCAATGGACTGAAGCAGTGGTTAAAAATATGGCCCGGGCACCTAAAGGAAGTGACCGGGACCAGGTAAAAGCGGTTGTGGCCGGGGAAGGGGATCTGGCTATAGTTAATTCATATTATATTGGCCAGATGCTCAATTCATCTGATCCTGAGGAGGTTGCAACAGCTCAAAAGATAGGTATCTTCTTTCCAAATCAAAACAATAGGGGAACTCATATCAATGTGAGTGGAGCGGGAGTTGCAAAATATGCACCAAATAAGGAAAATGCGGTAAAATTTATTGAATTCCTGGTTTCAGAAGAGGCCCAAAGAGTATTTTCGCATTCCAACTTTGAGTATTCAGTTTTGGATTCAGTAGAACCGGAGGGATTACTTAAGGAATGGGGAGATTTTAAAGAGGATGAACTTGCTTTGTCCAAACTTGGTGAAAACAATAAAAAAGCGGTATTAATTTTTGATGAGGCAGGCTGGAAATAACAGTGATATATTTTCTTTAAAATACAGGCTGAGGCGCCTGCAAAGAGATAGCAACAAATGGTCAATTTTCACATTGGCCATTGTTCTTTTTCTTGCTCTACCTGTAATTTCCATAGGGGTAAAACTTTTGGATGGTCCGGGTGAAACCTGGAGCCATATTGTAGATCATTTGCTTATAGACTACATAGGTAATTCTCTCTTTCTTGTTTTTGCATGCAGTGTTTTGGTTCTGTTATTTGGGATTTCCTCTGCCTGGTTTGTTTCCCGGTTTGAATTTCCGTTTCGGGAGCAAATGGAATGGTTGCTTATTCTTCCACTTGCCATTCCTTCCTATATTGTAGCATATGCATACGCCGGGATTTTTGATTACGGAGGTAGCATGGATTTATTATTTAGATGGATTGGCCTTGATTTTATAAGAATTGATATTATGAATAAATCAGGATTGGCTTTTATCCTGAGTGTTTCTCTTTTTCCCTATGTGTATGTAAGTGCCCGGGCTTTCTTTTTAAATCAGGCCAGTAACCTGCTTGAAGCTTCCAAAATGCTTGGAGTAGGAGAATTAAAATCTTTCTTTAACTTAATGCTTCCTCTGGCAAGACCGGCAATTATCGCGGGACTTATCCTGGTCCTCATGGAAGTGCTTAATGATTATGGGGCAGCTCAATATTACGGGGTCAATACATTTACAACAGGGATCTTTCGGGCATGGTTTTCCCTGGAAGAACCAGAAACAGCGGTATATCTTTCTGCTCTTTTAATAATAATAGTATTTGCCTTAATTTTATTTGAAAAATGGCAAAGGAGAAAGAAGAAATTCTCGCCTTTAAAATCTAATGATATATATACGCATAGAAAATTGATAAGCACCTGGCCGCGTACCGGCATTTTTATCGCTGTGCTATTTCCTGTACTTTTGGGATTTTTCCTGCCGGTTAGCCAATTGATCTATTGGGCATATTTGACATATTCCAAGGTATTTAATCCAGACTTTTTAATGCTATCTCTTCAGAGTTTTGGCATTGCCATATTAACTGCAGCGGTAACAGTGTTTTTTGCAACACTTCTTATTTATTTCTCAAAATGGAGTTTTCTTGGATTTATAAGAAACCTTGCCAGAATGGGAATCCTGGGTTATGCTATTCCCGGTGCAGTAATAGCTATTGGAATAATGATACCAACCCTGGCTTTTGATAAATGGCTTATAAATATGCTGGATTATTTTTTTAATATTCAATCCGGTTTTTTAATTCATGGGACCCTGGTGGCCCTGGTTTATGCTTATTGCGTAAGATTTCTTGCTGTAGCTTTCAACCCTATTGAATCTACTGCCCTGAAAGTGAACAGCTCAATTCCCGACTCATCTAAAATGCTGGGGGTTGGTAATTTGAGAACCTTTATGAAAATTGAATTACCTCTTATTAAGACCGGGTTATTAAGTGCGTTTATTCTGGTTTTTATTGATGTGCTTAAAGAATTGCCCTTAACTTTGATATTGAAACCCTTTGATGTAAATACTTTGGCGGTTAAAGCCTTTGAATATGCCAGCGATGAAATGGTCATGGAGGCCTCTATTCCTTCATTATTTATTATCTTCACAGCGGCATTACCGGTTATATTTTTAAATAAATTACTTATAAAAAAATAAAATGTTAACTATAAATTCCCTTTCCAAAAGTTTTGATAAAGGCAGGAGTTTTGCTCTTAAAGATGTGTCCTTTAATCTTGGCAAAGGTGACGTATGCGCAATTGTTGGAGAGAGCGGAAGTGGTAAAACAACTTTGGTAAGACTTATAGCGGGGTTGGAAAGGCCAGATCATGGAACTATAGAACTTGCCGGTGAAATGGTTTCTTCTTTAAAAAAACTGGTGGCGCCCGAAAAAAGAAAAATAGGTTTGGTATTTCAGGAATATGCATTGTTTCCACATCTTACCCTTTTACAAAATGTGCTTTATGGTATTTCCAAACTAAAGGATAAATTAAACCGGGCAAAAGAAGTACTGGATCTTGTAGGTTTAAAAGGAATGGAAGACCGTTATCCTCATCAGCTCTCCGGAGGTCAACAACAAAGGGTAGCCCTTGCCCGGGCGCTCGCTCCAAATCCTGCACTTCTTATACTGGATGAGCCTTTCAGCAACCTGGATGCGATGCTGAGAAAACAATTGAGAAACCAGGTGTTTGAGATTATTAAAAAAACCGGGGTAACCGCCATTTTTGTAACTCACGACACACAGGATGCGCTTTCTGTAGCAGATGAAATTCTTATACTACAATCGGGGAAGGTGGTGCAAAAGGATGAGGCTGCAAATTTATATATAAAACCTAATTCCGTTTATGTTGCATCTTTATTTGGAAATACCATTCAGCTAAATAAAGCACTGCAATCGGCTTTTGAATGTCCCCTGAATGCAAATTGCTGTCATGCTATTCGAAACGAAAGTCTTACCATCAATTCAGAATGTGAATATGTAACCCATGCGCAAGTACTTAAAAAAACCTTTCTGGGAGATAATATTCAGCTTATGCTTAAGCTTGATAATGGGGAACAACTTACAGTTCTCACTAAGGAAAGAAATATTGAAGATAAGATCATGATTGGTTTTAATTCCAAAGATGTGCTGGAATTCACTTCCTGATCCTCAGGATTCATAGATTGTTTTCCGGTTTAAATTTTCAGGATAAAAGATGTATATTTGCACGCAATTAAATATTTAGTTGCTATGACCGCACACTACTCCAAAATTATAGGTGAAGGATTAACTTACGATGATGTTCTTCTTGTCCCCGCTTATTCAGAAATATTACCCCGTGATGTAAGTATCCGCTCTAAATTCACCAGGAATATAACTATAAATGTCCCAATAGTTTCTGCAGCTATGGATACCGTAACAGAAAGTAAAATGGCAATTGCCATTGCACGTGAAGGTGGTATAGGAGTGCTTCATAAGAACATGACTATTGAGCAGCAGGCCGCAAAGGTAAGAAAGGTGAAGAGAGCAGAAAGTGGTATGATCATAGACCCCGTTACCCTTCCTATTACCGCAAGGGTTGCAGATGCCAAACAAAATATGCGTGAGCATAGTATAGGAGGTATTCCAATTATAGATGAAGAAGGAAAATTGTTAGGGATAGTCACCAACAGAGATCTGAGATTTGAGAAAAATGAACAAAGGTCTATTTCTGAAGTAATGACCTCAAAAAATCTTGTAACTGTTGCTGAAGGTACATCAATGGCAGAGGCAGAAGAAATACTTCAACAACATAAGATCGAAAAATTACCTGTTGTAAATGAAAACAAAAAACTGGTTGGCCTTATAACTTTCAGGGATATTACCAAACTTACCCAAAAGCCTATTGCCAATAAGGATTCTTATGGAAGACTAAGGGTGGCTGCCGCCATAGGTGTCACCCAGGACTCGGTAGAAAGGACAGAAGCTTTGGTGCAGGCAGGTGTAGATGCGGTGATCATTGATACTGCCCATGGTCATACCAGAGGGGTGGTAGGAATTTTAAAAGATTTAAAAAAGAATTTTCCAAATCTCGAAGTGGTGGTGGGAAATATTGCAACCGGTGAGGCTGCAAAATATCTTGTTGACGCAGGAGCCGATGCGGTGAAGGTTGGTATTGGCCCGGGGTCCATTTGTACAACCCGGGTGGTAGCAGGGGTAGGATTCCCGCAGTTTTCAGCGGTTCTGGAGGTTGCAGCTGCGATTAAAGGTAGTGGGATTCCCGTTATTGCAGATGGAGGTATAAGATACACTGGGGATATTCCAAAAGCTATAGCTGCAGGTGCAGATACGGTGATGTTAGGATCTTTACTGGCAGGAACCAAAGAATCGCCCGGAGAAACCATAATTTTTGAAGGCCGAAAATTTAAATCTTATAGAGGTATGGGGTCTGTTGAGGCAATGAAACAGGGATCAAAAGACAGATATTTCCAGGATGTTGAAGATGATATAAAAAAACTGGTTCCTGAAGGAATCGTGGGAAGGGTGCCGTATAAAGGGGATCTGGAGGAAAGCATACACCAGTTTATAGGTGGATTAAGAGCAGGAATGGGATACTGCGGGGCAAAAGATATTGAAACATTGAAGGAGACTGGAAGATTTATTAAGATTACTTCTGCCGGAATTCATGAAAGCCATCCCCATGATGTTACAATAACACAGGAATCTCCAAATTACAGCAGATAGTATGCAGGACAAAATAAATTGTAAACATAATAATAAGGCCCGGGATCTCCGGGCCTTATTATTATGTAAAAAATTGTAATTACGGAGCTTTGATCCCCAGTTTTGCCATAACAGCCTCTGTGATATCAAATTCAGGATCGGCATAGGCAAGTGCATTTGCACTGGCATTGATGATTTGAGTATAATTTTCCTCTGCAATCACCTGTTTCATAGCTACATCTATTTTTTCATAAAGAGGTTTTGTGAGATCATTTTGTTTCATTTGCATTAAAACAGAAGCCTTTTGACGGTAGTTTTGAATGTCTTTTTCCATTGAAATAATTTCATTTTCCTTTGCCGTTCTATCCTCATCTGTAAGACTGGTATTGGTAGCCTGATATTCTTTTATGAGGTCCTCATACTTTTGGACAGTTTTTTGTAATTCTTCCTGAAGCTCGGTGTTGTAAGTTTTTAAACCTTCATCTACAGATTTGATCTCCGGCATCAATCCAAGGATATATTCTGCATCAATAATACCAACTTTTGTTTGTGCATTAACATTTACGGCGGCGAAAGTAAATAAGAATAATAAAACCAGATTTTTCATAATATAAAAATTTTGACAAATATAGAAGAGCAATTTAAATTATCAGAAATAAAATGATTTATTTTATCAATGCATATACACTTGCGCCCGGTGAGGTTTTAAAATGTCACGGTATTTCATAATCTCAGATTCCGGAACAACCCAAAAAGCAATGGAGTGCACTTCACTTAGATCCTCTGCGCCGGTTACAGGAAATTGGGAAAGGTCATTTTTTTGTATGAATTCTTTGAGATGAATTTCATGATGTTGTGCGGTTTTTAAGGCATCCAATCCTCTGAAATCCCAAATAAGCTTAATACTTCTCTCCATAGTTTTTTTTAACTCTGTTATCCGATTTTCAGCAAATCTCTTATAATCCTCCCTGTTTTTTTGGATTTTTTTTTAAATGCACCTGCACTTAATATGCCAATTATTCTCATGGCCCCCGTGGAGTGAAATTCCATGTTCAGCGTTTGGCGTTCAGGGTTAGGGTCATTGTTTATAGTTCAGCGTTTAGCGTTCGGGGCTTAGTGTTGGAATTTGGTATTTGGTATTTGGGGTTTATGGTTCATTGTTTATAGTTTATTGTTCAGCGTTTAGCGTTAGGTGTTGAGATTTGGAGTTCATTGTTGGGAGATTTATTAAAATTTCCCGGAAAAATTTCATCTTGGTGTAATTATTGAAATCCTGATCTAAGGTAATTCAGAATTTTCAATTTCTGTCATAATTTCCTGAATTTGAAATCGTTTAGTATAATGACTTGTTTTAGCTTTAGGAATTCTTATTTTTGCCGTTATTTAGAAGCTGTTATTGAGGTAACAGCCGGAATAAAGCTTATTTAATGAAATTAAGAACATTGCACATTTTGTTGTTGCTTAGCTTTATGCTTATAACAGGGTGTGATTTTTTGGGAACCAATGAAGAAAGGGAAGTTCTGGCCCGTGTGAATGATACCTATTTGTACAGGGAGGATATTTTACCATTAATAGATGAGAGTATATCACCCGAGGATAGTGTGCTTATAGTTGCAAATTTTATCAATAGGTGGGCCACACAACAATTATTAATTGATAAAGCGCTGTATAATTTAAGTTTGAAACAGCAACATGAATTTGATGAGCTTGTACGTAGTTACCGTAATGAGCTTTATACAAAGGCTTATTCAGATGCATTGGTGTCAAAACAACTGGATACATCCTTTAATCAACAGGAAATAAAGGAATATTACGACCAGCATCTGGAAAGTTTTAGGCTTTCTGAGGATCTTTTAAAACTCAGATATATAACTCTTGACAAGAATACCCTGGATTTTAAGGATATTAAAAGACATTTTACAAGATTTAATGACAAGGATAAGGAAGAATTGGATAGAATTGCCTTACAATTTAAAGCATATTCATTTAACGATTCGGTTTGGGTAAGTTCAAAGTCAGTCTATAACAGGATTGGCCCATTAAACGATTTAAACAAATCACATCTACTAAAAAAATCCAATTTTCTTCAGCTTGAAGATTCATTAGGAGTATATTTGGTTTTTGTAAATGATGTTTTATTAAGAAATGAACAGGCTCCATTTGAGTATTCAAATCCTATGATAAAACAAATCCTGTTAAACAGGAGGAAGGCCCAATTGGTAAAAGAATTAGAAAAAGATTTAACACGAGATGCAATTGAAAACAAACAATTTGAAATTTATAATTAAGACTACAGTCACAATGGCTTTAATTGCCATTTTTGCTCCAAGCAATTATGCCCAGCAGGTGATAGTTACAGACAGCACTGCTATTCAGCCGGTTGAGGCTATGGCAGAGGCCCGTCCCAATCCGGGGAATAATAACCGCTTTAAAGTGGATGGTATTGCAGCAGTGGTAGGTAGTTACGTGATCCTGGACAGTGATATTGCTATGATGTATGAAGACCTTAAAAGTCAGGGTGTATCTGCCGCAAACTACAATGATTGTATGCTTTTGGGAAGTTTAATGGAAAGTAAATTATATGCTCATAATGCTATTCAGGATAGTATTGTAGTATCAAATGCAGAACTTTCAAACCAGGTAGATCAACAGATATCTCAGATGGTAGGGCAATTGGGATCTATGGAAAAACTTCTTGCATATTATAAAAGAGAATCTGAAGTTGATTTCAGAAGTGAGTTACTGGAATTAAATAAGCAAAGAGAACTTGCGTCCCGCATGCAGCAAAAGATAATAGAAAATATTGAAGTAACTCCAGATGAAGTAAGGGCATATTTTGAAGGGATTCCTGTTGATGAACGCCCCATATTTGGAGATGAAGTTGAGATAGCACAAATTATTATCAAGCCGGAAGTTCCGCAAAGCGAGAAAAAAAAGATCATTGATCGTTTAAAGGAAATGAAGGAAGATGTGATAGAAAATGGGGCAAGTTTTGCTACAAAAGCTATTTTGTTTTCTCAGGATCCGGGTACCAGCCCTGCGGGAGGAAGAATGGTGATCTCCAGAAAAGATGGTCTTGATAAGGACTTTAAGGATACGGCATTCGGCCTTCAGGAAGGGGAAATAAGTGAACCCTTTGAATCTCAATTTGGTTTTCATATAATTAAAGTGGACAAGGTAATGGGGCAAAATCTTGAAATAAGACATATCCTTTTGATTCCTGATGTTACTTCAGAAACAATTGAGATTGCGAGGAAGAAGATTGACAGTATACGCAACCAGATCGTAAATAAAGAAATTACATTTGGACAAGCGGCCCGTAAATTTTCAGACGAAAAAGAAACCGCAGCAAATAATGGTAGATTAATTAATCCCACCACCGGAGACTCACGTCTTGAATTGACAAAAACTCCACCTGAGATCTACGACCAGGTAGTTAATCTTCAGGAAGGAGAAGTGTCACTTATTCTTACAGATCAGGATTTTGTTGGAAAGACTATTTTTAAGATCATTACTGTAAATAAAAGATTTCCCGAGCACAAAGCAAATTTTGCCCAGGATTATATGAAAATTCAGGATTTGGCTTTGAGAGCCAAACAAATGGATGCAATTGAGAAATGGCAGAGAGAAAAGATCACTGACACCTATATAAAAGTAAATGGTAAATTCCGAAATTGTGAATTCACCAATAACTGGTTAAAACAATAGGTTTCTATGTCTGATGTTACCGCCGTTGAGAATTTTGTAGAGAACCACCAAAGGCTTCGGCAGGAGATAGCCAAGGTTATTGTGGGTCAGGATGAAGTAGTAAACCAGATCCTCCTTTCAATTTTTTCTGGTGGGCATGCTCTTTTAATAGGGGTGCCCGGCCTTGCCAAGACTTTAATGGTAAACACCATAGCCCGTACACTGGGACTCGACTTTAAAAGAATACAGTTTACACCAGACCTTATGCCCAGCGATATTCTGGGTTCTGAAATATTAGATGAGAACCGGCACTTTAAATTCATAAAAGGGCCGGTTTTTTCCAATATCATTCTTGCAGATGAAATAAACCGGACTCCACCCAAAACCCAGGCTGCTTTGCTTGAAGCTATGCAGGAAAGGGCTGTAACGGTGGCTGGGAATCATTACAAACTCAGTTTGCCCTATTTTGTGCTCGCTACTCAGAATCCTATAGAGCAGGAGGGCACCTATCCTTTACCCGAAGCGCAACTCGACAGGTTTATGTTTGCGATTCATCTCGACTACCCTAGTTTTAGAGAAGAAGTGGATGTTGTAAAGCACACTACCTCAGATATTGAAGTGAATGTCTCTCCATTGTTTAATGCTACTGATATCATTGAGATCCAGCAGTTAATAAGGAGGGTACCCGTACCGGATAATGTGGTTGAATATGCAGTAAATCTTGTAGGCAAGACAAGACCCAATGGAAATACTGCTCCTGAGATCATTAAGAATTACGTGGATTGGGGCGCTGGTCCCCGGGCTTCCCAAAATCTTGTTCTCGCTGCCAAAGCACACGCCATTGTCAATGGTAAATTTTCACCTGATATTGAGAATATTCAGGCTGTTGCCCTGGGAATCTTAAGACACCGTATAATCAAAAACTACAAAGCAGAGGCCGAAGGAATTACCGAGGAACATATCATCAAAAGTCTTTTTTAATCTCTTAGGGTTTAATTCCCCGATGCTTGCATCGTTTTTACTTTTTGGAATTTGGAATTTGTTTTTTTGGAATTTGATACCTCGTATGCTTGCATCGAGGTAGTTCATTCTGGTTTTTTCCGGCCTTAATTTCTTAAATACAAAATCACCTGCCTTTAAAGCAAGGGATTTTCCAAATAATATTGTATTGCATAAATCTGCTCATGGATATTGAAATATAAATAAATGAGATTAGACTTGAACTTGTTAAATTTTATTGGAGTTTATCCCCCCCGGCAGAGTAAAAAAAATATTTACTCCCTTTTTTAAATTTTAATTTTTCTCTTTCCGTTCTTCTTGTGAAATGAAATTCATAACTTCCCAATCTATTCTTTTACGCCACGTCAGTTCGAGACCTGCGGTAAAAAAATTACCTAGCGTATGAGATTGACGTTTAGTAATTTTAAAATCCTAAAATGGCTGTTAAAATCACAATATTAATTTGCTGATTTGCAGGTTTTTACAAAATACGTCAATGGTAGTGTTTTTTGCTAAAGCGATAGCGAAGGCAAAAAATGTATCGAGAACAGGTTAATTGCACATAATTCCCTCGTGTGTTCTCGATACAATCCCGAGGCCTCGGGATCACTCGAACTGACGAGGGCTTGGCTGCAAAACTAAAAAACGAAATCCTCA
>JBGTNH010000072.1:0-52227 GCA_041743165.1 Gillisia sp. | reverse complement strand
ACCAAAAGGAGTCACGTGCTTATCAGAATACTCAATGGGAAGATTAACCATATGGGTGAAATTAAAATGTATACGAAATATACTGAATATAGAGAGTTAACAAACAGGTTTAATTCTTAAATGCATAATACGGGTTTAATGCTAATAATAGCGAAGTGCCTGAAAAATTTCAGGATCAAATTTACGGAAGGCCACAGGAAGCGAGGCTTTGGGTTGGTCAGCTGGATTATACTCTGCCTATGGGGGAGAAAGCAACTTTTGAAGCAGGCTTAAAAACAAGCATCGCAGATGATGAACCCACCCAATTTTTTCTTCAGCGTGACCTATCCACTGGAAATTATGTGGAGAATGACAGTATCACAAACAGCTTCCCTTTTAATGAACAAGTGTATGCGGGCTACTCCATATACAAAAATACAATTGGAAAAATTGGATTTCAGGTGGGTGCCAGGGGAGAGTGGACCAATAATCAAGGCGTAGATGGAAATTCAGGAACCCGATATATCAACGAATATTTTGATCTATTCCCCAGTGCCTATCTCACCTATGCCCTTTCGGGAGAAGGGGAAGAAATCATCCTCAATTACAGCAGGCGTATCAACCGGCCATCCTGGGGGCAGTTCGCCCCATTTTATAACGCGCAGGATCTTTTAAACACCAGGTTTGGAAATCCTGGTCTAAGACCTGAATATACCGATAGTTATGAAGTGGGATATAATAACAACTGGAGGATCCTTGCCCTGAGTAGCACTATTTATCATCGCAGGACCAGTGATGCGATGACTCGTATTATTGGGTTGCTAAATAATAATGCCGCAGTACAACTCTGGGAAAATGTAAATTTTCGCAGGGATACAGGTCTCGAACTGATCAATCAGTTAAAATTCCATTCCAGCTGGGATGCCACGCTCTCCGGAAATTTTTTCTATTCTGAAGTAAATGCCCGCAACCTGGACCATGATTTTGTAAACTCCAGTTTTTCATGGACCGTGAATCTTTTAAGCAACTGGATTATTCCTCAAATTGCAACGGTACAGGTCATGGCAGATTACCGCGGACCCATCATTCTGCCTCAGGGAAAAATTGATCCTGTTTACGGCGTGAATTTAGGGGTGAGAAAAGATATGTTCAACCGAAGGGCCACCCTAAGCATCAATGTAAGCGATGTTTTCAACACCCGAAACTTCAGGATACAAACCAATGATACCAGATTTTCTCAAACCCGATCCTTCTACCGAGAAACCCGAATTGCTACTCTTTCCTTTACTTACAGGTTTGGAGGATTCTACCAGAGAGAGGAGATGAAGGAAGAAAGATATTCTGATGACCCGTTCTAGATTCAATTTTCAGCTAACAATTATCAAAGTATTAGATCAGGAGTGAACAGCAATCTCACTATTCTATATTCTCTATTCTCTGCTCTATATTCTTTTCTATATACCCTCTAATTCAACTCCAGGAATAAATTATGCATTTGTATTGGCCCAGAACCAAAGGCGGGATCTTCTTTTTACAATTTTTTTAGTTGTAGGCTGTTTTCCAAGAAGTGAGTATAGAGTCTCCATTTCATTTTCCGGAAGTTCGTTTGCCATAAAGTGAATATTGCGTTCCATCTGCATTGATTTTAAAATATAAAAGACGGACTTCCAGTCTTTCAAGCCTTTAAAAATAAGGGGTAGCTTTATAAAAAAGTGCCAATGGAATCATAAAAATTCGTTATAAAAACGGGGGTCAAGAGGTAAGGTGAGAAATCAGAAACAAAAAACCCTGCCGTGGGCAGGGGGTATTTTGTGGTCCCACCTGGGCTCTAAAATATTCCTTTCATTACCTTCCATTTAAATTCATTTTCATTCATAGAGACCCTGATAACGCCTGTCTCATTAAATTTTCACCTTTCATTAAATAACATTTTATAACATTGGTTTACACTAAAAAACGCTGTAAATTACGCTGTAAAATATTTAAGATTGAAAACTCCTCGTATTAGATATTATTTAGAAAAATCCCGTAATTCAAAGGTAAGGAACAAACCTGAACCAATTATGGCAGAAATTAGCTACGGGTATAGTAAGATTGGAAGAAATGGAAAACGAAGAAATGTGCCTTTTCGCATCACATTAAAAACAACCATTCTACCAGAAAATTTCGGCAGGATTGAGGACAACTATAAACTTGATGAGTCTATATTAAAAAAACACACAAGAAAAGATAGTTCTGTTACTATTGCCCGAAATGAACTAGAAGGAAAAGTAATTAAACTTTATAACAAATATTTAAGTCAAAAGATAGTTCCAGAACCTGAAAAATTTAAAAAAGATTTACAAATTGAACTTAATCACGGGTCTATGACCCAAGATTCGGATTTAATATTAGATTATTTATATGAGAGGATTGATACATATAAAAAACATACAGGAAGTGCCCGTAAGGATGCGTTGAAGGAGGGAAGTATAAAAATTTATGTTACCCTAAGCCATCATATTGAAAACTATCAATTAGCGACTGGAGAAACTCTTACGTTTAAAAATTTTGATATAGATGCATACTGGAAGTTTTGGCCAACCCTAAATGAAATTTTCAAAGGAAAGATTAAAGTAGAAAATTCTAATCAAATTAAAAAACAACGAACTTCACCCGATGGTTATTCCGTAAATACAATTCAAAAAATTCAGAGGAGATTATTAAAAATTCTACGGGAGGCATCGAACCAGGATGATAAAACTGTTGCATTAAAACTTTCCAACAAAAATCTCATACTTAAGGATACTGAAGCAATTAAGGAAGAGCTCTACGTACAGGAACAGGAGTTGGAAAAAATTATCAATACTGATGTGAGTTTTAATCCCGAACTACAGGAGGCAAAAGAATATGTAATAATCGGAGCATTGACGGGAATGAGATACGAAAGTGTGTCCCTTGGGGCAAAACTCAAAGTTGAACATTATAAAGATGAGCATTACAATTTTCATTATGTTGTAGGTGATTTTAATAAAACTAATACCGAAGCGGTAATTCCTTTGTTAGGCCCCGTACTAAAAGTGGTCGATAATAATGACGGACATTTACCAAATTTTGGAACCAACTCTGATGTTAATGAAAAAATTAGAGCGTTGTTTAAACATTTAAAAATTAGTAGACAGATACGTTTAGTTAAGAAAACTTTGGAAGATGGAACAGTCATAGAGACAGCTAATCTATTGGAGGTAATAAGTTCCCATGACTTACGCAAAAGCTTTTACACCAATCTTTTAAAACACAATGTACCTTTGGGTATTGTGGAAACCATTACCCATCCCGATAGAAAACCTTCATCAATGAGCAAATATTACAATAAATTAAGTCTACTAGACAAGGCGAAGTCATTCGTTGATGAAATTAGAAAGTTGGATTCTCCCGTATACTATCTTTAGAACTATCGGGTGTATTTTCTTTTACACAACCTAGTGCTAATAATTCAAAAAAATTTTAGGGCATCTTGTTATTCCCATGATAACAGGTTTTAATGAGTTAATTATTTGGCACGCAAAACTTTAAAAATCTGAAGGGAATAATATTGTTCCCTAACTACTTGATAGTCAACTTTTTAATGTTTTTTTCTTTTAAAAAAGTAATATATATTCGTGCCATCAACAATGGAAATTGGTGATATAATATTAACTCAAAAGAAAAAAATTATGGAAAAAAGATTTTCCCATCCAACAAACATGTTATTAAACGAACACATTAGAGATTACGGGAATTCCCCACTTTTCATTGATGGAGAGGCTCGTACCCGTAGATTTTCAGAATTGAAAAGAAACAATCAATTGGACCAGCTTCTTTACAGAAATGGTGAATTGAATTATGGTAACAAATGGGTTGTTAAAGTCTTTGAAGATTTTATCATTGGTCACGAGGGAGATTATGGTGAGAACTCTTATGTAAATCACCTCACGGTCTTACGGGATTTAATGAAGAGGGATGAATTGTATTTGCTGTTCGAAGAGCATTACGGCCCCGATGGTTATTTATAAAAACAAGGCCCCGTTTAACGGGGCTTTTTTATTCATGACAAATTCATGAGAAATTAATATCACGGTGAGGTTATACTGAGATTAGCCATAGGAGAAAAAGTTGCTGTTATTTCATTAAACATTTATCTAGTGTTTTATGTTAAAGAAAACGAAAAATCCTACTTTAGCTTTTTATCTTAAGATTTCCCCGCTAATGAAATTTACGTTTGAAGAAGCATTTTCGAAAATAATTCAACTTTCTGAAACTTTTGAAAAAAACATAAACTATTATAAAAGTTCTCGGTACCAAGAAGCTGAAGTACGAAAAGATTTTATCGACCCTTTTTTCACATTGTTAGGATGGGATGTAAATCATGTCTACGAAACAAATCCATATAAACAGGAGGTAAAGGTTGAAAAAACTCAAAGTCAGATTGGTGAGGCAGGTAAAAAATTTGCTGATTATGCTTTTTACTTAGCCCCTGATTTTAAAAACCCCATATTCTATGTTGAAGCAAAAAAGCCCGCAGTATTATTACGGGACAACGCTCAATATTACTTACAGACGCATAAATATGGATGGAATTCCCAAACACCCTTAGCTGTCTTAACTGATTTTGAGGAATTAATTGTAATTGATTGTCGTGCAAAACCTAATCCACAATTTTCAGTCAATACGGGCATCAAAAAATTTTCTTATCATGACTATTCTGATATTGATAAGTTTCGGGAGATTTATTATCTCTTTTCAAGAGAAGCGGTTGCGGAAGGCAGCATACCAAATTTTGTTCAGACACAGATACCTCAAATAGCAGGCAAATCTAGACAGACAAAAATGTTCGGGGGCGGGTATAAACCTGTTGATGAAGATTTTTTAGAATTTATTGATGATTTAAGATTAGAATTTGCCCGTGGTTTCATTAAACAAAATCCCGAACTGAGTTCTGAAGAGCTCACAGAAGCTACTCAAAAAGTAATAGATAGGCTAGTTTTTATAAGATTTTTAGAAGATAAACAAATAGAATTTGATGAACATATTTACTTTATCCAGCGATGGAAAGATTTCATAGTCTTGTGTAAAAAACTAGACTTAAAATATAACGGGGTTGTGTTTAAGCGTAGTATAATTGATGAAGAATCTTTCCTGGGTCTTCCTGACCATGAGTTTCGGGATATTTGTATGGATATATCTTCCAAAGAATCCCCGTACAATTTTAATGTTATTCCTGTTCATATATTGGGAAATATATACGAGCGTTTCTTAGGCAAAATTGTTTGTGTTGAGGAAGGAAAAGTAACTATTGAATTAAAACCTGAAGTCAGAAAAGCTGGGGGAGTTTTTTATACTCCCAAATATATTGTTGATTATTTAGTTCAGAAAACGGTTGGAAAAATAGTTACAGGTAAGACCCCAAAGGAAATTGATAATTTATCTTTTGGAGATATTTCATGTGGCAGCGGGAGCTTCCTAATTGGTGTGTATGAATATCTTATCGATTATCATCAGACGTATTATCAAGAAAAATTGAAAGGAAAAACCTCCCTAGATAAGCGTAGTGAAGACTTTGGAAATGCCATTTTTCTAGAGGGGGCTTGGACTATCACTATTAAAAGAAAGCAAGAGATATTGTTGAGTTCAATGTACGGGGTAGACATTGACAGCCAAGCAGTAGAAGTTACTCAACTTTCTTTATTTTTAAAACTTTTGGAAAATGAGAATCTTACATCCACTGCGAAACAAACCACCATGTTTTCTAAGGTTTTACCAGATTTAAGTCACAATATATTTTGTGGTAATTCACTCGTAGGTTGGGATATAAACAATAAAATAAATCTTACACCTTCCCAGGAAAGAGCAATCAACCCGTTCAACTTTCAAACAGCTTTTCCAAAAGTTTTTAGAAGAGGAGGATTCGATGCCTTGGTTGGTAATCCCCCCTATGTAAAGGAACCCACTGATAAAGAAACTTTTGATTTAGTAAAACTGTCGTATTTACATAGATATTATCAGGGAAAAATGGACTTATGGTACTTTTTTGTCTGTTCTGGCATTGACATGTTAAGAGACGGAGGATTCTTAGGTTACATTATTCCAAATAACTGGACTACTAATGCTGGGGCTTCAATTATGAGAAACAAAATCATAATCGAGACAGAGATTAAAGAGATGATTGACTTCGGGAACTATATGGTTTTTAAGGATGCTTCAATTCAAACGATGAACTTACTAATAAAGAAAAATAAGTCTAAACAAAGCTACAAACTATTATATAGTCGACTCAAATCAAATTCAGACATTGGAGAAGAACAGGCCATTTCTCTACTTAATCAAGAAGCTAATCCCCGTAATTACATCCTCCATCCTAAAATAAAGAGAAACGACTATATTGACCAATATATCCTTATAGCTGATAAAGCCTCAAAAGCAGTATTAACATTAATAGAGAAAAAAGGGAATTTCTTACTGAATAATAATGAAATTGCCCAGGGAATTGCCCCTAACCCCGACCAAGTTAACAAGCGAAATATTGAGAAACTTTCAGATGAATGGGTGCGGGAAAGAGATATTAAAGTTGGAGACGGTGTCTTCGTACTGGATAAGAACTTCTTTGGAAATTTACCCATGGAAGAAAATAGATTTATAAAACCTCTATATGAACCTTATTTGACTGAGCAATATTATTTAGGTGCTCATGACAAAGAAATTATTTATTCTACTAGCAAGGCGAGCATAAATGAAGAGATGCCGACTTTAATGGAGCATCTTTCCCGTTTTCGGCCAATAATGGAAAGTAGGAGGGAAAACCAAAAAGGGGCTAGAGAATTTTATCATCTACATTGGGATAGGGATGTTACTTTTTTCGAACCTGGCCCTAAGATTTTATCGGTACGGAAATGCGATTACCCAACTTTCATCTACACTGAAAGGGAAGCTTATGTCATGCTATCTTTCAATGTTATTAAATCGAGGCGTATCAATTTAAAATATCTTACAGGAATACTCAACTCATCCCTGATAAAATTTTGGCTCCTTAAAAAAGGAAAGATGCAGGGTGATAGTTATCAGGTTGATTCAGACCCGTTAAAAGCTATTCCCATATATCGAACCACTAAAAGGGATTTAAAGGCGCAAATGATTATGTTAGTGGATTCGATTATGGAGTGTAAGCGTATGGAAAATGAGGTGCGTACAATGAATGACCGTGAATTTTACAAGCGCAAGGCTGAAAACCTGGAATTTCAAATAAACCAACTAGTTTATGAACTCTATGATATTTCTCCAGAAGAGAAAGAATTAATCGAAACAGAGATATTATAGATTTTTAAAACGGGATTCCAGGGTAGCCCTTGAACAGAATGCCTGATGAAATTACAAAATTTAAATAATTCCTGCCTCACGAGATGAAAGTAAAACTAAGCCAAGCAGTAAAATTCTTTTTTGCTAATTCCTCTTTAGAAATGGTCTTTTTTGAGGCTATTGCAAATGCTTTAGATGCCAATGCAACTGATATAAAAGTAAAGCTCTCTATTAAAGCCTTAAATCAACCCGAAACACTGAAAATTATCATAAGTGACAATGGTGAAGGTTTTACAGACGAACGATATAACAAGTTTTCAAAATTATTTGATGTAGACGAAAGCTCACATAAGGGACTGGGAAGATTAGTTTATTTATGTTACTTCGAGCATGTGAAAATCGTTAGTAGTTTCGAAAAATTCTACCGTAGGCAATTTGATTTCACTGAAGGGTTTGAAGAGAAGGATGATAATAAATTTAAAGTAGAAAAGGAACCATCGGGGACAACATTAACCATGTCAGGTTACATCTTGCAGAAAATTGCTAAGAGTGAATATCTTATGCCCGAAAAAATTAAATTTAGAATTCTTGAGGAGTTTTATTCAAGGTTATTTCATCTTAAAAATAACAACAGGCCAATTACGATTACCGTAGAGTCAGCTATTGATGGTCGGACATCTACTGCTAAGTTATCGATAGACGATATTCCCGCTTTTACCAAAGTACAATTGACAAGTTCCATTAATTTAATAGACAAATTTGACCTGTTTTATTCGATTAAGGAAGTGGAGCCGATAAATTCCTCTTTTATCGCTGCCATTTCAGTGGATAATAGGACTGTTAAGGTGGATATTGTTGCTACGGAAAATAAACCATTAGGTTATGAACTTGTATTCCTTTTATACTCAGATTTTTTTAAAGGAAAAATTGATGCTGCCCGACAGAATCTTACATTATCCGCACAGGAATTGAAAGAGGTTCAGACGTTATTTAGGACAGAAGTTTCTTTAATTTTGGAGTTTGCAATACCCGCTCTTAGAAAAAGAAATCAAGAGACTAAGAAGAATTTAATTAAGACATATCCCCATTTGAGTGGGTTCTTCGAGACAAAGAATATTGGTTATGTTTCAAGGGGGGAGATATTAAAAAAAGCCCAAGATGAATTTTTTAAAATCCAGAGAGAATTATTAGATGCTCATACCCTCACAGAGGAACAGTTTAAAAAGTCTTTAGAAGTTTCTTCACGGGCACTAACAGAATATGTTTTGTTCCGCCAGTTAACAATTGAAAAACTTAAAAATTCTAGTAAAGAAGACAGTGAAACGGAACTTCACAAGCTTTTTGCTTCTATGAGAAGCGAGGGTAGATTTGATAAAGAACATTTTAATGGTGATTTGTACAGGAATAATGCCTGGCTCTTAGATGATAAATACATGACTTACGAAACCATACTTAGTGACCGTGAAATGGGAGAATTAGTCCAAGTTATTACTGAAGAAGAAAATATACCTGACGAAAATCGTCCCGACATGGCTTTAATTTTCTCAAATAATCCAAATAAAAATAAACCATTTGATGTTGTAATTGTTGAGCTCAAGAAACGGGGAATTTCTTTAGAAGAGAACTTGAAGGTTGTAACACAACTAGAGAAGAGAGCAAGGAAGCTAATGAAATACTATAACAATCAAATCCAGAGAATTTGGTTTTACGGGATTATTGAATTTAATGAGGAGATAGAAATGAGTCTGGCGGGGGAATATACGGAATTGTATTCCTGTGGGAAAATGTACTATAGGGAAACAAATGTTGCAATTTCTTTAGAGCCAAGAGTGGTCTTGCCGATAGGCGTTTTTATATGGGATTTAGATGCCGTCATAAGTGACGCACACAGCCGTAACTCTTCTTTCCTGAACTTAATTAAAAGCAAATTTATCAAAGAAGACCTTTAATTTCTGAAGGTTCAACAAAAAAATTATTAAATTAAGGAATGAAAAACGGGTTCCTTTGTTATTTATTTTTCTTAAGTTTTAATTGTCTAGGACAAACCTATAATAGCACCCATACAGTCTATTTGCCTCAACAGGAAAGGGAAGAAATCCAACGGGTTGTTATTATCAGAGAAGGTTTTATCCTAGTTAAAAGTTATGTGAATGATGTTAATGTGGACAATCAAGCCTGGAAAATTCATAAGCATTGGGAAGAAGGAGAAGACGGAGTATTCCACCTCATTAGTATGGATGAATCGCATTCGATAAGAATGTATATAAAGAGGAATAATCCGCAGTACATAGAAGTACACCAACCTTTAGAAGATAATTCAATACAAAGGCTCCAATTGGTCCTTGAAGTTTATCAATGACCCATGTGCGGGCATAGTATACTACATTGCATCAAAAATATCATCAATTTCTTTTTGTCTTATTCCGAGGTAACGCCTTGTAACCTTTATGTTAGAATGGTTAAAAATTTCAGATAATTTCACCAGGATGTCTTCACACCTGCCATTGATTTCATAAATGTACCTTCCAAAAGACTTTCTTAAACCGTGGGAACTAATACCCCATTGGTCTTGTAAGAACCTGTTGATAGCTTGTCTTGAATATACAGAACCCTTTTGGCTTATAAATAAATTGTCTTCGGGCTCCCCCACTCCATAAACTTGAAGAGCTTCCTTTATGTGCCCGTTAATTTTTCTGTCAATAGACTTACCCGTTTTCTCCTCAATGAATTTTAGCCTTGGACCTGAAAGGTCTTTCCATTTAAGCCTTAACAGGTCACCAATCCTGAGCCCTAGATTAACGGCAACAATGATATATAACCCTTTCGTTCTCCTATTCCTTTGTTTGCTCTTCATTAACCTTTGCCCCACAAACATGGCTTTTTCAAACTCTATATAATCACTTCCCATAACTAATTGATTTTGACTACTTAATCAATACAAATATAGTTCATTTATAGCTATATTTGATACTAAATGAACGTTAATTAACAACCAAAATTAAAACTTGCTGATTTACAGCAAGTTAAATGTTCACTAATTCCATAAGTGAACATTTTACATTCAGCTCCTAAAACTTCCCCGTTCCTTTTTTAAGAAAAATAATTGGTTTAAAATAAAATAAGCTTAATTAATTAAAAACTTTTTTAAATTCACTCAGCTTTTAAAACCTTAAACTTATTTTCCTATGGATAGTAATCTGCCAAAGCCAATTGTTACAATGATGGCATCACACGAACACAGACTTCACCATTATCTATGGCATCAAGTTAGAAACTCATGGTGGCGTTATGATGATAACGTCAGGGTTGAAATAGAGAAATTAGGTTGGAACCCTCCAAGACCAGCTTACGACCGAAACACGGGGCAATTAAATGTTTTAAATAATTCAGGTGAAGATTTTCTATACATGCATCGTGTCATGATTGCTAGTGTAAATCAAAGGCTTAGAGAAATAGGTGACCCTAATTATCCCAAAATAAACGGTTGGAAATCAATACCAGCTCCGAATGATAACAATTATCCCGTTCCTGAAGCGTGGGACACTGGGGACCAAGCTCTCAATGATTATTTGAACAATGTTAAATCTGATAATTTTTTTACTGAGCGCATAAAGCCTCTTGAAACTCAGTTTACAGATACGAATTATTTAAAATCGGTATCACTGGGTGAATTGGGAGCAAGGCTTGAATTTTCTATTCATAATTGGCTTCACATGCGTTTCTGCTCAAAAATTGATGACAGGAGGCCAACTCCAAGTGAATTTTCTACCAACATAGACCCTATATGGAATGACCCGAAATACGATTGGCTGGGCGATACTTACTCAAGTCATGTTCACCCAACGTTTTGGAAACTTCATGGATGGGTTGACGACCGCATTGAAGACTGGAAATTAGCTAACAACGTATCTGATGAAATTCCATGGATAGGTAAATGGCTAGGTGATATGCCTGGACACCCAGCTCCTAACTCCTTACATGCCATTTTATCTGTGGATGCTGAAAAAGAAATGTCTCAGGGGCAGAACGACCACGACCACGACCATCATGTAAGAATGATGAAGGTTCTAAAAATCATTAACCAAACGGGTATCTGTTTTAATTTTTATGACATCTTAGAACCCGAATTTAACAAGTAGGAAAATAACCATCTTATAAAACCAAATGCCATACCTTTTGTTGAAACGTTCTCACGTTTTCTCCTTAGGCGTTTTGAAATTTATAGGTATTAGATGTTAACCTTGAGATGGTTCTTCTTCCATACCCTCTTCGCTGTATTCTATGACCAGATAAAAATCTCTGGGCCCATTTGGAGTAAAGAGGCGGATGATAATTTCCTGTTCTTCAGAGTAAAATAATTTGGGCGTAACAAAAATGTCTCCAGTATATTCAAGGATTTTCCGTTCAAGGGCAATTTCAATACTGGCATATGAGGCAGGGTACAAAATATCTTCGATTGGGGGGTACATGTGCATTAATTTTCCATCGGGCAATGAAATGGTTTTTCCCTGTGGTTTTCTTAGTTGTGGATAATTGATATCTGTAATTATACCTATACTAAACTCGCCAGATTCGTAGGTTTTAAAGGATTTATTGTGGAGAGTGAAATTAACTACAGGAATTGCTTTTTCCTCGACTACAGTTTTCACTCCACGGCTACTAAGATTGTCCTCACCCAAATATAAATCTAAATCTACTTTTTGGTTTTTCTCTCCATTAACTCCATCTTCTAAATACCATTTAATTCTAGTAGTTAGCTCATCCTTAAGAAGCGAAATTTTATTATTATAAATTATATGAGGGTAGTGCTTTAGGTCAAAAGGTATATCGGCAGCATCCTTGGTCAAAAGAATAGTAGTTTTACCAAGAGCGTGGGCATATCCAACTTCGTAGAAAACATTAGGGTTTCTATCCGTCATATCCGCAATTACAATGTCTGCTTTAGAAATTTGGTTGTAGATTCTTTCCAACATGGACTCCCGATAAATCTGCTCGTCAACACGTTCGCAATATGCACCCGCATCAATACAGCTCTGTTTTATACCCAGTTTATAGATGTCATCGAAATGGTCTGTAAAAGGCATTAGTACAAAGCAAAATTTTTTGGGGGTAGTAGACATTTTGGATTAGGTTTTAATTTTCAAGCGAATTGGATGCTCCTGAGAGTAAATGTAATTATTCTTCCAATACCCCAAATTTTTTTGAACATTAAATTAAAGACCAGACTCTAAATAGTTCTTCAGACGATCCTGCCGGGTTCGGCAGGATCTAGTCATCGTTCCATTTGAAGCTAACATATTTATCCATAAGCTTTCCTCCAATAAATTCACGTTTTTCTTTAATCGAATTGGTAGCCTTGTCAAACACTAGTTCCACAAAAAATTTATCGATGGCGTACAAGGCAAAAGTATTGAACCCGTTAGACACAGAATCTACAAAACTACCCCGATTAAAAACTAAATAGTATTGCTTCGCTTCGGGCAATAATTTAAATTCATACAACGTATAACTTTTTTCTTCCATACGGGTAATGATGAATAATGAGGTGAAATAATTTAAAATTCCGTTACCAATTTAAGATAAGGCATTGTTGATAATCTGATAACTTTTTTAATAAACATTTAGCAGCTAAAACTGGTGTAAAACACTGAATTGAAGTTACTTGTATGATAATTATTAAACTTAAGTGCGATGCCGCTAGATAACAACAATTTTTCGTGGAGGCCAAACGACAATGGCCCATTAACTAATCTCAGGTATGACCTGGAAGCATCCAAATGGGTAAATTCAGTAAACAAAGCTCAGAACAGATTACCTAGTGGTAATATAGCTGGTGATTTAGGATTTATTGGAGCGGTATTAACTCTGCCCTTGTGCCTTTTAATTTTTATTGTGTTATTACCTGTTGTACTTATCAAAGAAGTAATCGGCTACAACATCAAATTGCTTCCTGGTGATGAACCTACGGGATGGGTGAAGAAAAATGATATCTATCGGGTGGATTACACAAGAGCTAATGAACTGAAAGCAAAGCATGAGAGAAAAAAACGTAAGACTCAGTGGGAAGACCTTACCGAAGAGGAACAAAAAATGGTGAGATTTGTCCAGGCTGAAACAGCTAAGTTGTACGAATGATATTGCAAAAAATCTATGAGGGAACTAAGGTGGTCAATGTTTAAATGGTAACCTGCTTTTAAGACCTATAAAGTAGCTCTAAATACAGCAAAACCCCGAAACTGCAATATTTGCATCCCAGGGTTTACACCGTCACATAGTATGGATATAGGTACCAAAAAGAATCAATAAAAGGTACCTGCTATGTGGTTTTTATTTGTTCATATAATTACGGGTAAGAGACCTTGCTATCACCTTTTCAACTTGGAGACGGTACTCAGATTTTGGAATGTAATTATTGATGATGCTATCCACCAATTGTTCCAATTCTTCAAGAGGCAAATCACTCACCAGGTGGGTGTGATTTATACCCCCCTTAGTTTGCTCTATAACAAAATCAAAGTTTCCCCGTGGGAATGCTTCTTTAATTTCTTTTACTAATTGTTCGTGATATTGGATATCATATTCACTAAGGGTGTTCCATGTTATTAAAGTATTCCAGTCCTTATTAAAAATAGTTTTAGTTCTTCTCTTTTTAGGAATAAATTCTTCAAGTAACTGCCGATGAATATACCATTTGTTGTCCTCTTTAAACAACAGGCTCGGTACATTTGCATACTTCACTTTCAGTTTGGATATTCGATACCTGAAGGTTCTAAGACAAATACCAACCTTTTGCATTACCTCTGTTGAAGTGTAATACTTCTTATTTTTTAGATGCTCATAAAAATATTGTAATTGCCTTTCATAATTTTCCTTTTCAGTCATACTTCTTCGTGTTTTGCTTTAATCATTATTAAATGCAAAAACCTCATCGGTTCATGCAAAGCACAGGACAAGGGAACTTTATATCTCACCCCGTGGTAACCATATATATGCACGTCATGCAAAAAGGATAGCTTTTCAGGTCTAAAATTTTAAAATTATTTCCAACTAATTGATTATCAATATCAAGAAAATCAAAAAAAATTAAAAAATTTTAAAAATTGCCCGAACAGGTTTAGATGTCCCATATTTCTATTTGCACCCTCACTCAGGATAATTTGTGAAATCTCATACGGAATAAAAGAAGTGAACCTGCATTGAGTTTTACCCCAGGGGGTAAGGCCACCCCGTAAGAGGGGATACGGCAGGAAGGGGTTCTACGGGAGGGAGGGGTTAGTTCGAATAACTCATTTGTTTACTTTAGAACCTTTCAATTTCCAAAACAATAGTAACTGAGAATAACTTTGTAAATTTGTTTTGAAGAAGCGTCACCACTAAATCAATTTGTCTTCAATTTATTTATATGTCGAATCCGAATCAATATAGCCACAGGATAAGCATCCTGTTCAATGAATATATTCAGGGTCAGTTAAACACAAACCAATTGATTCAAAAGCTACGGGTCATTGAGGCAAAATACAAGGAGAATGTGAAGGATGTTAACTCACCCAATGCTATTTGGTTTAAGTTTTCACAGGATGACACTCTCGTTACCACTATTGATGACTTAGCGAAAGACTTGTCGGATGACAACAGGGATTTCACCCTTGAGCGCATCAGAGAAGCACTTAATCTGGACCAAGAACTGTTCGTCCACTATTCCTAACTATTGAGAAGTCATCAAAAGGATGGTGTTGGCTGAGTGAATTTTAATGGCACTATTTCGTAAAACAGACTGTTAAATTTACTTATCTCCACGGACACACTAAAACCGACCCTAAGGTATAGTTTACCCGATACTTGATAATATTTGGTTTAATTGTTGTATATTTAATACATAACGTATATTTGCAAATTCTTATGAAAGACCATATTGCAATAATATTAAATAGCCTTCTGTACATTCTAAACAAGTTCGAAGGTAGGAAAGTTGATACTCACAAACTTTTCAAGACACTTTACTTTGCAGAGCAGAGACATCTTAAGCTTTATGGAAAATCGATAACAGATGATGATTATGCTGCGATGAAGTTCGGTCCTGTGCCTTCCATTGCATTGGATATTATCAACTGTCATAGAGGTAGAGTGGAAAATGATTCATTACGGGAAGCCGCCCAAGCAATTTCGGTTGAAGGTTATTTTATAACCTCACTTCAAGAAGTAGATTTGGACTGGTTGTCCAAAAGTGAATTAAAGTGTTTAGATGAGGCTTTTGAAGAGAATAAGAACTTATCTTTTAATGAGCTTACCGAAAAATCACATGACTCCGCCTGGCAAAATGCATATCATTACATGGATAAGGTCGAAATAGCAAAAGCTGCAGGAGTAAGTGAAGAAATGGCCGAATATATTACTTCCAAAAAGGAGCTACAAGACCTGGTTTTTTAATGAGTTTAGGGGATTACCTTTCAAAAGAGGAGAAAAAATCCCTGTTACTCCCTGAAGGAATAATAGTAGGAACTGTACTTCGGGCCTTCGTGCCATCTACCCACCCTCCCAAAGAAAAGAGATTCGTTGTTGTAGGGTTTAAAGATGATGAGATTCATCTAGCGGCTGTACTAATAAATTCCAAGATAAATTTTAAAGTTAATTTTAATGATGAGCTAATTGCTCATCAAATACCTTTAAATTTACAGGGACGGGAATACTTAACTCATGATTCATACGTTGATTGCTCCGAGATTTTTTCCATAAATATTCAGGCCGTTAACGAAAAAATCGAAGATGGTCCAGAAAGTGTCATAAAGGGCCATATGAGTAAAAATGACCTTCATAGAGTAATAAATACTTTGGTTAATTCTGACCTCATAAAAGGAAAGTTGAAGAAGAAATTTGGGCTTTTTGATTACCCTCTTGATGAATGACCATCATAAAACCTACAAATTTTCCATATATATCAAAATGAAAATTGCCTTCCCTATTGTTGAAATAAAGAAAGTGTAGTAGTTTTGAGAAGTCAGGCAAAGAGTATCTCTTTTTAGCTCAATAAGAAATACTTTCTGGCAAGTGCAGCCAACGGCACCTGAAGGTTATGGAAACCAGGTTGGAATAAGAGCTATTCGAGTGATATATACGTTATGGATGAATTGTTAGACAGCAGGCAGGTAATGGCCTTGTTAAACATCAAATCTCCGACAACTTTAATCAAATATGAAAAAGAAAAACTGGTAATTATTCATAAAAGATTCGGGAATCGGAAGAGATACAGGAAAAAAGACATTTTAAAATTACTGTGAATTAAAGGGGGCAATTGCTCCCTTTTTATTTTATATACAGCAGATTTATCCCAGTACCAAATTTATTTTAAAACGCTGTAAATACCGCTGTATAAAAAGCAAACCCTGATATATCTCTATATATCAGGGTTTTAAAAATTGCTAAGTGGTCCCACCTGGACTCGAACCAGGGACCACCTGATTATGAGTCAGGTGCTCTAACCAGCTGAGCTATAGGACCGGCTCAATCTGTATTGTGAGGGCGCAAATTTATGTAATTGCCGCTTAGCCTACAAATGTTTTTTCTTTTTTTGTGCGTTTAGTGCATGGGGCACTTTCTTATAATTAAATCATGGTCTCATCGGTGGCTTCCTGGCATAATTCAACCAGCACCCCGTGTGCCGATTTAGGATGTAAAAATGCTACCAGTTTATTATCTGCTCCCATTTTCGGAGCTTTGTTTATCAGGACAAATCCTTTTTCCTCCAGCCTTTCTATTTCGGCCACTATATCTTCCACGTCAAAGGCGATATGGTGTATCCCCTCTCCCCTTTTCTCCAGGAATTTCGCTATTGGGCTGTCATCATGTGTAGCAGCCAGCAATTCGATCTTACTGTCTCCTGCTTTGAAAAATGAGGTGATCACTCCCTCGCTTTCCACTGCCTCACTCTTATAGGGATCGGCATCCAATAAAGCCCGGTAAGTTGCATTTGCTTCTTCTAAATTTTTCACTGCAATGCCTATGTGTTCGATTTTCATGAGTTAGTGATTAGTGATTAGTGAATGGTGATTAGTTTTGTTTGTGGTTTGTGGTTTGTGGTTTGTTAGGGAATAGGGATTGGTGATTTGTGATTAGTTTTTTGTTTGTTTATTACAATTGGTGCTTGGTGCTTGGAATTTGGTGCTTGATTTAATTCTTGTTTCCTGATTCTTGGATCTTAATTCAAGTGCTCCAAATTTTCCCTCTCTCTATTCTCCCGCCCCTCTCGGTTCGGGCAAGCTTTTCTTTTATTCCTTTCATTGGAATTTGGTGCCTGGAATTTGGTGATTTTATTTTAGTCTTGTTTCTTGATTCTTGATTCTTGGATCTTAACGAGAATTTTCTTCTACAGTAAATTTAGATAATAATATCTTACTTTTGTACTATGGAAACTAACAGACAGAAAAAGATAGGCGGGGTTTTGCAGAAAGACCTGGCAGAGATACTTCAAAATCACCTGAGGGATAGCGGAGAGACGGGAGTTTTGATCTCAGTTTCCAAAGTTAAAGTAACTACAGATCTTTCTATTGCCAAGGTGTATCTGAGCATTTTTCCATCCAAAAATGCCCAGTCGCTGCTGGAAGATATCAAGGGGATCAATTATAAGATCAAGCATGAATTGGCCCAGCGCACTAAAAACCAGCTGCGCAGGATGCCATCTTTGGAATTCTTTGTAGACGATTCTCTGGAATATATTGAGAACATAGAAAAGTCTATCAAAGGAGAAGATAATCCTATCTCTGACCCCAACCTCCTGGAGCGCAGAAAAAAATCCTGATGTGAATTTTTCGCTCTACATTGCCCGGCGATATCTCTTTACCAAAAGCAGTAATAATGCGATCAATATTATTACGCTCATCGCGGCTATAGGGGTTTTTGCAGGAGCGCTTTCCTTATTCATAGTGCTTTCGGGTTTTTCGGGTCTCAAGGATTTTAGCTTATCCTTTTCCAATGAATTTGACCCCGATCTTAAAGTCTTTCCCGAAACCGGGAAGGTACTTTCCCTTTCCGAAGAACAAAAACAACAGCTTCAGAATATCGACAGGATTACCACCCTTTCTGAAATTATAGAAGAGCGGGTATTTCTCGAGTACAGAAATAAGACCCATACAGCCTTCCTCAAAGGAGTAGACGCCAATTACCGCATGGTGAACAACATAGATTCTTCCCTGGTTTTTGGGACATGGCTTACCCAGAGCGAATTCCAGGTGGTGGCGGGAACGGGAATCTCGAGGTTGCTATCGCTCAACACTTTTGATTATCAAAACCTGCTCAGTATTATGGTGCCGCGCCCTGGAAGGGGACAGGTCACCAATCCCACAGATGCCTTTAACCGCGAAAATGTGATCGTGACAGATATTTACAGTGTGAACGAGGAGCTGGATAGCAAGTATATTTTTTCCAATATAGCCTTTGCGCGTAATCTTCTCGAACTGGAAGAGGACCAGGTTTCGGCTATAGAATTTAAGCTCGCCCCGGGGGCAGATCAGAAAAACATAGGAGATCAGATAAGATCTGTTCTCAACGAGCCGGTGACCATAAGGAACCGCGCACAGCTCAACGAAACCCTTTACAAGATGTTGAACACAGAAAACCTGGTGGTATACCTCATCTTTACCCTAGTAGTGATCATCGCTTTGTTCAACGTAGTGGGATCCATTATCATGGTGATCCTGGATAAAAGGGAAAATATAAAGACCCTCCACAGCCTGGGGGCATCTCCAAATGAAATAAGGAATATTTTCTTTCTTCAGGGGGCTCTGATGACTTTTGTTGGCGGAATTTTAGGTTTGCTGATCGGGATCGCGGTGGTATTCCTACAGCTTCAGTATGCCCTGGTGATGATCACCCCCACCCTGCCCTATCCTATAAAGATCACATTTATGAATATCCTGATAGTAATACTTACCATTGGAACTCTGGGAATCCTTGCATCTTATATCGCTGCCAGCAGAAGTAAAAAAGCGCTTGGTACTTAAGCAAATTCAAATCCGGAAAATTCCCTTTCAACTTCAGCAAAGGCTTCAAAGACCGAAGCCGAATCGTCACTGGTGACCATTTTTGTTCTGAATTCCTTGAAATGCGGAATACCGCGGAAGTAATTGGTATAGTGTCTTCGGGTTTCAAAAACGCCGAGTTTCTCCCCTTTCCAGTCGATCGCCATTTGGAGATGCCTTCGGGCAGCGTCTACTCTTTCTTCCAAAGTAGGAGAAGCCATGTGTTCACCCGTGGCAAAAAAATGTTTTACCTCGCGGAAAAACCATGGGTAGCCAATACTCGCCCTGCCTATCATTGCGCCATCGAGTCCGTACCGGTCGCGCATTTCCATAGCCCTTTCAGGGGAATCCACATCGCCGTTTCCGAATACAGGAATGTGCATACGCGGATTATTCTTCACCTCGGCGATTGGTGCCCAGTTGGCAGATCCTTTGTACATCTGTGCCCGGGTGCGACCATGAATGGAGATCGCTTTCGCGCCGGCGTCCTGTAATCTTTCAGCAACTTCAACGATTCTGATGGAATTTTCATCCCAGCCCAGGCGGGTTTTTATTGTAATGGGAAGGTGTGTATGTTTTACCATGGCGGCGGTAAGGGAGACCATAAGATCAATATCTTTCAGAATTCCTGCTCCGGCTCCCTTGGAAACGACCTTTTTTACCGGACAGCCAAAATTGATATCAATCATATCAGGCCCCGATTTCTCCACGATCTCTACGCTTTCCAGCATAGAATCGAGGTTGGCTCCAAAGATCTGAATGCCCACCGGTCTTTCTTTCTCGTAAATATCCAGCTTCATCACGCTTTTTGCCGCATCGCGAATAAGCCCTTCAGAAGAAATAAATTCGGTAAAAACAACATCTGCCCCCTGTTCCTTGCACAATGCGCGAAACGGCGGGTCACTCACATCTTCCATTGGTGCAAGCAGCAACGGAAACTCCCCTACATCTATATTACCTATTTTGGCCACGAATTTTTATTTAAGAGTGCAAAATTACGTTTTTTTTAAATATTCCGGATTTGTTGTGAGTTAGTTAGTAAATGAAGAAAATTGGGGGCTTATGCCAAAATTTTGTATAATGTATATTGTATATTGTCCTAATCAAGTGAGCTTTAGGCATTCTGGCAGATTCGATCCATCTTTTTACATATCAATATACAGTATACAATTTACAGTATACCAAGAAATCCCCCCTTTGGGGGTTAGGGGGCTTTTCCCCTTTGGGGGTTAGGGGGCCTTTCCCTTCGGTTGCAACATCCATTGGGGATTAAATCCTGTCCCTCTCTGTAGCATCAACTCCTCTTTGGTTGTCCCTCAGTCTGAAATTCCCAAAGTTATATTTAAAGCCTACCCTTACATATTGATTTTCTTCTCTTGCAAAAAAGGAATTATCCTGGTTGAGGTATCTTGAGGTAAGCCGGGTATTGGTAGAATTAAAAATGTCTTCTATATTAAGAGTAAGTTCTGCACGATTTTTCCATAAAGTTTTTCTCAATCCGGCTGAAACCGTTAACCAGGGCTCAATTTGATAACTTCCGCTAATGAAATCTGAAATGTATAAAAACGTAAGTTCCCCGGTGAAGGTGCCATCCTTTGATAAGGTAAAACTATTGAGGATAAAACTGTAAAAAGCGTCAATTTCATTAGTCACAGCCTGGTTACCGCTTTCTACTGCCACAAAGGTATTTTCTTCATGAAACAGCGAAAAGGCGCCATATACAAACCAAAAATTGGTAAGAGAGCGCTGGTGGGAAAAATCAAATCCATAGGATTTGCTTCCCAGTAAATTCATGCTCACCCTTCTAATGGTTTGGTTTTGATTGTCCTGGAAAGCAAGAGTTGAAGGAGACTTTCCATTGTCCTTGTAATACAAATCAAAAAAGTACTGTCCCTTGAGGGTGTAATTTATATTGAAATTGTCACTTACTGCAGCTTTTAAATTTGGGTTCCCGGCATTAAAATCGTTTTCATTGAGGAAGTACCTAAATGGGTTGAGGCTCTCATACCTTGGCCTTTCTATTCTTCTGCTATAATCTGCTGTGAGTACGTGATCTTCAGAAAACTGATGCTGAAGATAAACGGTAGGAAAAAGATCAAAGAAATCCTGGGTATTGACCTCCCCCAGAGCAATGGAATTGCCCGTTATATCTGTATACTCCGCTCGCAGCCCTGTTTTCAAAACCCATTTTTCCCAATTCCTTAAAAAACTCACATAGCCTGCGTGAATTATTTCCTCATATTCAAAATTGTCAGATAAACTGCTGACCAGAAACGGTTCGCCCAGCGTGTCATAATACCAGATATTGCTACCGGAGTTAATTACCGAAGTTTTAACCCCCATCTCAAAATTTCCTTTTGCCAGGGGAGATTCATAATCTATCTGGCCGGTGAAAATATCAATATCCTGAGCAGCATCTGTAAAAAAACTCACCTGATTTATAGGTTGTCCCTGTGAAGAAAAATACTGTGTGAATACATCCTGCATTCTATCCTGGTCATACCTGGTATAGTGAGCGTTTATGGAAATTTGGCCATCATTAGCCAGTTTGTGGGTATATTTAAGGTCCAGCGCAATATTTGACTGGTCATTTTCAAGATGGCTGTTGGTGACAAAAGTCGAATCCAGCTGGCCTTGGGGATTTCTGGCTTCAGTATCAACGAAATTTTTAAACCTAAGATTGGGTGAAACCATTGCTATAGAGGAAAAACTAAGGGTGCTCCTATCGTTGAAATTATAATCCAGAATTAAGTTTGCATTATGAGCCCTGGATTTGGTAGTGCGGTTAAAATCTGTACGCCACCTGGAAAAAACCTGCCCATTCTCATCAAAGAAATTGTACTCGCTGTCATCACTTTTAAATTCCTTGCGCGGACTGAAACTATAATTCACAAACAGGTTTAATTTTTCCGTCTTAAAATAGTGGCTGGTACCTATTTGATATTTAGGGAAAATGGCCTGGGTATAATTCCCGTTTACACTTCCTTTATAACCCGGGGTAAGGTTGGTACTGGTAACGATATTGAGAATGGCTCCTCCTTCAGCTTCATACCGCGCCGGGGGATTGGTGATTACTTCCACAGATTTGATATTGGCGGCAGAATAACTTTCCAGCAATTCCCGAAGCTCATCAGCAGTCAACTGCACCTTCCTGTCATTTATATAAATAGCCACCCGGCTATTTCTTACCATGAGTTGTCCCTGGCTTACAATCACTCCCGGAGTCTTTCGAAGGATATCCCATGAATTTCCCGTAGAAAGAACGGAGTTCTCTACATCAAAAACTATCCTGTCCACATTCCGGGTGATCTTGGGCTTTCTGGCATTTATAGTGATCTCGGTTAAACCAGATTCCTCTTCTATAAGTAGGACGGGGGCCAATTGGGAATTGCCGTTAATGGTGATTCTGCTAAGATTGTTTTGATAACCAACAAAACTCACTGCGAGAACGTAAATATCAGGTTCAATCTTTTCAAGGGAGAATGTTCCATCCTCATTGGTCACTGCACCCCGATACACCGTGGTGGAATCTGAAGCATTCAGAAGTACCACATTGGCAAATGCGACAGGCCTTGAAGCGTGGTCAATAACAGAACCTTTAATAATATGTTGAGATAAAGCTGGTAGGGAAGCAATAAAAAAAAGTAAGAAAAAAGGGGTATAACAGCTTACCTTCATAGAAAACAATTTGTAATTGTTGATTTTAATAATAAGAATATCAAACAAATATAGTATTTCTTTAAAAACTCTTAAGAAAACTTATATATTTTTCAATAATTTATTGAACCTAATATTCAACTACATTCTTGCTTCCCCGGCAGTAATGGCCTCATATAGTACCTGTTGAATCTTTGGCCTGGTGCCCATGGCGGCAAATCGTGGATTCTCCCTGCTGGGCGATACACGGTTGGACATAAAAATATAAAGCAGATCATATTTGGGATCCATCCAAACCATTATCCCGGTAAAACCTGTGTGTCCAAAACTTTCCGGGCTCACATCTTTGGCTGTATTCCGGCTCACCCCTTCAGTATCATAAAAGGGCTTATCAAAGCCAAGCGCTCTGTGATTATCTGTTTCGGGGAAGGTTCTTTTCGTGAATTTTTCAATGGTTTCTTCGGAAAGATATCTCACCCCTCCATATTCTCCCTTATTGAGGTACATCTGTAACAACTTGGCAAGATCATTTGCATTTCCGAAGAGACCTGCATGACCTGAAACCCCGCCCAACATAATGGCGCCTTCATCATGCACGGTCCCGTGAATGACTTCTTTGCGAAAATTGAGATCAGTTTCTGTAGGCACTATCCTGGTTTTTGGGTATTGAGGAAATGGGTTAAAAGTCAGGGTTGTAGCACCAAGGGGTTGATAAATGTTTTCCTGAAGATAGGAGGAAAAGTCCTGATTGGTAATATTTTTTACTACGCGGGGAGCAAGGATAAAAAAGAAATCTGAATACACATATTTTTTTTCCTCAAGCAGCGGGGAATTTCTTATCTCCTTCATGATCTTATTGGGATAATTCCTGTGCAGGTACATATCATTAGTAATTTTAATGGCATAGCGGGCAGAGGAATCTTTCTTGATGGTAAACCACCTGTAGCTGCCATTTTTTCGCAGAGTGTTTTTCCAGAATGGTATCCATGGCTGAAACCGGGCCTGGTGGGTTAAAATATCACTGTAGGGAATATCTCTCTTATTTGACCTGCGGAAGCTGGTTAGATGATGTGCCAGGGTTTGATCTAATTGAAATTTCCCCCCATCATGCAGTTTCATCAAAGCAGCCATTGTCGCAGAAACTTTAGTGACTGAAGCAAGATCGTATAAATCATCTTTTTTGACAGAAATTGTATCGTGATACACATGATCGCCATAAGCCTTGTAAAAAACCACTTTTTGATTTCGTGCCACCAGAACCTGTCCCCCGGGAATAGCCTTACCCATTATAGCCTCATTCATAAGGGAATCAATCCCGGAATTAAGGATCACAGAACTCATTTTTACTTCTTCAGGAAGGGTATATTTAAACCTGATTCCACCTTGTATATCCAGACCATCACCAGCTTTAAATTTGTTGCCAACGCTCACCGGTAGTCTTCCGCTGGCACCGGGACCCCCGAAAACAAGCTGGGCAGATAACTCCTGGGAATTTTTGGTGTCCTGGTAGGCGATGATTAATCCCTTTGAATTTTCGATATTTTCAATTTTATCCATTACATATGGATTCTTGAAAAGAGCTGTTATGGTGGTTTTCTCTGTAAAAAGCTGCTTAAGGAAATTCTGAACAGGCGTATTCATTTTAATAGTATTCCTTGGAAATTTACTGTCATCATGAATACCCGTGATTACAAGATCATAATTGGAAAGAGCATTCTTAACTGCGCTAATCTCAGCATCAGAGGCATCATTTTTCAGATTGAAATGTTGCACTTTGGTATATAATTCAAGAGTTTGCTGAAACGGAGTAATTTTTTCTGCCCCTATAGAAACAGATGCAACCCGAAGCCCTTTAAGTTCTTTTATTGGGAGAATATCCCCCTCATTCCTAAGCACCGTAAGGGAAGCCTCCGTCAGTTTCCGGTTGAGCAAATGCGCATGAGGAATGTTGAGATCTTCTATAATATTTAGCAGGGAAGTGGGTTCAAAATTATTCAATCCCACCCAGTATTTCACGGCGAGGAGTTTACGGGCCCGCCTGTCAATCTCTGCCTGGCTTATAAGTCCCTGCTTAATGGCTTTCCTTATCTCCTGAATGGCTTTGGGGACATCCTCTGTAAATTCAAGGAGATCATTTCCGGCCAGGATTGCATCCTTGTCTACGATCCCGGGTTCATTACCAACTGTGACCCCTTTCATATTCATGGCATCTGTCACGGTAAGTCCCTGGAATCCTAGTTCCTCCCTGAGTAAAGTAGTGATTATTGGTTTGGACAGGGTGGAGGGTACTCCGGAAGGATCCAGTGCAGGGATGTCGAGATGAGCAACCATTACCCCGCCAATTCCTGCTTTTACCACTTCCCGGAAAGGATATAATTCAAGAGAATCAAGTCTCGCCCGGGAATGTTTTATCTGAGGCAGCGCATAATGGGAATCCACATCTGTATCTCCATGCCCGGGAAAATGTTTAGCTGTGGTAAGCAGGTTCTGGTCCTGCATGCCTTTCATATAAGCTATGGATTTCCTGGTCACATTATACTTGTCTTCTCCAAAAGACCTGTAATTTATAACAGGATTATTAGGGTTATTATTCACATCAAGGACAGGTGCGAAATTAAGATGAAGCCCCGTTCTTTTTATCTGCCGGGCGATCTCTGCCCCCATGTCATATATCAAAGATTCATCCTGAATTGCCCCAAGTGCCATCTGGAAAGGGTAACTTATTGTACTGTCCAGCCTCATTCCCACTCCCCATTCGGCATCTATTGCTCCCAAAAGCGGTACTTTTGAATAAGCCTGGTACTCATTCATCAACCTCACCTGTCTCACCGGTCCTCCCTGGAAAAATATGAGTCCGCCAATCTTCTGTTCCTGAATTAACTTCAATATCTCCTGCCGGTGTTCTTCCCCACGATTGGAATATGCCGCCACCATAATAAGCTGCGCTATCCTCTCATCAGGGCTCAGGGTTTTCATTATGGAGTCTACCCATTTGCTGTTTTCGTACTGCACAAACTCCGGAATTTTATGTTGAGAAGTCTGCGAGCTAGCTGCAAATACTGTAAAAAGGGAAAAAGTAAAAGATAAGATCTTGTTCATTCGTAAATTTTTAAATGTGAAAATGATCACCACGAAAATTATACTTTAATATATATTTCTTTTATCCATAACGCATTTTATGAGTCACCTAAATAACATATAACAAGTAGCGAAAAATAAGGAAGCGTTTTAATTGCTTAACCAACTTAAGAAAATAATTTTTGTAAATATAAGTTTTTGAGACAATGCCTATAATATATATGCAAGTGTTCATCAACATCCTTACTCTCCCTGACGGGATAAAAAATATCCATGGGATCCTAAAACTTTGAGAAAATTTGCCATCCCTTTATTTTATGCACATTAAATCACTTATTTTTATAAAATAAGTCTACGGAGTTTTGAGAAATTTATTTTAAGATCAACATTAGTGCTCAAATGATCCTTTAAACAACTACCAGTATATGGATCCTACGGTAACAGGTACGAACAAGGTTTTAAAGGGCATTGGCACAAGACCGATCACAGATAAACTAATATTGCAAACCAAAATTGATTACACCTTACCATGGCCAGATTAAACCTGCTAGAAGAAACAAGATTTGAGAAATTACCGGTAATCGTATACCCCGATCAACATGCCGCAGCAGATAAAGTTGCAAAGCAAATTGCTGATATTATCAGAAAAAAGCAAGCTACAGGAGAAATGGCGGTTCTTGGTCTGGCAACCGGAGCTACTCCCATAGATGTCTATGCCAATCTTGTCAAAATGCATAAGAATGAAGGATTGAGTTTTAAAAATGTCATCACCTTTAACCTTGATGAATATTACCCCATGCATCCTGAAGCAAGGCAAAGTTATGTTGCCTTTATGGATGAATATTTGTTTGATCATATAGATATAGACCGCAATAACATACATATCCCAGATGGCACCCTGGCTCCGGAAGAGATCGCAGCTTACTGTCTTGAATATGAGAATAAAATAGGTGAAGTGGGAGGTCTGGACCTCCAGATCCTGGGCATTGGAAGAACAGGGCACATTGGTTTCAATGAACCGGGATCGGCGCCAAATTCAGGAACAAGACTCGTAACCCTTGACGATCTTACAAGAAGGGATGCCTCCCGTGATTTTGGTGGAAAGGAAAATGTTCCCGTCAAAGCCATAACCATGGGCATAGGCACTATTTTCAAAGCACGGGAGATTATCCTTATGGCCTGGAGCAAGAAAAAAGCACCTATCATTAAAAAAGCTGTAGAAGGTGAGATCTCCGGAAATGTTCCTGCCACGTACCTGCAGCTATCAGATCATGTAAGGTTTGTACTTGACGAGGATGCGGCTTCAGAATTGACCAGGTTTAATACGCCCTGGCTGGTTAAGGACTGCAACTGGGATGATAAACTCATCAAAAAAGCGGTGATATGGCTTTCTTCAGAAACCGGGAAACCCATCCTGAAGCTTACCGATGAAGAATACAACAACAACGGGATGGCTCAATTGGTTACTGAACGGGGGCCGGTCTATGACATCAATATAAATGTTTTCAACCAGCTACAGCATAGTATTACAGGATGGCCCGGCGGAAAACCAAATGCCGATGATTCCCAGAGGCCCGAAAGAGCTGAACCCGCAAAAAAACGCTCCCTAATCTTTTCGCCTCATCCTGATGATGATGTGATCTCTATGGGAGGAACCTTTATACGCCTTGTAGACCAGGGGCATGACGTTCATGTGGCTTATCAAACCTCGGGAAATACCGCCGTTTGGGATACAGATGTGTTGAGATATGTCGAATTTGCGATTGATTTCAACAAAAGTTTAGGCCAGGAATCAAAAGATATTGAGCGTATATATGATAATATGCGTTCTTTCCTTAAGACTAAAAGACCCAATGATATAGATCTTAAGGAAATAAGGGATGTAAAGGCATTTATAAGAAAATCTGAATCTTATGCGGGGGCAAGATATGCCGGTTTGGAAGACAAGAATATCCATTTTATGGCCCTGCCGTTCTATGAAACCGGTAAAACCGAAAAGAATCCTGTGAAGGAAGTGGATATAAAACTCACCATTGAGTTGCTTCAAAAGATAAAACCGCACCAGGTATTTGCGGCCGGGGATTTTGATGATCCCCATGGCACACACATTGTGTGTTTCAGGATCATTCTTGAGGCTATGAAATATCTGAGAAAAAACGAAACCTGGGCTCAGGATTGCTGGCTCTGGATGTACCGTGGGGCCTGGGATGAATTTGAAACCCATGAGATCGAGATGGCCGTACCTCTTTCACCTATGGAGGTTAAAAAGAAAAGAAATGCCATCTTCCAGCACCAGTCACAGAAAGATCACCCTCTGTTTCCCGGTGATGATGAAAGGGAATTCTGGATAAGGGCAGAGGAAAGAAATCGTGAAACCGCAGTTAATTACCACAAACTAGGTCTTGCAAATTATGAAGCCATGGAGGCTTTTGTAAGATGGAAATTTGAAAATTAGATCATGAAAAATTTTAGAAGCCTGTTTATTGCTTTTTATACGCTTGCTTTACTGTCATCCTGCGCATCAAATCCCTATTCCAACACCAATAGGGAGCATAAAAAGCAATTGAAGGAATATTCGAAACAACTCCGGGAATTTCCCCCACAGATGGATGCCGGAGCAACTCTTTTGAATTTTGGAGAGCACCAGGCGGGAACAACAAATTTCAACCTTAGAAAGCCCAATTTTGTCATCATACATCACACCGCACAACATTCGGTTGAACAAACATTAACCACTTTCACCCTTCCCCGTACGCAGGTAAGTTCGCATTATGTAATTAGTCGTGAAGGAAAGGTCTTTCAAATGCTGAATGATTATTATCGTGCCTGGCACGGGGGGGCGGGAAAATGGGGAAATACAACAGATCTTAATTCTTCATCAATAGGAATTGAGCTCGACAATAATGGATTCGAAGAATTCTCACCGGCTCAAATCACAAGTCTGATTCAATTGCTCAAAGTCCTGAAGGAAAGGCATAAGATCCCCGATGCTAATTTTATAGGACACTCAGACATCGCTCCCGGGCGTAAAGTAGATCCCAATCCAACATTCCCATGGAAGATTCTTGCTGAAGAAGGATTTGGATTATGGTATGACGAAATTATCGAAACTCCTCAAGTCATTATAGACGGCAGGCCACGACATGGAGCCGTAGAGATCCGGGTCTCAGAAAATGAGATCACTCCAAACACCAAAATTGAGCAAAGCTCCCTGATTGATGTGGATCCCGAGATTGCCCTGAGAATAATTGGATATAATACCAGTGACCTTGATGCTGCAATCAAATCCTTTAAACTACATTTTATTCAAACCGAAGTCAACGGTGTTTTGACCGACCATGATCTGCGCATTTTGAATAACCTTTATAAGAAATATATGTGATTCGCAGGACCTGAGGAAAATGGATACTATGACAGGAAAAGAATGAAAGGCACAAACCCCAAATAAATGATTTAAAGTGGCCTATCAAAAATATATGAATATTAACCATACAACCTTCAGTTGCCAATAATTAAATATATGCATGAGAGAATATTTGAAATCATTTAATATGCTTACGGAGGATGAGATTAACTTATTTGAGAGTAAATTAATTCAAAAGAAATTAAAAAAGGGAGATTTTTTTATTCAAGAGGGTTATGTATGCAGGGAAATAGCGTTTGTAGTTTCTGGATTATACAGGTCATATTACTACTCATCTTCAGGTGAAGAAGTAACATACTGTTTTACCTTTTCAACTTCTTTCACTGGCGCATACTCCTCCTTTCTATCACAAAAGAAAACTATTGAGAATATTCAAGCTTTAACTGATTCAGTTCTATTTACCATATCAAGGGATGATATTTTAAGATTAGAGAAGTCAAGCTATAACTGGCTAAAATTTTTTAAGTTGATTGCAGAACAAGAGTATATAGCCATGGAAAAACGAATCTTTATGTTACAAAAAGAAACTGCCGAAACACGGTATCGAGATTTATTAGCTAATCAACCTAAATTTTTACAATTAATCCCATTAAACTATTTATCATCTTATTTAGGAATTAGCCAGCGTCATCTAAGTCGGATAAGAAAAACTATTTCGAATTAGACATATGTCCTTTCAGAGTTGTTTCATTGAAAAGATCTTTGTTAAAAAATTAAAGAGAAATATGAAACAGGTTTTAATAATAAACGGACATCCTAATAAAGAAAGTTATAATTATGCTTTATCAGCTGCCTATGCCAAAGGAGCAAGTAAAACAAGCGCTTCCCTAAACCAAATTAATATTTCAGATTTAAGTTTTAATCCCAATTTGGCAACAAGAGATCAAAATAAATCAAATCTGGAACCGGACCTGCAAGATGCATTAGAAAAAATAAAAAAAGCAGACCACATTGTTTGGGTTTTTCCAATGTGGTGGTATGGTTCTCCAGCTTTAATGAAAGGGTTTATTGACCGTACTTTTTTACCCGGAATTACTTTTAAATATGAAGAAGGAAAAGCATTTCCTAAAAAATTATTGAAAGGAAAAACCGCAAGAGTAATAATAACTGCAGATACACCCAAATGGTATGACTCTTTTTTTATGAATAGGCCTGCTATCAACCAATTCAAAAAAGGTACTCTTCAATTTTGCGGAATAAATCCGGTAAAAATTACTTACATAGCTCCAATTATTGGATCTAAAGAGGAATTTCGGATGAAATGGTTACAAAAAGTTTCTGCTTTAGGAGAAAAATTAAAATGAATAATTCCGATAATTTTTATAAAAAATAGCTGTTTTAGTAACTAACTAAATAAATTTAAATTAGTTACTAAAACACGAAAAGTTAATGTTTAAAACCCGCTACTTTACATTAACTAAGCTTTATAGGTTGTTTGTAGATTATCTATTCTTTCCTATCCGTGAAAAGATCACTTTGAGTCAATTGAATAAGATTCTCACCTTCTTCCCCAAGGATTCTTTTTGTTCTTAGATACCTATTGTAATTGTATGAGTCAAAATCTTCGGCATTGGGATCCATATTGCTTATATGAACATCTCCCATTGCATGAATGAATTTGTTATCCCCTATCCACATACCCACGTGTATTACCCTTTCCGGGGTGGTATCTGTGGCTTTTCTCCCGAAGAACAAAAGATCCCCGGGAATCAGGTTTTCAAAATTCCGCTCGGTATCCACCTCAATCCCTGTGCGGATCTGTTGAGAGGCATCACGTGGAATGATTAATCCATTGAGGAAGAAAATGGTCTTCGTATAACCGCTACAATCCACTCCCTTGGCTGATGTCCCTCCCCACAAATAAGGAATCCCCATTAAAGTCTTTGAAGTTTCAACCAGGGTTTCGCCGGTAGGCTGAAGGCCTGTTAACCATTGCTCATATGGACGGGCATGAGATTTTTCTATATAGCCAACTTTTCCATGAGGATATTTCACTTTATAGAAACCGCTTTCTTCTCCTATGTGTTCCAGGATGTTCCCGGACACAAGGTCTGAGATTACCTGGGAATCAGTATCGGCACTTTGATAAACAAATCCAAAAGTTTTTAAATAGATCACCTTGTCTGCAGCCTTCCAGGTCACAAGATCATTTTTTGAGAAAAGGGTGATCCCGCCATAATCAACCCATGCCAGGTAACCTTCCGGTGTTTGGATATAATACCAGTCACCCTCTTTTTTATATACCTTCACCGGAGTTCCCATGATGGCCTGGGTGACAAGTTCCGATGAGTGCGCGGGTTTTGATCTTAGATTGGCAACAGAAATTTTTATAACACCTTCTGTTTTTCCTTCCATTTCTGCGGAAGGTAGCTTCCTGATGCTATCTGTAAATGTTATATTCTGAGCCTGAAGTTTTTGCTTTAATGCATTTACCGCCTCGGGAAGATTTGATTCTCCTTTTAGAATATAAGTTCCATTATTATTTGTTGATTCAATATCAAATAAAGCCACCCTGCCGTCTGGAGCATATTCAGATTTTACAGCCTTGATATGTGGTTCAGATGCGTTGAATGCTGGTCCCTGAGCAATTCCGTGGTGGACATCTGATGTTTTACAGGCACCTGTAATTATTACGAGTCCGAGAGCCCAGAATTTAAAACTTCCTGATCTGTTCATTTTATTCATTCTTTAATTCTTTAGCAACAACCTCGGGGCAAGCCCAACAGGTATGAAATATAAAATAATTTTAAAAATCGAGACAAGGCCCTTTAAATTAAACCCTCAATGAGGGATTAAAAATAAGCAATTCTGCACCTGTTCCATTTCGGTCTGGAAAATGTGTTTTCCCGTCATAAACTTTTACCCCATCTGCAATATCATTCTTTATCAACATTCCTCCATCCATATCTACATAATCAAGCAAAGGTAATAAGTGGCCAATCGCGGAAATTCCCACAGTGGATTCTGTCATACAACCTACCATCACCTTCATTCCTAAGGATCTTGCTTTCGCGATCATTCTTCTGGCCGGAGTTAATCCGCCGCATTTGGTCAGCTTAATATTCACCCCGTGAAAATAGCCTGCACATTTCTTTACATCGCTTTCTGTTATACAGCTTTCATCTGCGATAACCGGGAGTACAGAATCTTTAAAAACCTTTGCCATTCCTCCCAGATCTCCGGCCGGTAATGGTTGTTCCAGGAATTCAACCCCCAGGTCTTTCATTACTGGAGCGTATTCAATGGTTTGTTCTGCAGTCCAGGCACAATTGGCATCCACCCGAAAAACAGCATCTGTATGTTTTCTGAGTTCCCTGATGATCCTGACATCTTCATCTGTCCCCAGTTTGATCTTGTACAGTGGCCATGGGAATTCCTGCATCTTTTGTACCATTACTTCTACGCTATCAATCCCCAGGGTATAATTTGAAAGTGGCAGGTCTTTTAATGCCAGGCCCCACATTTCATATAATGGCTTGCCATTCCTTTTTCCGTGCAGGTCATGCATAGCAATATCCAGCGCGCACTGTGCAAATGAATTGCCTTTAAAATGTGTATTGGTGATCTCCCAAAGTTCTTCAGGAGTTTTATGAATATTTTCGGCGATAAGGGGTTCAATTTCCTTTATTATGGCACTCATGCTTTCCACATCAACACCGTAATAAGAAGTAGCGGCAGCTTCACCATAACCGGTGAAACCCCCTTCTGAAAGTTCAACAATAAGGGTTTCCTGAAAATCCCTCGCGGTATGGCTAATGCGGAAGGTATTCTTTAATTCTAATTTATATTTATAGGTTTTCAGCTCCATTCAGGTCTCCTGTTTTACGCTTTCCTTTTAATAAATACAGGCCAAGACAGGTTATAGTGGCATTGACAATTAAAATTTCAAATCCGAATTTATATCCATTAAACCAGGTTTCAGAATTAAAATCAAGAATTACAGAAATAATGGGAGATAAAATTACAACAAAGGGCACAAACCTGTCCTTCACCGCTTTTTTGGAAAGCAACCCAAACGCAAATAATCCCAACAATGGTCCATAGGTAAAACCGGCCACCTTAAATACCGCACTTACCACACTGCTGTCATTAATGCTGTTAAAAACTATAATAACACAGAACATTAAAATGGTAAAGCCTATATGTACCAGCATCCTGGTCCTGTTCTGGTTCTTTACTTCATGTTTTTTAATGTTCAATATGTCTACACAAAATGAAGTAGTAAGGGCTGTAAGGGCCGAATCTGCACTGGAGAAAGCTGCGGCTATTATCCCGAGAAGGAATACAATACCTGCTACCACTCCAAAATGGTTAAGCGCCAGCATAGGATAAAGCTCATCTGTTCGTCCGGGGATCGCTATTCCCTGGGTGAGGGCATATTGATATAGCAATACTCCCAGCGCAAGAAATAATACCGTGGCAATAAAGAAGGTAATTGAGAACCAAAAAATATTCTTCTGGGCATCACCTTTGTTGCTTATGGTGAGATTTTTTTGCATGATGTTCTGGTCCAGTCCGTTCATCGCAATGGTAATAAATATTCCCGCCATAAAAGTTTTAAAGAAATTCTGGCCAGATCTCCAGTCCCACTCAAATACTGTAGAATATTCACTTTCAGAAACCACTGCAAATACCTGGGAAAATTCCAGATCCATATGATCTATGATCATTATAATACTCACAATTACTGCAAGCAAAAGGAAGGTGGTTTGAAGGGTATCTGTCCATACAATGGTTTTTATCCCCCCTCTGAAAGTATATACCCAGATTAAAAATATGGTTGTAAGTACAGTTACATAGAAGGGGATCCCAAAGGCATCAAAAAATGCCAGCTGTAGCACAAGGGCAGCCAGGAATAATCTGAATGAAGCACCAATGGTCTGGGAAATAATAAAAAAGGATGCGCCTGATATATAGGAATTATGTCCAAACCGGTCCCGGAGATATTCATAGATGGAAACCAGTTTTAGGCGGTAAAACAAGGGGATAAGCACCAGAGCAATCACGGCGTATCCAACCATGTTTCCCATTACGAACTGGAGGTAAGTCCAGTTGGTATTACCAACTTCACCCGGCACAGAAATAAATGTTACTCCTGAAAGTGTTGCCCCCACCATCCCAAAGGCTACGAGGAACCATGGGGCTTTTCTGTTGGCAGTAAAAAAGGTGGCATTATCAGCCTTTCCTGAAGTAAAATGACTTATTACCAAAAGTAAAACGAAATAGGCTGCTATTACGCCAAATACCAGGGTGGGGGTCATCATATTATCAGATTATTATTTTATCCGAATCTCTTTAAGATCGCTTTCATTCCCGCTCCTGTTTACTGCTGTTACGGCAATATGACTGATGGTGGCGGTTTTACCTTCCTGAACTCTGGGAAGCTCGATGGAACGATCATTTTTGCTCACGATCTTATATTGCCATGGCCCATTATTGTATTTATAATATACCACCCACCTAAAAACTTCCTGAACATTGTTATGCTGCCAGGAAACATTCAGTTTATTGGAAACAGTCTGGGATGCTACCACAGGAGCAGCAGGAACCTCTGTATCCAGCCAGGGACTTGAAGGTACAAGGGCCTGATTTTTATAGGGGCCTTCAACTATTGCTTTCGAAAGTTCAGGATGTTTAATAAGCGGTCCAATGCTCCAGTGTACTGCACCTTTGCTGTCTGGCAGCATACCCCGGGTTATCATGATCTGGTTAATCACCTCATCGCTGTTCTTTTCATCTCCTCCAAGACCAACATTCATTCCAGGCCATAAGTGACGGTTCTTTGTATTCTCTCCGGCCCACCATCCCAACAGAACAGGAAAACTTTGAGGAACCTGCTTGATCTTCCAGTAAAGCTGTGGCGTGTAATAATCTATCCATCCTTTATTTAGCCAGAGTTTGGCATCGGCATACAACTCATTGTACTGATCCATTCCAACGATGGATTCAGGATTTCCGGGTCTCCATATACCAAAGGGGCTGAGTCCGAACTTTACTTTAGGCTTTTCTGCCTTGATTTCACGATATAGTCTTTCAATAAAAACATTTACACTTTCCCTGCGCCAATCGCCCCGGGAAAGTTTTCCGCCACCGGCCTGATATGCTTTCCAGCTGGCATGATCGGGAAAATCTTCATTATTATTATAAGAGGCGTAAGGATAGAAATAGTCATCAAAATGAACCCCGTCAATATCATACCTTTTTACAATGTCCATTACAACTGCTATAGAATGATCCTGGGTACTTTTTAAAGCCGGATCCATCCACCAGAAGCCATTCTTTAATTTAACCACCATTTCGGGGTTTGTCTTAATAATGGATTTCTCACTCAATTCTCCTTTGGTAGTATGCTGTGCACGGTATGGGTTTAGCCATACATGCAGTTCAATCCCCCGATCATGAGCTTCCTTTATCCAGAAATTCAAAGGATCGTAATATGGTTCAGGGGCTTTTCCCTGCTTACCGGTGAGAAAATAGGACCAGGGTTCCAGGTCGCTTTGATACAGTGCATCTGCCTGTGGTCTAACCTGGAAAATAACTGCGTTGAAGTTGTGGTTTTTCAGGTAATCCAGGAGTTGAATGGCCTCTTTTTGTTGATCGGCAGTGCTAAGGCCGGCTTTACTTGGCCAGTTGATATTTGCCGCCGTAGCCACCCAGGCAGCGCGGAATTCCTTCATTACAGGGGTTTTTGACCTTGTGATATATTCTTTAATTTCCTCTGGCTCTGGTGCCGGTTCTGGAAGAGGGCTAACCGGGGGAGCTTCTTCAACAATTACAATGGGCGGTTCTTCAGGGGTTTTTTCTGGTGGTGGTTTTTGCTGCGGTTGATCAGTTTTTAAAACTGCACAACCACTTAAAATAAATACTGAAAAAAACAGAAGGTGTAGGGATCTTAACCTGAAAGACATAGAACAGGATTATTAGTTAGGGTTATATTTTTATATAATATTTGAATTGCAAATTAAAAGAGAAAGAGCCACAAAATGTTCCTCTTTCTTTTTTATTACAATAAATAAATGAACAATTATGAGTCTCTGCCAAAAACCAATATTCCGGCTCCAATTGGCTCAGTATAAAATACCCGAATGTGAGCAGTATAAGTCCTTCCACAAGTTCATACACTTATACTATATGGCAAAAACGGGGAGAAGTTAAAGGTATAATCTGTTGAAGGTCTGAAGGCTTCAAAAGCATATTACCCGGCTCAATTCCTGTACGCTTTAATAGCCTCACGGACCTTGCCATATTTTCTAAGAAGGGAACTGGCTTCCTCCTCCCCTATTCCAAGCTCTTCCATAAGCATTAGCACACCGCGGTTAACCAGCTTTTTATTGCTCAACTGCATATCAACCATTTTGTTGCCTTTCACCCTTCCCAACTTTATCATGACAGAAGTTGAGATCATGTTAAGAACAAGTTTTTGCGCCGTGCCTGATTTCATGCGGGTACTACCTGTGACAAATTCCGGTCCCACTTCAATTTCAATAGGATATTCTGAAGCTTGGGCAAGGGGAGATTTTTTGTTGTTAGTTATACAACCTGTTATGAGGCCATTGTTTCTGGCATCTTTTATCCCGCCTATAACATAAGGTGTGGTGCCGGATGCGGCTATGCCTATGAGTACATCTATATTATTAATATTATATGCCTGTAAATCTTTCCAGGCCCTGGTATTATCATCTTCTGCATTTTCAACAGCTTTTCTTAAAGCCACGTCTCCACCCGCAATAAGACCTATTACCATATTATCACTTACACCAAAGGTTGGAGGACATTCTGAAGCATCAAGAACTCCAAGTCTGCCACTTGTCCCCGCCCCTATGTAAAAGAGCCTTCCGCCTTTTTCAATTTGCTTTACGATCACATCAATCAATTTTTCTATGGCCGGAATTTCTTTTTCTATGATTTCAGGCACAGTTTTATCCTCCCTGTTCATATTGCGCAACAATTCCCCCGTGCTCATTTTTTCCAGATCATTGTATCTTGAACTTTGCTCGGTGGTGGGTTTTGGCTGGTTATTCATAATAGATTATTGAATCATTTTAAGTTTTCCGGAAGGAAATCTTTAAAAACATCGGCTCTTTTAAGGCCCGTATTTATTTGCCAATCCAGTTCCGGGGTCGGGAAATAATTTATTCCCATCTTAACAAGACGAAACTGATGCTTTCTTAACCTGTTGAGGAATTCGGGATAATTTCGCGGAGCGGTATCATTCCAGGCTATTTCAGCCACCGCAATAATTCGGGGCCAGAACCGATTATCCATCTCCTCATTTGTCCAGACAAATTCTGTCCAAACCGGGGCTTCATAGCCCAGGATATTGGGATCAGAATTGGTAAAACTGTACGCTTCTTCCAGTGAAACTCCTGATTTTTTACACCAGTTATTGGTTCTTTCCTGTCCCGGAATATTTGCATGATCAAAATAAAAGCTACTGCAAATAGATTCAATAAACTTAACATCCACTACACCTTCAACCTTTCCATGCCATTTCTGGCTTATAAGGGAACTGCTTACTTCAGCTTTGGTTACTTCTTCCCAGCCTATCGTGATTTTTCCATGGTGCCTTACTATAGAATCGGCTTTGACTACAAAGGTTTCATAAAGATCGTCTTTTATCTCATCTCCTCCAATATGTATCCAGGGTCCGGTGGTGATAGCGGCCATTTCTCCAATAACCTCAGATACAAAATCATAGATTTCCGGTTTGGTGAGACATAATTTGCTCCAGCCTACTTTGGTGCCCGAAAAAAGTTCCGGCGGGGTGGCCATCCTGGGTTCGATATTGGAAAATCCCTCACAATTTAATTCAGGGTAAGCAACGAGAGCAGAATATATATGGCCCGGCATGTCAATTTCAGGGATTATAATGATGTTTCTGGCTTCAGCATATCTCTGAAGCTCTTTATAATCCTCCTGGGTGAGAAACCCTGCCCGGCCATTTAGCACTGCCCCTTTTGATCCAATTTCTGTAAGTTTTGGCTTACTTTTTATTTCTATTCTCCACCCCTGATCATCTGTAAGATGAAGGTGTAGCCTGTTCATCTTATAAAGTGCCATCCTGTCCACGTGGGACTTGAGATAATCAAGGTCAAAAAAACTTCTGGATATATCTATCATTGTACCTCTCCAACTATGGTCTGGCAAATCCTTTATAGTAAGATAAGGCAATTGAATATTTACCGGATTAAAGGTGTTATTTTCCAGGGAAGCAGGCAGGATCTGCCTAAGGCTTTGAATGGCATAGAATAAACCTGCCGAAGTAGCGGCATTCATGAAAATACCTTCTGAATTAATTTCCAGCGTGTATCCTTCCTCTCCAAGTTCCTTCTGTAAAGGGTCAACACTTAGATTCCAGGTACCACAAGAGTTGCCCAAAGTGATCTGAGATTGAAGTTTTGCCCGCCCAAGTAATGCGGCCAGCCATTCCGAAGAATCCATTGCGCTGCTGTTTGCGCATATTATATTCACAATTGGAAGAGTAATGAATCCTGTTCCGGTAAACATTTCTCGCGGTTTAGGTATCACGGAAATACCTTCGGGATCTATCATGAGTATATTTGATTCCGGAACATCTCCCACCCCTTTACACGAGCTTATTAAAATTACACTTATTAATACAGGAAGATAAATTTTAAAATGCTTCATTCAATTTGCCTTAGGGTTGAGTGTTGCGACCTGTTTTATAACCTATCGTGGCAAAATACAGTATGTACAGGTAACTCGGAATAAGAATCCAGTAAGCCTGCTGGGGATCCCAGTCTGCAAAATAACCGTATAGGGGAGGTAAAATAGCCCCACCTGCAATAGCCATAATTAGAAAAGATGAACCTACTTTGGTAAATCTACCTAATCCTGCCAAAGCCATTGGCCAGATTGCCGGCCATACAAGAGCATTTGCAAGTCCCAGAAGGGCAATCGCACTTACTGAAATCAGGGCGTTGCCATAAATGGCGGCCACTCCAAAAACTAATCCTAATATTGCAGAAACTTTTAAGGCCTTTTCCTGGGAAATATATTTTGGTATCGTAAATATTCCAATGACGTAACCTACGATCATTGCACCCAGGGTGAAACTGGCAAAGAATTTAGCTTCAGATAAGGGAATGCCGTGGGCTTCATTGGCGTAACTTATAATGGTATCCCCTGCTATCACCTCAACACCCACATATAAGAACAGTGCAAAAGTTCCCAGAAACAAATGTGGAAACTGAAAAATACTTTTTTTATTAAGATTGGTTTTTGCCAGCTCTTCGTCTTCAGCATCTGCATCTACATCGGGTAAAGAAGAGAAGTATACAAGAGCTCCCAGAAGGATGAGAACGGCCGTCATCACCAGGTAAGGATTCACAACTCGTTGTGCAAGTTCATCAAGGGCAGCAGCTTTTTCTGCTCCCTGCAACATCTCCACCGTATCGATGAGATTATCTCCGGAAGTGAAAAGGATGGCTCCAAGTACTATTGGGGCGAGCACCCCTGCAACCTTGTTACAGATTCCCATAATACTTATCCTCTTGGCTGCACTTTCTGTTGGCCCTAAAACCACAACATAAGGATTTGCCGCAGTTTGAAGAAGTGCCAGACCCGTGCCCTGCACAAAAAGACCCAAAAGGAATAATTCATAGGTGCGGGAATATGCTGCCGGAATAAAGATCACTGCCCCTGCTGCCATCACGAGAAGACCTAAAGACATCCCTTTTTTGTAGCCGGTTTTTTCCAGCACCCACGCTGATGGGAGGGCCATTACCAAATAAGAAATATAAAAAGCGGTTACAACAAAATAGGATTGAAAATTGTTTAATTCACAGGCGATCTTCAGGTAAGGGATTAAAACCGAATTAAGCCATGTGACAAATCCGAAAATAAAGAATAACGCTCCAATAATAATTATGGAACGGGTGGTAGTTGAGGAACCAGTATTTGAATGAGGGGTAGATTTTTCCATTTATACGGGAGATTTTATTTTAAAGGAGAAGATCGAAAAAGATTGAGATATAAGATTCATAACAATAATATGTTTATATCCTTTCCAAAGGTGTGAAAATCCCTTTACAAAGAAGGAATGTTTTTTTAGATTTTCCAAACACTTAAAAATAATTTTGATAATTGTCCTTTGTATAATTTAAAAATAAATCTAAAGCAGATTAAGTGCAGGACATTTCGAAAACAATTTGCTTAAAATCTATTTTTTGATAAAAAAAGAATATGTGACAGGGCATCATTAGATAATTTATTTAAAGACTTTTTAAAAGCTATATTTGTACTTTTAAATATGTTGGAATTAAACCCAATTGCAACCGGTAGATATTGAATATGAAGTATATAAGGAACTTTTGTATAATTGCCCATATTGACCACGGAAAAAGCACTCTGGCAGACAGGCTCCTGGATTTCACAGGATCTGTGACCGAAAGGGAAAAACAGGAGCAGTTACTGGACAGCATGGATCTTGAACGGGAGCGGGGTATTACTATTAAAAGCCATGCGATCCAGATGAATTACACCTATAAAGGTGATGAATATATACTTAACCTTATAGATACCCCCGGCCATGTGGATTTTTCATATGAAGTTTCAAGGTCTATCGCAGCCTGCGAAGGTGCTTTGTTGATCGTTGATGCCGCCCAGAGTATTCAGGCCCAGACTATTTCCAATTTATATCTCGCATTGGAAAATGATCTTACCATAATTCCTGTTCTCAACAAGGTGGATCTGCCAAGTGCCAATCCTGAAGTGGTTACAGATGATATAGTAGAATTACTGGGATGTGACAAAGAAGAAGTAATTCCGGCGAGTGCTAAAACCGGCCTGGGTATTGAAGAAATATTAAGTGCGATAATTGAACGAATACCTCCTCCATCAGGAAAACCCGATGCACCTTTACGCGCCCTCATTTTTGATTCGGTTTATAATCCTTTTCGTGGAGTAGAAACCTATTTCAGAATATTTAATGGTTCGATTAAGAAGGGACAGAATATAAAATTTGTAGCCACAGATAAAAATTATTTTGCAGATGAGGTAGGTACCTTGAGATTAAAACAATTCCCCAGACAGGAAGTAGGGACAGGTGATGTGGGTTATTTAATAACAGGAATTAAAGATGCAAGAGAGGTAAAAGTTGGAGATACCATAACAGATGCAAAAAATCCAACAACAGAAGCTGTTGCGGGATTTGAGGATGTAAAACCTATGGTATTTGCGGGAATTTATCCCGTAGATACAGAGGAATATGAAGATCTGCGGTCCTCAATGGAAAAACTACAGCTTAATGATGCCTCACTGGTATTCATCCCTGAAAGTTCTGCCGCACTGGGATTTGGTTTCCGCTGCGGATTTCTGGGAATGCTTCATCTCGAGATTATCCAGGAAAGGCTGGAAAGGGAATTTGACATGACCGTGATCACTACCGTTCCAAACGTATCTTATCACGCTTTTACCCATAAAAACCCTACAATACCTATCCTTGTAAATAATCCTTCAGATCTTCCAGAGCCTTCCAGCCTGGAAAGAGTAGAAGAGCCGTATATTAAAGCAAGCATCATCACCAAGTCAGATTTTGTAGGGCCGGTAATGTCTTTATGTATAGAAAAAAGAGGACAGATCACCAATCAAACTTACTTAACACCAGAAAGAGTGGAATTAAGTTTTGATATGCCCCTGGCTGAGATCGTGTTTGACTTTTATGACAGGTTGAAAACGGTTTCCAAAGGTTATGCGTCTTTTGATTATTCCCCCATTGGATTACGTGCTTCAAAACTTGTAAAAGTGGATGTACTTCTCAATGGAAGTGTGGTAGATGCCCTTTCTGCACTACTACATGTTGATAATGCCTATGATATAGGTAAGAAAATGTGTGAAAAACTGAAGGAGTTAATCCCAAGACAGCAATTTGACATTCCTATCCAGGCGGCTATTGGGGCTAAGATCATTGCCAGGGAAACAGTAAAGGCCCTTAGAAAAGATGTTACCGCCAAATGTTATGGTGGTGATATTTCCAGGAAAAGGAAGCTCCTCGAAAAACAAAAGAAGGGTAAAAAACGTATGCGCCAGGTAGGTAACGTAGAAATACCTCAGGAAGCGTTTATGGCCGTTTTAAAACTTAATGACTAAGGAAAAGCAGATTTTGATATTCATAAAAACCCTCAGACACAATGCTGAGGGTTTTTTTATACTGTCATTTTAATTGGAATGCTTATTAACGGTAAATTACTGAGGAAAAACAATGATTTTGGTATTGTTTTTAAAATAGCTTTCCATCAGATAAGGTATCTTCTCCAAATCAGGTAGATATGCTACCGTACCTTTACGGGCAGATATTAGCATTATAATGTCATCTCCTTCTGTCCTTTCTTTTATCTTTATAAAATCCTCCCAATCTTCAAAATCTTCAAATTCAAAAGGCGCTCTTAAATTCAACTCCTCTACCAGATTTTCGATGGCATTACGGGTATTTCTGTTTGTATAAACCAATATTGGTACGCTTAATTCTTCTGCAATTTTAATCGCTTTTTTAACCCAAAGTCCAAAACCTTCCATTTCTTCAGACCTGAACGGGGCTGCAATTATCAGCTTCTGCTGAGTAGCCCACGGATGATCTGTTTCACAAATAAATACTGTCTTGGAAGTTTTGTTGATAATTGCAGTCATCTTTTCTCCTATTACCTCATTGGTGGCCGAACTGGTAGGCCATCCCATCACTATTAGGTCTGCGATTAACTCCCTTGATTTTCTGGCAATCCCTTCAGATACATCGTGATCAATAGTTGCAGTAATATCAACCATGGTTTCTGAGGCAGAAGCCTGGACAACAAAATCTTCCAGTTTTGTCTTTGCCTGTGCTATATTAAGTTCAGCCTCTTCATCATTTGGCACAACAGATAGTATCGAAACCGGATTATCTGAACTCTTATCCTTGATAAGAATCGCAAACTCCACCAGCTTATCAAAATTTACAATATTTGCCAGGGGAAGCAAGATAGTTTCCATTTTAAAACTTTCTGATTTTTTAATCTCTTCAGGGTTGAGCTCCATTGATTCGGCTACCATCATTTTAGCAGCATTTTCGGTGGCCAGTGTTGCCACGATAGAAGTGATAAGAATGAGGATAATGGTGCCATTGAGTATATTGGTGTCAATAATGCCGGCATTAAATCCAACAAGAATCACCGCAAGTGTTGCTGCTGCGTGCCCGCTGCTTAATCCAAAAATAACTTTTCGCTGGGAATTGGTATATTTAAAAACCCATTGGGTGAAAAAAGCTGCAATCCATTTTCCTGCAATGGCTACTACAGATAATGTAACCGCTACCAGGATAGCCATATAGCCGCTGAAGATAACCCTAACATCCACCAACATACCCACACTTAAAAGGAATATGGGAATGAAAAGGGAATTTCCCATAAATTCTATGCGGTTCATTAAAGCCGAGGAGTGAGGAATGAGCCTGTTCAAACCAAGTCCTGCAAGGAAAGCTCCTATGATATCTTCTATTCCCGCCAATTCAGCAAGAAAGGCTGCGAAAAAAACCACCGTAAGGACAAATATGTAGTGGGAATGCTTTTCCTTTTCCATTTTTGTGAAAAACCATTTGGCTATTTTGGGGACCAGATAGAACATTATCGCTACAAAAATAGTCAGAGAAATCGCCAGTCGAATCCAGAAATCGGAGGTCAATCCCCCCTCCTGGTGATTTCCAATGATCACAGCAAGTATTATCAATACCGCAGTATCTGTCAAAATGGTACCCCCTACTGTAATTGCTACAGCTTCATTCTTGGATACGCCCATCCTGCTTACAATTGGATAGGCAATGAGGGTATGGGTTGCAAACATACTGGCAGTTAAAAAACTTGCATTAAAATCATATCCAAGAAAATAATAACATACGGGAAAACCAATAATAAGTGGAAGAGCAAAGGTGAATGATCCAAAAAGAAAACTCTTATTCCTGTTCACTTTGAACTGGTTCATGTCCAGTTCTAAACCGGCTATAAACATGATATATAATAGTCCGATTTTTGAAAAAAGATCAATTGCCGCATTTTGCTCCAATAGTCCCAAACCAAAGGGTCCTACAATAATCCCCGAAATGATAAGAACAATTATTCCAGGTATGTTTAGCCTGCGGAAAAGTATTGGAGAAACAAGGATTATAAAAAGAATAACAGAAAAAACGAGGACCGGGTTGCTAAAAGGTAATTCAAATTCGTGATAGAGGATCTCCAAAAACTCATTCATAGGTGGACTTTATTTTTTAAAAAAACACTCGCGAACAAAGATAGTATAATTTATATGTGGGTTATTTTCAGAATAATCAAATGTTTTCTAAAATCAATTTACGGCCGTCAAAATATTACATTTCCTAGTAATATCCATTGCTAAATTTCTAATAATTTCCCAATTATAGGGCTTAAATATAATTGACCTGTTATCTTTAAACTTTAAACAACACTTTCTTAAATTGCAGAATCAAATTTCTGATTTTCTTTTACAAATATGAAAATTTACCCTATTGAGGCAGGAAACTTTAAACTGGACGGGGGCGCCATGTTTGGAGTTGTGCCTAAGACCCTGTGGAACAAAACCAATCCCGCAGATGAAAAAAACCTTATAGATATGGCTGCCCGTTGTCTTCTAATTGAGGAAGGAGACAAACTTATTCTTATTGATACAGGAATGGGGGATAAACAAAGTGAGAAGTTTTATGGCTATTATAATCCCTGGGGAGATTACTCTTTTGATAAATCTCTTGGAGATGCTGGCTTTCACAGGGATGATGTAACAGATATATTTCTTACTCACCTGCATTTTGATCATTGCGGCGGGTGCATTCAATGGAATAAGGAAAGAACCGGTTATGAACCAGCCTTTAAAAAGGCACGTTTCTGGAGCAACAAAGAACATTGGGAATGGGCAACCCATCCCAATGCCCGGGAAAAAGCATCCTTTTTAAAAGAAAATATTCTTCCCATGCAACAAAGCGGAAGATTGCATTTTCTGGAACGTGATCCTTCTCAAACTTATCTGAACTCCGATTATTTCAATTTTGGTGTGTTATTTGCGGATGGGCACACAGATAAACAGATGTTACCCCATATTAAATATCAGGACAAGACACTGGTCTTTATGGGAGATCTGTTACCAACAGCCGGGCATATTCCACTACCATATGTGATGGGTTATGATACCCGGCCATTAATTACTTTAACTGAAAAGGAAAAGTTTTTGAACGAAGCTGCAGATAATAATTATTATTTATTCCTTGAGCATGATGCTCACAATGAGATCATAACCGTAAAGCATACCGAAAAAGGTGTGCGGTTGGATCAAACTTTTACATTCAATGAATTATATAACTAAACATTTATGAAAATACCTATTTCCAGGTCCTTTTTAATTGCCGGCCTTGCGTTAACTGTTGCCGGTTGTGGAACTACAAGTCCCGTTCTGGTTTCAACTCCAATAGAAAATATTGACGCCATTCCTTTAAAAGTTACCGAACTTACAGATGTACAATTGCAGGGGTGGGGCGGAGCAGATCTTGTAACCGATACTATTCCCGGTATGAGCGTTAATAAAGCTTATAACGAGATCATAAAAAATAACAAAGCTCAAACCGTGATTGTGGCAGTCATAGACAGCGGGGTAGACATAGAACATGAGGATCTAAAAAGTGTTGTGTGGATTAACCGGAAAGAGGTTCCAAACAACGGCAGAGATGATGATAATAATGGATATATAGATGATGTTTATGGTTGGAATTTCATAGGAAATTCTGTACAGGAGAATATGGAATATACCAGGATCATTAAAAGATTACGCCCTAAATACGAAGGAAGAACCGCTGCTACCGTCAACGTGGCAGACCGTGCAGAGTATGATATGTATATGAGGGCCAAGGCAGAATATGAAAAGGAAGTTAAAGAGACTTCAGAAACTCTCTCGCAATACAACCAGATCAAATCCCAACTCACAGAAGCTCATAAAGCAGTTTCAAAACAGCTTGGAAAAGAGAATTATACAAAGAGGGAGCTGGCGGCCATGCCTGCCAGCACTGAGCAAATGATGCAGTATAAAGGGATATTGATGCAAATTCAGGATAATGTTAATGAAAATATTCCCGAAGCATTAAAGGAACTTGATGACGCGATCAAATATTTTGGTGACCGTATGGATTCTCACTTCAATTTAAATAAAGATTTCAGGGCTGTTGTTGGTGATGATCCATATGACATTACAGACACCCGCTATGGGAATAATAATGTTATGGGGCCTACAGCAGATAAGGAAGATATTAAACATGGAACCCATGTTGCGGGTATAATTGGTGCAAATCGCAACAATAATATAGGAATTAGAGGCGTAGCAAATAATGTTCAGATCATGGCAATACGTGCAGTTCCTGACGGGGATGAATATGACAAGGATATTGCCCTGGCAATAAGATATGCTGTAGATAATGGCGCCAAGGTAATTAACACCAGTTTCGGTAAGTACTTTTCTCCAAATCCCGAGTGGGTTCAGGATGCCATAAGATATGCTGCACAAAATGATGTTTTAATAGTGAACGCTGCCGGAAATGACGGTGTGGATCTTGACAATGTTGCTGTTTATCCAAATGATCAATTCCCCGGTCAACCTGGTGAAATTGCCGATAACTTTTTAACCGTGGGGGCTCTTAGCTATACCTATGGTTCGGGACTGGTAGCAGCATTTTCAAACTATGGAAAGAATAGTGTAGACGTGTTTGCGCCGGGAACTAAAATCTGGTCCACAACCCCAAATAATGAATATGAATTTCTTCAGGGAACATCTATGGCTGCACCTGCAGTTTCTGGAGTTGCAGCTTTGATCAGAGGATTTTATCCAAAATTAACTGCCGCCCAGGTGAAACAGGTGATCATGGATAGTGGACTTTCATCAACAGCTTCTGTCCTTGTAGGAGAAGAACAGGCCAATAAAAGATTTAGCAATCTTTCCAAATCCGGAAAAATGGTCAATCTTTATAACGCTCTGATATTAGCAGATAAGGTTTCAAAACAATAAATTACTTACCATTTAAGAACTCAATGTTTTTTAAAACGATAGTGAAGATCTTTAATTGAATTAGCATAACATTATCACTAAGCAAATGCAAAGCAGTTTATACGAATTACTCCTGATAGCTAAAGGGAGACTCTTAAAAAACAATAAATACCCATTATGAAAAAAATATTCTTATTTCTTACGCTTATTTCCACCTCTGTAATATTTGCTCAAAACAATTCCTCGTATTGGCAGCAGGCAGTAGATTACAAAATGGAGGTGGATATGAATGTAAAGAATTTCCAATACACAGGCACACAGGAATTGGTGTACACCAATAATTCGCCTGATACCCTTAAAAGGGTCTTTTATCATTTATATTTCAATGCCTTCCAGCCCGGAAGTGAAATGGATGCCAGATTACAATTTATTCCAGATCCGGATGCCCGAATGATGAATAATATTGGAACCAGGGAAAATCCTGTTTATGAAAGCCGTATTTCAAAACTTAAACCCGAAGAGATAGGGTATTTAAGGGTTGCCTCTCTTACACGGGATGGAAAAACAGTCAGGACCGAAGAAGTAGGTACCATCCTGGAGGTTGATCTTGACACCCCTATTCTACCGGGGCAAAAAGCAACTTTTAATATGAAATTTGAAGGTCAGGTGCCTTTACAAATAAGAAGATCAGGAAGGAACAGTACTGAGGGAGTGGCTCTTTCCATGAGCCAGTGGTTCCCTAAAATAGCAGAATACGATTTTGAAGGCTGGCATGCAGATCCTTACATCGCCAGGGAATTTCATGGCGTGTGGGGAGATTTTGATGTTAAAATAAGTATTGACAGGAACTATATTCTGGGAAGTACCGGTTACCTGCAAAATCCAAATGAAATTGGTTTTGGATATGAAGATGAAGGGGCTAAAATAAACAGGCCAAAGGGTGAAAAGCTTACCTGGCATTTTGTTGCGCCAAAAGTTCATGATTTTACGTGGGCTGCAGATCCTGATTATATTCATGATAAGAGAATTGCCTATGATGGCACTACGTTACATTTCCTTTATAAGAAAAATCCGGCCATTCTTGAAAACTGGAAAAACCTACAGCCAAAAACAGAAGAGCTATTAAGATTCTTCAATGAGAACATAGGCCAATATCCATGGAAGCAGTATAGTGTAGTGCAGGGAGGAGATGGCGGTATGGAGTATGCCATGCTTACTCTTATCACGGGTGAACGCCCTTTTGGAAGCCTTGTTGGAGTTACGTCTCATGAACTTGCCCACGCATGGTTTCAGCATTTACTTGCAACCAATGAAAGCAAGCATGAGTGGATGGATGAAGGATTCACCTCTTATATTTCAACTCTGGCCATGAACAAGGTTATGAATGAGAATAAGGAAAGACCATTTGAAAATGGTTACCGGAATTATTCAAGATTGGTGCAATCAGGATTTGAGGAACCTTTGAGTACCCATGCAGACAGATTTCAGCTTAATTATGCCTATGGGGTATCTGCTTATACCAAAGGTTCTATATTCCTCTCCCAACTGGGTTACCTGATTGGGGAAGAAAATTTAAAAAAGACCCTGAAAAGATTTTACGAGGAGTGGAAGTTTAAGCATCCAACGCCAAATGATTTTATAAGGGTTGCAGAAAAAGTGAGTGGAGCTCAATTGGGATGGTATTTACTGGACTGGACACAAACCACACATTATATAGATTATGCTATCAATGAAGTTTCAGCTCAGGGTAACCAAACAATGGTAAGACTGGAAAGAAAAGGTAATATTCCCATGCCAATCGAGCTGATGGTTAATTATACTGACGGAACATCTGAGATGGTATACATCCCTCTTCAAATGATGCGATTTACAAAGCCAGCAGGTGACAACACCTCCCGCAGAGTTGCTCATAGATGGGCATGGGCACATCCAACTTATGAAGTAAATCTCCAAAGACCATTTGCACAGGTAGAAAGTATTGAGATCGATGAATCCGGTCTTATGGCAGATGTGGACAGAAGCAATAATGTTTATAACAGAACTGCAACTCCCGAATAGATCCTTCCGGATTTCAATAAAAAGAAAGATCCGTTTTGGGAATTCCCGAAGTGGATTTTTTTATTTTAGCTGCATATAAAAATTTATAATGAATGAAAAATTTCCTTCCGCAGAAAAACTTAAAAGCAAGATCCTTATAGAAAGATTATTTGCTGAAGGAAAGTCTTTAACCAAATTTCCCCTTAAGCTCATCTACACCCCCATACAAAATCCTGAAATTTTAACTCATAAAACCGGAGTTTCAGTACCTAAAAGAAATTTTAAAAAAGCGGTAGACCGTAATTATTTTAAGAGGTTAATGCGGGAAGCCATCAGGAAAAATAAGTATCTTGTAGACAACAACTTACCACATAAATTTGCGTTTATGTTTATCCATACAGGTCAAAAAAGGTTTACTTACAGGGAACTGGAGGCCGCGGTAGTGGAGATCATGGAAAAATTAATTGAAAGAGAAAGAAAACATGAAAAACAGGATCATTAAAAAAATATCAATAATCATATTGGGAATAACACTATTGGTGGGGACCAGTAGTTTTATAAAATCAGATTTTTTTGCTATCGCAAAACAAATCGAAATATTTACCACACTTTTTAAGGAACTCAACATGAATTATGTGGACGAAACCAATCCCGCAGAACTCATGGACACCGCTATTAAGGCCATGCTGAATGATCTGGATCCATATACCAACTACTGGAATGAACAGGATGTTGAATCGGCAAAAATGAATACCGCCGGGGAATACCAGGGTATTGGCGCTGCTGTAAGAATAAGCAGGGATAAGTTTATTATCCTTGAAACATATAAAGACTTTCCGGCAGATAAAGCAGGTTTAAAGCCCGGAGATGAAATAATTAAGATTGGCGGGCTTGCGGTGAGTGAATTTAAGGAGGATGCGGGAGAGCTTCTTAATGGAGCCCCTAACACCTCGATAGAAATCACCTACCTGCGACAGGGAAAAACCCAGAACACCACCCTCACACGTGGTACCATCGAACTAAAAGCCGTCCCTTTCTATGAACTTCTTGAGGATAAGACCGGATATATTGTATTATCGCGATTTAATTCAAATGCTTCCTCTGAAACGATTCGCGCTTTAAAAGACCTGCAGAGTCGGGGAGCAGATAAGATCATTCTGGATCTGAGAGGAAATCCCGGAGGATTGTTAAGTGAGGCAATATTGGTGAGTAATATTTTCCTTGAAAAGGGACAGTTGATCACTTCTACCAGATCTGTTATTGAAAAATACAATCAGCAGTACTTTACTCCAAATGAGCCAATAAATACAAAAATCCCCCTGGCGGTTGTAATAGATGGCCGAAGCGCTTCAGCCAGTGAAATTGTTGCAGGAGCTATTCAGGACCTGGACAGGGGCGTTATAGTGGGAGCGCGAAGTTTTGGAAAAGGACTTGTGCAACGACCCAAGGAATTGGTTTATGGCACTCAGTTAAAATTAACCATTTCCCGGTACTATACTCCCAGCGGGCGTTGTATTCAAGCCTTGGATTACCGGTCAAGGGACGATCAGGGAAATGCAATACGTATAGGTACAGAAAATTATAATGAATTTAAGACAAAAAGTGGCAGAAGTGTTTTTGATGGGGGAGGTATCCTGCCAGATATAAACCTGAAATCTTCTGAATTTAATACAATAACCCAGGCTCTTATTGCAAACCACGCGATCTTTGATTTTGCCACAGAATATTACTATGCCAATAAATTGACCAATCCAAATGATTTCCGTTTTACAGACAGTGATTTCAATTCATTTAAACAGTATTTAAAGAGGACTAATTTCACTTATGAGACCCGTACCGAAGCTGAACTTAATGAGGTTCTTGCTACTGCAAAAAAAGAGGGTTTTGAGAAAGAGATCATACAGAATTATCAACAAATGATCAAGGGAATAGAAGGAAGTAAAACAGCCGAGATCGACAACAGAAAAGAAGAGATCACAAGTGTGCTTACAGATGAAATAATCAAGAGGTATTTTTATCAGGAAGGATTGTATGAGTTTTACCTTCAAAATGATCCCGAAATACTGGAAGCCAAGGAGGTATTAGCAAATCCCCGGCGATATGCAGATATACTGAAATAATTTAATTTTTTATCATGGCAATATGAGGGATTCCGTCTTCCAGATAACCTTCGCCGGTTTGTTGAAATTTATGAATCTCGTAAAAACCTGTTAGATATTGCTGGGCAGAAAGTTTTATTGAAGTAGTTTTAAACCTTTCCTCAATTTCTCTAATAGTAGCCTTCATGATCTCATGTCCAAGACCGGATTTCCTGAAATTTTCTTTGACAATCACCCTTCCAATGGAAGCCTGTTCAAAATAATCCCCCGCCTTGAAGCATCGGGTGTAAGCTACAAGCTCACCATCTTTTTTTCCCAATATATGCAGGGCTTTTTCATCCTTACCATCAATATCCTGATAAACACAGTTTTGTTCAACCACAAAAACCTCAGACCTTAATTGTAGGATCATATATAATTCTTCCAAACTAAGTTCATTAAATTTCCTGACTAGAATTTTCATAGATTAACGTGAGTTCGATATAAGAAAAGGTAAAAAAAGAGGGATTAAACAACAAAGAAAAAGCAGAAAATTAGTATATTTAAGTATCTAAAAACCAAATATTTAACTAACTATCTGCTTATGATTTCTACCGATAAAATTACT
>JBGTNH010000071.1:0-37646 GCA_041743165.1 Gillisia sp. | reverse complement strand
CCAGGGGTGAAATCCTGAAAGGGCGCAATATATCAGCAATGGGTGAAGCCCATCGGGTAAAGAAGCCTTTAAATCCGGGGCCCTGAAAGGGCGCAATATTTTTTTATTGGGGATAAAGGTTTGGATTGCGTTTCCTCCAGTACCCCGGCACCCCTAAAAGGGAAAGGTTTTTCGATAACATGAGTTTATAAAATACCCATCCGTGTGTGAGGTAGAGTTCCCTTTGGGGGACCGAGGGAGCCCAGGGGTCAAGCCTTGAAAGGGCGCAATACATCAGCGATGGGTGAAGCCAATCGGACAAAAAAACCTCTTGATTCAAAGCCCTGAAAGGGCGTAATACATCAGCGATGGGTGCAGCCCATCGGATAAAAATTTCCCTCCAATCCAAAGCCCTGAAAGGGCGCAAGACCTCTAAAGTTTGAATTATATTGCAGAGAAGCTCAACTTTACAACCTACAACCTACAACCTACAACCTACAACCTACAACCTACAACCTACAACCTACAACCTACAACCTACAACCTACAACCTACAACCTACAACCTACAACCTACAACTTACAACCTAAAAACTAAAACCTACAACATTCAATATCATTTAAAAACCTTCCACAAACCCACCGCCGGTCCCAGGGCGAGAATGGGAAAGATATATAAGGGATCTGTAATTGTGATAAGGTAGGTTACAAGCTGCAGACTAACAATAGTGATGGCAAATCCAATGGAATTCACAATAGTTAGTGCTGTTCCCCGCGATGCACCTTCCGCATTATTGGCTACAAGAGTGGAAAAGAGGGGAGAATCGGCTACCACCATTGCTCCCCAAAAAAGGAGGAATATCACCAGCAGGAATTCTGAATCCTGAAAAAACAGCAAAGGTGAAATAAGGCAGCATATTCCGCTGAGTGCCAAGGCTGTTGTGGCAGTCTTTTTCGTGCCCCTGTTAAGGGAAATATAACCTCCGGCCACACAGGCTAATCCGCCTATGGCAATTATAAAAAATGAGAGAAGCGAAACATTAAGTATGGTTTCGTGAAACAGGATATATGAAGTTAAGAGTACCGGTACAAACGCCCAAAAGGTATACAACTCCCACATGTGCCCAAAATAACCAAAAGCTGCCGACCTGAATTTCTCATTGCGAAATACCTTGAGGAAAGCAAGGTGATCAATAAAAATCGCGGGTGTGCGGTATGGACCTGGTGGGACAAAGAAAAGTATAAGGACACCGCCTAAAATTGCCAGGATCGAAGTTGAAATGATCACAGTTTTCCATGGCAAACCTTCGGCCCCGGATAAAGTGTTTAACAGATGCGGAAAAGCGGTTCCAATAACCAGTGCACCCACTAGAAAACCAAGAGACTTCCCCAGTCCTTCCCGGTAATGATCTGCGGCGATCTTCATCCCAACCGGATAAATTCCAGCAAGGGAAAATCCGGTAAGAAATCTCCAGAGAAGTAAACTGTTAAGATTATTATTTTCAAGAATGACCCCAAGATTACACAATGCTCCAAGTATAGCGCAGATGAAAAATACCCTGGACGGCGGGAAACGATCTGCAATACTTAAAAAAGCAAAAAGTAATGTTCCCAGAATAAAGCCAAACTGTACTGCTGAGGTTAAATAACCCAGAGCCACAATCTCAAGATCAAAAGTGCTTAATAGATCACCCATTACTCCATTACCAGCAAACCAAAGACTGGTACAGCAAAATTGGGCGATGACAATAATTGGTAGTAAGGATCTCAAATTGAACTGTAAAGGGATACTTTGTTTCCCCGGAAATTTAGGTTTAATTTTCCAAAAAGATAACAATTATCAATTATCAATTATCAATGAACAGTGATCAATTAACCCTAAACCCTAAACACCAAACACCAAACACCAAACACCAAACACCAAACACCAAACACCAAACACCAAACACCAAACACCAAACACCAAACACCAAACACCAAACACCAAACACTAAACACCAAACCCTAAATCCTAATCAGGGATGTTTAACTGGCCGATTCCAATGGAATTTTCATGCGCAATATTTTTTGCTTCAGGCTTTCCAACACCTTTCGCTAACTTTACTTTTTTTCTCTGTAATGCTGCCGATTGCAGCACTAATCTTTTTCCTATAAAATTCAAGTATAAATATCCAAGTATTCCGGCAAGGATCGAAGCGGTAAGAATGCCAATTTTAGCCTGCACCAAATGATCTTCGTCTGTGAAGGCAAGTTCAGTAATGAAGAGAGACATGGTAAATCCTATTGCTGCAAGTAATCCTACGCCGTATATATGGGGCCATCTTACTCCTTTAGGTAGGCTGCTTATTTTTAACCAGACCAATAATCGTGTAAAGAGAACAATCCCAAAGAACTTTCCTATTAGAAGTCCAAAAATAACCCCAAATGCAACCGGACTGGTGAAGAATCCCAGAGAATCTGCAGTAATAGTCACCCCGGCATTGGCAAATGCAAATATTGGGAGTACCACAAAACTCACAAAAGGATGCAAGGCATGTTCAAGACGCTGGAGCGGTGGAATTGCATCTTCTACGAGGGATGAAAATTTCTCAATACTGTGGGTAATACCGGGTTCTGCAGATTCTTCAGGTTTATTTTTTTGATCACGCCTGATATTCTTAATTTCCAAAACCAGAAATTTTACTTTTCTAATAAATAATGCGGTGTTAATACGATTGGTAGTTGGAATTGCAAATGCAGCCAACACGGCGGCAATTGTAGCATGAACCCCGGAGAGTAGTACCGCAAGCCATAAGCCTCCTATCCCCATAACAGCATAAAAAAAAGTATTCCTTATCCCAATATAATTAGCACTCAGCAAAATAAGAAGGAAAAAGGCGGCAACTCCGAGGCTTTGAAACGAAAGATCTGATGTGTAAAAGAAAGCGATTACAAGTACTGCTCCAATATCATCAACAATTGCGATGGCAGTAAGGAATACTTTTAATGACAAAGGTACCCGGTCACCAAGAAGATATAATATTCCCAGGGCAAAAGCGATATCTGTGGCCATGGGTACACCCCAGCCACTTGCCGCCGGGGTACCATAATTAAATCCTAAAAAGATGAGAGCAGGAAAAAGCATTCCTCCTATGGCCGCCGAAACAGGCAACAAAGCCCCCCTTAAATTTGAGAGTTCCCCATGCATTATCTCCCTTTTTAATTCAAGTCCCACTAAAAAAAAGAACATAGACATAAGCCCGTCATTGATCCAGTGAAGAAGATTTTTTCTAATGAGATAATCATTTATCCCCACATGGATGTATTGCTTCCAAAGAGCGTGATATGCATCTGACAAGGGAGAATTCGCTATGATCATTGCCAATAAGGCCGAAAAAATAAGAAGCAAACCTACCGAGGTTTGCTTTTCTATAAAATTTTTTATGGGTAACAACAAGTAGAGATCAAGCGTAGATTTTTTCATAACGGGATGCAATTATTAATAAGGCCGGAGCATGTGCCTCAATATTAACCTGTCCGAAATTAAGATAATTAATCGGTTCTCAATATGATGAAAATCACCTTTCATAGTATTTATAATGCATTATAATACCATCTCCCTGAAAAGTCGATCCAGAGTGTCCTCAAGCGTTATGCTCATTCCAGGATGAGGTCTGGAGGTTTGAATTACAGAGCTTCTCACTGCGGTGAGCCAGCGAAAGCGCGAGGGAACATCGAGTTGGGCAATAGGGCCCCCATCTTTTTTTCCAAGACAGATCTTCTCAAAAGATTCCAGATTCTTCCTTATCTCCCCGATATCAAAATCCTCACACAGGCATCTCAGCCTGATTTCATCAAGTTCGAAACGAACTCTTAAAAAATTTTTCCTTTTGCAGAAAAGAATAATGCCCACATTAAGAAATTCTTCCCTTTCCACTCTTGGCAGGACCCGGATAACCGCGTATTCATATAGATGTTTATCTTGCATCCTGAGCTTCTTTTATAAAAATTGCCGAATTTTCGAGTCTCTGTAACAGGAAATTTAAGTATTCCTGTCTTATCTCGCCTGAATCTCCATGATCCCCTTCCCATTTCAGCCATTGCTCAGGAATGAGATCTGTAATTCTCTTTAATTTTTCTGTAGTGAGAATTTCCCTGCAGATTTGATCTGCCTCGATCAACAAATCAGCCTTGGGTAAAAGCACATGATCTTTTATCAGATTAAAAGGACTCACAGCATGTTTTTCTCTATTGGTCCAGGAATGATGGAAATAGAAGGAGGCCCCGTGATCAATTAGCCATAATTCCTTATTCCATGTAAGCATATTGGTGTTTCTATAAGTCCTGTCAACATTTGTGATGTACGCGTCCAACCATACTATTCTTGATGCCAGTAAAGGATCAACCGGAGTCACTACGGGATCGTAATTAATGGCACCTGAAAGAAAATGGAGTGCAAGATTAAGACCCTGACTGGCTTTTAGCAGATCCTGAATTTCTTCATCTGCTTCAGTTCTCCCAAAAGCTTCATCAAGATATGCAAAGACCAGTTCAGGCACTTTAAAGCCGAGTGCCCTGGCGATCTCACCTCCCAGTAATTCGGCGATCAAAGCTTTTACACCATGACCTGCACCTCTGAATTTAAGAACATACTTAAAATCATCATCTGCTTCGGCAAGGGCAGGTAGAGAACCTCCTTCCCTTAAAGGGGTAATATAACGGGTAACTGTTACCCTTCGCAAATCATTTAAATTAACCATTCATTTTCAATAGGATGGTTCAAATTTAAGGATTAAATAATAACAGATGGTAATTCCTGGAGATTGAAGATAAGGATATTTTAAGGTTACCGGAGTCTTAACTGGACTCCGGAATCCTCCAAGTCGGGGTACAAAATATTTTAGCTCGATCAATGAATAAAAATCTGGACGAATTTAAAAATAATAGCCTGGTTGGAAATTATAAACAGGATATCAAAATTGATGAAAAACCGCACAAAAGCACCCTGTAATTTTATCAGGCATTAATGTAAGTATAATACTATAATAAAATCTTAATGAAACTTTAGCATTTGCAAGAAAAAAGGCCCGGATGGGCCCTGAAATGTTCATAATGTATTATTGCTCACTTAATCCTGAATTAACCCACCCCGCGATAGTTAAAGTGCGTTTGGCCTGGTGAAATACTGCCTTTTTCGCATTATCATTAAGTCCATCCTTGCCTGCCGTAACACTGGTGCCATAGGGATTACCACCTGCCTCAAAAAGTATTGGGTCAGAATATGAAGGTGCGGCTATAATGGCTCCCCAATGAAACATAGTTTTATATAATGATATAAGGGTAGTTTCCTGACCGCCGTGAATATTTTGAGCACTGGTCATACCGCTTACCACCTTGTTCATCAATTTTCCCTTTGACCATAACCCTCCTGTGGTATCTATAAAAGCTGCAAACTGTGATGGCAGATTTCCATATCTGGTGGGAATACTAAATATGATCGCATCTGCCCATTCAAGGTCATTAAGAGAGACGGTTTGAACATCTTGCATAGCTTCAATATTCTCTTTCCAATCCTTATTCTCATTAATAGCTTCCTGAGGTGCTGTTTCTGCAATTTTTAATAACTTCACTTCGCCGGCACCAGCTTCCTTCCCTGCTTCTGCTGCCCATTTGGCCAGCTGAAAATTTGTTCCTGTTGAACTGTAAAATATCACAGCTAATTTTAAATTTTTCAGTCTCATAATCTTAGTTTTTTCTGTTTCACAAATCATTCTTCCTTAATTTAAGATTTCTAATTCCTAATACTTTAAAAATTATTATAAACTTTTATAGGTGAATAACATTGGTCATATTTTTAGACACCCTAAAACATTAAAAAGAGGCATACTTTAATTTAAATTATATCAATTTAAAAAATCCTGTTTGCCCCCTTTGGAATTATTAAAACTCCCGGAAATTTTATTCAGTTAAAAAGCCTTATTTTTGCGTTTTAATAAAGAGTAAGTTTTATGGGCAATATTGTAGCCATTGTAGGAAGACCAAATGTGGGAAAGTCCACATTTTTTAACCGGATGATCCAGCGTAGGGAAGCCATTGTTGATGCCGTAAGCGGGGTTACCCGTGACAGGAATTATGGAAAGGCAGACTGGAATGGAAAAACTTTTTCTCTAATTGATACAGGAGGCTACGTAAAGGGGAGTGATGATGTTTTTGAGGCAGAAATAGATAAACAGGTTGAGCTTGCTATTGAGGAGGCAGATGCCATAATATTCATGGTAGATGTGGAAACTGGTATTACCGGGATGGATGAAGATGTGGCAAAACTTTTACGAAGGGTGAAAAAGCCTGTTTTTCTTGTGGTTAACAAGGTAGACAATGCCAAAAGACTTGAAAATGCGGTGGAATTCTATTCCCTGGGATTAGGAGATTTTTACCCAATAGCAAGTACCAGTGGAAGTGGGACCGGGGATCTTCTGGACGCACTGGTTGAAGCTCTTCCAGAGCTGGAAGAGGATGAAGAGACCGAGTTGCCACGCTTTGCGGTGGTGGGAAGACCCAATGCCGGGAAATCCTCATTTATCAATGCACTAATTGGAGAAGACAGATATATTGTTACAGATATCGCAGGGACTACACGGGATGCCATTGATACCAGGTATAACCGATTTGGGTTTGAATTCAACCTCGTAGATACAGCAGGGATCAGAAGAAAATCCAAAGTTAAGGAGGACTTGGAATTCTATTCGGTAATGCGGTCTGTAAGAGCCATTGAGAATTGTGATGTATGTCTTATTATTCTTGATGCCACTCGTGGATTTGACGGGCAGGTTCAGAATATTTTCTGGCTTGCCCAAAGAAACCGAAAAGGTATTGTAATTCTTGTGAATAAGTGGGATCTCCTGGAAGATAAAGAAACCAATACACTTAAAGAATTTGAAGCCAACATAAGAAAGGAAATAGAACCTTTTACAGATGTACCAATTGTTTTCATGTCTGTTCTCACAAAACAGAGGATCTATAAAGCAATTGAAACAGCAGTAGAAGTCTACCAGAACAGAAGCAAAAAGATTAAGACCAGTGAATTGAACGACAGGATGTTGCCAATTATAGAACATTATCCTCCTCCGGCCTGGAAAGGGAAGTACGTAAAAATTAAATATTGTATGCAATTACCTACACCACAACCTCAATTCGCATTTTTCTGCAATTTGCCGCAATATGTTCGGGAACCCTATAAACGCTACCTGGAGAATAAATTAAGAGAGGAATTTGATTTTACCGGAGTTCCGGTTTCCGTTTATTTCAGAAAAAAATAATCAGCCATTAAACTTTTTCATATATCTAAGGTCTTAACTATTTGTTAAGGCCTTTTATTATTTTGAACATCATTGATCAATCACTAAATGAAAAACATTTTCCCCCTCCTTTTTTCCCTCTTTTCACTAAGCCTTTGTGCCCAAACATTTGAGATCTCCGGTAAAATTATCGAATCCGCAACCAACACCCCTCTTGAAGCAGCTACTGTGTATGTAGAAAATCCTGTAGACAGTACCCTGGTAAGTTATACTATTTCAGAAAATAATGGTGATTTTCTTATAAAGGGAAGTACCGCGGCTCTCAATCTGGATCTTTTCATAACCTTTACAGGTTTTAAGGTTCATAAGCAAAATTTATCCCTTGCCAATAACAGAAATCTGAATCTGGGATCCATTTCCATGGATGAGACAGATAATGAACTGGATGAGATCCATTTGACCGGTGGAAGAGCTCCAATTACCGTAAAGAGAGATACTCTGGAATTTAATGCTGCATCTTTTGTAACACGTCCTGATGCTAATCTTGAAGACCTGATGAAACAACTTCCGGGTGTGGAAGTAGATGTTGAAGGGAATATTACCGTGAATGGAAAACCCGTTTCCCGAATCCTGGTGAATGGAAAGGAATTCTTTGGTAATGATCCAAAGATAGCTACCAAAAACCTTCCTAAGGAGATTATTGATAAGGTCCAGGTTACAGATACCCGCACACGTAGCCAGGAATTTACCGGTAAAGCCGGAAACCCTGATGACAAGACCATCAACATCACCCTTCAGGAAGATAAGAACAAAGGCTATTTTGCCCGGGCAACCGCTGGCGGAGGAACAGATGATCGCTACGAATTAAGCGGAATTGGGAATTATTTTAAAGATAAAATGCGCATAAGTGTACTCGCCAGTGCAAATAACATCAACAGTTCAGGGTTTAGTTTTGATGAGGTTTTTGATATGATGGGCCGTAATGCCAGAAGCATTACTATGAGCAGTGGTGGGGGAGGTAGTTCTTTTGGAATTAACGGGTTGAATTTTGGGGGCGGAGGTGGCGGTATAACCAAAGCTGAAACCGCAGGGATGAATTTTGTAAATGAATGGAATAAGAAAGTTGACCTTAATGCGGATTATTTTTTTGGAAGGAATGATACTGAAACTTCAACTATCATCCAACGTGAAAATATATTACCTAATTCCAGGTTCTTTTCAAATTCTGAATCTTCGGGCATTCTTGTTAACGATAGTCACCGGGCAAATGCAAGACTGGAATTTAAACCTGATACTCTAACCAGGATCTCCTATGCACCCCGATTTAATTCAAACTCAGGTTTTAACACCAGGATCAATAATTCCCAGTCTTTGGATCAAAACCGAAATCTTGTAAATTCAACCCAGATCCTTGATGAGGAGAATCTGGAAAGCACAAGTTTTTCAAACAGGCTTGATTTTATAAGACGTTACGGTAGGGGTGGTGCTTATACCCAGATCGATCTTTCCAGCGACCACAATAGACAGGAGAATGAGAACTTTTTTACCTCTTTAAGCAATTTCTTTGGTGACCAGGCACGAACCGAGGTCCAGGATCAATTTATAGATGAAGTCCAGAACACCAATGAGTATTCTATTGGTGTCACTCAACGCTTCGTAATGGCTAAAAAGCTTTTTTTTGATGCTTCCTATGACTTATCCTCTGCAACATCTACAAATACCAGATCTGTTTTTGATGCCGATACCGAAGGAAATTATTCCAATTTTAATACGTTGCTTAGCAGTGATTTTGAATCAAAGAGCATTAAGAATATCCCGAATGTAGGTGTGAATTTTGAAGGCCAGAAATGGCGATGGGGAACAGAGATAGGCTTGTTAAATACTACTCTTGAAAACACAAGTTTTTTTGAGGATGTTGACTTTTCCAGTACTTATAATAATCTTTTTTTAAGGGGAAATGTTAGATATGAGATAACCCGCGCCAAAAGCCTTAACCTCAATTACAGCAGTGATGCAGGTGTACCGTCTATCAGGCAGCTACAACCTGTGATTAACAGAACCAATCCACTTAATATTATTGTGGGGAACCCCGATCTTCGTACAACTTTCTCCCAGACAATAAGAGCGGGTTACAGAAATTATGATTTTGCAAAGAGAAGCGGGATATTTAGTAATGCCTCTGTAACTTTTACAGATAACAGCATTGTACCTGTGACTACAGTAAATGAAGATCTTATCAGAACTACTACTTATACCAATGTTGACGGAGCGATAAATGCGAATATGGGTATTAATTACAGTAAGCAGTTAAAGAAGGATAAAAGGGATTTCAGGTATTCCCTGGGATTTAATTCCTCCTACGATAAGAATGTGGGTTTTACCAATGGTGTTCTGTTTAATGCTGAAAGATTGGTATTAAGACCAAATGTGAATTTTACATGGGCGCTGGAAGAATACTTCTCGATAGCCCCCCGTTATCAGTTGGCTTACACAGACAGCTGGTATGACATCAATCAATTTAGCAATGAGAACTTTACCAACCATACTATTTCCCTGGAAGCTACTTCTTTCTGGCCCAAAAATGTTGTTATTGGAAATGATATCTCCTATAATTATTATGGGAATATTTCTTCGGAATTTGACAATTCCGCCCTTCTTTGGAACGTAAGTGTAGGATACAAATTTCTTAAAGATAATGCAACCTTAAAAGTAAAAATATATGATATGCTAAATCAGAATGTATCATCCCAGAGGATGATTGGTAATGATTTTATTCAGGATACTCAGAATCTTATTTTACAACAATATGCGATGCTTAGCTTTACCTATAAGATCAGCAATTTTGGAGGGGCCCCCGCTCCCGGCCAGGGAAGACCCGGTGGACCTGTGAGGATGATAAGGATGTAATTGCCCCCCAGCCCCCGAGGGAGAGTAGGCCCCCTAACCCCCAAAGGGGGAATTTCTTACCTGGACCGGGATTTGATTCAAGCGTCAAGAATCAAGAGACAAGACGGACTTTTGGTGGAAAATAACATTAATACAAAGGAGCCTTCGGGTTCCTTTTTATTTGAACCAAGAGACAAGAATCAAGAGACAAGATTTTTATTAGAATAGAGAGAAGAGAATAGAGAGAAGAGAATATTGAATATAGAATAGAGAGAAGAGATAAATATACTGAGGTTAGGAGAGTTTGTAATCTTTTATTCTAAGGAGAAATGGTGTTAATTAAGTTGAAACGGTTTACAGTATACATTATACAGTATACAAAATTTCACATCTCACATCTAACTACTCTCATCTAACTACTCAATACTAACTACTAAATCACCAGCTTCCCCCGGCGCCACCGCCACCAAAGCCACCGCCACCGAAACCACCACCAAAGCCACCGCCGCTTCCAAAGCCTCTGCCGCCGCCCATAGTGCCACGGCCAAGGCTGCTTAAAATGATAACATCCAGTAAGGATCCTCCCATACCTTTGCGATTTCCGGGCCATCGATTATTTTTATTCCTGTTACTTAGCGATACCAGGAAAATCAGGAAAAAGATGCCCAGAATGAGGAAGGGTAATGGAAAATTAGAACCACCGCCTGTTCGCCTTGCAGGAGAACCCTGGAAAGTGCCGTTCAGGACTTCAAAAATTGCAGTAGTGCCTCGATCCAGCCCTGCGTAGTAGTCGTTACTTCGAAATTGAGGAAGGATTATATTGTCAATGATATCTTTGGTCCTGGCATCTGTAAGATATTCTTCGAGGCCATAACCCGTCGTAATCCAGATCTTACGGTCCCCTTCAGAGACCAGGATGAGAAGGCCATTATCCTCCCTCTCCTGGCCAATTCCCCATGCGTGTGCCCAGTTGGCAGCATATATCCCTTCATATTCTCCCTCCAGGGATTTTATTGTAACAATTACAATCTGCGTGGAAGTAGTATCTGCATAATTAATGAGTTTTTGTTCCAGATTTTTTTCTTCACTTGCAGAAAGTATTTCTGCTTCATCATAAACGCTGGTTTGTAATGATGGTCTGGGTGGAATATCCCTTTGGGCAAAGGCGGGAATAAAAAATGTGATGAATAAAATAAATAGATAAAAAGTTCTCTTACTTATTTGTTGCATCTTCTCTGGATATGGTATTGGGAAGTTCGTTGACAGTTGTTTCACTCACCGGGAAATGTTTTTGCAGTTGTTCCCCGGCTTTTAAGATCCCGTCAATAAGACCTTGCTTGTGTTTTCCGGCTTTAAACCTGGCCACAATTGCATCTTTTGTACTCTCCCAAAAATCATGTGGAACCACTTCATTGATCCCCCTATCGCCATAAATAACAAAATTTCTGTCTTCTACCGCCACGTAAATGAGCACACCGTTTGAAGCTTTGGTATTATCCATTTTCAGGACATGAAAAACTTCCATGGCTCTTTCAAAAATATCCTGCTGTCCATGAGATCTTTCAAGGTGAACTCTTATTTCTCCTGAAGTGGTTTTTTCGGCTGTCCTTATGGCTTCAATTACCTCTTCTTCTTCCTTTAAAGATAAAAAATCTTCAATTTTGCTCATGCCGATAATATTTTAGAAATCGAACTCTACATCGGGGGCGTATTCAGAACCTGCTTCAGCTTCGTATCGGGCCATTCTTTCAAAACCGAACATCCCGGCAAACATAGAATTAGGGAAAGTTCTTATATAAGTATTATAATCTGTAGCTTCTGCATTGTACCTGTCCCGGGCTACATTTATCCGGTTTTCAGTTCCTTCGAGCTGGGATTGCAACTGCTGGAAATTCTGGGTGGCCCTGAGTTCAGGATATCTTTCTACAGTTACAAGTAATCTGGATAAGGCTCCAGAGACTTCACCCTGGGCCTGCTGGAATTGTTCAAGTTGTTGCGGAGTGATATTGGCAGGATCAACGGTGACCTGTGTCGCCCGTGCCCTGGCTTCAATTACATCTGTAAGAGTTCCCCTCTCAAAATCGGCGGCTCCCTGTACCGTCCTCACAAGGTTGCTAATCAGGTCATTTCGCCTCTGATATGAACTTTCCACATTGGACCAGGCCAGTCTTGCTTCTTCCTGCTTCTGAATTGCATTGTTATTAAATCCCACTGTCAAACTATAAATGATAATTCCAAGTACAACCAGAACAATAACGGGTATCAGCCACTTTTTCATATTACAGATGATTTTTAATATTGGTTAGTTCGGCCTTAACGGCCTGCAATTTTCTTATTATTTCAAAATTTGTGAGTGTTTTTTTCTTTTCCTCTTTTAAATGGGTTTTGGCTCCTTCCAGAGTGAAACCTCTTTCCTTTACCAGGTGGTAGATCAATTCAAGGTTTTTGATATCCTGTGGAGTGAACAGCCGGTTGCCTTTGGCATTCTTTTTAGGCTTTAATGCCTCAAATTCCTTTTCCCAGAATCTAATGAGAGAGGTGTTAACGCCAAAGGCCTGGGCAACCTCGCCAATCGCGTAATATCGTTTTTCGGGGAGGTTGATATGCATTAATCCATAGATTGGTTTTCCTTTTGAGACTGTTGAAGGATCTGGTCAAATTCCTGCGGAGTAAGATCTCCATAATAGAAGTTTATAGGATTGATCCTTTCCCCATCCTTGTATATCTCATAATGAAGATGAGGCGCTTCAGAACGGCCTGTACTTCCTACAAAGCCTATAACATCTCCGCGCTTCACCCTTTGACCCACTCTTACATTATACTTATAAAGATGGGCATACAGACTCACATACCCATATCCATGATTTAACCTGATATGATTACCGTATCCAGTGGCACGGTTATCTGCCCGCTCAATTCTCCCATCACCCGTGGCGTATACAGGAGTTCCCCGGGGTGCAGAGAAATCCATTCCATAATGAAACTTCTTAACTTTTGTAAAAGGGTCATTTCTCCATCCAAATCCCGAGGCGATACTTCTAAGGTTTTTATTTTCAACCGGCTGTATAGCTGGAATAGCAGAAAGTAGTTTTTCTTTCTCCTTTGCCAGAATAGCTATTTCATCAAGTGACCGGGATTGAACCACGACTTGCTTGGTAAGTATGTCCATCCTTTTACTTGTTTCAAGAATAATATTGGAATTATCATATCCTTCAAGATTCCGGTATCTGTTTATACCTCCAAAACCCGCCCTTCTTTGTTCTTCCGGAATTGGATTAGCTTCAAAATAAAGACGATAGATATTATTGTCACGATCCTCAATATTCCCAAGAACCTCCTGCACCTGGTCCATCTTGCGGTTAAGCTGGTTATATTGCAACTGCATATTGGTGAGTTCGCGCTTTAAGACTTTTTCTTTTGGAGTTTCAATATGGGGGAGATTAAGGTATGCAACAAATAATACAAACGCTGCAAGAAAGACTCCCACTACACTAAGAAGAGCAATTCCCAGTCTCCTCCCTTTTTTGCGTTCTATTTTCTGATAAGAAAGTGTTTCGCTATCGTAATAATATTTAACCTTCGACATAAATTAAAATATCCTATTTTTGCGGGTACTATTTGCTGCAAAAACCTTGCAACAATTTATGAGAAACGAACAAATATAAAAATTGTTTTCTCATCCACATAATTTAATAAATTTTAGACCTTATTGGCTTTATGAAATCCAGTGAAATACGCAGGACATATCTCGACTTTTTTCAATCAAAATCCCATACTATAGTTCCCTCAGCCCCTATGGTCATTAAGGATGATCCCACCTTAATGTTCACTAATGCAGGGATGAACCAATTTAAGGAATTCTTTCTGGGAAATACTGTGCCAAAACATGTGCGTATCGCAGATACCCAAAAATGTTTAAGGGTGAGCGGTAAGCATAATGATCTGGAAGAAGTAGGGATGGATACCTACCATCACACTATGTTTGAAATGTTGGGCAACTGGAGTTTCGGGGATTATTTTAAAAAGGAAGCCATTCATTGGGCCTGGGAATTATTGATTGAAGTATTTAAAATTGATAAGGATATTCTTTATGTATCTGTTTTTGAAGGAAGCAAAGAGGATGGACTGGAACTTGACCATGAGGCTATGGAACTCTGGAAAGCCATTGTTCCTGAGGACAGGATCATTTATGGTAATAAAAAAGATAATTTCTGGGAAATGGGAGACCAGGGCCCGTGCGGGCCAAGTTCAGAAATTCACGTGGACATTCGAAGTACTGAAGAAAAAGCTAAAATTCCCGGCAGGGAGCTTGTTAACGCAGATCACCCCCAGGTAGTGGAAATATGGAATCTTGTATTTATAGAGTTTAACCGAAAGGCGAACGGCAGTCTTGAGAAACTTCCCGCACAGCACGTGGATACCGGGATGGGGTTTGAAAGACTCTGTATGGTTTTGCAGGACAAAAAATCCAATTATGATACAGATGTTTTTACGCCGGTTATCCAAAGCATAGAAAAGGTTACCCGAAATGAATATGGAAAAGATGAAAAGGTAGATATTGCCATAAGGGTTATCGCAGATCATTTAAGGGCGGTATCATTTTCAATAGCAGATGGCCAGCTACCCGGAAATACAGGGGCAGGCTATGTGATAAGAAGGATCCTGAGAAGGGCAATACGTTACGGGTTTACATTTTTAAATACTAAAGAACCGTTTATATTTAAATTGGTGGAAACCCTGGGCAATCAGATGGGAGAGGCATTTCCGGAATTAAGATCTCAGCAAAAATTAATTGAAAATGTGATTCGGGAAGAGGAGCAGTCCTTCTTAAGAACTCTGGATCAGGGACTCATCCTGCTTGAGAATATAATTGAAAACACAAGCGGGAAAAAAGTTTCGGGCAAAAAGGCATTTGAGCTTTACGATACTTTTGGGTTCCCAATAGATCTTACGGCACTCATCCTGAGAGAGCGGGGATATGATCTTGATGAAAAGGAGTTTAATGAGGAGTTAAACCAACAAAAGGATCGTTCACGTGCCGCATCTGTTGTTACAGCCGGAGACTGGCAGGTTTTGGGCCGGGAGGAAGAAATTCCTTTTATAGGATATGATTCCCTGGAGGCCGGGATAAAGATCACCAGGTATAGAAAAGTTGACAGCAAAAAAGAAGGTGAATTATTTCAGATAGTTTTAAATAAAACCCCATTTTATCCCGAGGGAGGTGGCCAGGTAGGAGATAAAGGTGTTTTGATCTCTGCAGAAGGAGAAAAGATCCAGATCATTGATACCCGAAAAGAGAATAATCTTATTATACATTTCACCAGGAATCTGCCGGCAGATGTTTCAGGGGACTTTTTAGTGGTTGTAGATGAGGATAAAAGAAGAAGAACCCAATCCAATCATTCTGCTACACATTTACTTCACCAGGCCCTTCGGAAAATACTGGGAACACATGTGGAGCAAAAGGGTTCTATGGTGAATCACGATCACCTGAGATTTGATTTTTCACATTTCAGCAAGCTTACTTCCGAAGAAATTGAGAAAGTCGAAGGCTTTGTAAATGAAAGGATAAGAGAACAAATTGCCCTATGGGAGCAGCGGGATTTGACTTATCAGGAGGCTATTGACCAGGGCGCAATCGCTTTATTTGGCGAAAAATACGGAGACTCAGTAAGAGCTGTCAAATTTGGGGATTCCATGGAATTATGCGGAGGAACCCATGTACAAAATACGGGAGACATCTGGTATTTTAAAATTGTATCTGAAGGCGCTGTTGCAGCAGGAATAAGAAGGATTGAGGCAATAACCGGAAAGGCAGTCCAGCAGTATTTTAAGGAGCAGGAGGAAATTTTAAGTCAGGTTAAAAATGAATTAAAGAATGCTAAAGATCCTGTAAGAGCTATTACGTCTTTACAGGAGGAAAACAACAACCTTAAAAAGCAAGTGGAAACCTTACTCAGAGAAAAGGCTAAAAATCTGAAATCTGAAATAAGCAGTGAGATCAAGGAGGTAAACGGAGTAAAGTTCCTGGCTAAAAAAGTAGATCTGGACGCGGGCGGAATTAAGGATCTTGCATTTCAATTGGGAGAAAAGGAAAATAATTTATTCCTGCTTCTTGCCAGTGAGCAGGATGGCAAAGCACTTTTATCCTGTTATATTTCCAGGGAACTTGTGTCTCAAAGGGATTTAAATGCCGGGAAAGTAGTGAAGGAACTTGGAAAATATATTCAGGGAGGTGGGGGAGGCCAGCCTTTCTTTGCAACAGCAGGAGGTAAGAATCCCAAGGGTATTGAGGAGGCTTTGCAAAAATCGGTTTCATTCATACGGTAAAACCGGCATCCGGATGACAAAATTAAACATACTGTAGAATTTAAGTGAATTATGAAGTTTACCACTCCGGTATCTATAGAACCCCAGGAACCCAAAATAGATCATCATTCGAAGATCTTCTTGGCAGGTTCGTGCTTTGTAGAGAACATTGGTAATAAATTCAATTATTTCAAGTTTGATAATAAGTGTAATCCCTTTGGGATCTTATACCATCCTTTTTCAATCAGGGATTTAATAACCCGTGCGATATCAGGTTCCCAATTTTCTGCAGAAGAAGTATTTTTCCATAATGAAAGATGGCATTGTTATGCCGTCCATTCCTCTCTAAGTGATCCTGACAGGGACAGGCTGCTTTCCCGGCTTAATGAGGAGCTGGCCCTCACGGGAAAATATCTTAAAACAGCAACCCATATAATTCTTACTCCAGGAACATCCTGGATCTACAGACGGGTTGATAATAATGACCCGGTAGCTAATTGTCATAAACTCCTGCAGTCTAATTTTAATAAGGAGATTTCCGGTATCTCAGATATTGAGGAAGCCGTAAACGCAATGATAGTTAAGATCAGGGAAATAAATATTTCTGCAAATATCATTTTTACCGTTTCTCCTGTGAGACATATTAAAGATGGCCTGGTAGAGAATCAACTAAGTAAATCTTCCTTATTTGTAGCAGTTCATCATGTACTTGCATATCATAAACTTACTTCATATTTCCCCTCCTATGAGATAATGATGGATGAACTCAGGGATTACAGGTTTTATGCTGAAGATATGCTGCATCCTTCACCAACCGGTGTAAATTTCATCTGGGATAAATTTGCTGGTAGTTGGTTATCTGCTGAAGCAGGAATTATGTTAAAGAAAATAGACATTATTCAAAAAGGCTTATCCCACAGGCCCTTTCACAAAGATTCTCGGGCCCACAAAAAATTCCTGGACGATTTACAGGGTAAAATTTCGAATGTTAAAGTAAGTTATCCTCACCTTCATTTTAAATTAAATACTTAACAATAAATTAACTGTACAAAATTACAAAATGGTAACCTTATCATTTTTTACGGTAATATTTTGCTGATTAATGAGATAAATTTGATCGTGAAAATTTTGAAATCATTGATTTTAAAAATTTCGATTTCTAATTTGTTGGGGTACTAATTGGAAATGAAAAAAGGATGGTGGGGGCCATCCTTTTTCTTTTTTAGGACTCGATATTACAATTAAACAATTCTCAAAAAAAACTTAAATAAATTTTGATGTTCACAAAATTTATTTGAATCGCCTTTCTATACCTATTTCTTAACCTTCAATTAACACAAAATTAAAATTTCTTTTAACAATTTATAATTGTTTAACTTTAAAAAAATTGTATTTTTATGAACACTTTTATGGAATATGAATTAATGTTAACAATCTCGTTTTCATAGAAGTTATGTTTCTAAAATTTGTTGGGGTAGATTTTAGAATTACAAAGCAAATAGACGGGTGGGGCCGTCTATTTGCATTTCTATAAAGGATTGGTTTGCCCTTTCCAGGTACACTTCTCAATTTAATCTAATTTGTATATTTACCCAAAAAAATCTCTTATGAGGAAGATAATTCCCGTAATTCTACTTTTGCTTGTCATTTTTTTTGCCTGGAAATATTTTGAGGCGCGGGATAATGAAAGGGATCAACTTGAGGCAAGTACAGATCTTATTCAGACACAAATAAAGAATGTTGGGAAACTAGTGGTTACGGAAGGGAATTTTGCCCAGGTTTATTCTTTCAGCGATTCCCGTCGGTTTTACTTCGATATACTTTCAGCAAGAAAAAAAGCCCTCATTATTGTAAATGCAAAGGTTACTGTTGCGTATGATTTGAGTAAACTTCAAACCGAAATAAACCCTGAAACTAAAACAGTTACCATAACCTATATTCCTGACGAGGAGATCTCTATTAATCCCAATATTCAGTATTACGATGTAACCCAGGATTATCTTAATCAATTTGAAGCCAAGGATTACAACAGGATACAGGAGAGAATCAATAAATCTCTCATGGAGAAAATTGAAAATTCCACAATTAAAAGTAATGCTAAGAACAGATTGGTGAGCGAATTGCAAAAGATCTATATTCTCACCAATTCAATGGGTTGGACCCTAGAATACAAAGGCAATACTATAAAAGATAGTGAAGCCCTGGAGACTCTAAGATTATAAATCTTACTTAGCGCCTGTTACCAGATTGGATTCAATTAATTCTATTCCCCCGTCTATCAAATGTGCAATCCCCGGCTGTTTCTCTTTAATAGTATTAAGATGATCTTTTATTTTAGATGCAAACTGAAGCTCACTGTCAATAACCAGTTCATAGATCTCTACAGGGAGTAACCAATCCTTTGGATGTGAGCGTTGTAGAATTTCAAATACTGCATGAAGCGAAAATTTGGTGTTTTCTCCACTTCTTATATTCCTTACTGCCAGATAAAGTTCTTCCAGCTCCTGCTTTTCAGGTGTTTTTTTACTTTTAATAGTGGTGCTAGATGGAGTATGGGTTATAAGATTAAAAGAATTTGGATCTGCCGGTCCTGCAAAAGCAGAGATTATTTCTTTTCCAACAGCCATATCATAAATTCCCCAATCTGGTTTAAATAAGATCTCATCTTTATAAGTAACGGTGCAGTTTTTTAGGCTTATCATGATGATCTTACCCTGCAGATTCCTGCTGCCTGTAATGATCTCTCCTTTTACAACGACACTACCTTCAAATTCAAAAGTGATGTTTTCACCCTCATATATATCATAAGCTCTCAGGTCCCTTGGACTCATATCTTCAATTGCAAGATTAATACCTTTAAGCTTGCCAACAGGCGAACCAAATCCATCTTTGTGGTTATGAACCCCGTGACCTACAAGTTCTTTTTCTCTGTTGGCCAGGGCTGTTTCTCCCGTGGTTTGAAAATATACAGGTTTTCCATGATGTGAAATAACCCTGGTGAAATCCCCAGAGATCTGAATTCCTGTGCTTAGTTCAACAGTACCTATATTTTTAGATTCAATAAGTTTGTTAAGCCCGTCCAGCCCGCCGGTTCTTAGAGCCATGGTATTTGCGAATTCTTCAAGCACAAGACTTAGATGAGCAAAATCCGGAGTGACGTAAAGTTGTGGCTGGGGTTTGGTAATATCAAAATCCTGTTTGGCGGCCTCCAGGGTATAGGGGATTTTTTTGACTTTATCTGTCATACACCAAGCACTTTCTCCAATTGAAGACAATAATCCTGCACCATAAATTTTAGGATCTTCGGGGGTACCAATCAATCCATATTCAACGGTCCACCAGTGCAGGTTCCTTATTTGGGCCATTTCACTCTGTTCACCCATGTTATTTTGAAGGTAATCTACTTTTTCTTCGGCCTTTTTAATTTCTTCTTCAGGTGTATCTTCAGCTTCTTTGATAATAGAAAGGTGGCGTATAGCTTCATACATTTCAAAATCCTTTCCACTGGAAATGGCTTTACAACCAATTTCTCCAAATCTTCTTAAATATTCGGCATATTCAGGATTGGCAATTATGGGTGCATGACCGGCACCTTCATGAATGATATCGGGGGCCGGGGTGTATTCGATGTGATCAAGTTGCCTTATATCACTGGCAATCACCAGGACATTATAAGCCTGAAATTCCATAAAAGCTGCCGGTGGAATAAAGCCGTCCACCGCTACCGCAGCCCATCCTATCTCTTTCAATATTCGGTTCATTCCATACATGTTTGGAATACTGTCTATAGAGATACCTGTTTGTTTCAATCCTTCAAGATAGGAACTGTGAGCTACCTTGCTTAAGTATTCCACATTCTTTCGCATCACGTACCGCCACACTGCCTGGTTTATCGCGTTGTATTCCTCATAATTTTGAGGCTTAATAAACTGCTGTAAGTGGGTGGGAAGCCTGTCCAGTATTTTATTTGACTCTATATGTTCCAACATAATATCTCAGATGTTAACCGGTATAAATATACAAAATAGCCTCTCAATTATCAATGATAAGGGTTTCTCAAAAAAAAACCTCCCTGAAGGAGGCTTTCAAAATTTTATTAGTTTACCCCTGGAGGATATTTCTCCAGGATCTTTCTTACGATCTCATTGATGCGTTCCTGTTTTTTATTGACATCTCTTGCAAGAGCTGCAGTTCCCATACCCTGCCATACCAATTGTTTGTCCCCGGCATCTATAAGATCAATATACAAAGTGCCTTCGCTGGTAGTGGATACAGTGTTTGGCCCCATACCCCAATACCAGGGATTCCAGCCCCAACCATAGTAACCATACATATTATTACTGTAAATGTTCACGTTTTCCCTGGTCTTGGTAAAAATGCTTACCAATAGATCTGGATCTGTATCTGACTTTGTAAAACCTTTTGCAGTCATTTCACTTTCAATTGCACGCAGGATCCTTCTTTTGTCAAGATCTGAGATCTCAGCTTTGTCAATTCCAGGTTTGAAAAAAGCATAAGTATTATATTGAGAAAAAGTGGCTCGTTGATCATAATCTGAAGCAACGCGCACAGAACTACAGGAGGTCATTACAACAGCCAGCAGAATTAACACGGCGGTAATTTTTAAGCTTTTCATATGTTTAAGTTTTTGAGTTTGTGGTCTTATCTAAAAATAAGGAATCTTCCACGATATGTGGCAATGTAATGCGTAGCTTGGGTTCCTTTTCCATTGCGCGTTTTATAGAGAAAACTGCCTCTTTATTTCGAGCCCAGGAACGTCTTGCCAAACCGTTGTTTACATCCCAGAATAACATAGAACGAAGTCTTATTTCAGACTCTTTAGATCCATCAAGAACCATACCGAATCCGCCGTTAATCACCTCTCCCCAGCCTACTCCACCACCATTATGAATGCTTACCCAGGTAGCTCCTCTGAAAGAATCTCCTATTACGTTTTGAATGGCCATATCGGCCGTAAAACTGGAACCATCATAGATATTTGAAGTTTCCCTGTAAGGGGAATCGGTGCCCGAAACATCGTGATGATCCCTTCCCAATATCACCGGGCCTATCTCCCCCGCAGCTATTGCATCATTAAAGGCCTTGGCGATTTCTATCCTGCCTTCTGCATCTGCATAGAGTATCCGTGCCTTTGAACCCACCACAAGTTTATTGTTTTTGGCATTCTTTATCCAGTGAATATTATCCTGTAGCTGCGCCTGTATCTCCTCGGGTGCATTACTTTTAATTTTTTCAAGGACTGTGGTTGCGACCAGATCTGTTTTATCCAGATCTTCATCGTTACCGGAGGCGCATACCCAGCGAAAGGGCCCAAATCCATAATCAAAACACATGGGTCCCATAATATCCTGTACATAAGAGGGGTATGCAAAACAATTTCCATCTTTAGCTTCTTCCTTATTTACTAATACTCCTTTATTACTTTTGTAGACTTTAGCACCCGCACGTGCGGCTTCCAGGAGAAAGGCATTTCCGTAATCAAAGAAATATGTTCCTTTGGCAGTGTGCTTATTTATAGCTTCTGTTTGCCTGCGCAAACTTTCCTGTACTTTTTTCTTAAATTTTTCGGGGTTTAAGGACATGAGCTCATTGGATTCCTCAAATGTCAATCCCGCAGGGTAGTACCCTCCGGCCCATGGATTATGTAGTGAGGTTTGATCGCTTCCAAGATCAATACGAATTTCCGCGGCATCAAAGGCTTCCCACACTTCTACAATATTGCCCTGGAAGGCGATAGAGACAGTTTCCTTATTTTGAATTGCTTCATTGGTCCTTTTAACAAGGGTGGAAATCTCACTCACCACTTCATCTACCCATCCTTGATGATGGCGTGTTGCCACGGCCTTAGGATTAACTTCAGCACACACGGTAATACAGCCGGCAATATTCCCCGCTTTGGGTTGTGCGCCACTCATGCCTCCGAGTCCTGAAGTCACGAATAATACTCCGTCTCCCTGCTTCTTTCCTATCTTTCTCAATGCGTTCAACACAGTGATAGTGGTACCATGAACTATGCCCTGAGGACCAATGTACATATAACTACCCGCGGTCATTTGTCCGTATTGGGTAACTCCCAGAGCGTTAAATTTCTCCCAGTCATCCTGTTTGGAATAATTTGGGATCATCATCCCATTTGTCACGATCACCCGGGGAGCGTTTTTATTGGAAGGGAACAGTCCCAAAGGATGTCCTGAATATATTACCAGGGTTTGATCTTCTTCCATTTCGGCCAGGTATTTCATAACAAGGAGGTACTGAGCCCAATTTTGAAATACAGCTCCGTTACCTCCGTATGTTATAAGTTCGTGTGGGTGCTGGGCTACATTGGGATTAAGATTATTCTGGATCATCAACATAATCGCCCGGGCCTGTAGACAATTACCCGGATATTCTTCTACCGGCCTTGCAAACATTTTATAAGGAGGCATAAATCTGTACATATAGATCCTGCCATAGGTATTTAGCTCATTTCTGAATTCAGGGAGCAGTTCGCGATGATGCTGGGGAGCAAAATAGCGAAGGGCGTTTCTAAGGGCCAGCTCTTTCTCATTTGTAGATAAAACCCCCTTACGGCGTGGTGCATGATTGACATTTTGGTCATACTTATATGGAGGAGGTAAATCTTTGGGTATTCCCTGTAAAATAAGTTCTTTAAAATCCATTGTTTTTTATGTAAGGTTGAGGGTAAAAAATTGCACCAACATAGCCTGTTCCGGCTTCAGGCTGCAATTTAAGCTTTAACAATAAAATAATCAGGGGGTTCATTATATTTACATAAAAAATTAAGATCTATGAGATATATAATATTTGCTTTTTGTATTATGCTTTTAATAGCAGGATGTAAAACCAATGTGGAAGAAAACGATCAAATAACCACAGAAGAAGTAATTCCGTTTAACGCAGAACAGATAGAAGCTCATAATTCTAAAAATTCTCTGGATTGGGAAGGTTCATATAGCGGAGTTTTACCCTGTGAAGATTGTATGGGAATAGATACATTTCTTAAATTAAACCGGGACCAAACCTATTCAGTAACTCAGCGGTTTGTTGATTCGATTGGTGATTCTTCTGAAGCAATTCGAAGTGAGGGAGAATTTTTCTGGAATGAGGAGGGAAGTGCTATCACTCTGGAAAATATCAAAGGTGAGATAAGCACCTTTAGGATTGGAGAGTTATTTTTGACACCCATCAACCGAAATGGGATTGAAGTGAGACCTGTACAGGGTAATAATTTCAAACTTTTAAAGCAGTAAGGGGATTGATTATTTAAAACTATCTGTCTTTTTATCATAGCCGTAAGGGCAATGGCGGCAACCGCTCTTACAGCAGTAGCCCCTTTTTAAATGATATTGGGCAGTAAAACATTTATAGCCCTCTGGGGTAAGATAAAAATCACCTTCCTCCAGTGGTATATTTTTTTTAAAATATTGCATTGAACAAAATTACAAATTCCCTTCAGTAAAACGTGATCCTTATTGTAAACAAATATTTGCTGGGCAAAGGTTTTAAAGGAATAAGTTTATGGCCTTTTATTATCTTACGGGACAAAGAAGATGCCGGGGATGCTGTTTTTCTCAACCACGAGCGCATACACCTGAAACAGCAACTTGAATTATTTATTCTGCCATTTTATTTAATATACCTTTCCGAATTCCTTATTCGTTATATACTGTATCGCAATGCCAGGAAGGCCTATTATAATATTTCATTTGAGCGGGAGGCTTATCGCAACGAATTTGACCTTCATTACTTTAAGCGAAGAAAATTCTGGGCATTCAGAAAGTATTTTAAAGCAAATAAATAAAAAAGTGCATGTAGTGGTAGGGTTCTCCAGTGTTTTTTCAATATTTGTAAAATGAAGGATATCGCCGGCCTTGAAATTCAGCCTTCTCCCAACACACTTGTGTGTAAGTTGGAAGCTCGAAATATTTCCCTCCATATAAAAAGGGAAGATTTACTTCATCCCGAAATTTCCGGAAACAAATTCAGAAAGTTAAAGTACAATCTAACAAAAGCCCGGGAACAAAAAAAGAAAACACTTCTCACTTTTGGTGGTGCCTATTCCAATCATATTGCTGCAGTTGCTGCAGCAGGTCATTATATGGGTTTTAGTACCATAGGAATTATAAGAGGGGAGGAGCTTGAAGACGATATCCATATCACGCTCCTTAAAAATCCAACTTTGAGATATGCTACGTCAAAAGGAATGAAATTGAAATTTGTAAGTCGTGAAAACTATCGCAGAAAATCTGAAACCGAATATATTGAAACACTGAGGTCACAGCTTGGTGACTTTTTTCTTTTGCCGGAAGGAGGTACGAATCATTTGGCAGTAAGGGGTTGTGAAGAAATTCTTGGCAGGAATGATTTTGAATTTGATCACATTTGCTGTCCTGTAGGAACTGGAGGCACGGTTGCAGGTTTAATCAATTCGGCTAACCCATCCCAAACTGTCCTGGGATTTCCTGTATTGAGGGGAGATTTTTTAATAGAAGAGATAAGAAAATATACCACAGCTCAAAACTGGAAACTCATAACCGATTATCATTTTGGTGGTTATGCTAAAATTTCGGAGGAATTAATAAATTTCATCAATGATTTCCACACCAAATACCATATTCCATTGGATCCCGTTTATACAGGAAAGATGATTTTTGGTATTTTTGACCTCCTGGAAAAGGGCTATTTTTCTCAAAATTCCCGTATTTTAGCTATACATACCGGGGGTTTGCAGGGAATAGAAGGTATGAATTTACATTTGGCCAAAAAGAATCTTCCTTTAATTGATTCATTATATGAAAAGTAAACGCTTTCTTATTCTTATTTTAACTGTAATGTTCACAGCCTCCTGCGGAAGTAAAAAAAAGACAGTTTCCCAAAGAGGGGACACACCGGTAAGAGTTTCTGAACCAACTATAGACGGAACACCTAAAAGATATGCCGATGTGATCCATGAGTATATTGCTGAATATGCAGATATTGCCATGGATGAGATGCGTTTATATAAAATTCCTGCAAGTATAACCCTTGCTCAGGGTATTCTGGAATCTGGTGCCGGAAGAGGTGACCTTTCTAGAAGGGCTAATAATCATTTTGGTATAAAGTGCCACGAATGGAAAGGGGATATGGTGTACCATGACGATGACGAAAGGCAGGAATGCTTTAGAAAGTATAAAGATGCCAAATATTCCTACCGGGATCACTCCCTTTTTCTGGCAGAAAGAAAACGTTATGCCGGACTTTTCGATCTCAGGATAGATGATTACAAAGGTTGGGCAAGGGGATTAAGGGAAGCCGGTTATGCTACTGACAGGCAATATCCTGTTAAGCTGATAGATCTTATTGAAAGATATGAGCTTTACACTTATGATGATGAAGTATTGGGAAAAGGCACTTCCAGAAGATCTGTGCCCTTAGTCCAAGGTGGGGGAAGGGTTCATATTGTTCAAAAGGGAGATACCTTATACAATATTGCTAAAAGATATAACACTACAGTAGAGGCGTTGCAGCGAAATAATAATTTAAGGGATACAACAATTTCTATAGGCCAGAAAATTACCGTAGAACCCTAAGAAACAAATTTATGATATACAGAAGAAGTAGTGCATTATTTGCTGAAGCTAAAAAAGTAATTCCCGGCGGGGTGAATTCCCCTGTGAGGGCATTTAATGCCGTAGGAGGTGAACCTTTATTTATTGATAGTGCCCGGGGGGCATATTTATATGATGTTGACGGTAACAGGTTTATAGATTATATCAATTCCTGGGGCCCCATGATCCTTGGACATGCTCATAAACCCGTGGTAGACGCGGTGATTGATAAAGCCAGAAAAGGAACTTCCTTTGGGACTCCCACGGAGATCGAAACCAGGATCGCAGAGCTGGCCATTAAAATGGTGCCCAATATTGATAAGATAAGAATGGTCAATTCAGGTACTGAAGCTTGTATGAGTGCTGTACGACTTGCCCGGGGATTTACCGGTAAGGAAAAGATCATAAAATTTGCAGGTTGCTATCACGGGCACAGCGATTCATTTTTGATCCAGGCGGGGAGTGGAGCTGTAACCTTTGGAACCCCGAACAGTCCGGGAGTAACTACCGGTACCGCGAAAGATACCCTTCTGGCTAGATACAATGATCTTGAAGGGGTGAGAAAGCTGGCTGAGATTAATAAGAATGAGATCGCGTGTATCATCCTCGAGCCCGTAGCAGGAAATATGGGGTGCGTACCTCCTGTTCTGGGGTTTTTAGAAGGGTTAAGAGATATTTGCGACGAGCATGGCATACTTCTCATCTTTGATGAGGTAATGACAGGGTTTCGCCTTGCCCCGGGAGGGGTGCAGGAAAGGTATAATGTTGCGGCCGATATTGCCACTTTTGGAAAAGTGATAGGGGGCGGACTCCCGGTGGGAGCTTTTGCGGCGAGGGCAGAGATCATGGACTATCTGGCACCCATTGGCCCCGTTTACCAGGCAGGTACCCTGAGCGGAAATCCCCTGGCGATGGCGGCAGGATATGCAATGCTTACTGAGCTTGATCAAAACCGAAACATTTTCACAAGCATAGAAGAAAAAACAGCCTATTTACATCGAGGAATGGCCAGAGCTTTGGAAGAAAACAATATCATACACACGATTAACAGGCTGGGTTCAATGATCTCCATTCACTTCAATGATGTAACGGTGACAGATTTTGAGACAGCGGCGCTCGCTAATAATGAGACGTTCAGGAAATTTTTCCATGGAATGCTGGACAATGGTATATACATCGCTCCAAGTGCATTCGAAACCTGGTTTATCTCTGAAGCATTGTCCTATGAAGATCTTGATAATACCATTAAAGCTGTGAGGAAGGTGGCGGAGACGTTATAGTGTCCACATCCCAGACTCCGAGAGTGGGCTAAATCATAAGTGCCAAGCACCAAGTACCAAGTACCAAGCACCAAATTCCAAATTCCAAGCACCAAATTTCAAAATCTGGTTAAATACAACGATAACCCAAAGTCGGGGCAATCGGACGCTACATCGGCAATCTAAAATGCCGCTTTTTGGCCAGGGCATGCCCTGGCCCTACGCTGCCTACGGCAGGCAGGCTTACAGTCGTGAACCGAGAACCGGGAACCGGGAACCGTCAACCTTTAACAACTCCTAACCCTTAACCCCTAACTCTCAACTCCTTTTAGACTTGATCATCTCTTCCAGCTGATCCCACATTTCTTCGGGGATGGCTTCGAGAAGGTTAAACTGGCCGGCGCCTTTAAGCCATTCCCCACCGTCTATGGTTATGACTTCGCCATTGACATAAGCTGAGAAATCTGAAACAAGGTATGCGGCAAGATTTGCCAATTCCTGATGGTCTCCCACTCGTTTAAGCGGTACTTTTTTGGCGAGATCGAATTTGTCTTTCAGGTCTCCGGGCAGTAGCCTGTCCCAGGCACCTTTGGTAGGGAAGGGGCCGGGGGCTATGGCGTTGGAGCGAATCCCGTATTTTGCCCATTCCACCGCAAGCGAGCGGGTCATTGCCAGCACACCTGCCTTGGCTGTAGCGCTGGGAACCACGTAAGCCGAACCTGTCCAGGCATAGGTGGTTACGATATTTAAAATTGTTTTATTCTTTTCTCCTTTGTCTATCCAGTGCTTCCCAAATGCAAGGGTGCAGTTCTTTGATCCTTTTAGAACGATATCTATAACAGTATCAAAAGCGTTCGCCGAAAGTCTTTCAGTAGGAGAAATGAAATTTCCTGCAGCGTTGTTCAGCAAAACGTCTACAGATCCAAACTCATCCACCGATGCCTGAACCATAGCCTCCACTTCATTATAATTTCTCACATCACACTGTACCGGCAATACCCTCCCGCTGGTTGCTTCCTCCAGTTCTTTTGCGGTATTTTTCAGTTTATCCAAATCCCGGGATGTGATCACCACATTTGCTCCCAGCTCCAGGAAGTAAGTACTCATAGATTTTCCGAGTCCGCTGCCTCCGCCGGTTACAACTATTGTTTTTCCTTTTAGGGCGTCGTCTCTGAGCATTTTTTGTTTGAAATCCATTTTCTTTTATTTAGATATTAGTATTGAGATGTGAGATTTTTGTATAATGTATAATGTATGCTGTAATTTGTATGATAGATTCTGTGGTTTTCAGAATGTTTGAATTACAATTTTTAATGGTCGGTCATGCCACATTACGATCGGTATCCAAAAGATGCCACCGGTAATCGATGGCCTACAACCGTCAACCTATTCGACAATCAATTTCCAACTTGTCAGGAAATGTCCTGACCCTACGCCAACCGCCAACCGACAACCGACAACCGACAACCGTCAACCGACAACTCCTAACTCGTTTCTTCCTCAATCAAAATCTCCAGCAACTTAATCGCTGCTTCGCTGATCTTAGTGCCGGGGCCGAATACGGCAACGGCTCCTGCGTCGAAAAGAAACTGGTAATCCTGCGAGGGGATTACTCCTCCTACGATCACCATGATGTCTTCCCGGCCGTGTTTTTTTAGTTCTTCTATAACCTGGGGTACAAGGGTCTTATGTCCTGCTGCTAAGGATGATACGCCTAAAATATGCACATCATTTTCTACTGCCTGCATGGCGGCTTCGGCGGGAGTTTGGAACAGGGGCCCTATATCCACATCAAAACCCAGATCGGCATAACCGGTGGCAACTACTTTGGCGCCACGATCGTGGCCGTCCTGACCCATTTTTGCAATCATGATGCGGGGGCGGCGGCCGTCCTGCTCCGCAAATTTGTCTGCCATTTCCCTGGCTTTGATAAAGGAAGTGTTGTCTTTCATCTCTTTTGAATAAACTCCGCTAAAGGATTGGATCTTTGCCTTATATCTTCCATAAACCTCCTCCAGGGCATCGCTTATTTCCCCTAAGGTAGCTCTTTCCCTAGCCGCATTCACAGCCAATTCCAGAAGATTTCCATTCTTTTCCCTGGCTGCTTCTGTCAGGGCTTGTAAGCTCTTCTTTACCTTTTGAGGATCTCGGTTCTTTTTGGTTTCCTCTAGTCTTGCGATTTGCTGTAACCTCACGGTCTGATTGTCTACCTCCAGGGTTATAAGGGGGTCTTCTTTTTCAAGCCTGTATTTATTGGTGCCAACAATGATATCTGTTTCACTGTCAATTCTCGCCTGTTTTTTCGCTGCAGCTTCCTCGATCCTCATTTTTGGAATACCGGCTTCTATAGCTTTGGTCATTCCGCCGAGTTCCTCGACTTCTTCGATGAGTTTCCATGCCTTTTGCGCGATCTGGTGAGTGAGACTTTCTACATAATAACTTCCTGCCCATGGATCCACAGTTTTGGTGATCATGGTTTCCTGCTGAAGAAAGATCTGGGTATTTCTTGCGATCCTGGCTGAGAAATCTGTAGGCAGAGCGATGGCTTCATCCAGGGCATTGGTATGCAGACTTTGAGTGCCGCCAAAGGCCGCGGCGGCCGCTTCAATACAGGTCCTGGTTACATTATTAAAAGGGTCCTGCTCGGTAAGACTCCAACCACTGGTCTGGGAATGTGTTCTCAGGGCCAGGGATTTTTCATCTTTGGGATCAAACTGCTTTACCAGTTTTGTCCATAGCATTCTTGCGGCCCTCATTTTGGCGATCTCCATAAAATGATTCATGCCTATTCCCCAGAAAAAGGAGAGGCGTGGGGCAAAGGAATCTATATCCATTCCTGCTTCCAGACCTTTGCGTATGTATTCCAGTCCGTCTGCCAGGGTATATGCCAATTCAATATCGGCCGTAGCTCCTGCTTCCTGCATATGATATCCAGAAATACTTATGCTGTTGAACTTGGGCATATTCCGGGAGCTATATTCAAAAATATCAGAAATGATCTTCATTGAAGGAGTGGGAGGGTAGATGTAAGTGTTACGTACCATAAACTCCTTTAAAATATCATTTTGTATGGTCCCTGAAAGTTGTTCAGGTTTTACACCCTGTTCTTCGGCAGCCACAATATAGAATGCCAGAATGGGCAACACTGCCCCGTTCATGGTCATGGAAACCGACATTTTATCCAGCGGGATCTGGTCAAAGAGGATCTTCATATCCTCAACCGAATCTATCGCAACCCCGGCCTTTCCCACATCTCCAACTACCCGCTCATGATCACTGTCATAACCCCTATGGGTTGGAAGATCAAATGCCACAGAAAGTCCTTTTTGTCCCCCTGCGAGATTTCTTCGGTAAAAAGCATTGCTTTCTTCAGCAGTTGAAAATCCGGCATATTGGCGAATCGTCCAGGGCCTGCTCACATACATAGTGCTGTAAGGCCCCCGAAGGTAAGGAGGGATCCCGGCAGCGAAACCAAGGTGTTCGGCTTCACTGATATCTGCTTCAGAATAAACAGGCTTAAGATCTATACCCTCGGCAGTTGAAAAGGAACTTTCTCCAGAGGTATTTCTCTTTTCAGGTACAGATATTTTTAACTGAATATGTTGAAAATTCTTTCTTGACATAATTTATGAATTCAGGCATACGCCCGCTTTGCTAATTATTCCTTTTCCAGTCTTTCTTTTTCCAAACCTTCAGCAAGTCTGCGTTCCAATACAGGCTGGATCAGGGTTTTTCTGGGTTTCATTTTCAGGAAAGGAAACAGTTCGAGTTCGTTTTTCATTTTATCCTCAGGATTCTGGTACTTGTTCGTACCTACCAGGACCAATTCTCCTTTATCAAACATTTCCTGTTCTTTCTGAGCGCTTTCAGTTATCTTTCGTTGTATCACGCCTTCTTTCAGCTGAACCATGAATCCGCCACCGGCTTCGATCTCTTTAAAGATCTTTAAAGCCTTTTCAGCGAGTTCAAGGGTGAGATTTTCTATATAGTAAGATCCTTCCGCAGCATTGGAAACCTTATCGAGATAGCTTTCGTGTTTTAAGACCAGCAACTGATTACGGGCTATGCGATCCCCAAATTTATTGTTCTTATGATAGATCGCATCATAAGGGGTATTGTAAACAGCATCAACCCCGCCCAGAACGGCGCTCATACTCTGCATGGTAGTGCGAAGGAGGTTGACATTGTAATCATACAAGGTCTTATCGCGTTTTGTGGGCTGGGAAACAATATGGCAGGTTTCATCAACACAATATTCTGAAGAAAGGGTCGCATACAACAATCTTAGGGCCCGCACCTTGGCGATCTCAAAAAAATAGTTGCTTCCTGAGGATATAAGGAATTGAATTTCAGTCTTTAACTTACCCGATCTTTCCCGAGCTAAATAGTTGAGATACTCATTGGCATGTGCAATGGAATATGCCAGTTCCTGAACCACGGTAGCCCCAGCATTCTGGTAAAGACCGGAATCCACACTGAGAACAGAAGGAAATTTTGCTTCAGAAATAAATTTTTCAAGTATGTCATGATCATTCCGAAGATCTAGGTACCAGTTACCGGACCTTGCAAGGTTGCCTATAATATCAACCTGTATCCTGACCTGATGTTCATGGCCGGCAAAATATTTATTCAGTTTATTGAAAAAGTCTTCTGAAAGAAATTCCGAACTTATATAAACCGGGGTTTTGGAAAGATCAATTTCCTGAAATAGGACATCCAGATCTGTAGTTTCTGAAGGGATGATAAACCAAAGGCTTTCAGCTCCTTTCTTCAAAACCCTGCGCGCCTTCCGGTTACTCTTTTCTTCTGAAGCTACGTAGATCTTTTCGACTATATTCCAGTGAGTAGGTGTGGGAATCTTTAGTGGTTCCTTGATATCGTCCTGATGGTAAAAAGGTTTGATATTTATACCATCGGGGGTTTTGGTGATAAGTTTTTCGTTGTAATCTTCTCCTTTTAATTCATACTGGATCTTCTGTTTCCATTGCTTTGCAGAAATTTCTTCAAAATCCTGAAATAAAAGCTTACTCATGATTATAGCAAATTAAAATTAGGGCAGGGATTAATTGATGGTGTCGTACTGAATGATGAAAATATCCTCATTGGGCCTTTTCATATAGTAATTCTGGCGGGCATAGTTTTCCAATTCAAAAGAGTCATTCAGTTTATTTATAACGGTTTGATCTTTATTGATCTCCTTTTTAAAATACTCTTTGTTTGTCTGGAGTTCATTTATTTCCTGGTCCAGCTCATTGTGGATGAGATAAGAATTACTGTCCAGAAATAGCATCCAAAAAGCAAATATCAACAGTATGATCACATACCTGTTGCTTAAGATCTTAAACCATTTTTTACTGCGTAGGTCTTTCAGCTTCATTCAAATAATTTAGATACTTCCGGTTTAGAATTCCTGAGATACTTTATTGAAAGTTCAAAGTATGCAAATAATGGTTTAAATATACAAAATTATGATAACCTGTCTTTGATAATTGTTTGCACAATATCAACAGCCACCGTATTAAATCTGTTGGTAGGAATTATAATATCTGCAAATTCCTTGGTGGGGTCAATAAATTGCTGGTGCATGGGTTTCAGGGTAGTTTGATACCTCCATAATACTTCATCAAGGTCTCTTCCGCGCTCGTTGATATCTCTCTTAAGCCGTCGTATAAGACGCTCGTCACTATCTGCATGAACATAGATCTTTATATCAAACATTTCCCGCACCTCGGGATGGGTAAGGATCAAAATTCCCTCAACAATAATTACTTTTCGCGGGTGAATGGTGCGGGTCTCTCTGGTACGGTTATGCTCTGTAAAGGAATAAATGGGTTCCTCAATAGTTTTTCCCTTTTTTAATTCTTTTAAATGATCCACCAGAAGTTCAAAATCAATGGATTTTGGATGGTCAAAATTTATCTTCACCCTTTCTTCAAATGGTAGATGTGAAGTATCCAGGTAGTAAGAATCCTGGGAAATAACATCAACTTCTTCATTCTTCAATTCATCTATAATCTGCCGGACGACGGTGGTTTTACCACTCCCTGTACCACCTGCTATTCCTATAATGAGCATATTTATTTAAAGTTTTGGGCAAAGTTAATTATTACTTTCAGAAAAAGCTGAAATGTATTTTATTTCTAAAAAAATTAATAATAAACAAAAGACCGGAGAAGTTGATACCTCCCCGGTCTTGTATTAAAAGAAACATTACTATTTTTTAACGGCCTTTACCTCTTCAATGGTCACGGGTTTTTTGATTGCATTGCTCCAGGAGTTATTGATGTAATTCATAACATCTGCCACTTCCTGATCTGTCAGTCCCATCGAGACCATAACATTATTGTATTTAACCCCATTAACGGTAATAGGTCCTGAAAGGCCATATTTAACCGCATGAATACTTTCCGTCCTTTTGTCTGTAAGCCAGTCAGTGCCGTCAAGAGGGGGGAAGTTTCCGGGAATTCCCTTTCCGTTTGGAAGGTGGCAGGTTACGCAAAAGTCATCATAAACTAACTTTCCGCGTTTATAACTTTCGCTGGATTGGTCCTGCTGAAGGGCAATTTTCTCCTGCGGAATGTATTCAGCTTCTTCTTTATTTTCAGAATTGGTCTTGCAACTTAGCAAGCCAATAAAGATCAAAAGCTTAATAGTTGTTATTTTCATTCTGTTCCTGAAACTTCTTTTTCAATTAGCTTTACTATACCAAGTTTTTCTACGGAAACATATATCGTGCCATCAGGCGCCTGTTTTACATCTCTAACCCTACCTATATCTTCCAGTAGCTTTTCTCTTCTCTGAACATCTGTACCATCAATGACAACGTGTTCAAGATATTGGAATTTAAGAGCTCCAACAAGAAGATTTCCTTTCAGGGACGGGTATTTATCTGAAGTTACATAAGTAAATCCGCTGGGGGCTATAGAAGGCGTCCATACATGAATGGGATCTTCCATATCGGGATGCGTAGTGAGGTCGCTTATCGCTCCACCGCCATAATTTTCCCCAAAGGTAACCGCCGGCCAACCGTAATTTTCCCCTTTTTTTATCACATTAATCTCATCACCACCCTGTGGCCCATGCTCATGTACCCACACTTCCCCGGTTTCGGGGTGAAGGATTATGCCCTGGGCATTCCTGTGCCCATAGCTGTAAACAGCTTCTTTTGCACCCGCCTGTCCTACAAACGGATTGTCCTGTGGAATACGGCCATCATCATGAATCCTGTATGTTTTTCCACCATCTCGGGTTATATCCTGAGGGTTCTCATTATGATTTCCGCGGTCTCCAATTGTGAAATACAGATATCCATCCTTGTCAAAAACCATTCTTGAACCAAAATGCTGACCTCTTGTGGTATTAGGAGTAGCTTTATATAGAACCTCACTGTTGGTAAATTGATTCCCGTTTAATTTGGTCCTCATAATGGCGGTATTTCCACCATCACCTTCGCCTTCAGAAGAGGCATAGGCCATATAAATCCAGCCGTTTTCTACATAGTTTGGATGCAGGATAATGTCCAGCAATCCCCCCTGACCCCGGTGATAAACTTCTGGTCCGCCGGTTAATGTTTGTTTGTTTCCGTTCTGGAACCTTATAATTTCCCCGCTTTTTTCGGTGATGAGGATACTTCCATCAGGTAAGAAGGTCATCCCCCAGGCAATATCAAGGCCATCAACCACCACTTCATGTTCAATGGTAGTTTGAGCGGGCTGAATAGTTGTGTCTTTTTGGGCACATGCAGTAAGGGAAAAGATCCCTACAGTGAGTAATAATAGAAGATTAGATTTCATACGTAGTTATTTATTGTCTTTTAATGATCATATTTAATTCGCATTTCTTTAACGGTGCTTATCTCGGGATTCCGAAATGCTCATTTCATAAAATGAATTTTAGGGTGTTAAGGTAAAAAATATCTCGCAAACTCTTCTGAAACTTGTGTTAAGACAGGATTTTAAAATAAATAATTGTTTATAGTTTGAAATGAATGAATAGATGTATATTTGCAGCCGATTTGATTTAAGATTTAAAGTTCAAGATTCTTTTAAGGTTCAAAATTGAAAGTTGAAAGTTTGAAGGTTTGAAAGTTCAAGGTTGAAACTTCATTTTTTGTCTCTAAGGTGACTTACTCAGGACAAGCTCCGCCCGCTTACCGGCCTATTTTGGTAGCAGGTTATTTGGGATTTGAAAATTGAATTATTGGAATTTACAGCGTAAGCTGTCTTCGGGGTGTAGCGTAGCCCGGTTATCGCGCCTGCTTTGGGAGCAGGAGGCCGCAGGTTCGAATCCTGCCACCCCGACTTTTGTCATTTTAAATGACATCAAATAATACCTAAATAAATGATTTTCAGTACTTTAAATAAAACTGGAAATCATTTTTTTTTGTTAAATATCAAGGAAAAAGTTACCTATTCGGTTACCTGGTTTTATTACTTTTTTTCTTAACTTTCCTTAGCCTTTGGTGCTTTTGGGGGATTTGACTTTCGTAAACAATGTTAAATCGGTTACCTAAACACTATCAATGGATTCTAAAACCACTTTCCGTATCCTCTTTTGGCTTAATTCTTCAAAAATAAAAGATGATCGGTTACCTATTTATGCTCGGGTAACCGTCAATGGACGAAGGTCTGAAATTAGTCTGGCACGTTATTGTAGTCGAGATGCCTGGGATGAACGTGCCCATCGAATGAAAGGACGAAACCCTGAAGCTAATATTTTGAACAATCATCTGGATGCCAGGTATGCAAAATTGCTGCAATGTTATGAAGACCTGCTCAAAGAAGATAAAGTAATTACAGCCAGGGGCATTAAGGCCAGATTTCTTGGAGCTGATACAACCTTTAAAACCTTAATTAATGTTATTGACCATCACAGCACTACTATGGGAGATATTCTTAAATGGGGTACACTTAAGAATTATGGAGCTACAGAAAAATATTTAAGAGATTACATGGTCAAAGACCATAGCCAACCTGACATTTACCTGAAGAATATAAATTATCAGTTTATTACAGGGTTTGAAAAGTTTCTGAGGCGGCAAACAAATAAAAACATGAAGAAACAATTAAGCAATAATGGGATAATGAAACATATGGAGCGGTTCAAGAAGCTCACCAACTTAGCTATCAAGCTGGGATGGATGGAGAAGGATCCGTTTCGGGATTATAAAATGAAGTTTGAGAAATTCGATCGTGCTTATTTGAATCAAAGAGAAATAAATCTTATTGAGAATACCCGATTCGAACGCATCACATTAGAAACAACAAAAGATATTTTTCTTTTTGGCTGCTATACGGGTTTATCATATATCGATGTGAAGAATTTGACTCGGGAAAATATTATAAACGGAGTAAACGGAAAGGATTGGATTTATTGTAGAAGGGAAAAGAGTCAAACCCCGATGAAGATCCCTTTATTGATGAAAGCACAATCAATCCTGGAAAAATATAAAAGTCTTGAAAATGAGGTCCTACTTCCGGTATATAGCAATCAAAAGACCAATAACTATCTTAAGGAAATCGCAGATCAATGTAAGATCCAAAAGAAACTTAGTTTCCACGTCGCCAGGCATTCTTTTGCGACTACTATTACTCTTTCCAATGGAGTACCTATAGAAACTGTTTCGAAGCTTCTGGGGCATTCTAAACTATCTACAACACAAATTTATGCCCGGGTTGTTGATCAGAAACTTGGAGATGATATGGAGCTACTGCAATCCAAGCTGGTTTAAAACTTGTTCCATTCCGGGCAAAAAAAGAAAAATATTAACGGAGCGGAGTCCTGGATGCCCCCAAATCTATCTGAACTAATACTATTTTGCGCGGCAATACTTTCTAAAAAATTTTTAATCAAAAACCTTCTCGATTTACTTTTTCACGAAAATTTGACGCAAAAAATCGCCTATTTTCAAGGGTTCCCGATGTATTTGACGCAAATTCACGGAAATTTATTTTTTTGTTTTGGCTAAGATGCTGAAAATCAAGGGGGAATAAATCCATAACATCGCGCAGCGTGTTATCCTCTTGCTAATTCCCCCTTGCTCAAATTGTAATTTAATTAAGCCATGTCAGTATTTTAGTTAAAAAAACAAAGCGGAACCTCAATAAGAAATTCCGCTTTTAATGGTTTAGTTAATATAATTTTCTATTCAATGAGTAACTTCTTGGTAAACGAACCCTGATCGGTTAATATGATTAAAAAATTTACTCCACGAGTCAAAAAAGCTACGTTTATTTCCACCTCGGTAATATGGCCATTATAAGTATAAAATTTTCGTTCCCTTGAATTTTGATCAAGCACTTTAATTCCAATTATTCTAGTAGGAGGCTC
>JBGTNH010000070.1:0-36128 GCA_041743165.1 Gillisia sp. | reverse complement strand
TGGAAAAGATGAACTCTTCGGGCAGCCTGGTCATAAATGAATACTCACTTTGAACGGCGGTAACAGGGCACACGGCGTGTGCCCTTCTGATGGTTTCAGCCCCTGCTTCAGAAAGTCCAAAATGCAATACCTTCCCCTCTTTAATAAGATCTTTTACAGCGCCTGCAACATCTTCAATTGGCACGTTGGGATCAACCCGATGCTGAAAGAAAAGATCAATACGGTCGGTCTTGAGGCGCTTAAGTGACTGCTCCGCAACTTTCCGAATGTGCTCAGGCCGACTGTTCATAACATTTGGACCTTCAATATCAAAGCCAAACTTGGTAGAAATGGTAACCTGGTTTCGTATGGGGGCAAGGGCTTCACCTACCAGTTCTTCATTTATATAGGGACCATAAATTTCGGCAGTATCGAAGAAATCACAGCCACGATCTGCAGCCTGTCTTATCAGTTTAACCATACTCTTATGGTCTGGGTGGATACCTCGTCCATTGGTCATTCCCATGCAGCCCAGTTGTATGGCAGAAACCTCAAGCGGATTCTTCTTTGAGCCTAAGCTCCGCTTTTTGGTTAAAATAGTACCAATGCCTTTTTCCTTTTCAATCCCCAGTGAACCGGATGCGTAACTTATCACTGGTCCTCCAGCCATAGTTCCTAAACCAAGTAAAGAGGCCGCCTTTAAAAAGCCTCTTCTACTATTCGAAGCTGCGTTTGTATCTTTCTGTTGGTTCTCAATATTCTTTTTCATTGTTAAATTTTTGAAGTTGAATTAAAAATAGATCTTGCTCCCAATACCACTGCTTTCTTAAAAAAAGTGATGGTAAGGAAACTATTTGGGATTGTTATATTCTTCATTTGTTACCGGCTCCATCCATTCCACAATTCCCTTTTCTGTATTGGGGATAATATACATTTGCTGTAATCCGGTTTCCGGTGCCGCTCCGTGCCAATGAACCACGTTTGGCGGGCACTCTATTACATCTCCTTTTCTCATCGTTTGGCGGGCTTCACCTCTTATTTGATGATAGCCCTCCCCAGCAGTGATTATAAGAATTTGTCCTGCAGGATGCCGGTGCCAGTTGCTCCTTGCACCGGGTTCAAAGTACACGTTACCTATAAGTGTGTTGTAGGTAGAGTCATTTTCAACCAGGCTCGTCGCCCAGACATTGCCGGTGAAAAGATCTGATGATCCTTTTTCACCTTTAGGAAAAATGGCGTCCAATTCATTTTTATCTGCCATCGTATTTTCTTGCTTTGCTCCCGTATTTGTGTTGCAGGATTGCCCAAAGAACAATAAAGTTATAACGGATATTATTGCTAATTTTTTCATTTTTATAATTGTTTATTTTATTTTAAAAGTCACAGCAACCTTGCCCGAACCTAGTGCTTCCGCCAAACCTTCAGGGTTATTTATCTTTCCAATCCTGGTGTAATTGTATGATGTGGAAAATCCCTTATAAAAAAGCACCAGTGTGTTTGAGCCGTACAGCATCAGGTCCCCATTTTGTATAGTACCGGGATTAGATGCATTAGAAGGTAAACCTTCTGTCAAATCAAAATACTTTTCGTTATTGTTCAAGTCAGTCATAGTTAGTGTTAAAGGCAACCGCTTCATAAATGTGTTTGCTGTAGCAGTGTTTTCAAGTGTAGCTGAAAAAGAAGCTGTTCCAATAAGTATTCTAATTTCCATCTCATCTGTATTTTGGATATCATTCTGGTCTCTATCCGGCTGATAGATGTTCTGCTGTGTACAGGCATTTAACTGGAAACAGAAAAGGCCCGATAAAAGAATAATCATTACTTTCATTACGCTATTCATTACTCAATCTTTTTAATGATTTTTGCGGGAATACCACCAACGATGGTGTTATCAGGTACATCTTTTGAAACCACCGCGCCTGCCGCTACTACCGAATTTTCTCCAATGGTTACTCCTTGCATAATCGTAGCGTTTGCACCAATCCAGGCATTTTTCTTAATGTGAATTTTACCGGTTCTTAGCGTTTGTCTGTCCTTGGCTGAAATTGGATGCACTTCAGAAAGCAGACAGACCTTAGGTGCGAGCATTACATTATCTTCAATAGTTATTCCGCCCAAATCCAAAAAGGTGCAATCAAAGTTTATGAATACATTTTTACCTATTTTAGTATTCTTTCCATAATTAATATAAAGCGGGGTAAAAACAGAGACACTTTCGTCAATTTCGCACTCTGTAATTTGACTTAAAAAGTGCCTTATTTCAGATGGTTCAGATGTATTGTTCATCTGTAACAGTATTTTTTTAGTAATGTAGGAAGCCTCACGCATTTTATAGGCTTCGGGGTCATTCGGTGAAATAGCTTCACCCTGTAATAATCTCTGAAATACCCCATTTTCATCCATCCTGTTTATATTCTTTTGGTTAACAATACAAAATTAGGAAGAAGGTTCACTACTTTTGTAACACTAATTACCTGATTAATGTCAAATATTACATATTTTGGAGACAAATTCAATAAATCATAAAGTGGTTAAGCCTCAACGCATTATCCTATTAAAAGTTGCCAACGAAAAAAATTTTCCTAATGATTTTCAGGTGAATTACCACACGCATTTGCTTTGTTATCGGGGGAGTATTTCTTTTCTGTTCAACCAGGAGAAGATGAAATGTAATAGCAATGAGTTTGTGTTTTGGTTTGCTAAAAGTAAATTGACTGATTTGCAGTTCTCGAAAGGTTTTAGAGCCACGGTTCTGCTGGTAGAAAATCAATTTTTGATCGATAATGTTCCTGATCAAAACTGGGGTATTGATGCAACCTTACATTCCCGACAGTTTCCTGTTAAACAACTTAATAATAATAAAGACAGACACCGGGTTTTAACCAACTTTCAGTTGTTGCACGATAAGTTTCAGGATATGGAACATCGATTTTATGAAGAGGCCCTGAAATTACAAATGCAACTTTTTATTCTTGAAATGTGGCACACCTTTGCAAAAGAGTATGAACGCAGAAAACGCAGTTTGCAAACCGGAACTTTGTATGAGAGGTTTAGAATTTTGGTTCAGGATCATTGTATGAAAGAGCGTGAAGTACAGTTTTATGCCAGTGAGTTAAATATCACCGCAAAATATTTGAATGCTATTTCCAAACAGAATTCCGGCATTACGGCTTCCGAATGGATTCGAAGATTTGCAAAAGAGCGGATTGTTCTGCTTTTACAAAATGAAAATTTGAACATCGCCGAAATTTCTGATGAAATGGGATTTTCCAGTCGGTCATTCTTTACTCGTTATGTAAAAAAGGTCTTAGGTGTTACTCCGCGTGAATATCGAAATCGCCTTGCGTAAATTGTAATGTCTTCAGAAGGGTGAATTTCTTTTACCATAGTTACACCAATATATACATATTTTCAATTTTCAAGCTATTGAAAGGGCATCGAGAGGCTATAAAGAAATGTCATTTTAGGTTTAGGGACAATAAGCAAGAGGATAACACGCTGCGCGATGTTATATTAATATTCCTCCTCGATTTTCACTCACAGCACAAGGATATTTATTTTAAAGCGAACTTGGCTAAGGGAAGGTAAGAAAAAAAAGGTAACCAATTAGGTAACCGAACAGGTGTCGTTTTAGATGATATTAAACAAAAAAAATGATCTTCAGTTTTATTAAAAAACTGAAGATCATTTTTTTAGATATTATTTGATGTCGATTGACATCTAAAAAGTCGGGGTGGCAGGATTCGAACCTGCGGCCTCCTGCTCCCAAAGCAGGCGCGATAACCGGGCTACGCTACACCCCGAAGACAGCTTACGCTGTAAATTCCAATAATTCAATTTTCAAATCCCAAAAATCAACTTTCAAACTTTCAACTTTCCAACCTTTTTAACTTTGAATCTTGATCTTTTAACTTTGAACCTTAAATTTAGAACTTTGAATCAATTGCGGAGAGTATGAGATTCGAACTCATGCGACAATTGCTCGTCGACAGTTTAGCAAACTGCTCCATTAACCACTCTGGCAACTCTCCTTTAAATGAACGCCGCAAACTTATTTTGCGGTTGCAAATGTAACTTTTACCTCTTTACAAAGCAAACCTTTTAAAATATTTTTCAGGGGAAAATCCAACAGAAAAACTAAATGCTTTACCATCAGAAATTTAATAATCCTTTGATGAAAATTGTTTCTCTTGCATTGCTATTACCCGGACTAAACAGGGCCCTTTATTAACAGTACAATTAAAGTTCCTGTAGTAAAAACCTTGCAAGAGCTATAAATCAACAGAAACATTCCAGGGAAAATAGAGTAAACAGTTTCTTTTCAATGAAGGCTCATCTATAATGAAAAATTCAAAAGTCGCAGGTTTTAAATTATTATTTTAACTTTGAGGAAGTTAATTAGATCATATGCAGATAAGAGACAAAGATGATAAGGAATCTGAAGACTATATATTTCAGGATAATAAAAAAACCCGTTTTGGTGCAATTTTCATCGTTATCGTATTGATCATCCTTGTCACCGCAGTTGCTATGACCGGGGTTTATTTTGAATACTGGTAACCTTATGAGATCTTGATCTCATTAAGCAACAAAAATGCCCGGTTCACATATTCCTTCTCCAGAAATAAGGCAAAGTAATTTGAAGTTGATATCATTTCAAATACAGGGATTCCATCATAAGCAAGTAGCTTAAAAATATAGAAATACAAGCCTACAGATTTTGAACTGTCTTTAGGCAGGCCTATGGTAATACTGGAAAGCTCATTTTTTACTGAAACCAGCACCTCATTTTTAAATGACTCCTCCACAATTTCCTTAAGGTCCTGGGATACAAGAATATTGCTCTCCTGGTAATTACTTGAATAATTTAAATAAACACCCGGGGTATCTTTAACCTTGTTCAATAGCGCCGCCTGGCTGGAAAGAATTCCCTTCGAATTGAGATAGGTATATTCCGTGATTCCAGATCGCACAACAATATCCCCCATCTGCCTGAAATTTGCATTCCGGAATAAGTGCTTTTGCGGAGCATATCTTCGTAAAGCCATAATTATAGAACCTTGCTGAACAGGTTTTCTTAATTCTTTTTCTACTTCAGGCTGCAGGTATGCAGCCAGCGAACTGAAGTTTATAAGATCCTTTGCAAGAGCATCTTCCAGAAATGGCTGGTGCCTGAGAATATTGTGAACTACAGAAGTTATAGTTTGCATTGTTAAATAATAAACATTTAGTACAAATGTATATAAATTTTGAGATCTATTTTGGCAGTTTATGTCCATGTTATAATTATGCACTTTCAAAATAAAATGCCTGATGAAAATATTAAAATTTGGAGGAACTTCTGTTGGCTCTGCCGCCAGCATTAGGAATGTAAAGGAAATCATCTCTGCGGAAGCAGGGGAGAAGATCATTGTACTCTCGGCCATGTCTGGAGTAACAAATTTACTGGTGCAGATCATAGCTGAAATTAATACCGGAGAAACCGCAAAGGCTGAAGACATTGTGCAGCAATTAAAACAAAAACATCTTGATCTTGTAGATGAGCTTATTCCTTTTGAGAATTATTCAGTTAAGGACCTGGTTATAAAACAATTTGAAAAACTTTCAGAGATCCTGCATGAGGATATCTCAGAAAATGCTGAAGCCCGTATCCTTACCTTTGGAGAAGTGGTTTCCACCTTTATTGTTTCTAAATATTTTGAAAATGAAGGTCTTACCAACACCTTGCTCGATGCCAAAAAATTCATGCAGGTGTCAAATATAGAAAACCCTGATACCGATAAGGTTGGGAGGCTATTGCACCAGTACCTTAAAGATAAGGAAAGAACAAATATCTATATTACCCAGGGATTTGTAAGAGTAGACAAATTTAATCGCATTAACACACTTAAAAGAGGTGGCAGCGATTATACCGCTACCATCCTTGGAGCTGCAGTTAAGGCGACGGAGATACAGATCTGGACAGATATTGATGGATTTCACAACAACGATCCACGCTTTGTAGAAAATACACATCCTCTTACTCATCTTACATTTGAAGAAGCGGCAGAGCTGGCTTATTTTGGCGCTAAGATCCTGCACCCACAAACTGTTTCCCCGGTAATAAATAAAAATATCCCCATCTATTTAAAAAACACTTTTACTCCAGAAGCACCGGGAACAATGATATCATCTGCCATTACCCAAAGGGGATTGAAAGCTATATCAGCTAAAGACGGGATCACGGCGATTAAGATCAAATCCAACAGGATGCTCATGGCTCATGGTTTTCTGAAAAAGATCTTTGAGGTCTTTGATCGGCATGAAACATCCATTGACATGATCACCACTTCTGAAATAGCGATCTCACTCACTATAGATGATACTAAAAACCTGAATGAGATCGTAGAAACTCTTCAGGATTATGGACAGATCACCGTTGAAACAGATCACACAATAATCTGTGTGGTGGGAGAGGGGTTAATAGAAGAGAAAAATACTTCGGCGATATTTGAGATCCTGGACGATATTCCCGTGAGAATGATATCTTATGGAGGGAGTATAAATAATGTATCCCTCCTTGTAGCCACTGAAAATAAGGTAGCAGCTCTCCGGAAACTTCACTCAAAACTTTTTGAAATGGTAACATAAAGATCTTGTTTAGATTCCTTAATCCATTTTTAGGTTGTTGTGAGAATCACCCCTTATTATGGAAGAGGTGATTTATTTTCATGATTTGGAGATCTTTTCAAGCCGATTTTTGGTTTCAATATATTTTGAAAGATAATAAGTGCTTTTCAACCTGTGATGCATCAACATGGCACCGGTAAAATTCTGTTCCCTGTGGACTTCGAGACCTTGTAAAACTTCTTCCAAATGGCTGGTCAATACAGGATAGAATATTTCCCTGGAAAACCGGGAGTTGATGATCTTAAAGCCGTTAGACCGGGCTATTTCCCATTTATTTTTTGAATTATAAAGTTCAACAGCAGCAACAGCAAATTCCTCTGGATCATCTGTTATTCTACCGTTCCATGGCAATTCTCCAGGTATACCCTCGGCACCTATTGTAGTGGTGACAGAGGGGGTACCGCAAATCATAGCTTCGATGAGCTTCCCTTTTAATCCCGCCCCAAATCTTAACGGAACAAGACTTACCCGGGAATTTTTCACTACTTCTTCTGCATTGGAAGCCCTTCCCTTTATATGGAAACCCGTTCCAGGATCATGAAGCCTATCAATCTTTACAGAGGGGTATGCGCCATAAACATGTATTTCTTGCTCCGGCAGCTTCTTATGAACGAGGGGCCAGATCTTTTCTTTGAGAAAAATAACAGCATCTGCATTAGGGGCATGTCGAAGATTTCCTATAAAGATGAAATCTTTTCTGGATGAAAATTCAGGAAGATTGGCATCTTCAGAATTTATTTTATCGTATAAAAATGGCAGGTAAAATAAGATACTCGCAGGCACATCATATTTGCCTTTGAGAAGTTCCATTTCGACTTCTGAAATTATCAAACTAAGGTCACATCTGTAAATACTTGCGATTTCTCTTTTTGCCAAATCAGAATCAATGGTTGCCGATTTACCTGAAAAGCGAAGTTCTCTGGATTTTCTAAGAAAATGAAGGTCTTCTGTATCAAGGATACGTATTGCATCAGGACAAACTTTAGCAACTCTCCATCCAAACTGTTCTTCCATCATAAACCGGTCAAACATAACAAGAGAAGGCTTGAGGTTTACAATAAAATTATCAAATCCGGGATCGTTTACCGCAATGGGGACTGTTTTAATCCCCATGAGCTCCAGGTCCTCGATAAAAGGTGTCCTGGAAGCGGGAGTGGAAAAAGTAACTATATATTCGTTGTAAAGAAGAAATTCGATGAGTTGGATCATTCTCCTGCCGGCAGCAGAGGAAGCAGGCTCAGGCCAAACATATCCTATAATTAGGGCTTGCATTGTATTTTTTTTAAAAATACTTCATTTATTATAAACATGACTAAAAGGGAAAGAGAGAGAATCAGAGCAGAAACTACAGTTCAAACTTGTATTTCTCGTACCGCTCCTTCAGCATTTTGTAGTTTAAGTCCTTTCTGTTAAGCAGAACGGTTTTTCCAAACCAGGTATGATATTTTTGATTTTTAAGAAAATCCATGTTGATCCCATACCATTCTTCATCTGTGTATTCTTTGTTGAAGAAGGTTTTCCATTCTGCCCGTAATCTTTCATTTCTGAAGATATAACTCTCAATACCCAAATGATAAAGATCTGCATCACATATGATCTTTTCGGCTTTGGTTTTGGGCTTTTGAGGTAACTTGGTAGATAAAATACAATTTGTAACAACCTTGATCTTTTTCTCCGGGTACTCCTTTTTTTTAAGATATTCCCGGGCATATTCCACACTTTGTTCCTCATGGTCTGCATAAGTTTCGGCCATGCCGGTGTCATGAAATAGGGCAGCTATGAGTATAGGCTCCAGTTCAGACCCGTATACTTCTTCATACTGAGCAATGGTTTTTGTATAATTGTAAACTTCCCGGGTATGTTCCACACTGTGAAATGGCAATGACCTGCACCTGCTGTTTTCCAGAAAATTGATGCAGTAGTCATAAGTTTCAGAAAGTAGTTTGGGACTACTTAGACTTTTAAAAAAATTGAATGCCATGTTACAGAGGGTATATAAATATAATAAGATCCTACACCTTCTAATCAGGGGTAAATCATAATAAAATAAAGGGCTGCTGTGATGTAAATTATACTAAAACCCAGTTCTAATTTACAAGAATAATGCTAATTCAATTCCTAATTATTTTTTTTAACCTTTAATTATGTTATTACCTGTTTAACCGAGGGAAAATCGCTATTTTCAAAAGGAATTTACAAGCCAGATCATCTGGTTAAATTAAAAAATTCTTAAACATTTTAAAGGGGTGGCCAATTCTCTTTTTTCATACAAAAACAAAAATATAATGAATCGGGGGATTTGTTAATGAACTGCCCTGAAATTAACTGTTTATTCTTGAATATAATTGCCCGGAAGAATGGCGATAAGAGGGCTTTCCTTCTCATCTCAACCCCTGTATAAAATATTCAGAAATTTGAGTGGACAGGTATAGAATATGAACTTAAGTAATGTTCATCCTGAAAAAGGTGCGATTTTTTATTATCTTGACATATCCAAAACACTTATATGAGAAATACATACTCTACCAATCTCAATCTGAAGCATGTGGATATAGGTCTCTTGATATTTCGAATAGGAATATCAGGTCTTATGCTTACTCATGGAGTTCCCAAATTGATAAGTGCCTTCAGCGGTGAGGAAATACGATTTGCAGATCCTCTGGGTATGGGAGTTTTGGTTACTTTTACCTTTGCGGTTTTCGCTGAATTTATTTGCTCAGTACTTATAATCCTAGGGTTAGGCACAAGACTCGCCGCCATTCCTTTAATAATAACAATGGGCGTAGCTGCTTTTATCGTACACCTTGATGATGGTTTTGGAACACAGGAACTTCCTCTCCTTTACTTCGTAAGTTTTATTCTCTTGTTCTTTACAGGGGGTGGAAAATATTCCCTGGATTGGTATTTTTTGGCCAGGAAGAAAAATAATTAGTATATACCCCCACAGCAGACTAAAATATTCAATTTCGGAATATTTTAGATTTGAGAGGAATAATAAAAACCGGTCCTTTATAGGCCGGTTTTATTGTTAGATATTCTTGTTGTCATCATCAGGAATTTCCTCCTCATTGTGAGGTCCCCGTTTCTTTTTTACTCCTTTCTCATTAAACTGGTAATTTTCCTCATCGGGAATATCCGGTCCGTCATGAGTAGTATCTGCCTCATTTCTACCGGGAATATCCAGATCTTCTGCTGCAAAATCTACCGGTCTTTCCGTTTCTGAAAGAAACTTGTCATCATTAGGACTCATATTAAGGCCTCTTTTCTGTAATGCCTGTTTATCATCCTTATTGATATTTGGATCATAAGGTAGATCACTCTTATTAATATGATCGTCTTCCCGGATTGGTTTATTCGCTTTTGGTTTGTTTGATTTCTTTTCCATAATCCTATAATTTTAATCTTAAATTTACAGAAAGACAGAATGAGGGGAAAAGATTGCGGGTTAAAGTGTGGTTAAAAAATAGTTTTTAGACCTTTCTAATAAAAAAAGGGTAAAGCTCCTCAGCCTTACCCTCAACCTAACTAATCTAATCTAACTTTAATCTAATCCAATCTAGCCTGATTTGGTTCTTGTTGTGCTGTTTGTTGTTCAGAATCAAGTAATGCAAAGAATTTATCAAGATTTGGAAGGATCACAATTCTTGTTCTTCTGTTTTTGGCTCTGTTCTCCTTATTATCATTTTCAGCAAGCGGCACATAACTGCTTCTTCCTGTAGCTATAAGTTTTGCAGGGTCAACATTGTACCTGTCCTGAAGTATCCTTACAATTGCCGTAGCTCTCCTTACACTTAGATCCCAGTTATCCTGTATATGTGATCCAGGAACAACGGTTTGAGAATCTGTATGTCCTTCGATCATTACTTCCATAGCAGGTTCTGAGTTAATTACCTCGGCAAGTTTCTTAAGAAGGTTGTCTGCATTTCGGCTTACTCTGTAACTACCGCTGTTAAATAATAACTTGTCTGAAACATTGATCATAACCACAGTTTTATCTACGGTGATATCAATGTCATCGCTGTCAACGTCATCTGTAATAGATTGCTTTAAATTATAAGAAACAGCAAGGTTAATTGAATCTTCCAGAGTTCTGGCTTCTGCAAGTTGCGCAGGATCCACATTTCTTAATGTGGCACGCATTTTTCGCTTATTATTGGTGGACATAGCCGTAAGATCATTCATCTCCAGCCTTTCATCATTTGATTCCTGAAGGGAATTGATCCTTGCATTGTAATCTGCCACTCTCGCCTCAATAGCATCAAGCTTTCTTTGAGCTTCCTCTTTTTCCATAGTTGTACGCTGTAAATTAGACTGCGTATTTGAAAGTTGAGTTTCCAGTTCTGTATACTTCTTTTTGGAAACACATGAACTCATCATTGCTATGGACATTACACTAAGTAAAATTGTCTTTTTCATAATATATGATTTTATAATATCGGGCTATTGGTTTTTTTTTGGTTTGGTTATTCGAATGCCCGTTATCGCTGCTGCCAAGATAATGCCACCCGGGATTAAGGATTGGCAGTAAGGAATGAAAAAGTGATATTAAGGAAAGGGAATGTTTCCTTAATGCCTTATAACGTGGGACATAGGAACTCGTGAAGATGTGGTAATGAAGATCACCTCCTGGTTAGAAGGATATTTTATTATAGAAGAAATCTGTGGAAATATGTTAAAAAGTGGGAATAATTGCCACAACTTTTCTTCATTTCAGGTTTTAAAACATACGCTCCGGCAATTAATTTTGAGCCTTGAGACCAAAACTGAGATCTCCGGCATCACCCAGACCAGGTACAATATACCCGTGGTCATTAAGATGTTTATCAATTGCCACGATCCATAAATGGGAATGCTCAGGAAACTTCCCTGAAACGAAATCAACTCCGGTTTGTGCTCCTATTACAGATACCAAATGGATCCTGGATGGATTTTCCATAGGTTTTAAAGCTTCATAAACAGTTACCATAGATCCACCCGTTGCAAGCATTGGATCTGCCAGTATAAGGGTCTTGCCTTCCAGGGATGGTGAGGCAAGATATTCAACCTTAATCTCAAATTCCTTTTCTGAAATATGATGCCTGTATGCAGATATAAAAGTATTTTCTGCTGTATCAAAATAACTTAACAGTCCGGTGTGCAGGGGAAGTCCTGCCCGTAATATGGAACAGATCACAATATCCTCGTCAGGCTCCATAGTTTCGGCAATTCCAAGAGGGGAGGTCACAGAAGTGTTTTTATAGATTAATTCCTTACTAATTTCATATGCCATGATCTCACCTAATCGCTCTATATTTCGTCGAAACCTCATTTGGTCCTTTTGAATGTTGACATCTCTGAGCTCTGCTAAAAATTTGGCTGCTATTGAATTTTGTTCCAGTAAATGGTGTATCTGCATTTTATATATTTAAAGAAGTATCTATTAATTGAAAATCTAGTGTGCCGAATATCCCTGAACCTTGATACCCCGAACAGAATTATACCGCATAAAGATAATCATTGTTTTCTCTACAGCAATCCCACTTTACTGCAGCTTGTATAATTATATTTCGTAAATTAATTCATAATAGAAAATAGCTAAAAACTACTTTATATTATCAAAATTACCGGTTCTAAAATAAAACTTATGACGTCAATAGAAGAATTCCTCAGAAAATTTAATGAAGCATTTATACAGAATGACATAAACTATATAGTAGATTCTACGACCCCTGACATTATCTGGACTATGGTAGGAGATAAAACTATAAGAGGGAGAGAAAATCTGGCCGTGGCAATGAATGAGATGAAAAACACCTCAGGTTTGGAGATTATAGTAGATGCTATGATCATCAATGGCGATAATGCTGCCGTAGATGGCCGTATGAGTTATGAAGATAAGGAGGGAAACCGAAAAACATATGGCTTTTGTGATATTTATAAATTTCGGGGTGAAGATGGGCTTAAGATTAGCGAATTGCGATCTTACGTTATTGCGGTCAATATGCTCAATGAATAAGACCCGAAATTCAGTTGTTTTTTATGGCAGTAAGAAAAAAGATATGTATTTAGTTTATACACATGAAATTTTTATTTTTTCGTTATTTATAAAATGATATTTATGGTCACTATTAATCCTTATCTGAATTTTAAAGGAAACAGTGAAGAAGCATTAGAGTTCTATCAATCTGTTTTTGGAGGCGAACTGGCTATACACAGATTCGCAGACGCGCCCGAAACTTTCAAAGTGCCTGTAAGTGATCTCACGAAACTTATGCACGTTTCCCTGCAAATAGGAAACAATTTTTTAATGGCATCAGATACGATGGAGTCCATGGGCAATAAATTTATCAAGGGCAATAATTTTCATATTTCAGTAAACACAGACAGTAAAAAGGAGGCTGACAGAATCTTTGAAGCACTTGCCGAAGGAGGGACGGTAACAATGGACCTGCAGGATACCTTCTGGGGTTCATATTTTGGAATGCTTATAGATAAATTTGGGATACCCTGGATGATTGATTATGCTATAATAGAACATCATTCTTAATCCCTGAATTATTTGTATCTTCTTTACTTTCAAATAATCCATGTGAAGTGCAAAAATCTCAGGAAACTTCCGTCATAATTATCGGAGGAGGTCCCACGGGCCTGTCTCTCGCACTTGGATTGGCAAAATACCACATAAAAAGTATACTACTCGAAAAGAAGTCCTCAATAAGTGAACATTCCAAAGCGCCTGTGATTCATCAAAGAACGAGGGAGATCTTTGAACAATGGGGACTAGGAGAGCAATTTCTTTCCCGTGGAAATTTGCTAAGGGAGCTGGAATTAAAAACCGCAAAGAACGAAAAAACCCTTTTTCATCTTGATTTTAAATTGCTGAGCAATGAAGCAAAGCAACCTGGAATGTTGATCCTGAAGCAAAGTGAAACTGAAAAAATATTACTGGAAGCGGTAAAAGGATCGGGGTTTTGTGAGGTGCGTTTTGATACTACTGCTTTTTTCCTAAAAGAGGTGAATGGTGGGGTAGAAGCAGGAGCGAAAAATGAGGACGGAGAATATAGGATCAGCGGAAAATATGTAGTGGGTTGTGACGGCGCATCAGGTTTTACAAGACAGGCACTTGGACTTTCCTTTCCAGGTAAAACCTATGATGTAAGAACTGTTTTGGCCGATGTTAATATAAATGATAAGCGGAACGAATTGCATTGGCCAAGGATTCATAATGCTAAAGGAGAAATAACAGTTGCCATAAAGATTGATCAGGAATTATGGAGACTCATACATTTAGAAACAAATTCTGATAATGCCAGGTCAAAAGAAAAAATTTCTGAGGAGGAAATAAATCAATGGGTCATAAATACCCTTGGTGAAGGAAGTTTTAAAAAAGTTTGGGAGAGTCCCTTTGAGATCCACCGAAGATCCAGTCCCCGTTTTAAGGTGGGCCGCACTTTGCTGGCCGGTGATTCGGCACATGTTCACAGTCCTGTGGGAGCACAGGGAATGAATGCCGGGATACAGGATGCTCATAATCTTGCATGGAAATTAGCCACCGTTCTAAGGGGCGGTAACGAATGGAGGCTGCTGCATTCTTATGAAACTGAAAGAAAAGAAGCAGTTGTGGAAAAAGTATCAGGTTATACAGATCTTATGACCCGAAGCTTCCTGCAGGTTCCCTTTCCAATAAGGAATGTCTCGTTTTTCCTTTTGAGGAAAATCACTTCAGTTCCAGGATTAAGGGAGAAATTTCTTCGTCGTATCACCATGATCAATTTAAGATATACAAATTCTGAAATTACAGATCCTTTAATACTTTCAGCAGGAAAAAGATTACCAAACATTGAAATATTCTCTCCCGATTCTGTAAGGTGGAGACTATATGATCTTTTGACGCTGGAAATCCTAATCCTAATAATTGGCAACCCCAAATTAAAAAAACAATTTCCGCATCAAATTGCCTCTCTTACAATAGGAGATTCCAACTATAGAGATCCTTCACAAAAATTAAAGAAATTACTGGGGCATGAAAATGGATTTATCCTGGTACGGCCAGATATGCATATAGGATGGGCAGGGACTTCCATCATCCAACTTAATATTGCGGTAAATAAGATCTCTGCCGGATAAAAAATTATAACCTCTTTTCCCGTATACATAAAACTGGTGTTATTTTTGATAAAACTAAATAAGCAAAAATTCCTTATTTTAGCAATATGAAAAACGCCGTGTTGTTGCTCTCTGCAATCTTTTTTACTTTTCTGGGATATTCCCAGGAAATCCCTGCGTCCTCTAAAAAACCGGTTTTTGAAAGACCTGTCTCTTCAGGATCTCCCCTGATGATTCCTTCAGCACCACGGGAAGATTACAAATTGAAAGATGACCCCAGAAAGCCTAAACCTATTCAAATGGTTACTAAAAAGGAGCTTCTTACGGCCGGTGACTTCCTGCAAAAAAAATGGTCTGAAGATGCAAAGGCCCATGCAGATTATGGAAAGGGGCAGGATCTTGGAAGTTTTGTTACCAGTGGGCCCATTGTAGAATTATATTGCCGGGATGCCCAGTATGTAGACGGTGACAGGGTAAGAGTTTATCTTAATGGAAAAATTGTTGCGACTGATATATACTTACAGGCAAATTATACCCCCGTTCTCATCCAACTGCAGAATGGATTCAATACTATAGAGATTGAAGCTCTCAACCAGGGTTCCTCAGGACCAAATACTGCGGCTTTTTCAGTTTTTGACGATTCCGGAAAACTTATTACCTCAAGTGAATGGAATCTTCTAACGGGAGCGCGCGCCACAATGATTGTAGTAAAAAATTAATTTCTTATTTCCGAAATATTCCGGCTGCGGTACTTCATCTCCGCATTCAAGATCTCCTTACAATATCTCTCCTGATCCTGTATAAAAAAACGCCACCTGCTTTATCAGCTCAATTTCATTGGCCTGAATAATCCTTCAATCAGGGATAATTTTCTGAACTGTTTTACCGATTTTAAATACCTTTTAATAGTATTTTAAAGGCCATGACAATGGTTGATTTGCCTTATTTTATTATCTTATATAAAAATAGAAGAAATTTAAATAAGGCCTTTCATGATTAGATATTTTATACTTCTGCTTATAATCCTTATCGCTGTTCTGGCATGTTCCTATGGCCTTAAAAATTTGGGTTCTAATGAGGAACCAGGCAGATTTCCGGCTGAAGCTATACATGCACTTAATAATGAAGAGGACCTTGATAAGCTTCTGGAAGAAATTGGAAACGCGAGAATTGTTTTGTTGGGAGAATCTACACATGGTACATCAGAATTCTATACCTGGCGTGCTGCTTTAAGTAAAAAATTAATACAAAATAAAGGTTTCAGGATAATTGCTGTTGAAGCCGATTGGAGTGATGCCTATCCCGTGAATCTCCATATAAAAGGTGGAGGTAATTTAAGTGCCCAAAATGTGCTTGGCAATTTTGATCGCTGGCCTCAATGGATGTGGAAGAATGAGGAAATTGCAGATCTGGTTGACTGGCTCAGGACCTGGAATTCTCAAAGACCGGAGGAGGAGAAGGCCGGGTTCTATGGTGTGGATGTTTACGGTATCTGGGAATCATTGGATAATCTATATAATAGTCTTAAGGATACCAACCTTGTTGAGGCTTTGCAAGCTACAGCAGTAATTGATTGCTTTGAGCCATATAATTTCAATGAACAACAATATGCCAGGGCGACTTTAAAGGGAGGAAATTGTGAAAAAGAACTGAAAAAACTTTTATCTCTGGTCCAATCCCTCGTTACTTCACAAACCGAAAATCAGGAAACATTAAATCTTTTACAAAACACTTTGGTAGCTGTAAATGCAGAAAAATATTATCGTACCGCCGTAAGGAATTCTTCCGCTTCCTGGAATATTCGGGACAGGCATATGTCTTTAACCATAAATAATCTTTTGGATCATTATGGACCCGATTCCCGGATCATTGTATGGGAACACAATACGCATGTTGGTGATGACCGGGCCACAAATATGGCAGATGCAGGAATGGTGAATGTGGGTCAACTGGAGAGAGAGAAACATGGGGAGGGGGATGTTTATATTGTAGGGTTCGGCACAAATAGTGGAAAAGTTCTGGCGGCATCGGCATGGGGAACAAAAGTCCGCACTATGAACATTCCGGCAGGACGAAAAAACTCATGGGAATGGTTACTTCATCAACAAGGCCCTGAAAATAAGATTATTTTTATGAAGCCTCTTCGTAAAATAGAATATTTCAAAAAGCCCATAGGCCACAGAGCAATAGGTGTAATTTATAATCCTTCAGCCGAAGACGGTAATTATGTTCCCAGTGTACTGCCTGAAAGATATGATGCATTCATTTTTATTGATAAAACAAATCCATTGACACCCTTGCCTTAAATAACAAGTGTTAAGTCACAATTTTATATTATTTTTAATGTATAAAACTTCAGAAAAATGAAAAAGGTTCTTATCGCTATAGATTACAATCCTTCATCTCAAAAGGTAGCAGAAGCCGGCCATGAACTTGCCCAATTAATGGGAGCAGAAGTTTGTTTGATCCACGTTATGTCTGAAATTGCTCATTACGGCATGCGATACCCTACATTTATGGGATATGAAGGCTATGATCCCGGAGCTTTTGATGTTGAAATGATAAATGAAATGCATAAAGTGACCGAGGACTATTTAAGTTCTGCGGCAACACATTTGAACGATCCGGATGTTATTACCCACCTGGCTGAAGGAGATGCGGCTAATGTATTGCTGGAATACAGCCAGCAATGGTGTGCTGATATTCTTGTGATGGGAACTCACAGCCATTCAGCCTTAGAGAAATTATTGATGGGAACAGTGGCCTCCAAAGTGCTTGAAAAAACAGAGATCCCGGTATATATGGTTCCTGTTAAAAAATAATTATTTGAATCGTATCAGCATTCTATAGTAAAACCGGCTTAAAGCCGGTTTTGGATTAATTTTTCAGGTCTTTGATTTCCTTTACTTCTTCCAGTGTAAGTTCAAGTTCCACCAGATGCTTTTTCAAGGTTTCCTTTATCTCTGGTGGAAATCTTTGATCCCTGAGTTTTTCTTTATATTCCTTCATTGTGGCTGTTTGCCCTCTTTTACATTCTTCAAAAATGGTTTTGTCATCATTTCCGGTAATGGTTTTTAAGACATCCATCCATATCCTGTGAAATCTTCCTACCGTACTTCCTTCTTCAATAGGGGTGTGATTTAAGGAATGTATGAGTTTATCCAGTTGCGTGGCATATCTATGATGTTGGAAAGCCTGAATTTTAAAATATTCTTTTAATTCAGAGTCTTTTACCTCCTTAACGGCTTTTTTAAAACCCTTATTCGCATCATAATTCTTTACCAAAAGTTCCTGTAAATTGGCTACAAGCTTTTTTTGGGTTTCTTCTTTTGCTAATTCCCGCGTAGTTTTCATAAGACAGTGATTAAATTTTTCCTTCGGCAATTTATATAATATCAATGAGTTAAAATATGACCTTAATCAGTTAAATAGGTCAATATCAATCATACATTAAAAATTATTTTACTTCAAAATACTGTGATACATTTTTTTTCACCTGGCTTATTACTTCATTATAAAAGTTATATTTGATCCTTCAAAATTGATAGAATGAAACCTGAAAAGGATGATGAAAGTACAGGTCTTACAAGCGAACAAATACATTCCTGTATAGAAGTTTTAAACCTGTTGGTAAGCGATACCAACCAGTTATTTGAATTGCCTGAAGCCCAACGAATAGAACTAATGACAGCCGCAGGACTGTTATCCCGGCCTTCAAAGGAAGAATTTTCCAGAAGGAGAAAAGATGCAATAAAAGCAGCAAAGAGAAAACAAAGGGAAAAGGATAAACATGCCCGTAAAGAAACCGGAATAAGGAGTGCCCGGGAAGCTGTTATTTTTGAAGCACCCCTACTCATTGCTCCTTCTGAATTACCTGAACGAGACCTGGAACTAAAATCTCCCAGAAATTGTTATGTATGCAAAATCATGTACACCAAACTACATCATTTTTATGATGCCATGTGTACGGAATGTGGTGATTTTAATTATGCCAAACGCTTTCAAACCACAGATCTTGAGGGACAAGTGGCGGTTGTCACAGGATCAAGACTTAAAATTGGTTATCATATCACATTGATCTTACTGCGGGCCGGCGCTACTGTGGTGGCTACTACCAGATTTCCTGCAGATTCTGCCATACGATTTTCCAAAGAGCACGATTATATGGACTGGTCCCACCGGTTAAAGATCCACGGGCTGGACCTGAGGCATATTCCTAGTGTGGAGATCTTTTGTAATTATATTGAGCAACAATACGATCGCCTGGATATCCTTATCAATAATGCAGCCCAAACAGTAAGAAGGCCTGCAGGATTCTACCAGCATCTTATGGATAAAGAAAACCTTCCTTTTCATGAATTACCTTTGAGAGCACAGGATCTTTTACAGGGTCACATGAATTGTCTTCAGGAATTGAAAGGTTTTTCCGGTAGGGCAGGAGATAATAAAAATCTTCCGGTGAGCTGGCATGGGCCTGAGCCGGGGATAGGAATAAGAGCTTCAGCACAACTATCACAGATCCCTTATAGTTTTGACAATTCCCTTTCAGTTAAAGAAGTTTTCCCGGAAGGGCAGTTAGATGCCGACCTTCAGCAGGTAGATCTAAGAAAAACCAACAGCTGGAGGCTTAAATTGGGAGAAATTGAAACAGCAGAAATGGTAGAAGTTCAATTGGTTAATGCAGTAGCTCCATTTGTTCTTTGCAACAGGCTTGCCGGCCTGATGAAAAAGGAAAATACTGGCAAGAAACACATTATCAATGTTTCGGCAATGGAAGGGAAATTCCAGAGATTTAAAAAAGAAGACCGGCATCCACATACAAATATGGCCAAAGCTGCATTGAATATGTTGACCCATACTTCTGCATCAGGATTTGCGCGGGCCGGAATATATATGAATGCAGTGGATACAGGATGGGTTACCGATGAAGATCCTGTTGAACTATCAAAAAGAAAAACTGAAATTCACGATTTTCAACCACCACTGGATATTGTAGATGGAGCAGCACGTGTCCTTGATCCGCTTATAGATGGGATTAATACCGGAAAACACTGGTGTGGCAAATTTTTAAAAGATTACAAGCCAATAGACTGGTAAAATGTCGGCCTGCCGATTAGCTGTAATTTTATCATGAAATTATGGATCGGGTTTTGGTCCTTAATAAAGCCTACTTTTGCAGCATGTCAATAATTATTAAAGATCAAAAGGCCATTCTTGAAAAACTTGGAATTAAAAATCTTAATTCCATGCAAAAGGAAGCAATTGCAGCAATTGAAAAGAATGCCAATGTAGTTTTACTATCTCCTACCGGTACAGGGAAGACGTTGGCTTTTTTATTTCCTCTTCTTAAGGTAATGGACGTCAAAATAAAGGAGGTCCAAACTCTTATCCTGGTTCCTTCACGGGAGCTTGCTATTCAAATAGAACAGGTTGCCCGGGAAATGGGATCTGGATTTAAAATAAATGCAGTTTACGGAGGCCGGGCTTTTGCCAAAGATAAAACAGAACTCAGCCAACCCCCGGCTATTTTAATAGGTACCCCCGGTAGGGTTGGCGATCACCTTCGTCGTAAAACATTCTCTATACAACATTTACAAATGCTTGTGCTGGATGAATTTGATAAATCGCTGGAAACAGGTTTTGAAGCCGAGATGAGTGAGATCATTGCCTCTTTACCTTTTTTACAAAAAAAAATACTTACCTCTGCAACCCAACAGGCTGACATTCCACGTTTTGCACGCGTAGAAGATCCTGTTTATATTGATTATCTCGGGGAGAAAGAATCCCTTTTAGAGATAAAAACCATAAGCAGTCCTCATAAAGATAAACTGGAAACTCTTGTAAAATTGATTAAAAGCCAGCAAAACCGACCGGGAATCGTTTTTTGCAACTATAAGGACAGCATTGATGAAGTCTATTCATATCTAAATTCCCGGGGGATACATCTGGAATGTTTTCACGGCGGGATGGAACAAAAGGATCGGGAACGGTCTTTAATTAAATTCAGGAATGGTACAAGCAAATTGATACTTGCCACAGATCTTGCCGCAAGAGGAATTGATGTGCCCGAAATCGAATACATCATTCACTATCAGTTACCTCATTCCAAACAGGAATTTATTCATCGCAATGGAAGAACTGCCAGAATGAATAAACAGGGAATTGCCTATGTGTTACATTGGAAGGAGGAAAGGCTTCCCGATTTTATAGAAAAAGATCTGGCATCCTCAATTTCTGAAATTGCAGAGCATAAAAGTATTAAATGGAATACCTTATTTATTTCCGGCGGAAGGAAAGATAAGATTTCCAAAGGAGATATTGCCGGATTGTTTTTGAAAGCGGGGGGACTTCAAAAAGAAGACCTGGGCAATATTGAATTAAAACACGACTGTGCTTTTGTTGCCGTTCCGGAAGCCCGGGCAGATAGTCTTATCGATCTTCTTAGCAATTCAAAATTGAAAAAGAAAAAAGTAAGGATCACTAAGATTTAATGATTACATCTGGGGAAATAATATAACTTTTATTTAAAATCCTTTAAAAATGCCGGATAAAATACAACCAAACAATCCACTCCACGGGAAGAAACTCGCAGAAATCCTGGAATTTCTTGTGGAAAAATATGGTTGGGAAGGTTTGGGTGAGAGAATTAATATACGCTGTTTTACCCTGGATCCATCAATTAATTCCAGCCTTAAGTTTTTACGTAAAACTTCCTGGGCCCGTGAAAAGGTGGAACAATTATACCTGCAATCTATTTAACCTGGCCTGGTTTTCAATTTAGCATTTTATACCTTGTAATCTTATCTGCCTTTTGTTTATATATTCTTATATTGAATATTTATATTTGAAAGGAAACCATTATAAAAACTATTTTCATGGCAACCTACCTTACAGAAGAAGAGATAAGAGTTAAACTTGACCGCTTAATTAATAAGTTTGTAGAGGAATGCCGTAGCACTTGCATGTTACATCCTGATTTTATTGAACTTGTAAAGCATAATTTATATGCAAAATATGTTTATTACGATGAGACTACTGGAATGGTAGAGATTGGGATTAATGAATCCAGGGACAGGTCCCCTGGTTATCCTGATATAAAAGTTTACCACTATTCTCTTTCTGAGGCAAAGCAATGGCTGGGACAACATTTTAGAAATACCAAATTTGACCTTGAATTCTATGCATCTTTAATAAGCAAGGACCAGGATTCAGATGCTGATATCATTGTTCTTGACGGCGATGAGGATTAACTGATAAAATTAATCCATTAAATCCCCTTAAATAAACTCTCTTAATATCTCAAAAAATGATGTAATTTCGCGCCTTATTTTAAAAAGTTATAGATGAAGCGTGTAAATGAATACAAGAAACTGTTTGGCATTGAAAAGGATATAGATCTTAAGCAAATTAAAAATACTTACAGAAACCTTGTAAAAGAATGGCATCCTGATAAATTCCTACCCGGGGATGAAAGGGGAGAGGAGGCCGAAATTAAAAGCCGCACCATCATTGATGCCTATCATTTCCTTGTGAGCATTGCTCCCGAAACCAAAGCAGCAAATCTTGCAGAATATAATATTACCACATCTGAAGCCGGTATCTCAGATCTTCAGCATAAAGGAAATGTGCTGGAAATTTCTTTTACTGATGGGACGACCTATGAATATTTTGGAGTGAATCGCAGTTTATTTATAAAACTTATAAATGCAGACAGGCAATTTCGCTTTGCAAAAAGAAATATTTTCACATCCTTCCTCTATAGGAAATCCAGAAAAAATCTGGAGCTTCAAACAGCATAAAGTTACCGGTTGATATAAAAAATAAAGACTCACCAAATGGCGAGCCTTTATTCAATTAACACTATATTTGATTGCTTAGTTGGTATCTGTAGTTTCAGTTTCCTGATCCCTCCAATTTTCACGAATATTTTCGTGCTCATCTCTCATCGTTTCCTGTTCACTTCTTATAGTATCGTGATCATCTTCGATTTGATCATGAACATTCTTCATTTCATCCAACTGAGATCTTTTCTCATCATTTGAAAGACTATTGAAATTATTTCTCAATTCATTATGACCCTGGATCATTTGCTCATGACCTTTTAGCATGCCTTCATGTTTTTGAAGAAGTACTTCATGTTGTGCAAGGTCCTCAAGCCAGGTGGAGTCTTCAATGGCACGCGTGGATAATTCCTGAGACAGACTTTGATGCTCTGCGCGCAGCGCCTGAAGATTGGACTGTAATTCAGAATGAACTCTCTGAATACTGTCACTATCTCTCATAAGTTGATCGTGTTCTTCCGCGAGATTTTTGGAACCGTCATCACAACTCGTGAAGACCATTGCTACTAATGCGAAAATAAAAGCTAATTTTTTCATATTGGTTTCTGATTTTTTGGTATGTATTATCAATATTATGAAATAATACACCGTTTTATTCTAATAATGTGTTAAAATGCTAAATTGAACAGGTAGAATCCGGTTCAGTCTAAATTTCTCACAATCCATATATTAGGGAAAAACACCTCCTTTTGGAAATTTTTTTAATTTTATTTAAGAAGATCTTGGAAAATATACATCTCTTTATTACAGATATAGGCTCGATGAGAACACTTGCAATGACTTCTCCGATTTTTGGTTTGCGGGATTCGATTAAAAACCTTTAAGTTTGAAGAGGTTAAAAACTTAATAACCCTTGCAAGGGTATAAATGACCGAAAATAAGATTTCGTGTTAATAAAACATTTTAAAATAATTAGATCCAAAATCTTATCTTTGTATCCGAACCACTTAAAACATAACAGGTAAATATGGCTAAATCGCAGCAAACATTTAATAAAATTGAAAAGGAAAAACAACGCGCCAAGAAACGGGAGGAAAAGAAAAAGAAAAAGGAGGAGCGCAAATCAGGTCCAAAAGGCAGCGATTTTGATATAGCTTATGTTGATGAATATGGAAATCTCACAGATACTCCACCAGATCCTTCTAATAAAATTGAAGTAGATGCAGATGATATCGTTTTAGGTGTGCCTAAGAAAGAAGAAGGTGAAGAGGAAGATAATAAGAAAGATAAAGAGGGGAAAGTATCATTTTTTGATCATTCCAAAGGTTTTGGATTTATTATCGATACCATGAGCCAGGAAAAATATTTTGTACATGTAAGTGGCCTTATTGATGAAATTGAAGAGAATGATAAAGTTACTTTTGAACTGGAACGCGGTATGAAAGGCATGAACGCGGTGAGGGTTAAAAAGATTTAAAAACATTTTATAATTATTGGAGAGAGGAGTTAAACTACGGTTTGACTCCTTTTTTTATTTAATGAAGATAGCAGAGATGGAGAGAATTAATTAAATCATTTTAAAGCATTTTTACTTACATTTAAAAAATTTATTTTTTAAAATGTACCCTATGACCGGAAGAACCTTTTTGCTTTCATTTATATTTATTTTTCTTTTTGCAGGCGCACCAACAAATGCACAGGACGATGTAATCCAACAACTGGAAGAAATTGCTATTATTGATCAAAGAGTCATGATGCCCATGCGCGATGGCATCAGGCTAATGACAGATATCTACCGGCCCAAAACAGATGAAAAAGTTCCCATAATATTTTCGAGAACTCCTTATAATTTTAATCCATGGCAGGATGGAAAACAAACCACCAGAACAGCGCAACAGGCGCTGGAAGCTGTAAAACGTGGATACGCTTTTGTAGCTCAGAACGAGCGGGGAAGATATTTTTCTGAGGGCGAATGGGATATTTTGGGAACCCCTCTTACAGATGGTTATGACGCCTTTACCTGGATGAAAGATCAACCATGGTCAAACGGAAAAATAGGGACCATAGGTTGCTCTTCAACCGCCGAATGGCAAATGGCAGTGGGCGCCCTGGATCATCCCTCTCACGCCGCTATGGTGCCACAGGCCTTTGGTGCAGGAGTGGGGAAAATTGGAAAATTCCAGGAACAGGGTAACTGGTACCGGGGAGGAGTAGAGCAACTTTTATTCTTTTCATGGTTATATGGGGTAGAGCATGATAAATTCAAGCCAAGAATCCCTGAAGGTGCCACACAGGAAGATCTTCTGCGAATTTCAAGGTTCTATGACCTTGCTCCAAAGAATCCTCCGGTTGATATGGCTGAAGCCTTACAACATCTCCCTATCCAGGATATGCTAAAAAATATAAATGGAAAAAAGGAGATATTTGATAATATGGTGGTGCGTAAACCCAACGATTCAGCATGGTTCCAAGGGGGTCTTTTCCACGATACAATGGATTTGGGTGTCCCTGGCTTCTGGTTTGTCTCCTGGTATGATGTAGGAGTAAGTCCAAATCTTGCTCTTTATAACCATGTAAGAAATAACAGTAGTGATCCTAAGGTAAGAGATAACCAATATTTAGTGATTGCTCCAACTTTACATTGCGCTTTTACAAGGGCAACAGAAAACACTATTGTTGGTGAACGCAGTGTGGGTGATGCAAGGCTTAATTATGATGAACAAATCTATTCCTGGTTTGATCTTTGGCTAAAGGATGAACAAAATAATTTTAAAGAAAAAACACCAAAAGTACAATACTATACTATGGGAAGTAATAAGTGGCAGGCAGCTGATAGCTGGCCTCCCGAAAAGGCAAAAATGACGACTTATTACTTAAGCAGCAATGGGAATGCAAATACAGTTGGTAATGGGAAATTGAGCACCAAACGTCCCGGCGCAAAAGAAACCCCAGATGCTTTTACTTATGATCCTATGGCTCCGGTCCCATCTCTGGGAGGAAATGTTTGCTGTACTGGAAATGCTGTTCAGGGTGGGGCTTTTGACCAGCAGGAACAACAAAAAAGAGAAGATATTCTTGTTTATACCACAGAACCTTTTAAAGAGGGAGTAGAAGTTTCAGGATTTATTGAAGCCACTCTCTTTGTTTCTTCAGATGCAAGGGATACAGATTTTACCATAAAGCTTATTGATGTGGCACCTGATGGTACCGCATATAACCTGGATGAAACCATTCAAAGAGCCAGATACCGTGAAGGCTATGATAAGGAGGTATTTATGGAAGAGGGGAAAGTTTATCAACTTGAACTTACTCCCATGTCTACCAGCAATTATTTTCAAAAAGGTCATAGCCTGAGAATTGAGATATCCAGCAGTAATTTTCCAAGGTTTGCCAGGAATTTAAACACCGGAGGAGATAATTACAGTGAATCTGAAGGAGTCGTTGCAAACAATAAGATTCACCATGCAAGAGGGACTGAATCCTTTATTAAGATCCCTGTAGTCGGGAAATAATTTTTACAAATCGAATTATTGGAAATATTAACTTCTGAAAAAATTGCGTTTGGAGGAGGTTGTCATTGGTGCACAGAAGCAGTATTCCAGGTGATAAATGGTGTGGTTGATGTAGACCAGGGATTTGTATCCTCCTTTAAACCCTATGACAAATTTTCTGAAGCGGTCATGGTTCATTTTGATCCTGCAGTTGTTAATCCTTTAACTCTCATAAAGATTCATCTTGAAACACACAGTAGTGCTGCGGCGCACAATTTGAGACATAAATATCGGTCTGCCATCTATACTTTCACATTAGAGCAGGAGAGGAGGGCCTATGAGATGATTAATACTATGAATAAGGAACTTTCCCAAAAGATAATTACCAAAGTTCTTCCTTTTTGTAAATTTCAACCCTCAGCAGAGGAATTTCGCAATTATTATGTCAGGGATCCGGTCAAACCTTTTTGCCAAACCTATATCACTCCAAAACTTGAATTTTTAAATGCCAGATATTCTCATGTTCTTAAAAAATAAATAGGTTTCTTAATTTCAAAAGAGTCACATCTACCGAACTAATACTTAATATTGCACTATATTCTTCTTAAGAACGATCAATGAATCCATCACGGAAAACAATCATAATTATCCTTGCTTTTTTTTCTATATATATCATCTGGGGATCCACTTATCTTTTAAATAAAATAGCAGTTACAGAACTTCCTCCATTTATGCTGGCCTCTATAAGGTTTATAGTTGCCGGACTTCTCATTTTTGGTCTGTGTCGAATCCTTAAAATAAACCTTTGTATTTCTCGTAAACAACTTGTAAATACCACAATTAGTGGATTTTTATTTCTAACATTTGGTAATGGAGTTGTGGTTTGGGCCCTGAAATATGTAGATAGCGGGTTTGCAGCTCTGGAGATCTCTGCCCAACCTTTATTTATTTTAATTTTAATGAGGATATTGGATGGAAGAAAAATACAGCCAATGTCCCTGGTTGGAGTAGTATTGGGTATTATAGGGATTTATTTACTGGTAAGCCAAAAGGAAATTATAAGTCAGGAAAATTCAATTCTTGGAATGGGGATGATATTCCTGGCGATGTTAAGTTGGGCATATGGAAGTTTATTTGTAGCAAAAGCAGATCTTCCCGCTAATTATTTCGTTAATACCGCATATCAGATGCTTTCAGGAGGAATAATGTTGTTTTTGGGAAGTCTTCTTCTGGGTGAAACATGGAGTCTTCCCAATACCTGGAGCGCACCTACCCAATACTCTATGATTCTCCTGATCATCTTTGGAAGTATAGTTGCATTTACTTCATTTAATTATTTACTGAAGACAGTCTCCCCCGAAAAAGTCGCTACTTCCACCTATGTAAACCCTATAATTGCCCTTATCCTGGGATGGTATTTTTTAAATGAACAAATTACCACGCAGTCTGTTATTGCAGCCGTGGTGCTTCTTACCGGTGTATACTTCATAAATACCAGCAAAAAACTCGTGATGTATAAAAGGTTTTCAGATCGGGCTGCCGTAAAAAATGATCCTGTAGAAAAACTCAATTGAATTCCCATTGGATCCTTGATTATCCTGAATGTTCAATGAAAAGTACTTTTAATTTCTGTGATCATTTGCTTTCTTGCCATTTTAGCTTCTTTCATAACGGGTAGCAGCGGCCATATATGGGGCATTCCTTTACCCCTTATGACCTTGTGATCTACCAAAGCAGCTTTAAGTTTTACCACTAATATTTCCTGGTCTGGAGAGGTAATATCATTTTCAGCAATACAAAGGAGGGTTTTAGGAAAACCCTGAAACTCTCCATTGATAGGCGAAATTATTGGATCATCCAGATTGCCATTTTCCGCGCACATTTTTTTTGCACTTAGGACACCTTTTTTGGATAACATAGGATCGTGAGGATCAAGAGAATCAATCATATCATTTTGGAATGAGCAATCCATAACAGGACAGATAAGGATAACAAAAGAGGGTGGGGGAGCGCTGTTTTTAATAATTCTTTGAGTGAGAGCTATGGCCAGGGTACCTCCTACAGAATCACCGGTCAATATAATTTTATGTTCTCCATATAATTTGAGGGCATTCTCAAAAACGGAATCAATATTATATGAAATTACACCAATTTTATTTTCAGGTGCTTTGGGATAGTCAACCATCCATAATTTGCTATCAGATTCAGCTGCGAGTTTTTGTGCAGTATCCCAGTGATGTTTTGCAGGTCCATAAATGAAAGCGCCACCATGAATATATATTATAAGTCTATTGGAGGAACCGGTTCCAATTTCCGTGATCAGGGAATCTTTAATGTGAAATTGTCTGGAACCTGAATGTTCAAATGAATGTATGTCTGCTTTTCTCAAACGCATGTAATCTAAAGGATCTTTGGAAAATTCAGATTTTATACCCTTCATCCTTATAACCAGAAGGGTGAGGTAATACGTAAAACTTTTCATAAAATATTATAAGCAATATCTTCCTGAAATAGGTAATGGATTTTTTGTTTCTGAAAGATAAAGAAAAGTAGATGCGTGATAAGCACCTTATTACTTTAAAAACAAAAAGTTTTTATTTAAAAAAAATTATTTTAATGAAAGTAACAAGCCTGCTCACAAGAGTTGCGGCCGGGAAGATAAAATAAAAAGAATAAAAAATTATTTCACTAATAATAAGTATTCCAAAGATTACTTAGAAGACCAAGCTTTAATTCTAACCATATAACGAAAATAGCAAGTATGCTAATCCCAAAAAACAGTACAATATTAACTGAATTTCGAAAAAATTTTTTCCAGATTAATATCGATATTCTCTCAGTCATACTTTTCTTCCCGTTGATCATAAGGAGTCAAAATTACTTAAAAGTTTAAAATTTTATTAACAGTTTTTAGTAATTGATTAACGTTTTAAAAGATTTTCATATGATTAGTAATCATAAATGTAATAAGAGAAGAGTTTAGATTATATATCCATTAATTAAGGAAATAGACAAAATATAATTTTCATCAGAGATATTTAATCCTCATATTAATATTTTGCCTCATTGATTTCAATCCAGTTGCCATCCGGATCCTGAAGATATATTTGCCTTACGCCATCTGGTCTGACCTGAATACCTGAAATATTTCCGGAAAAATCGGAATAACCGATGTTTTGATTGATAAGAAACTCCAGATATAAATCGAATTCGATTACATTAAACGCCAGATGGGTAATTTTGTTGTTTTTAATTGAATCTTCGGGAACTCTGGCTAAATGGATTTGCTGACCATTACCTATGGCAAAGAATTTTACATTGGGGTTGATGCCCCATGGAGTATCCAGTTCTGTGAGTTGAAGTATATCAGAATAAAATTTAGCGCTTACTTCAAGATTAGAGACAAGTATATTGGTATGATCATGTTTTAGATCAAATTTCTGACTTTGTACTGTAAAAACACATAGCAATAATGCTATGGAAAAAATAATCTTCAATTCTCAAATTTTATATATGTTTTTAAAGATATGGAATTAAAAGTTAACTTATTGATTGTCAACATTTTTATTTGATTATTTAAACCATTTAATGAAGATAAATAGAGTCGTCTTTATTTTTTATTGCTGGAGAATTTATACAGGAAATATATTAACAATCCGACGATAACCGCATAAAAAACATCCATGAAATCTGAAAGCTCAGAGCTCATTAATAAACCCAGGGAAGCTATTATCCCCAGAACTGCAGATGTTTTCCAGTAACGAAGTTTGAAATAATTGGTTTCTCCTTTAGGTGTTTGCCGAAGTTTTATCATTGCTGCGCAGACCAGCAGAAAGATAAGCACTTTACTTATTACACTAATTGATACTGCATAAATGAAAGACCCTGTAAGAGAGGCAATTATGCTAACGGCCGAGAATATAAAAAGAGAGTAAACCGGAGTACGGTTTGTTTTGTGTAAATAGGAAAAGAAACCGGGAAACTGTTTTTCTTCGCTTAAAGCATATGGTAAGCGAGAACCTATAAGCATTACGGCATTCAAAGTACCGCCAATAGAAACAACTGCACCCAGGGTAATAAGGATAGCGCCGGCAGGTCCCATAAAAAGACTGGCAGCATCTGTAATGGGTTTATCTGAGTTTTCCATCCCCGGGAGGGTTCCAATACTTACAAATTGGATAAGACAGTAAAAAATGGCTACAAAAGATAATGAAAGAATAAGGGCAAAAGGTATGTTTTTACGAGGATCTTTGATTTCACCCGTATTCACCAGAACAGCTTCAAATCCTGTAAAAGCGAAGATAAGTATGAGCACAGATGATGTGAAGTCTGTAAGGTCGGGAAGGGTTTGTTCTGCCCGCACAAGGTTGGTATTAATGAAAAACAGTCCTACAATTACAAATATCAACAAGGGAAGTATCTTGGCTACAGATAAAAAATTGGTAAGATTGGTTGAATTTCTAATCCCCAGATAATTTACCCATGTGAAAAGAAAAGTAATTCCAATGATTAAACTGAACCTGTAAACCGGGTCCAGTACAAGTGGATTAAAATATCCCAGATAAGTAACCATAAGGTTGATAAGAGCTGCATAGGTTGCGACCCTTGTGATAAGTATCAGCCAGCCAATAACAAAAGCAGGAAGCTTTCCGAATGCTTCAAGTATATAAAGATATGGTCCGCCAGTCTTATGAAACCTGCTGGCCACTTCAGCAAAGTTCATTACAAGTATAAAAACGATAACCGTGCAAAAAATCAGGGCTGGTATACTGTAAATTCCAATCAGTCTGTATACTTGTGAGGGCAAACCAAATATTCCTGCACCAATTGTGCTATTGATCATTAAAAGAACCAAATCCCATTTGGAGATTTCTCTTTTAAGCATAAAATAATTTTGTGGACATTAAGGCTGAATTTTATCTACACCGGGCGAACTTCTTTATTTTTTTTGAGGTTTACCAGGATTGTTACAAATAAAACAAATAAAAATATATTAATACACGTGCAATATGGAAATACTCGAAAATTTCTTCATGTTTTTTCATTTGCCGCTTTCTTTAACATAGGAGCTAGTCAGGGCTTGGATATAAATTTGGATATCACAACCACTATTTACCAGAGAAATACATAAATTAATTGTCCTATAATTTATATTATGTAAAATAGAAAAGATAACAGATAATATTGTGAAAGTTATCCTTACCGCTCAGAAACATCCTGAGTCGACTTCACATTCCCTCCCTGATAATTTATATTTGTTCTTTCAGAACTGGAGACATTTAAAAAGGCCTTTTCATTTTCATATAAAGTGAGTTGAAAAAAGAGCAATTCGCTTCCCTGTCTACCTTCAAACTGAATCAGGATATTATTTTTTGAGCGGTCCTCACTAATCCTTAATTTTAAAGGCTCTCCCCGGTAATTTATTCCTTCTGATTTGCCATAACCGCCTCCGGAATGACGAATACCAAAATATGGTAGAAAAATGTCAACTTCTTCGCCATTAAATCTCAGGTAATTGGGATTTGACATAAGGTCTACCAATCCACCTCCCTGAGGCTGTGCCCATTGAAATGCGATAGAGAACTCCCGGGATTCCACAAGACTTTTTAATTCATTAAAATTCTGAGGGTCTGGAAACTTCTCTCGGGGCGTACCACACCCAACAATAATTAACAATACCAGGAATAAATTTCCCTGAACTAATATTTGCCGAAAATTAAGGATGAATCTGCAATTTTTCATAGCGTAATATTTAGTATTAGCATTTGCCACCTATTAAATTACAAAAAATAACACTACAATAGCCATTCTACTCCTAACTTACATCATGGACAGAATGTTACTTACTAGGATTAAGATAATCATAAATCTAACATAAATTAAAACAAATAAATTTGTCTCTTAGCAGTAAATTGATTTCCTTGACCTAAATTAAATTTAAAAAATTATGGATACATTATTTCAATATAATAAAGTTGATAAAAGCGAAACCCTCGAAAGTTTTACACAAAAGAAACTTAATAAACTTGAAGAAAGATATGATTGGATCATAAGTGGCGAAGTTCACTTTAAAAAAGAAGAACCCCAGGCCCCGAAAGGACACATATGCAATATAAGTTTAAGTGGCCCGGGACAAAATATTTTTGCTGAATCAAATGAAGAATCTTACGAGGCAGCGGTCGCAGAGACGATAAAAGATCTTGAACGTCAGTTGCAAAAGCGGAAAGGACAAATGAAAAGCTATTAGAATTAAACCTTTTCAGCGCTGGACTGGCTTCCAGGATTTAGAAATTAAAATTATAGCAATTTTATAAATGAGCTCGGTATTTTACCGGGCTCATGACTTTTAAATAGGGTCTTATTTAACATCCCAAATTTTCACCTGCTATATTTAGAGGATATCACATATCAATAATTTTAAAACTAATAATTTCTCGAAATTAAAGTTCTATATTCATAAATAATCCCAACAAGTGTTCCAGCTTTTTTGTGACTCTCTTAGGTTAAGGGAAGGGTTTTTTGTTTAAAATTGTGATAAAATATTTGATATGGTTAAATAAATCTTTAGATTTAAATAAAGAATGCAACTATGATAGCACTAAAACCAGCCAAAGGCCTCCTTTTGGTCGCCGAACCATCTATTATTGGTGATGCATCTTTTAACAGATCTGTGATCCTGCTCGCAGAACATTCAGAAACCGGTTCCATAGGATTTATCCTGAATAAGGTTCTGGATTTTACGTTAAAAGAACTTATTCCGGAACTCAACAAAAACTTTAAGATCTATAACGGGGGTCCGGTTGAACAGGATAATTTATATTTTATCCATAAGGTGCCAGACCTTATTCCTGAAAGTATAGAAATCGCAAACGGCATTTATTGGGGAGGGAATTTTGATGCCGTAAAAGAACTAATTCTCAAAGATCTTATATCAGAAAAACAGATAAGGTTTTTCCTTGGCTATTCAGGCTGGGATGGTACACAATTAAAAGATGAATTAAATTCCAATGCATGGATCATTACTACTCACCAGGACGCCAAAGATATTATTGAAAGACCCTATCGGTCTTTCTGGAAAGATAAGATGAGGGAATTAGGAGGAGATTATATGTTGTGGTCCAACGCCCCTGAAAATCCAAGTTATAATTAGCCAAGTCTTGCCTTGACATTTAATTTACCAAGCAACTCCCCCCCTATTTTGGTTTTATACTCTTTTTTACGGTATTTCGTAACGGGTTGAATACCCACCATAACATTTGTGATAAAAAGTTCATCTGCTTTTTGAAGCTCAAAAGGTGAAATTGCGACTTCTTCAAGTTCCAGACCATCTGTCAGTTTAATTATGGATATGAGTTGTTTTCTAATTATTCCGTTCAAAGCCCCCTCTTGTAGAGGCGGTGTTTTTATTACTTTATCTTTAATTAAAAAAATATTTCCATTTAGAGCTTCTACTACCATCTTCTTTTCATTAAGAAGCAGGCAATTTTGATATCCGTTTTCTGTGGCGTAAATACCACCAAGCACATTTACCGCTCTATTATTGGTTTTGATGGTGGAAAGTAGTCCACTGTTCACATAGTGATCTTTAAATAGTTCAACTTCATAGGCATCCTGATCAAGCAAATAAAAAGAAGATTCTATTTTGTACGCTTCCAGGATATAACCTATATCACGTGTTTGGGGAGTATAGTAACCCCCTTCCAGGCGGTAAACCGTAAACCTTATACGGGCTCCTGAATCTTCCAGTTGGTTAGCTTCTATTATTTTTTTGATCTTGTCTTCCAGAAATTCAGGAGAAAAATTGTATGGGATTTCCATTCTCATGATCCTCATGGAGGCCATTAACCTAAAGTAATGATCTTCCCAGAAAATAATCTTTCCATTAATAACCCGTATCGTTTCAAAAACCGAATCACCATAAGTAAAACCCCGGTTATTTATGGATAAAGTTGCCTCATACCGGCTCAGGATAACCCCATTCAAATTAATCATAAAAAAGCCCTGTTTTTTTTTAATAAACAGGGCAAAGGTACTATTAATATAATGTATTTTATACTGAACCCAGAATGGATTTAAGATCTGAGATCATATTCTCCCAAAGCATTTTCCCTTCATTAATTTCATCCTCTTCGGCGAAGTCGGTGATCATTATGGAAACATCTTTGGTGATTTCATCTACCTGAATTCTTATTTCGAAATAATATGGAGAATCTTCATCGGCCAGCCATCGAAACTTAATGCGTTCACCGTTCTTCTTGCTTAATAACTTTGCCTTTTCTTCAGAGCCATCCCAGATAAACGTAAATAGTTCCCCCCTGGAATTAACATTGTCTGCATACCATTCACTTAAACCTGAAGGTGTAGAAATATATTGATATAATAACGAAGGAGATGCCTGTATTGGAAATTCCATTTCGTATTTTACTTTATTTTCCATTCTTTGTTGGTTAGATTTCGGGCAATATAAATATTAATTGTTAACATAAAAAGAAAACAAATTAAATAATTCGCAATTTATAGTTTGTGTCAACTCAAATAGTTTTTATATTTGCAGCCGCTAAGATAGATGTATCACACCTTATTCCCTATAGTAGTTGAAATGGCGAGGTAGCTCAGTTGGTTAGAGCGTCGGATTCATAACCCGGAGGTCACGAGTTCAAATCTCGTTCTCGCTACACAAAGGCAGAAACCCCTGTAAACACGGGGGTTTTCCTTTAAAAAGCCTTTTTTCCTGGGCCAAATTTGGGCCAAACGTTTTTTAGTCGCTTACAATTTTAAGCAACTAAAAAAAAAATGGAAAATTCTCAAAAAGTAAAACTTTCCAAAACACCTTTCATTGATTTTGTACCTGCAGAAGTTCAGGCCACTGATGGCGATAACTGGCGTATTGTATTTTATGTAAGGAAACCCGGAAGTGATCAAATGAAACGATTTAGGCGAAGGGTAAAGAAGGTTTCAGGTAATTCAAATAGATTACGCTACGCTAAGCGGATTTGTGCTGAAATAAATATCAAATTAAATGAAGGTTGGTCCCCGTTTCTCCACGACTACGCAAAAAAGGAATACCGGCCCCTATTGGAAGTAATGGAGCTTTATCTTGAGCAGGAAAAAAGAAAATGTAAGGATGGGCTAATTCGTCCTGATAGCTTACGCGCTTATACCTCATATTGCCAGAATATGAAGGACTATATGACGCTGCGCAAAAAAACATCACTATTCACGGTTGAATTTGATAAAAAATTTGTGCTTGACTTCCTGGATTACATTTACTTCTATAAGAAACGCGCTGCAAGGACCAGTAACAACTATTTAGCATTTTGCAACCTCCTGGCCACCTTTATGAAAGATAGGGAATACATTGCCGTTAATCCCACCACAGGAATAGATCGCAGAAGGGTTGGCAAAAAGAAAAGGGAAGTGATCCCGGCAAAGGTTCGTAATGATGTTTTTAAATACCAGGCAGAGCATAATCCCTCCTACCTGGCACTATGTCTGACAGTTTACTTTTGTTTCATAAGAAGAACGGAAATTTCAAAGTTGCTTGTAAAAAATGTTGATTTGGAAAACAATACCATTTTTGTTCCAGGGCATATTTCAAAAAATGGAAAGGATGGTATTGTAACCATTCCGGGTAAACTGAAAACTTTATTAGTTACCCATTTGAACGGATCAACCCAGGAAGATTTTTTATTTAGCCAGGATAATTTTAAGGCGGGTAAAAAACAATTGAAACCTAAGAAAATTTCGGATGAATGGAGCAATATGAAAAAAGTCCTGGATTTTAAAAGTGAATATCAATTTTACTCCTTAAAAGATACTGGAATAACTGAACTGTTTTTGCTTAATGTGCCTGTAATAAAAATTAGGGACCAAGCCCGGCATCACGATATAAAAATAACCGAAACCTATACCCCTCGTAATTATATATGCGATGATACTATAAAAAATATAGATTTCAATTTTTAATTAAAAAAATAATTTAATTTTTTTTGTAATATTGTAATAATTCACTTTTTATAACTTAAATGCTTGTTTTACAAATTTTTGACTTTTTTTATTTTTGTGATTTTTTTGTAATTTAATTACAAAATTGAGTTATATTTTGATAATATTTAGTGCTATT
>JBGTNH010000069.1:0-26105 GCA_041743165.1 Gillisia sp. | reverse complement strand
CAACAAAACTGTATTGAAAAGTTATCCCAGGTTCACCCATCAGGGAGAAAAATGATCAAAACTTATCCAGATTCAAAAGAAAACTAAAGCGGCTCTAAGAAATTACTACTGCTAAACTACTCATGAATAATCCGGGTTAAGTAATCAAAATATTACTGCTATGAAGATTCGCGGGTATAAATTATTAAATTTTATATTGATCATATTTATTTTTATAACCTCTGCTGCCGCGCAGGAAACCTCTATAATGATCAGGGTTCAATCCAATGATGCAAAATTTATAGGTAGCTCCATAGGAGGAGCAAGAATTTTAGTTAAAGAGGATCTTACCGGGAGAATCCTGGCTGAAGGAATTACCAGGGGAAGTACGGGAGAAACAAGCGTCATCATGGAAAAACCAAGATCTCGGGGTGATGTAATAACCGATAAAAACACCGCTGGATTTCTTGCAATATTGAATATCGACGGACCTGTATTTGTTACTATTGAGGCCATTGCACCCGTAAATAAAAAACAGGCCAGAGTGAGAAGTACAACTCAATTATGGATCTTTCCGGGGAAAAATATAGTAGGTGATGGAATTGTACTTAATGTGCCGGGGTTCGTGGTAGATATCCTTGCACCTCAAACGCATGAGACCATATCTGATGGTGATCAAATTTCAATTATGGCCAATGTTGTACTTATGTGTGGCTGCCCTATCACACCCGGCGGTATGTGGAATGCAGATAATTATGAAGTAAATGCCATTATTACAAAGGCAGGTGAAAAATCACAGACTGTACCCCTGAAGATTCAGGGAAAAGCCAGTACTTTTTCCGGGAATGTAAGTCTGGCAAGTGGGAATTATGAAATTGCGGTGTACGCTTTTGATCCGGCGACGGGAAATTCGGGTTTGGACAAGACCAATATTATTATTCCGAAATAGGAATATTTATCTTTTTCTTTTTACTTACCAGGCCTAATTCCCAAATCGTTTCCAAAACACCATTATCATTATTATCGAAACTGGTAACAAACCTGCCGGCTTCGATAATTTTCTGATGGGCATTTTTCATGGCATAACTGTTTTCAAAATTTTGCATCATTTCAAGATCATTGAGGTAATCTCCAAAAACCATGATTTCCCCGGAATCAATTCCCAATTCCTTTTGGACTTCTTTGATAGCGTTCCCTTTATTGGCCGTAATTGAGGTAATATCTAAAAATATGCGGGCCGCGATAGCCACTTTGTAAACATCTTTAAATTTTTTAAAGGCATGATAACTATTAACTTCAACACCTTTCCAATCACAAATAGTTACTTTTAAGATATCCTTCTCTATTTTAGTTAGATCATCAACATATTCTAACTTTTCGTAATACTTTTTAATTTCTGAAATAAATTTTTCTTCCCGGCTTTCAACATAAGCGGTATTTTTACAGCACAGGACAATTTGTACTTCCGGTAATTCCCTGCCTATCCTGACTAATTTATGAGCTGCTTCGGTTTCAAGTTTGTTTATATAAAGTTCCTTTCCTTTGTACATTACATGAGTGCCGTTTTCAGCAAAAAAGATCATCCTGTTTTTTAATTTTTCAAATTTTACAGCAAGGTTGTGGTATTGCCTGCCACTGGCTACAGCCAACATTATATTCTTTTGATGTAATTCTTCTTCAACCTCCCAAAAGTCCGGGTGCAGCTCATGCTTGTCATTCAACAGAGTGCCATCCATATCTGTAATTATAAGTTTGATCATAATTTTATTTTATGATCAAATATATTAAAATCAGACATCATACCCGATGAGTCTTAATAGGAATGAATACTGAACTTATAAATACTTTTGATATAAAAAGATATAAAGACCGACAAATATCGGTCTTTATATAAAGCAGTGCTGTGAGTTACTTATTAGAATAAAAGCGCATCAACTATACCGCCTACTATGGCAAGGATTATAGCTAACCAAAGGGAGGGTAAGAATCCCACAGTATTAAAATCTTTACTTAATTTATCAGCGATTTCGATGATAATAGCATAAACAATGATCCTAATAATAAATCCAAGGCCAAGGAAATACAGTAGGCCAAGCGTTGCAAGATTAAGTAAGAGAACCAGCAACCAGCTAAGCAGGAAGCTCAGGACTCCAATGATCAAAGCAACAATGATTGCTGTTTTCCAGCCTTTAAGTTCAACCTTGGTCATGTACTTTGCAGCAATTAACAGAACTGCCGCATCAATAATAATGTGAAGTAGCCATTGTAACATAGTTGATAGTTTTTAGTTAGTTTATTAAAGATAGAAAAAAGATCTTAATGGCTTAATATATAATAGGGGCACCGGTTACAGGATAGGTTTGATCGGGGCCGGATGGGATTCGATTGGAAATAATCTCATATATTGCTTTTATATTGGCAAGTTTTTCCCTTCTCCTCAGGCTGGATTCTGTTTTTTGATACCGGTTTGCAACCGCAGGATATCCATAATAATTAAAGCCCAGATTCTGTGCGATGAAAAGCGCTCGCGGAAGATGGAACTCCTGGGTAACTATTATTGCATCATATATTTGAAATACAGCCCTTGATCTGTACATGCTATCGTAGGTGTTTAAACCTGCGGGGTCTGTATAAATATGTTCCTCAGGTACATTTCGTGCTATCAGGTATTTTTTCATGGCGTTAACCTCGTCATAATCTGAACTGCGATTGTCGCCACTGAGTAAGAATCTTTTGGCTTTACCACGCCTGTATAAGCTAAGACCTGTATCTACCCTGTCCTGAAGTATGGGAGATAATTTTCCATCTCCATGAACACTGGCACCTAATATTATTACAGTATGAAACGAGGGAACATCTGCAATTCTATTATAAATCCGGGAATTAGTAGCCTGGATAATGTAAATATGGAGACCCCAAATCGCTATTACCAGCAGTGAAAGGCAAATAAGAAAAATTTTCAAAGGCTTTTTTAGCTTCTTCATTTCAAAGCTTATAACGAAATTTATTTAAAAGTAATATTTAATCCTTTTTTAAAGTCTTAATTTATAACTTAATCCTTAATTGGTATCAATAGATTTTATTCCAGCTTTACCTGGATGGACAAAGTATTAAGTAATTTTACATTTGAGATAACCTGAAAAATATATGAGCACCATACAATCCCTGGAGTGGAGATATGCCACAAAAAAGTTTGATGAATCAAGAATGCTGTCTCAGGAGAAGATAGATATTTTAAAAAAAGCTTTTAATCTTACTGCAACTTCCTACGGCTTACAGCCCATTAGACTCCTTGTGATAAGTGATAAGGAACTACAAAAAAAGCTGCTTCCCCTTACGTTTCATCAAAACCAGGTTTATACTGCTTCTCATGTGCTGGTATTGTGCGTTGAAAAAAGAATTGATAAAAAATATATCGAAGATTATTTTAAAATGGTGCACAGAGTGAGGGCGACTCCCGAGGAGATCCTGACACCATACAGGGAATTCCTTGTGGTAGATTTTGAAAACAAGCCTGAAAATGAGATCAAAGTCTGGGCTACAAATCAGGCTTATCTGGCCCTGGGAACCTTGCTTACAGTGTGTGCTGCAGAAGGGATAGATTCCTGTCCTATCGAGGGATTTGAACCAGAAAAATATGACGAAATTCTGAATCTTGAGAGGTTGAATCTTGAATCTGTTCTTGTATTACCAGTGGGATACCGGGCAAAAGATGATATGTTTTCTGAATTCAAAAAGGTGCGCCGTGAAATAACAGATTCCGTAATAAATTTTCCCGCGACCGGCGATTAATAATTCACGTATTCTGTAATCTCCAGACCGTAACCAATCATACCTACCCGTTTGGTTTGCCGGGTATTTGAGAGAAGTTTTATTTTGTGTATTTCCAGGTCATGCAGAATCTGGGCCCCAATACCAAAATCTTTATTATCCATCACAATAGGCGGAGCTTTCATTTGTCCTTTTTTCTGAATTTCTTTAAGCTCCGTCAATCTTTTTAGAAGGTTAAGTGACTGGGTTTCCTGATTTATAAAAACAATTGCTCCTCTTCCTTCTTCATTAACAGCCCTGAACATATTATCCAGTTTTTTATCGGCATCGTTGGTGAGTGTACCCAGGATATCGTTGTTAACAAAAGTAGAATTCACTCTTACCAGTATCTCTTCTGAAGGTTTCCAGGAACCTTTGGTAAGTGCCAGATGTATCTGGTTATTGGTTGTTTGTTTATATGCCCGAAGCCGGAAGCTACCAAAACGGGTCTCTATATCAAAATCTTCTTTCTTTTCGATCAGGGAGTCGTGTTGCATCCTGTATGCAACCAGGTCTTCAATAGAAACTATCTTAAGATCAAATTTCCGGGCCACTTTTATTAACTGAGGTAAACGAGCCATGGTTCCATCTTCATTCATGATCTCCACGATCACTCCTGCGGGTTGAAAACCTGCCAGCCGTGCAAAATCTATGGCTGCTTCTGTATGTCCCGTTCTTCTAAGTACACCGCCTTCTTTAGCCTTTAAAGGGAAAATATGGCCGGGACGGCTAAGGTCATTAGGTCGTGTTTCTTCATCTATTAAGGCTTTTATAGTCTTAGCCCGGTCTGATGCTGAAATTCCCGTTGAAACACCTTTTCCTTTTAGATCCACAGAAATGGTAAAAGCAGTTTCCATAGGATCTGTATTATTGCCTACCATCATTTCCAGTTTTAATTCACTGCAACGGGCTTCGGTGATAGGTGCACATATCAATCCACGACCGTGGGTAGCCATAAAATTGATCATTTCCGGAGTCACTTTTTCTGCTGCAGCCAGAAAATCTCCTTCATTTTCACGATCTATATCATCTACAACGATAATAACCTTTCCTTCCCGAATATCATCAATAGCTTCCTTTATACTATGAAGAATGATCTGGTTATCTGTAGTGGTATTATGGCCCATAGGAATTAAAAAATATAAGGCTGCAAAGGTATTTATTCTAATCTGTTTCCTTTCTTATTAAAGAGAATTTTTTAAATATCCTCTTAAAAGGTTCTAAAAGATTGCCAAAACTAAATAAGCCCTGATCTGTGGTTGCCCGATGAGTAAAGTATATTCCCAAAGGAAGCATGATCAAAGTGGAAAGCCACGCTGCAATTACAGGACTTAATTGTACTTCCTTTGCACTGTTCTTGGCAAAGATCCCTATAAAATGGTAGGTAAGGAAAATCAGAATCGCAATAACCATAGGCAGTCCCATACCACCTTTTCGAATAATTGCTCCCAGAGGTGCGCCTACAAAGAATAAAATGATACAGGCAAAACCCAGTACATATTTATCATGTAAAGCCAACTCAAATCTATTGAGTTGTCTGGCAGAATTTCTCATTTCCTGTTTTTTAATGTCCACCGTAGAAATTATAGATTGAACCGAACCTAAAGCAAGGTCAACTATTTGAAGGGAACGATCTGTGTCATAGAATTCCAAAACTGAATTTTCAATGATAGCAATGGTATCTATTGGCTTATAATTCGTATTATATTGAGTAGCTCCTGAGCGGTTTTGCATTAATTCAGCAAAATTTCTCATTTCCTGATTATAAGCGACGGAAAGGGAATCCAGACTCTGAGTGAGCTCAGATATTTTCAGCATATTTTGAGAATTCCTGAAATTTTCATCTTCCATATCCACATCGTTAAGATTGGAAAGATCAATATTGATCACATATTCTTCAAAATAACTCTTGGTAAAGGGTTTGTTCATTCTTTTCGAAGGATCATTTTGCTGAATTTCGTCATAATAATTTCCGTCCTTTAAAATAAGGGAAAGGATCTCACTATCTGTACTTCCTGTAAGTTCCCCGTGGTTGGCCTTGATGACAGTAAGGTTTCCACCCCGGGGTGATTTTTGGTGAATGATGACATCCTTAAGAAACCGATCATTTTCACCAGTTTTTTCTTCTACCTTTATGGTGAATTCTCCCACCTCATTAAAAATACCTTCAGTAATAGCCATAGCCGGTTTTAACTGAGCTATGTTCTTTCTAAGATTTATAGATTTAAATTCTGCAGCAGGTATGACATTATTGGCAAAGAAAAATGCAGTAAAACTTACGAGTACAATGAAGAAAGTAAGGCTGCGCATAGCCCTTTGCAGCGAAATACCAGAAGATTTCATTGCAGCAAATTCATAGTTCTCTGCAAAACTTCCAAAAGTCATTATCGAGGACAGTAAAATGGTAAGCGGTAAAACCAGGGGTACCAACTTAGGAGAAAAATAGAGCAGAAATTTAAAAATAATTTCTGCATCAAGGTCTTTACCAGCAAGTTCACCTATGTACAACCAGATTGTCTGGAGTACAAAGATGAACATGAGAATGACAAAAACAGTAAAAAAAGTTTTTAGATAACTTACTAATATGTATTTGTCAAGTATTTTCAAGGTTAATCGAAACGGTTAATGTAATAATCCTTATATCGGTTTTCAGAAAAGGTAAACAAATTCTTAGCGAGCGGCTGGTTTGTCTTAAAACTTTTTACTGTGATGGTGATCTTGGTGCCATTATCCTGGGTTTGAATAAGGTTATAGATATGCTTGGTCTGGGTATCTATTCCTAAAAGAATGTTTTTCACATCTGCCTTATTGTCAATTGGAGTAAGTTTTATATACTGTATCTTTCTTCCCTTAACATCCTGGAGAATATCCCATTTGTAAGTATAACCATTCTCGTAAAAAGAAAACATCTTTGAAGGAGTAATGCTGTTATCATCCTCTTCAATATAATCTGAAATATTTATTTCCTGGTCTTCCGGGATGATAGTGTAGATCTTCTTTCCATCAAATATCTGGGTAGTGCCCATAAGGTTTAGCACGTATTTATCGCCCAATATGCTCACATTTCCTTTGGTTTCCTGACTTACTTTTTCTTTGAGATTTTCAAGATTGTAGTTAAAGTCAATCACCATGTTATCATAAGATTTTACTTTGGAAGAAACCTCATTTAATAATGATTTTGCCTTATCAGGACTTTGTGCGTTTATGGTAAGCGTACATAGCAAAGCTATTATAAAAACCGAAATATTTTTCATTGTAAAATTTGTTTAGTAACCTTCATCATTTAATAATTGATTGAGCGATGCCATATCTGTTACCAAAACCTGCCTGGCCTTACTACCCTCAAATGGTCCAACCACTCCTGCAGCTTCTAGTTGGTCTATAAGTCGGCCGGCCCGGTTATATCCCAATTTTAATTTTCTTTGCAGTAGAGAGGCTGATCCCTGTTGGGCTATCACTATGACTTCAGCGGCTTCGCGAAACAATTTGTCACGCTCTCCCACATCAATATCAAGAGCTGTGCCATTATCCTCTGTCTCGTATTCCGGCAGCAGGTACGCGTCAGGATAAGCTTTTTGTGAACCTATAAATTCAGTGATCCTGTCAACCTCGGGAGTATCAACAAAGGCACATTGTAATCTTATTAATTCATTTCCCTGTGTAAAGAGCATATCCCCTCGTCCTATTAATTGATCTGCTCCCTGGCTGTCGAGGATAGTTCTGGAATCGATCTTTGATGTTACCCTGAAAGCAATCCTGGCCGGGAAGTTGGCTTTAATAATACCTGTAATTACGTTCACAGAAGGTCGCTGGGTTGCAATGATAAGATGAATACCAATAGCTCTTGCGAGTTGTGCAAGTCTGGCAATGGGGGTTTCTACCTCTTTACCGGCGGTCATGATGAGATCTGCAAATTCATCTACCACCAAAATTATATATGGAAGGAATTTGTGGCCAAGCTCGGGATTCAGCTTTCTGGCCTTGAACTTTACATTATACTCCTTAATATTCCTAACCATGGCATCCTTGAGCAGATTGTAGCGGTCATCCATCTCAATACAAAGGGAATTCAGGGTATTGATAACCTTGTTATTATCAGTAATGATCGCATCTTCGGTATTTGGAAGCTTGGCCAGATAATGCCTTTCAATCTTATTGAATAAAGTAAGTTCAACTTTTTTAGGATCAACGAGTACAAATTTAACCTCGGCTGGATGTTTACAATAAAGAAGTGATGTGAGAATAGCATTAAGGCCTACAGATTTCCCCTGCCCGGTCGCACCAGCCATAAGGAGGTGGGGCATTTTTGCAAGATCAACAACAAAGGTCTCATTAGAAATGGTTTTACCCAATGCCATGGGAAGTTCCATCTCTGCATGTTGAAATTTGGGAGATGCAATAACAGATTTCATGGAAACTATAGTTGCATTCTTGTTGGGAACTTCAATTCCAATTGTGCCTTTTCCAGGTATAGGGGCAATGATCCTTATTCCGAGAGCCGAAAGGGATAATGCAATATCATCTTCGAGATTTTTGATCTTAGAAATTCTTATCCCGGCTTCTGGTACGATCTCATACAGTGTAACGGTTGGTCCTACTGTAGCTTTTATCTGTGCGATCTCTATCTTATAATTCTTTAAAGTAGCAACGATAGTATTTTTATTATCTTCAAGCTCTTCCTGATCTACGGTGATACCGCCGCCGTTAGGATTATAATCCTTTAAAAGATCTATAGTGGGCCATTTGTAATTCTTCAGTTCCAGGGTTGGATCAAATTCTCCAAAATCTTTTACCAGTTTTTTACTAAGAGTATCTTCAATTTCCTCTTCCTCTGCCGTCTCGATCTCCATTTGTACATTATCACCATCTGCAACAGGGGTAACAGGAGTTTTCAATCTAGGAGACTGAGCTTCTTTTTCATTGGTAACTGAAGAAGACGAAGATTTATCAATGATAACAGCTTTTTCAACCCATTCTTTTTCTTCTGCGGTAACCTTAGCCTCAGGAGATCTTTGCTCAAAATCTTCGCGTATGCTTTTTTGACCGGACTTAAAGTAACTCCCCACCATTTCCGGAGTTATTTTAAGTTTTATTACCAGATAGGCTATAAAAAGAAAGGTGAGGAGTAAAACTGTTCCTATAAAGCCTATATAAATCTGTAAATATTCATTTACTTCATACCCCACCCTGCCTCCAAGGATGGTGTAAGTTCCTGTAAAAAATCCGAAGAAAACAGCGAGCCAGAGCATCATAAGAATACCCCAGATCCATAAAGAGAAAAGACCTTTTAATTTTAAATTGAAAAAGAGATATATACCCGAAGTGGTTATGAGTCCTGCCAGTATAAATGCGGCAAGCCCAAACCCCCTGAAAATAAAGAAATCACTTACCCCGGCCCCAAATTTGCTTAACCAGTTCCTGGCCTCTACTTCACGGTTACCAAATTGTCCCAGGGTACTTTGATCTGCTTCCCAATTGAAAAGAAAGGAGGTGAAGGCAATTAACAAGGCAACTCCCAGGAACATTAAAAAGCTTCCGGTAATTACTTTGTGCTGCCTGGTAAATTTAAAAGATGGTTTTTTAAAACCGGAATTGCTCTGCTTTTTAGTCGAGGCTTTTTTACTGGCCATATATTTCTGGGGAATTTCTGCAAAAATACAAATTAGCTTTTGTCTATAAATATAAAAGAAAATCTATTTAAGATTCCTTTATCATCAAATCTAAGGATTTATTTATTTAAATGTTCCGCAGGATGGTATAGGAAAATATTTCAGCCTAAAAAAATTATTTGGACCTCCCGACAGGATAAGGGAATATTATTATTTAAGGTAGTTGCAAGGATGGCGTTGTCCCCCGTATATAGTCATAATTACATCATTACTTATTTTTAATAAAGCAGAGATGTTGATTCCGGGTGATATGGAAACAGGTGGGATTAAATGGTTTTATTTTCTTTAATGCATCAGATATGGAATATAAATCAGAGCGGCAATAATAATAGCCGTAATTGCGGCAAAAAGCACCGCACCGGCTGCAACATCTTTAATATAGCCAATTTTGGAATGAAAATCTGGATGAATAAAATCTGCAATACCCTCAATCGCACTATTAAGACCCTCAGTACACAGGACAAGACCTATTGCAAATATCTGGAACATCCATTCTGTGGGGGTAAGATTAAAATAAAAACCCACAATAGTCATAATTACCGAAATCCCTATCTGTACCTGTATGCTGGGTTCAGTTTTAATAAGAATCCATGCCCCTTTAATTGCATACCCACCGCCTCTTATTCTTTTACCCAAATAAGAGTTTCTCATTACATAATTGATTTCAGCGCCGCAAGATAATCCGGCTCATCTCCAATATCAGGCACCTGCTGGGTATAAAGGACAGTGCCATCTTCATCCAATACAATTACTACCCTGGAAAGTAAACCGGCCCATGGTCCATCCATCATTTCCACGCCATAGTCCTTTCCAAAATCCCCCTGCCTGAAATCTGATAAATTTGTTACATTCTTATAACCTGCATCATCAACAAATCTTTTTTGCGCAAATGGGAGGTCTCGGGAAATGCATAAAATTTCTGTATTATTTAATTTGGAAGCCCTGTCGTTAAAATTCTTAACCGAATTTGCACATACATTTGTTTCAACACTGGGAAATATATTCATAATAACCTTCTTACCCCTGAAATCTTTTAAAGTCGCAGGTGAAAGATCTGAACGAACAAGTTCAAAATGAGGGGCTTTTTCACCGGTTTCGGGAAGATTGCCATAAGTGTTTACTTTCTTGTCATTTATGGTTATTTGTGACATTGTTTTCGAATTTTATTATTGCTTAGCTAAATTTAATGCTTATGTAATAAGGAGTTACTAAAATTATCATAAAAACAATAACGGCTGTTTTAATTAATAAAACAGCCCTTATAAGGTTTTAATTTTAAGGAACTAACGATCTATTGAACCCATAACTTTTTTTACAAAATTATTGGCAGCATCACTTTCCGGCGTTCCTTCTTCTATCATTTTATGAACCTCTACAGCACCACATAAATTTGTGATCAACTCTCCTATGATATCCATTTCTTCTTCATTCACAGATCTGTGCTCGGTGTAACTTTCAAGGACATCAATGGTATGTTGAAGTTTTTCAATATCATTAATGCGCTGCAGGTGTCTAATTACTGGCAACTTCATCTACAAGTTCTTTTAGCAGATCATATTTATTTGTCTGGATCTGATTGATTAAACTTCCGTTCTTAAAGGTTGCAAAAGTTGGTAAGTTGTCAACTTTGTCAAGTTTACGGGCCTCAGGGAATTTCTCTGCATCTACCATAATAAATGTTGCTGCTTCATTTTCACCTGCAAGCTTTTTAAACTTGGGCTTCATAACGCGACAGTTTCCACACCATCCTGCACTGTATTGCACGATTACTGTATCACCTGCAGCCACGATATCTTTTAAATTATCTTGTTCTAAATCTTTTACCATAATCAATATTTTTAGTTTGCACTGGTGCTCAGGTAAGATGCCACACCCTCACGGTTTGCATTCATAGCCTGTTTTCCTTCTTCCCAGTTTGCAGGACACACTTCACCTTTTTGCTGAACATGGGTGTAAGCGTCTATCAAACGGATAAATTCATTTACATTTCTACCAAGGGGCATATGATTCACGCTCTCATGGAAAATGGTTCCTTCCTCATCGATAAGGTAAGTAGCCCTGTAAGTTACGTTGTCACCTTCAACAGTTAAAGCTCCTGTTTCTTCATCATACTGTTCGTTTGAGATATCAAGGATTCCCAACTGTGAACTTAAATTCCTGTTTGAATCTGCAAGAATTGGATAAGTAATTCCTTCAATCCCACCGTTATCCTTTGCAGTATTTAACCATGCAAAGTGTACCTCGGCCGTATCACATGATGCTCCTATAACCTTTACATTTCTTTTTTCAAATTCTCCAAGAGCTTCCTGGAAAGCGTGAAGTTCTGTTGGACATACAAAAGTGAAATCTTTTGGATACCAGAAAAGCAAGACTTTTTTATTGTTTTGGCGGGCTTCCTCAAGTACATTTACCTTAAAGGTATCACCTAATTCATCCATTGCATTGACACTTAAATTTGGAAATTTTTTTCCTACTAAAGCCATAGTTTATTGTTTTTATTGTTTTTGTTAGCGGCTGCAAATTTAGATAATACCTACCCTGTTCACCAGAAAGGAAAATTTAAAATTCTTATAAAAGAATAGGGATAGACTATGAGTTTTTAAAAATAGAATAGAGGTATTCTATAATATATTCATGTTAAGCGGATTGCGTGGAAAGCTGTTTTATTTTAATGCTGAAAGCTGCGAATAACAATGTCATAAACGGACTTAAATAATTAAAGAAAGCATAACCTGCATAAGTAAGTGTGGGTACTCCTAATACTCCGCTGTGGTATGCTCCACATGTATTCCATGGAACCAGTACAGAAGTCACCGTGCCCGAATCTTCCAGGGTGCGGCTCAGGTTTTCGGGCGCAAGGCCTTTATCGCGATAGGCTTTGGCAAACATTTTCCCGGGGACAACAATGGCGAGATATTGATCTGAAGCAGTGGCGTTAAGAGCCAGACAACTGAATACAGTACTGGCAAATAAGCCGAATGTAGTATGAAATAAGTTTAGTAAAGCCCGGCTTATTGTTGCAAGAGCGCCAATAGCTTCCATAATCCCCCCAAAGACCATCGCACAAATGATAAGCCAGATGGTTCCCAGCATTCCTGCCATGCCTCCTGATGAAAATAAATCGTTCAAATCTTCATTATCTGTTACTACAGAAGTTTCTACAGTAATTGCCTGCATTATACCCCTATATCCACTAATGAAATCCAGGTTCTCAACCCCTGCAACCTGGGCAAGAATCGCCGGCTGAAAAATAAGAGCGGCAACTGCACCAAGTAATGTCCCAACAAGAAGCGCTATGAGCGGGGAGGTTTTTTTTATGATCAGAACAATTACCAGTAAGGGTACAACGAACAGCCAGGGAGAAATGGTAAAAGAGTTCTCTATGGACCGTTGTATCACGGCAACATCGGTGTTTCCGGCGACATCCAGGTTTAAACCAATAATTATAAATATGATGATAGTAATAGTTATAGTAGGAACTGTGGTTAGGGTCATATACCTTATGTGGGTAAACAGGTCTGTTCCAGCCATTGCAGGAGCAAGGTTTGTTGTATCGCTTAGAGGTGAAAGTTTATCGCCAAAATATGCACCCGATAATATAGCTCCCGCCGTCATTCCAACAGAAATACCCAGGGCTTCGGCAATACCAATCAGTGCAATACCCACTGTGGCTGAAGTTGTCCAGCTGCTACCCGTTGCTATAGAGATAACTGAACAAATGATCACACAGGCGGCCAGAAATATAGTAGGGTTAAGGATTTGAAGTCCGTAGTATATCATTGTAGGAATGATCCCGCTTATCATCCATGTTCCGGCGAGGGAACCCACCATCAAAAGAATTAATATAGCCCCGGTTGTACTTTGCACGTTATTGGCTACCTCATCTATCATTCGGGTAAAATCCACCTTGTTGAACAATCCAACGATGGCCGCTACTGCTCCTCCAAGAAGAAGAATGAATTGATTGGTGCCACTTAAGGAATCGTCTCCAAAGACGTAAACATTAAAGGCCAGCATTCCTATTAGAGCAATCACCGGGATAAGTGCTTCCCAAATACTTAATTCTCTGTTTTCTATAATAGGCTCATTTTCAAAGGAACTGGTTTGACCTTGCATTTATTACTTGTTTAGGGTCGTAATGTTACGATTTTCACCCAAAATGAGCAAGATTTTCCATAAACTAATGGAAAAACCAAAATCGCAGTAGATTAAAAGAAAAGAAAAAGGGGTATTTTTCCGGCAACTGGAAAAATCCCCTTTCATTTTAAATATGCACTTATTAAGCCTCAGCAGTTTCCAGAAGCCCCACTCTGGACATACAATCCTTCATCTTTAAGTACGTACGCTCGACATCATTATCCAGGCCAATAGAGAACCGGATCAATCCATCGCTGAGACCCATTTCTTTTTGTTCTTCTTCAGGAATTTCAGAAGAAGTGGAGCTTCCTGGAGCACTGAACAATGTCTTATAGAATCCAAGACTTACAGCAAGATATCCAAGATTTTCCTTCTGCATTAATTCCATCAACTCATTCGCCTTATCAAGAGATCCAACATCTATGGTGAGCATGCCCCCAAATCCGTAATCAGAATTCATCATGCGCTTATATAATTCGTGACTCGGGTGGGAGGGAAGTCCCGGGTATACTGTCCTGAACCCATCTTCTTCAAATTTTTGAGCCAGGAACAATGCATTCTTACTGTGCTGCTTCATCCTTATGTGGAGGGTGCGCATGTTTTTTAAAATGGAGGCAGATCGCAAACTATCCATGGTTGGACCCAGAAGCATATTCGCCCCATCATTGACATTTCTCAGGGAGTCAATCAGATCCTGGGCACCACAGGTTACTCCACCTACAGTATCACTGCTACCGTTTATAAATTTTGTGAGACTGTGAATAATAATGTCTGCGCCCAATTCTTTTGGGGTAATTGATAAGGGTGAAAAGGTATTATCTACAACAAGCGGAATATTATGCTTTTTAGCAATTTTTGAAAGCCCCTCAAGATCGGCTACTTCCAGTAATGGATTACTTACAGATTCACAGTAAAGTGCTTTTGTATTTTCAGTGATCGCAGCTTCAACAATATCAAGTTTGGTAATATCCACAAAACTGGTTTTAATGTTGAACTTAGAGGCAAAATTTTTCAGAAAAGCATAAGTTCCTCCATATATCGTTCTGCTCGAAACGACATGATCTCCTGCCTGGCAAAGTTGCAAAAGCACAGAAGTTATTGCTCCCATTCCTGAAGCGGCCACCACCGCAGTTTCAGTGCCTTCCATTGCCGCAAGGGCTTCGCCTAAATAAAGGTTGGAAGGTGAAGAATGGCGGGAATATAAATAACAGCCATCTGCATTTCCTTCAAATGTGTCAAACATTGTTTTTGCCGAAAGGAAAGTGTAAGTTGAGGAGTCTGATATTGAAGGATTCACTCCTCCAAATTCCCCAAAGTATTGAAGATCCTGGATGTGGTTTGCGGGTTTGTATTTCATGACGAGAGATTTTAGGTTATGATATAGCAAATTTCAGAAATTATAGACATAAAGTCAACACTTCTGATTATAATTAGAATATATTTCGGTATAATTAATATTTTTTTGTTTTTTAATCTAAAATTAATGGGATACTTTATTTTAACCGAAAATCTTTCAGAATGAAACTTGTACAATAGATAAAAAGCTGCTGGATCTTTCAGTAACCGAAGTTTTTGAAAGAATTCAAAAGACTGGAAAGTTTTTGCCTGGTGGAAACCCTTACCGTTCAACTCATAATTTGATTTTTTACATTTTAATTATCAAAAAATCAAGGTGTTAAGTCTTTTGGTTTCTTTTTCTTTCGAAGTATATTAATACAGGATTTTAAATAAATTTTAACGTTGTATTACCTTCTATATGGGGCCTAACCAACATATTTTATTGCAGTTGATACATAAAATGTTGTACCTTATAGGCATCAGGAAGTTAATTCATTGATGGCTTTTCATGAATAGCCTGTAATTATTTCAGGATTTTTAAATCCTTATTTCCATTAGCACAATCTTAATTTTATATGATCGAACAACAAACCCAATCAAAAGAACTCCTCGAGCGGAGAAAAAAAATAGTAGCCAATGGCGTAGGTGTTTTTAACACTGCTACTGTCCAACATGCTAAAGGAGCGATTATTACTGATGTCGACGGACGTGAGCTTATTGATTTTGCAGGCGGGATAGGTGTAGTCAATGCAGGCCACTGTCCTGAACCTGTGGTAGAAGCAATTCGTGAACAGGCTGGAAAATATTTACACACCAGTTTTAATGTAGTTACCTATGAACCCTATATAAAGTTGTGTGAAGAACTGGCAGAGATCCTTCCTCACGGTGCGAACACCAAGGCAATGCTTATAAGTACTGGCGCAGAAGCCGTTGAAAATGCTGTTAAAATTGCCCGACAGGCAACCAAAAGGCCTGCAATTCTTTGTTTTACTGAAGCTTATCACGGTCGAACTTTAATGGCCATGAGTCTTACCAGTAAAGTAAACTACAAATTTTCATCAGGACCATTTGCTCCGGAAGTTTATAGAATTCCTTTTCCAAATTTTTATAAATACCACGGAACGCAGGAGATGGACGAATTTGTAGAAACAGAATTAAACCGACTTAAAGAAAGCGCCCACAGTATGGTTGACATAAATAGTGTGGCCGCTATTATTATAGAGCCCATTCAGGGTGAAGGTGGATTTAATCCTGTTCCCCAAAAATATCTGGAAGGATTACGGGCTTTCTGTGATGAACACGGAGTACTCTTGATAATGGATGAGATACAAAGTGGGTTTTGCCGTACAGGCCACTGGGCCAGCTGGCAACATTACAACGTACAACCGGATATTAGCACCTATGCAAAATCCCTGGGCTCCGGACTACCAATCGCAGCCGTTTTGGGGCGTGGAGAGATTATGGATGCTGCTGGGCCGGGAACCATTGGAGGCACTTATATAGGTAGTCCAATCTGTTGTGCCGCTGCGTTGGCAACAATTCAATTTATGAAGGACCAAAATTTAAATGACAGGGCACTTCATATTGGAAAAGTGGTTACAGATAGAATGGAAAATCTTAAAAAAGAAATTTCAGACATAGGAGATGTAAGAGGTATAGGAGCTATGATTGGGATTGAATTTGTAAAAGATAATGACCCCGGTAAACCGAATTCAGAGCTATGTGATAAAATAGTAAAAGGTTGTGCGGCAGAAGGTTTGATCCTTCTTAGTGCAGGGACATTTAAGAATGTTATTCGAATTCTATCTCCTTTGGTTATCAGAGATGAACATCTCAACCAGGGGCTGGATATCCTGGAAGACCAGATAAGAAAGAATATTTAAACATAAGTATCAGGTAGGTGAATCAGATGGGTTTGAGAATTTCGTGTGGGTAAAATTCTAAAGGGCAATTGAATAAAGGACCATTTTTAACAACCATTAATAATTTAAAAAAATAATGACACCATTTGCAATAGCAGGAATACAAATGAAAGTTTCAGCCGTCGCTTCCAATGTGGATATGATGAAACTGAAAATAAATATTACTATGAGCCTATATCCATGGGTAGAAATGATAGTTTTTAGCGAATTATGCGCTTATGGCCCTTTAACACATACCGCCGAGGAAATTCCCGGAAATTTTGAAAGGGAAATGCAGGCGATAGCCAAAAAGCATGGGATATGGTTATTGCCGGGTTCCATATTTGAGAGAAGTGAAGGAAATATATATAATACTGCCACAGTAATAAATCCCGAAGGGGAAGTAGTTACCCGTTACCGAAAAATGTTTCCATTTTATCCTTATGAAGTAGGAGTAAAACCAGGATCAGAATTTTGTGTATTCGATGTGCCTGGAGTTGCAAAATTCGGTGTTTCCATATGCTATGACATGTGGTTTCCTGAAACGGTTCGAACCCTGGCTGTAATGGGCGCCGAAGTAATTCTTCATCCCACTATGACCGGAACTATTGACAGGGATATAGAACTATCAATTGTAAGAGCAATGGCAGCAGTAAATCAATGCTATTTTATTGATGTTAATGGGCTTGAATCTGGTGGAAACGGAAGATCATTAGTTTGCGGGCCAGATGGAAGAGTTATCTATCAGGCTGAAGGGAATGAGGAGATTTTTCCATTGGAACTTAACATTGACAGGGTAAGGCGGAGCCGTGAACTCGGTGTACTCCGTTTGGGGCAGCCTTTAAAAAGTTTCAGGGACCATATAGGCCAGTTCGGGATTTACCAAACCGGGGCTTATTTGCCATATCTCAATTCCCTGGGACCACTTATCAAACCAACAAAATTAGATACCCTTGCAAAACTGAAAATGCAGGAACATGAATATGAACCTCCGGCCAATCCAACAGGATATAAAGGGTTTGGAGAAATATAAACTAAAATAAAAAATATGGGCGGAGTATCACCAAAGAAGAAAAAACAGGAAACATTAAAAGATTACGTAAGCTGGTTTGAAATTCCTGCAATAAATTTTCAGCAGGCTGTTGATTTCTATAATCAGATTTACGGAATTGATATGGAAAAAAACTTTGATGGTAATTACGCTATGGCTTTTTTTCCCACTGAAAAAGGTATTGGAGGAGCTATAGTGGCAGGCCCCGGATCAACGCCCAGCGATAGCGGGCCTTTAATTTATTTAAATGCCGGGAAAGATCTTAACCAAATACTTAACAGGATCGAATCTGCAGGTGGTAGAATAATTATGCCTAAAACTATGATAAATGAAGAGTCCGGCTATTTTGCAATTTTTATAGATTCAGAAGGAAACAAGCTTGCCTTACACTCAAAAAAATAAATTTATGCCGGATAAAAAAATTACGAGTTCACATCATTATAATATTGCACAACTCCGGGTGGAGTTTTGGAACAAATTAAAAGGTGAATCCACCAGGTTGGTGGCAAGCTCTCGCGGCTCTTCACAGGAAAAAAACCATAAGCAGGAAGTGCGAAGGATCCTGAAGGAAATTGAAGGCGTTGAATGTTACTTTGCGTTTCCGGGATTATCACGTATAACTTCCCTGGGCCTGATGCTGGAAAGGCAGGAGCATACCGCACTTTCCAATAAGATAGCTGAAATAACCAAAAACCTTGTAAGTGACAGGTATAGGAGTAATCCGGATTTTCTTGAAGATGATGAACAAGGGGTGGATCTCAGTGAGAAAGGGGAATTTCAGGACGGAGTGAAAAAAAATTATTTTGAAGTTTTGTTTCTCGAAGATATTTCAAATCAGGAAGAAGCCAGGTTAAGAAGTGATCTTAGGGAAATGCAGAACCAGAACGATCAATTTGGATATGGCATTGTGGTGCAACGTTCTTTTGAAGATGCCCTGATAGCTTTACTTTTTAATTCCAATATCCAGGCTGTAGTCATTAGATATGCCCCTCCTTATTATTCAAAAAATATCACTTCTTTAATTAAGCCTTTTATTCAGAATGTTCTTAAACTGGATTTTTCCAATAGTCAGCAATCTGAACTGGGACCCATCTTAGGTACACTTATTAAAAAATTCAGGCCTGAACTGGATACCTATTATGTTACTGATACGTCTTTAAATAATCTGAAAGACAGCACCCTTAAAAGTTTCCGCAGAATTTTTTACCGGGCTGAAGATTTGCAGGAATTGCACCTTACCATCCTTAGAGGTATCAGTGAACGTTATGAAACTCCGTTTTTTTCCGCCCTTAAGGAATACAGTAAAAAACCAACGGGGGTTTTCCACGCGATGCCTATTTCCAGGGGGAATTCGGTTTTCAAATCCAGATGGATCAGTGACTTTGGAAATTTCTACGGAAGAAATATGTTTCTGGCAGAAACATCTTCTACTACCGGTGGTTTGGATTCTCTTCTCCAACCTACAGGATCTCTGAAGAAAGCTCAAAAAATGGCCAGTGATGCCTATGGATCACAAAATACATTTTTTGTGACCAATGGTACCTCTACGGCAAATAAGATAGTGGTACAGGCACTTGTTAAACCCGGAGATGTAATTCTCATTGACCGGGACTGCCATAAGTCACATCATTACGGGCTCGTTTTGGCGGGGGCTTATCCGGTATATCTGGATTCCTATCCAATCGAAGAATATTCTATGTATGGAGCAGTACCGCTCAAGCAGATTAAAGAAAAATTACTTAGACTAAAAGACGCGGGAAGGCTTGATCTGGTGAAAATGTTATTGCTAACCAACTGTACGTTTGACGGACTGGTATATAATGTTGAAAAAGTAATGCAGGAGATCCTGGCCATCAAGCCTGATATGATCTTTCTCTGGGATGAAGCCTGGTTTGCATTTGCAGGTTTTACTTATAATTACAAACAAAGAACAGGAATGTTTGTAGCGCAAAAACTTTATGACAAGTACCGAAGCAACAGTTATAGAGAAGAATATGCAGATCATATTAGTAACCTTAAAAAGGATGAACTCCCCAGGATGCCAAATCCGGACGAAGTTCGAATCAGGGTATACTCTACTCAGAGTACTCATAAAACTCTTTCAAGTTTCAGGCAGGGCTCAATGATACATATTTGGGATGAAGATTTCAGAAGAAAAAGTGAGAACACTTTTATGGAAGCCTATATGACCCATACATCAACTTCTCCCAATTATCAAATGCTGGCATCTCTGGATGCCGGAAGAAGACAAGTACAGTTTGAAGGATATGAATTAGTTGAAAAAAGTATAGAAATGGCGATGGTTCTTAGGGCTAAGATCAATGACCATCCACGCCTTAATAAATATTTTGATGTATTGACTGTAAGTGACTTTATCCCGAAGGAGCATAGGGAATCGGGATTATCTGAATACTACAGTAAAAATGAAGGTTGGAACCGTATGGAAACGGCCTGGGAAAAAGACGAATTTGTGCTTGATCCTACAAAAATAACCTTACATATTGGGCGCACCGGGGTTGACGGGGATACATTTAAAAATAAATATTTAATGGATAAGTTCAATATCCAGATCAATAAAACCTCCCGGAATACGGTGTTATTCATGACAAATATCGGGACCACCAGGGGAAGTGTTACCTATCTTACGAATGCCCTGTTGAAGATCGCAGATGAGTTGGACAAGGAATTTCGTTCCCTTAGCGAGAAGGAAAATAAGATACGACAGAACAGGATACATTCCTTGACTAAAGACTTTCCACCATTGCCGGATTTTAGTTATTTCCACCATTCCTTCCAGGCGGTACCGGGGGTTCCCGGGGGTAATATCAGGGAAGCATTTTTCCTCGCCTATAATGAGGAGAATTATGAATATCTTCCTATAGATCAATGTCTCTCGGCGATGGAAGACAGAACTCTTGTAGCTTCATCATTTATTATTCCGTACCCACCTGGATTTCCGGTGCTGGTCCCCGGACAGGTAGTGAGTGAAGAAATAATCAGGTTCCTTACCGCTTTGGATGTTTCAGAGATCCATGGATATCGCGCAGATCTCGGCCTAAGACTTTTTAAGGAAAATGTGCTTAACAGGCAAAAAACCGTGACCTCCATGGGGTCTATGGGGAATACAAAGAAAAAGCTTATTAAATAATCAAAAACCAAAATTATGGCAACTAAAAAACCAAATACTCCAAAGTCGGGAGTAGATTCCAATAAAAATTCAGGAAATAAGACAAAATCAGCTAAAGAACCTCTAAAACCTGAAGCGAAAGCTAAAAAGGATAGCGGGAAAGCTAAAACAAAAAATCACCCCGGGACATTAGATTCAAATGAATTTAAGGAAACAGTAGCATCAGGAGCGGGAAAAACCAGGAGTAAAACCAGAGAGAATAATTCTTCTAAAAAAGTCGTAAAAAATATAAAGGAATCCGAAAGCAAGGGTAACTCTAAAATTGGAAATAAAAAATCTACTTCAGGCGGTTTTTCAAAAAAGAAAGATAAGACGAATGTAGAATTGAGTGGAGTATCTGACATAAGGAGATCTTTTCATAAGAACGAGGAGCCCCTTTATTTTATAAGTGCTACCAATTTTAATTTGTTGGGGGCTGATGAATGGATCAAAGGGTTTAAATTCATTACTTATATCGAATGCTTTGACGGTTTACACCCAAATGTGTTCTCCCCTAAAAAAGAAATTCCGCACGATGATTTTGAGGGAATTGAAGATATCAATAACTATTTACTTCAGCATCCCGAAGTTCAGGATTATCTAAAAACCAGATCTGTAGACGGGAGAGCTGGTAAAGCCATGTTCCTTATGTTCAATGAGGAAACAGAAAGACTTGCTGAAAAATTAGGTTTGGACATCATGTTCCCGAAAGCGGAAATGAGAACCTTTCTTGATAATAAAGTGAACACCAACAGGATTGCGGAAAAAGCGGGGGTAGCCTGTGTTCCTTATGTGCTTTCAAAAGTGAACGATTATGAGCACATGCGCAAGGTATCTAAACACCTCGGAAATGAACTGGTAATACAGACACCTTTCGGAGATTCAGGACACACTACCTTCTTTATTTCAAATGAAGAAGAATATCAAAAATATGCTGAAGAGATCGAAGCCGAAGATGAGGTGAAGATCATGAAACGTATTCGTTGCAGAGGTTCTGCAATTGAGGCTTGTGTAACAAGACATGGGACCATTGTTGCCCCCTTAATGACAGAATTGGTAGGTTTTGAAGAACTTACCCCCTATGAAGGTGGCTGGTGTGGTAATGAAATTTACCCTGATGCCTTTACACCTGAACTCAGGAATAAAGCTATAGAAAATACGCAGCTATTCGGTAATCAATTACGAAAAGAGGGCTACAAGGGATATTTTGAACTTGATTTTTTAATTGACCAGGATAATGGAGAAATTTACCTAGGTGAATTGAACCCACGGGTTACAGGAGCGAGTTCGATTACCAATCATGCAGTTTTTGCGCTGGCAGATGCACCTTTATTTATATTTCATATTCTGGAATGGATGGATATTGAATATGAACTTAATGTTGACGCACTAAATAAAAGATGGGCCCTTCAGGATAATATTGACGGATGGAGCCAGTTGATCATTAAGCATACTGATGATACTATTGAATATGTGACAGAGGCACCAAATTCCGGTATCTGGAGAATGTATGATACAGGACATATTCAGTTTGACAGGATGGATACCCACAGAAGAGCCGTAGAGAACGAGAACGAGGCTTTTTTCTTAAGGATCACAAGGAAGGGAGATTATCTCTATGAAGGAGCAGATATGGGGATCTTAGTGACCCGTGGCAGAATGATGACAGACGATTTCAGGCTGAACAACCGTGCAAAGCATTGGATCAAAGCCATAAGATCTCAATATAGATCAGAAATGGTCGAGGATAAAAAGAAGCCAAAACTCACAGGTACTTTAACAAAATAAAAAAAATTTTTAACAGCCCGGCCGGAAAATTCAGTCTATTTTTCCGGCTCTGTTATTTCAGCAAAAAAGATAAAAATTTAAACACTTAAAACTATATGCAACTCCATTTTAATGCAATTTCAGAACCCGCCCAACCGGGTAAAAAATGGCTAAAACTATATAATACCCACTGGGCAGCCTATAAAGCCTGGTTCAATTCAAAAGGAGTTTCCCAGGTTCCGGATCTAAAAACATCGCAAAAAGCACTGAAAAAATATATGCCCGAAATGTGGCCTACCTATGAGCATTTGTGCAAACTTGTAAATGCCGATGAGGTTGCTGCACGTTTCCTTACCGGTTTTCAGCCTCCGGCATATATAAGCGCCTGTTCCCAGGCTGTATTCACCGGAAAAGAGATCCAACTGGTACGTAACTACGACTACCATCCCGATCTTATGGAAGGCACGCAGTTGTTAAGTGCCTGGAATGGAAAGAAGGTTATCGCCACCAGTGATTGCCTTATTGGAGCAGTAGACGGAATGAATGAGGACGGGCTCGCAATTTCCCTGACTTTTGGAGGCAGGAAAGAAGTAGGGGTTGGTTTCGGGATTCCCTTTATTCTTCGATATGTTCTTGAGTTTTGCAGCAATGTTGATGAGGCTGTGGAAGCCTTAACCAGGATTCCTTCCCATATGTCTTACAATGTTACCGTAGTTGATAAAACCGGCACCTTCAAGACGGTTCGTTTGGCCCCTGATAGAAAACCTGTGGTCACTGCTGCTGCTTTTGCTACGAATCACCAGGGAACAATTGACTGGCCGGAAAATGCCGCCTTTAATAAAACCCTTGAAAGATCGGCTTACCTTGAAAAATTGATGGTAAAAAAGGGAATAAACGCACAAACAATAGCAAATGCCTTCCTTAAAAAACCACTTTATAATACTCTGTTTAAAGAAGGCTTCGGTACTCTTTTTACAGCAGTTTACCGTCCTGCAGAGGGAATGGTTGAAACCCGATGGCCCAATGTAAGTGTGAAGCAAACCTTTGTAAACTTTAAGGAAGTATATAAATTGATCAATTATGATCAGGCTGAAGTTGTTCAGGAAATATATCGCGTTTCTGAACGTGTTCCAGCAGAAACAGCCCAGGCTTATTTCCAGCCCATTAGAAAAGAAACCTTAAGACAAATAGACTGGCAGGAAACAGTTACAGATACTCTTGTTAATGCAATGGCGCAGGCGAATCCTTCTGCCAATAAAGAACAGCTGCAAACTTTATGGGGCAGACTTCTTAACAGAGGTGAGGTCTCCTGGGAAGTTTTGGCCGATTTCTGGGCTAAGACGGGAACAGGCTATACAGAATACTGGAAAAATTAGACTAAAATCCTGAAAACCAAAATTTAACCGGAAGTTGGGTATTGGCCTTAGTTTCAATACCTGATCTTTCCATTTTATTTGAGAAATAATTCTCCCTAATTTAAAAAGTACAGAATGAAATTTTACAGCGTCAACCCTTATAATGGAAAACAGGTAGGGGAGTATAAGGGCCTTAGTGATGAAGAACTCGAAGCAAAATTGGAAAAATCGTCTGAAGCTTTTAAAAATTGGAAAAACGAGCCTTTGTCCCGGCGTACCCAATTGATCAAAAAAGCCGGCCAGGTTCTTAGAGATAATGTAGAAGAATATGCCCAAATGATCACCGCAGAAATGGGAAAGCCAATTTCCGAGTCCCGGGCAGAAGTAAATAAATGTGCCTGGGTATGTGATTATTATGCTGAAAATGCTGAAGATTTTTTAGCCCCGGAAGAAGTGAAAACCGATGCGCAGCAAAGTTTTGTAAGACACGACCCCATAGGTACTGTGTTTGCCATTATGCCGTGGAATTTCCCGTTTTGGCAGGTTTTTCGATTCGCAGCTCCAACACTTACGGCTGGAAATACAGGATTGTTAAAACATGCTCCCAACGTCTTTGGATGTGCTGAAATGATTGAGGATGTTTTTACAAAAGCGGGTTATCCTGAAGGTGTTTTTCAAAACCTGATTGTACATCACGATCAATCTGAAAGGATCATAGCCCATGATGCGGTAAAAGCGGTTACGCTCACCGGAAGTGAAATGGCAGGATCTGCCGTTGCCCAACTTGCAGGAAAATATATTAAGAAAAGTCTACTTGAGCTTGGCGGAAATAATTCTTTTATTGTCCTTGAAGATGCAGATATCGATCAGGCGGTGAAGACCGCCGTTTCTGCAAGAATGCTGAATTGCGGGCAAAGCTGTATTGCTGCAAAGCGATTTATCCTGTTGGAATCTGTTCATGATGAATTCGTGGAGAAATTCATCAAAGCTGTAGAAGATTTAAAAATGGGAGACACTACCGAAGATGCTACACAGGTAGGGCCTTTGGCAAGAGAAGATCTGGCCACTCAATTACAAAAGCAAATAAAAAGTTCCCTGGAAGAAGGAGCAACTTTACTGGTAGGTGGAAAACAGGACAAGTGCTTTCACGAACCCACCGTGCTGGGAAATGTCACTCCGGGAATGACGGCTTTTGAGGAAGAAACATTCGGGCCTTTGGCAGCAATCATTAAAGCCAAAGATGTGGATGAAGCTTTTTCCCTTTCAGAACAGTCTAAATTTGGACTTGGAGTAAGTGTATTTACCAAAGACACCAAAAAAGCTGTAGAATATGCAGGGAGAGTTAGTGACGGAGCTTTCTTTGTCAATGAACTCGTAAAATCAGATCCAAGGCTCCCATTTGGAGGCACCAAACGCTCGGGATACGGGCGCGAACTCGCTAAGGAGGGAATGATGGAATTTGTGAACAAAAAGGTTGTGTATGTCAAAGGATGAAAGCAGCATCTGAAATAAAAAATCATTTTAAAACGCCTGGCTTTTTAGGCAAAAGAAGGGGTATTGATTTCAAATGAGGTTCCTCATCTATATAAAACAATATCCATTTTTAATCTCTTAGGGTTTAATTCCCCGATGCTTGCATCGTTTTTACTTTTTGGAATTTGGGATTTGTTTTTTTGGAATTTGATACCTCGTATGCTTGCATCGAGGTAGTTCATGGTTTGTTTTCTAAAAATTTTGGATAAATAGGCATAAAGTTAATGGTGATGAATTTATCAGGAAAATAAATCTACGTTAACGTGAGTTCGACTTAAGCAGATAGTCTTTGATCAATAATTTCGAGGTTTAAGGAAGGTTTTTTAGGAAAGAAGCTGTAGGCGATCAGCCCAGAGAGTAAGTTTGACAAGAAGTTATCGAAGCTTCTGTGTCTGGTAT
>JBGTNH010000068.1:0-9948 GCA_041743165.1 Gillisia sp. | reverse complement strand
ATACCACCAAAAGGAGTCACGTGCTTATCAGAATACTCAATGGGAAGATTAACCATATGGGTGAAATTAAAATGTATACGAAATATACTGAATATAGAGAGTTAACAAACAGGTTTAATTCTTAAATGCATAATACGGGTTATACCGAGTGCTACCTCCACTTTTTGAGGTTATTTCATTTCTCGCAGAATCTGTTTTTAATAGAAAATGAAGAAATAGAGGATTATAATCTCTAATCCTTTTCCCTCTTATAACAAATCCGCCGAAAACAGCTGTCTTATCTGGATCCAAATAAACATTGGATTGGCCTACTTCCTCCCGAGTTTCCGAACTTCTTTGAAATAGAATGTCTCCATAAGAAACACTATTTTTTTCTATTTCTTTATCTGTTACCTCTACGGAACCTCTAATCCTATTATAGGTTATAAAATCATTATTTATTATGTCCAGAACATTGATAAATTTGATTCCACTCCCATATTTTTCTTTATCGGAATTAAGACCATTTTTAAAAGTTAGAAAATCCCCCAACTTTGTTTTATACCAATTTTCCTCAAACTCCCTAAACCTTAATTTTGGAACAGCCACAATTTTTCCCTTTTTCAATGTTTCGGTCTCCATCTTAAAAAGGTTGTTCAATTCCCAATTGGTTACAGAAATCGGCTATTTCTACATCTGTTTCTTTTATATCTCTTTCCAAAGCTTTTAACTCTGCAGCAACAGCCTCCAAATCTACAGGTTCCTCTTCTTCAAAAGTATCTACATACCGGGGAATATTCAGGTTATAATCATTCTCATTTACTTCTTCCAGCTTGGCAACATAACTGTATTTGTCAATGGTAGCTCTGCTTTTATAGGTGTCAATGATCTTTTCTACATCCTCCTCCCGCAGGTAATTCTGGGTTTTTATCTTTTCATATCCTTCGCTGCTGTCAATGAATAAAATGTCTTTGCTGTGCTCCCGGTTTTTCTTCAATACCAGGATACAGGTCGGTATTGAAGTTCCGTAGAAAATATTAGCAGGTAGACCTATTACGGCGTCCAGGTAATTTTTGTCTTTGATGAGATATTTACGGATATGGCCTTCAGCCGCACCGCGAAACAGGACTCCGTGGGGAAGTACACAAGCCATTGTTCCGGTGTCTGAAAGTTGATGCACCATATGCTGTACAAAGGCAAAGTCGGCTTTTGTTTTTGGAGCCAGCTTTCCGTAAGGGGAGAAGCGGTCATCACTCATAAATAAGGGACTCGCGCTCCAGTTGGCAGAGAAAGGGGGATTGGCAACAATAGCTTCAAACTTTTCATCCAAATGATGAGGGGCAGGGGTTTCAAGCGTGTCCTCGTTGTAAATATCAAAACGTTTGTAATGCACATCGTGCATGATCATATTCATCCTGCAAAGGTTATAAGTGGTAGGATTGCTCTCCTGGCCAAAAAACGCTCCCACGTTGGCTTCCTTTGAAACCCTCAGCAGGAGAGAACCCGAGCCGCAGGTGGGATCATATACATTTTTGATCTGGTCCTTTCCAATTGTTACCAGCTTCGCAAGGATCTTGCTCACCTGCTGAGGCGTGTAAAACTCCCCGGCCTTTTTCCCGGCCCCAGAAGCGAATTTTCCTATCAGGTATTCATAAGCATCACCCAAAACATCACTTTCTGTATTTTCAAGATCAAAATCCACCTGGTCCAAGTGGGTGAGGACTTTTACGATAAGCTCGTTTTTTACTTCTTCAGTTTTACCAAGTTTGCTACTGGTAAGATCCAGGTCTTCAAAGAGATTTCCGAAATCTTCTTCGCTCTCGCTGCCCATTGTGCTTTGCTCAATATTGGTCAGTACCATGGCAAGGTCACCAAGAATGAACTTGCTCTTCCCATTCCCATTCCCCCGGCGGGCAAGTTCGCTGAAAAGTTCAGAGGGTTTAAGAAAGTATCCCAAATGCTCAAGAGCATCATCTTTTACTGCTTCGAGAAATTCTTTTTCCTGTGGGTGGTTTTCCAGTTGGTGAAAGGTAAGGTTGTCGGGTTTCAGGATCCTGTCGGCATGAAGTTCCATCTTCCTGCTCAGGTACTTATAAAATATAAATCCTAATATATAATCCCGGAACTCATCTGCTCCCATTTTTCCACGGAGCGTGTTGGCGATGTTCCAGAGTTGTTGTTCCAGTTGTTGCTTGGATTGCGTCATTTTTTATTTGGGGTAAATAGGAAGTCTGCTTCTGCCATGTAAGCGATCAATGGTTTAGAATTTCAGCTTCCAGAGTGTAGGGACAATGGAAATTGTCTGTGAATGGTAAATCTAAATATTTTCTTAAAGGTTTGAAAGGGAAATTTGCGTTAGTTATTATAACTTTTCTTATAAGGATCACCGGATGCTGCCATGATAATACAGATAAGATGTAAAATAAGTCCCGGGAAGATGAAAAGTAAATAGCCAATTATTACAACTATTAACCACAGTATTCCGGAACCTACATCACCTTTATACATTTGTCCCACTCCTGGAATTACTAAACTTAAGATGGCAGCTACTGCCGGATTCCATTGTTCCTGTTTGGGATAGTGGTGAACCACTTTCTCCTCTCTTGCTGCTCTAATGTCCGCATCCAGGATCTCCCCGCAGTGTTTACATTTGATAGCTTCTTTGTTTATTATTTCAGCACAATAGGGGCACCTTTTAGTTTCATTATCCATAATTCAATTCCTGATATAAATTTCGTTTATTCCGGGTTTCGCAATTTACTTACTCAAAGCTTTTAATATCCTTTCTTCACTTATTACTATATCCCTGAATAATACGTGAGGAAATAACTGGTATTTCGACTCCTTAAAGGAATCGGAGATCTTAAGCAGTGTGGAGGCCGTAATAAGTGACAAATTCATTTCGGTATCCATTTCACAATCTGTCACAAAATCATCACTAAATTCTGGAGCAATAAGTAATATTTTTACGATCCTGTGATCATTATGAAGTGCTAATTTTTGATATGATTTTAATTGCCGTGAAACGGTGCTGAACTTATTGTACCCTCTTTCCTTACTGGTTTTACATTCTACTATGATCACTTCCTTATTCCCTAGATTAAGAAGTATATCAATCATATCCTTATTGGAATTCAGGGTGTTCTTTAATTTATCATCCACATGGAAACCAAGGCCGGTAAACAAAACTTTGGTTAAAGCTTCGAACTTTATGCCAAGCTCACTTTCCTTTGTGGATATACCATTCTCTTTAAGTAAGTTTAAATTCCGATAACCCACATTCTCGTAGTTTTCTAAAAAAAGGTTCTCGGTATCTTTATAATGTTCAAGAATATTTAGGATGTCATCACCGCGTTGTCTTATGCCGTTATCTTTAATAAATTTTGATAGATCTGTTTTGTCAATGAGATCTAAAAGATCCCGGGGTTTAATATTATAATCCAGAAGATAGTCGGCTTTTAATACATATTCATCCTGCAATTCAAACCTATCTCTAAGGTGGTTATTAAACTTTGGAAGAGAGATATTAAGTTCTGCAAGCATCTTCTCGAATCCGTCCAGGGAAATTCCTACTTTCTCATCATTTTCAACATTTTCAAAGTATTCAACCAGACTTGCAATTTTATCTTCAAGCGTGCTTCCCTTTAAATTTTTAATATTCAGGCTGTTCTCGCAGAGTTCATTGAGGGTTTTTTTCTTTTCTGTAAGAGTGATCCCCTCTTTGTAAATGTCATTTGTGAGCAGTCCTGAAAACGATATTCCTTCTTTTAAAATTTCTTCAATTTTATCTGAACAGTTAAGTTTTCGGTCAATGTTATGCCTCTTTGCAATTTGGTTAATGATGGGGTCCCGTAACAACTTTAAGGTTCTTCTATAAAATTTATTAGCAACTTCTTTTTGACGAATCTTTCTTAAGAGTCGAACCATTTCATCGGCTATATAAATTGTACCGTCCTTTTTCGAATAAAAAATTATTCCGATATTTTTCAGGCTATTTATAACCTCCTGGATATCTACTTTTTTAATTGGGAGAATTGAGTAATTGATAAGTTTTACCTCTTCCTGAGATAATTCCAGCTGCCTCGCCAGGGTTAATATTATTGACAATTCATCACTGGTAATTTTTGCATCCCGGTTATTCTCTATATCATTATTATATGCTGTAGACAAACAGGATTTGTAGATCCTGTAATCCCTTAACCTCACTTCACCAAGTTCAGATCTTTCATTCAGGAGTTCGGCATTTAATTCCTTGATCCCGTTTTTAAGATTTTTGATTTCCTTTTCATAAAGCCTGGAAAACCAATCCTGACGAATAATACAATTCCCATCACGAATAATAATGTCGATTAAAATATCAAGTTGGGAAGAGGCTTCCTGAAACTCACACTCAATATATTTGGTGAATTCATCGGATATGAGAAGAAATATTTTGGAAATATTTTGATTGTCTACAGATTTTAACCCCTTATCTGTGGAGCTAAGGATCTTTTCTATTTCCTTATAGTTTTTAGGTTGTTTGGAAATAATGTTGTCGATTATTTTAATGAAGGAATTTTTTTCCAGGGAACCCAGTTTATCAAGAATCTTTTCTAATTTCATAGAAGTACAGCTTTAAGAAGATTGTTTGTCCTCTTATTCTTCACTAATAAAAATTGAAGTAAAAAGGATATATTTCTCAATTCTGCAGGTAGGGTAGAGCAGATTTAAAAAGTTAGATACAGTAAATGTAAATATTTTGTTAAAACTATAGGTACGGTTTTCCGTAAATTTCAATAAAAATCTTATTCTTCATATTCTTCCTCAAAATCATCTTCAAACTCCTCCAACTCCTCTTCAGTAATCGCATTGATATTGGCCAGGGAATTCTTTAATGATGATTCGATGGTATGATGGTGTGATGGTTTGATAAGTTTTAAGGTAAACGGTAGAATTGCTCGATGTCAAAATTATAGGTGTCGCCGGCGGCGAAGAATTTATTGACTTCGGCCATTTCGCCGAGCATGCCGACGTTGATGGTTCTAGTGAGGAGTTCTTCGTGGGTTTTGATTAGGAATTTGTAGGTAAGGAGGATTTTGTCTCGGTACATAAGTTTAGAGTTAGAAAGTTAGAAAGTAGCAATGTTAAAAAGGTTCAAGATTCAAAGTTCAAGATTCAAGTTCCATTTCCTGAGTCATGATTTCTATATCTTAAAGTAAAGATAGGGGTAGGGGACGACAGGAGGTGACGCTTATCTTTGGTGATTGATATTTAATCTCTTAGGGTTTAATTCCTCGATGCTTGCATCGTTTTTCCTTTTTGGAATTTGGGATTTGTTTTTTTGGAATTTGATACCTCGTATGCTTGCATCGAGGTAGTTCATTTCTTGCATAAAGACTATTCCAGAACATTTCCGGTAAATTAGAGTTACTTACCATCTAAATTCCTCTAAGTCGCTGAACGGGAAACTCTATGGAGATTAACATTTTGTTTATTCACCTTTAGATGAAAATTTACATAGGTAAGATGTTATTTTAAATTACTCTTTTAAGCGGAGGCCTTTTATATAACTGGTATCTACAAAGAAATTTATATAAAATACAGCGAGTATTTTGTCCCGTTTATTAAGTAAAAAGCTGGACAATTAAAAAATATTAAGGATTTTGGCTACATATTTTAAGGGGGGATATAAATATCTTACCATTTGTTTAGTTTATAACAATTTTGTCATATAACGAAATTGTTATATATTTGATTCATGAATTCAAGCTCTTTAAAAAAGATGCTTGAAAAAGATGGGTGGTACCTCGTGAGAACAAAAGGAAGTCATCATCATTTTAAGCATCCCGGGAAAGAAGGAATTGTTACTTTACCGCATCCAAAGAAAGATGTTCCTAAAGGCACGGTAAATTCAATTTTAAAACAGGCGGGGTTGAAATAAACCCCACCTTTTCTTAATCAAGATGAGAGCATTGATTAAGAATGTTTTAATGGAAGGTTTAAGCTTTTTGCTTCTGTTAAAATTGATGTGTAGAAAAAGCTTTTTAAAATTTCAGATATTGAAATATTGGTTATTACATAACGGGATAACTTAATCATACAATATTTGGTCTTACAGGTTGTGGTGTGCTTACTTCAATATACCTGTTAGATTATAGGACAAAATTTATTTAAATGGCAGAAAAAACTATAAAAGTTTACGTCGAAAAAGCAGAAGATGGAACGTATTGGGGAACAACTCAAAATCTCCCTGGTTCTGTTTCGACTTATGGAAATTCTTTAGAAGAATTAAAAAATGAAATGAAACAAGCTTTTAATGATTACTTAGAAGTAGCAGAGGAAGCGGGTGAAAATTGGGTGAATAATGTAAAAAAAATGGATGGTTTTGAATATGCTCTCGACATCCCTTCTTTTTTTAAATTATTACCAGAAGTAAAAATTTCTTCAATTGCAAAAAAAGCTCGTATAAATGAATCTCTAATGAGACAGTATGCAACCGGAAAGGCAAATGCTTCTGAAGAAAGAGCTAAACAAATTGAGAAGGCTATCCATGAATTAGGAGAAGAATTATTGTCAATTTCACTTTAAAAAAACTTGAATCCATTAATTAAGAGGTGTTCGCAGCACCTCTTAATTTTTTAGGCCCGTATTCTCAAAGAGCCATTCTTTACTGCTTTAACCTTTTTTGGGCCAAAAGTTTAAAAAAGATTGGTCTAATCAATTGATCTGCCCATAAAAAATTATTCAGGATTTTTACCCCTGGAAGCACTTTGGACCATATTGGTTGATTTATTTGTTACCAGAGTTACATCTATATCCCTGTAATAAACCACCCATCGTTGGTTGTTAGTGCCATTTAAAGTTTCCGGGCTAACATCACTATACTCATAAGCTATAGTTGACGTTATTGTGGCTACCAGTCGTTATGATAATAAATATCTAAAGACAGTTAATGATGGGGAAGAACCCAATAATCTTTTGAGCTTATCTGAGTGTCCTTAGGGACATGAAAAATTTGGAATTAATCCTGAAAAATTTATTTAAATGGCTTTAAGGTAGAATTTTGGGCCAGCACTGTCCTTTCCTTTATTCGACGCAAGCCTGACAGATGGTTTAATCTGCAAAACGAATTAATAAGCTATGGAAAAAAATAATGTTTCGACTTTAGATGAATAGATAATTATTTGAGGCCTTACTCATATCTAAATCAGGAATAATCGAAGGGGTCTATTCTTCTCCGCGCCCTCTTTATTGAAAAGGAGGGGAGAGTAAATTGGCTAATTCCTCACATATTTATCAATCATATAATCAGTTATTGGCTTAAGGGTTTTCCCATTTTCCGGATGAATGCCGGGGGAGGTGAAGAATTCAAGTTGGTTGTTACTCTTATCATACCATACCGCGGGATTCCCATTTTTGAAGAAAGAGGTAGTATCTGAAACTTCTATTTGCCTGAATTCCTGTAAAAGCATCGGATTCAATTTAGTTTCACCCTCGGCGCCTGTGCATTTCACTTCCACATAATGATCTTCATTCCAGGCCATACATTTTTCTTCGGCCGCTTTAAATCCTATATAGGAGGAAACCCCGGTTACAGATACAAATAGGAGGGAGATCAAAGTCAGCTTTTTAGAAAAGACAGGTTTAGGCTTCTTCGCTTTTAAATTTCTAAGCGGACTTTCAATCTTTTCAGAATTATCTATTACAAATTCTTCATACGATCCATACCTCAAATAAACAGAAAGAAAATCCCGAACCTTCTTATTAGGTGTTGATTCCGTTTTATAATACCTGGTGAGCGATTTGGCAGAAAGTGAATATTTAAACTCATCCATCAGATATTCAGCCAGGTATTCGGCCTGCCCGTTCAACGAATCTTTTCCCGATTCAATACCCGCTTTTTCAAAGGCTTTTTTAATTAGATGATCTGTCATTTTCAAAATGGATGGCAGGTTTAAAAGTATAAAATTTTATTGGACAATTCCTCCCGGAAAATCTTGTCCAGGTTATGTCCACCACTGTCCAGCCTTCTCATCTTTTCTTTGACCTGTGATTGAAAGATATCCCGGAAATGCAAAATCCGGTGTTGCGCAGCTTTCAGGCACAAGTTGATCTGTACGCCCGGGATTCGTCACCGGGAAGTAACGCTCTCCCGGCGTATATGATCCTCACTTCCCACAGCAATTCTAAAGAGGTCCTTTTTAAGGGTTGAAATCCTTAGGAGTATCAATTTCTCAAATTTTAACAAAGAAACAGATGAAAAAATTAATTGTAATGTGTTTGGCGATTTTAGCCAATGTAAGTTTTATAGCCTGCTCTCCTGAAAGCGTAGAGGGTATTATCAATCCTTCACAGGAGCAATTTGCTACCGAAGGGGAAGATGGTAAAGTAGACCCGCCGGATCTTCCACCGGGAGGAGGGAAAGGATGAGTAGTGATGGTTTGATGATATAAATATCAAATTATTTATGAGTAAAATGGCCGCTGAGATGCGGTCATTTTTTATAAGGGATGATAAAGAAACCTGTTTTTGTAAATTATGAGATTATTGACTTAGAGTTTCAGCTTCCAGAGTGTAGGGACAATGGAAATTGTTTGTGAATGGTAAATCTAAATATTTTCTTAAGATTTGAAAGGGATTTTCCGTAAATGTTGATGAATATTGATATTTCATCAACATTTATAATATGCAAGACCTAAATTATATGTTCGCGCCTCTTTCCACGGAAAGAATCCCCGAGAATCCCGAGGTTGTTGAATCGGTCGTGCCTAGGGCACTATTTAGACGGATTTGCTATTTTCCCGGAATAAATTCCGGGGCTATTCAATCTGGCGTACCTACGGCACTCGAAAATGTCATTGGTATGTCAGATTAGTTAATCCGGTGTTTTAACCTGGGTAGAGGGTAAACATTAATGCCGTAGGCATGACCAAACATTTGGCTCGGGGTTTTAACCCCGGGAATGAATGATCTCCACAAGAATAAAATGCCATTAGGCATGAACGATATAACTACGTGAGAATATATCTAAAAAATCATTGTTATTCAGGCGTTTTAAAAATGTAACGCACATCGTATTCTACATTAAATTTGTTCAAAAATTGAACAAATTCCTCCAGGAAGGTCATTTTCTTATGGTGTTCTTCCTGGTTTTGAATATACTTTTTCACATTCGGTAATTGACTTTTACTATAGGAAAACGCACCAAATCCCGATTGCCATTCAAATCGCGAATCCGAAATTCCACTTTCATTAATCCATTTTGATGATTTAGCCTTGGTATTTTTCATCACTTCCGAAATAGGGAGATCGGGTTTTAACCTGATTAAGCAATGAACATGATCTTCAGTACCATTGACAATAATTGTTTTACTTCCTGTTTCATTGATGAGATTTCCAATTACTGCAAAAAGGTCGGACTTCCATTGGTCCTGAATTAATGCTCGTCGGTGCTTCACAGCAAAGATGGTGTGGATGAAAATTTGATGATATGTATTAGGCATAGGAAATTGGTTTGCATTAAATTAATAAATTTTGTATAAAACGTATCGAAAAGCTATATGGAAAACGCCTATGAATTGGAATCTTCGGCAAAGATTATATTCTTGTCAAAACTTAAAATCTATCCCATCTTCTTACTCCAACCACTTCTGGTAATCGCATTAATATTAGCCGGAAAATTCATCAGTTCTTCCAGAGAGTCAAAAAGACAATCAACATGTTTAGGTTGGTGTACTTTAATGATGATTCGACGGTAGGATGGTTTGATAAAGTTAAAAAGTTAAAAGTTCAAGGTTCAAAAATTCAAGGTTCATGGCTCAAGATTTAAAGTTTCAGGTTTCAAGTTTCAGGTTTCTTATACTTCGGTTTATCGCTGGCTTAAAAAGTATGGTCGACCCAAAGAAAAGAATGAACGGATCATTGTCGAGAGTAAAAGCGATACCCAACTCATTATGAACCTTCGAAGCAAGATTTCAGAGCTGGAACAGC
>JBGTNH010000067.1:0-21033 GCA_041743165.1 Gillisia sp. | reverse complement strand
TAATTTTATCGGTAGAAATCATAAGCAGATAGTTAGTTAAATATTTGGTTTTTAGATACTTAAATATACTAATTTTCTGCTTTTTCTTTGTTGTTTAATCCCTCTTTTTTTACCTTTTCTTATATCGAACTCACGTTAAATTACGTAAATGGTAACTTGTTTCAAGATCTAGCGCGGTTTTAGCCCGAACTTTAGTTAACGGAATCAAATTGAAAAAGTGGTTTTAAAAATTGTTTTTTGAACAATTCCATAATTTAAAAAGAACTTTAAACTTCCTCACGCACAACCACCCCGTCCGCCGGTGGCGTCCTTCCCTCCCAAGGGAAGGTGGCACAACTTTGATGTGACGGAAGGGTTGCAAAGCGTAAATTCAAATATTCAATTTTCGGAATTCGATGCGTGACCGCACATGTATACTGGCATACTAATATCAACTCTCTCATTAAAAACAAAATCCAATTCTATTTTTTGTAAATTGTAAGATATAATTATATGGTCATGAGTTTAGAACAATCTGTTAAAGAATTAGCTGAAAACTTTAAAAAACTTACATCTTCTGAAAAAGAAGAATTGCGTTCTATGCTGGGACAAGAATGGTTCTTAGTGCAATCAGAAGATGAACGCCTGACAATAAATTCTTTATTGAAAAAGAGTAAAGATCAACTTAAGAGAGGTGAAGGTAAATCTGCAGAGAATATTCTTAATGAGTCGAGAAAAAAATATGGCTTGTGAAAGTTATCTGGTCACCTTTAGCTGAAGAAACTTATTATGATAACCTTTCTTATTTACATGAAAACTGGCCTCCTTCGGTAATTTCAAATTTTATTACAGAAGTAGAGGAAACCATGTTTCTACTTAAGCATAATCCTGGAATTTTTAATTGGTGGGACACCGATAAAAAGTATAAAATTGGATACATTAATAAGCATATCTCTTTTATATATAGTTTTACCAACAAGGAAATTTTAATTCATCTATTTTGGAATAATCATCGAAATCCTGCCCATTTAGAAAAATTTTTATAAATCTTCATTCTCCAGACAGAGGGGCCTTCAATTACATTCTTTTCCTATTTTTACATTCCTAACCTGTATCCATCTTGTTCCAGTTAATAGCCTATTTAAAATTCCTGCTAAAATCCACCAACCACCACGGTGTCCACTCCCCTTTTGTATATAACCTCCTGACCAAATGTCTTTATATAAAAGAAAAAAGGCCCGCGTTTGAAATCATTGAAAAATTCAGAAGGGAGTTATTAAAAGATGACCGCATTATTACAGTGACCGACTTCGGGGCGGGGAGCCGGGTGTTTAAGAGCAATGAAAGAAAGGTTTCTGATATTGCCAGAAATGCCGGCATCTCACAGAAAAGAGCCATATTGCTCAATAAGCTCACCTCCTACCTCAACATAGAAACCGCCCTTGAACTGGGGACATCTGTAGGGATTTCCTCTGCCGCAATTGCTGCCGGGAATAATGTTCAGTTAACCACCCTGGAAGGCTGTCCTGAAACCGCGACTGTGGCGGAGGAATATTTTCGGCATTTTAAGCTGGATAATATTAGTTTGAAAATTGGAAGTTTTGAGGAATCGGCCCCCCAGCCCCCGAAGTGGAATCGGCCCCCCCAGCCCCCGAAGGGGGAGCTAAAAAAAGAAAGTGGAGAGTGGAAAGCAAACCATAAACAACAAACCTACAACATACAACCGGCAACCGAAAAACCCCAAACCCCAAACCATAAACAACAAACCACAACTTACAACATACAACCTACAACCTACAACCCAGAACTGACCACTGACAACCGTCAACCGTCAACCGTCAACTGCAAACCCCAAACCACAAACCTGGTCTACTTCGACGGCAACCATCAAAAAGATGCCACTTTAAAATACTTCCATCAACTCCTGCCTTTGGCGCATAATGATTCCGTATTTATTTTTGATGATATTCACTGGTCAAAGGGAATGGAAGAATCATGGGAAGAGATCAAAGCTCATCCCGGAGTGAGGGTGACGATTGACTCATTTTTCTGGGGGATCGTATTTTTCAGGAAAGAGCAAAAAAAGGAACATTTTACCATTCGGTTGTAACAATCTTTAGCAAACAACGTCAAACAGGCACGGACATATAATTCACCATCATCGCATGAGCAAGGTAATCGAATTACGAAATATTACAAGGGATTTTCCCCTGGGCCACGAGATCATAAAGGTTTTAAAAGGGATCAACCTCGAGATAGAAAGAGGGGAATACGTAGCTTTTATGGGTCCGTCAGGATCGGGAAAATCAACTTTGATGAACCTGCTTGGTTGCCTTGATACTCCTACTTCCGGAACTTATATTCTTAACGGAAATGATGTGAGCAAAATGAGCGATGATGAATTGGCCGAAATCCGAAATAAAGAGATAGGCTTTGTTTTTCAAACCTTTAATCTGCTACCCCGAACCACAGCCCTGGAGAATGTTGCCCTACCCATGGTTTACGCCGGCGCATCGAAAGCAGCACGCACAGAGCGCGCTACCCAGGTGCTGAAGGAAGTTGGCCTGGCTGACAGGATGGACCACCGTCCCAACCAGTTATCCGGAGGTCAGCGACAACGAGTGGCAGTGGGAAGGGCTTTGGTGAATAATCCCTCAATCATCCTTGCCGATGAACCCACAGGAAATCTCGACTCAAAGACTTCGCTTGAGATCATGCACTTATTTGATGAGATCCATAAAGCTGGTAACACCGTGATCGTGGTAACCCACGAAGAAGAGGTAGCTATGCATGCGCATCGTGTGATACGGTTAAGGGATGGGATTATTGAGAGTGATGAGAAGAAAGCGCGTCAAACTGCAACTCAGGCCCGCTAACCCCCAATGGGGAATTATTCAAACGGGCGATTATATTATCTCCAATTCTTTATCTGAAAGTGTTGTCCCATTTCGGCTCGATGAGTGCCCTCACCCTGCTTATTAGTAATTGAAAATCATGTATACCTGAAACAGGTCCAGGGGGATTGAATTAAGTCCTGAAGTGGTGCAAAAATCATGGAGTTTATGCAAATTCTCCCCTCTATGCATCCTGGAATTGTGCTACATCAGCCAAGGGGTGACAATTATACAAGCAAGTGTCAGAAAAAGCCCTGAAGAAAATATATTAGCATTGTGTGAAATCCTTGGGGTATAAAACCTCAACCAGTCTTAACCGAAATATTTACCAGCCTAAATCCTCAAAAACCACCGTGCAGTTTTATATCCCACTAAAACGAAAAATGCCCCCGTTATAGGAGGCAGTTTTCATAAAAAGCTTCGCTTTTGTTTCTTTGGATCACTTTTTCTCTGCAACCGGTTCATTCAATTTTCGGCTCATTTCCATGGAAATGGAGGAGCGATCAAAAGTGATCTTACCGGCACCTGTTTCAATGATCACCGCATTTATTTTATCGCTAAAATCAATAATTCTCCCGTGCATGCCACTTTTAGTAACCACCCTGTCTCCTTTTTTAAGTTCAGATACAAAGGTTTTTTCCTGCTTGGCTCTTTTCATTTGCGGGCGTATCATAAAAAAATATACCACGGCAAACATTAAAATAATTGGGGCAAACTGCGTTAATTGATCCATTAAATTGGTTTAAAAGTCTTATTGAACAGATGCAGTTGCATCTCCTTCAACAAAAGCTTTGATTCTTACCTGTTCTGTTCCTTTTTCTGTATTGGCTGTGATGTTTACAGTTTTTGTAGTTTGGCCTTGTCCTGACCCATCGAATTTCACAAGCATTTCACGGGTTTCACCGGGAGCTATAGATTCGTTACGGGGATACTCAGGTACAGTACAACCACAGCTGCTGCTAGCATTTGTTATTACCAATGGAGCTTTACCCGTATTGGTAAATTTGAAAACATGTTCAACCCCAGTTCCTTTGGCAATAGTACCAAAATCATGTTCTGTTTTTTCGAAAGTCATTTCAGGGTAATAAACTGCCTGAGCGTCACGCTCTGCTGCAGATTCAACGTTTTCTGCCCTTACTTTGCTTGAAGCATCATCCTTACAGGAAGTAAAGATCATTGCACCAAGTGCAGCTATCAATAGAATTCCTTTTTTCATAATAAATTTATTTAAATTGATTGGTAAAAATACTAAAATTTCTTAATTACATCAGGCCGCGCCCAATTTTATTTAGACGATTCTCCTCCTGGTATTCCCTGTATAATTTATCCAAAATACCATTAATGAAGATACTGCTCTTGGGGGTACTGTACTCTTTGGCAATCTCAAGATATTCATTAATCGTCACTTTCACCGGGATAGAGGAAAAATGCAGAAACTCACAAATTGCCATTTTGATAAGAATGGTATCAATTTCGGCTATTCTCTCCTTATCCCAATTAGGGGTTTTCCCCAGCATTTCCCCGGCAAGGTCTTCATCATTAATATGCACTTTGCGTAAAAGCGCAATTGCAAATTCCTTATCATCCTCACTTTTAAAAAGTTTAGGAAGTTTTGTTTCCTGTGCGGCACCTTCCTTCAGTTTGTTCAGATACTTCAGGATTGCTGTATTCACAAGGGGAAGGTCATCCAGCCATGTAAGTTTGCTGTCCTCCAGATAATCATATAATTTCTCGTTGGGAGCGATAAAATCCTTCAGTAATTTGATTACAAATTCTTTGTCCTCTTTAAAACCTGAGGTCCTGGTGGACATATATTCTTCAAATGCCGGGCTTATCCTTATCTCTTCCCACAGAATGGCAACATATTCCCCATCACGATTCCATTGAGTTATCTTGCGTTCTTCAAGAAGCTGGCCCAGGTGATTGTTATTCTCCAGGATCCTGATGACCCGGTTATTAACAAACTTCAGGTTAGGATCTTTATCTTCACTTGTGGCCAGATGCTTTCTTTGGGATTTTTCCAGGTACCTTTCAGCATAAGCCTTGATCTCTATGATCAATTTAAGCTGAAGCAGGAACAGGTCGTACATCTCTGCCATACTTTTCAGCAAAAACTTTTCTTCAGCAGGAAAATTCTTATTCTTACTTTGATGAAAGGAATACAATGATTGCATTACTTTCACCCGAATATGTCTTCTGGTTAACATAGATATCCAAGAACATTTAAAAAATTAGCAGGGCGAAAGAACTCTCTTTCGCCCGGCAAAAATACTATTAATTTTAAACTTACCTCAAATTTTCATGCTTTCTGTCCTCTATACGCTGCCGGGCTACCTGCAGGGCGGCGAAATGGGTTGGAATGCCTCTGTTTTCGGCAGTTTTTAGGATCTCAAGGGTAGTATTATATATATTTTCTGTCCTCCTCATGATCTCTGTCCTGTCGTAACCTTCAAGTTCTGCATATACATTGATGATCCCCCCGGCGTTGATAAGAAAGTCTGGCGCATAGATAATTCCTTTCTCCATCAACATTTTTCCGTGCATTTCTTCTGCGAGTTGATTGTTGGCTCCACCGGCAATAATATCTGCTTTGATCCTGTTAATGGTATCGTTATTAATGGTGGCTCCAAGTGCGTTAGGCGAGTAGATATCAACATCTGCCTCATATACATCCCCGGTATATATCTTTGCACTGTATTTTTTGCTCACTTCTTCAAGCCTGGAGGGATTTATATCTGATATAAAAACCTGCGCTCCTTCATTGGAAAGATGTTCTACAAGCGCTTCTCCTACATGCCCTATTCCCTGCACCAGTACTTTTTTACCATCAAGATCATCAGACCCGTATTTATATTTTGCAGCGGCTTTCATCCCCATGAAAACCCCGTAGGCAGTAATTGGGGAAGGGTTCCCGGCACCACCTTTTGATTCTGAAATACCGGTTACATAAGGGGTTACCTCCCGTACAATATCCATGTCTGAGGTTTCCATGCCCACATCTTCGGCAGTTATGTACTTCCCGCTTAAGGAATGTACAAACTCACCAAACTTGCGCATGAGTTCAGGTGTTTTCTGGGTTTTGGCGTCTCCAATTAGTACGGCTTTTCCACCGCCTAAATTAAGACCGGTAATAGCACTTTTATAGGTCATTCCACGGGATAACCTGAGCACATCGTTAAGGGCTTCCCATTCACTGCTGTAGTTCCACATTCTTGTACCTCCAAGAGCCGGTCCTAAAACCGTATTGTGAATCCCAATAATTGCCCTTAATCCTGTATCTTTGTCGTTGCAAAAAACAACTTGTTCGTGATCGTCAAAGGACAGTTGGCCAAAAACAGGCCCGCTCGATTTTAATTCGTTTGCACTAAGAATGTCAACTTGCATAATAATTTTTTTGTTAAACCAATTTTCCAAATTCGGAATAATTGGGCTGCAAAAATAATGAATAATTTATTTCCCCGTCCATTTCCTTCACAAATTTAGGAATGCATCAATAAATCAGGGAATAACTTTTATGAAGGAACTTAAACATCTCAACAGTTATTTTTATAAATATAAGTGGAGGCTTATAATAGGGTTTCTCATAACCATTGCTGCAAGGATTTTTGCGATCTATCCTGTACAGTTTATTGGTGAGTCCACCAATGTAATAGAAAATTATGTCACCGGCGAATTAGGAAGCGCAGCCATTTTACGAGAGCAACTTTTCTATTATATTCTCCTAATTATAGGTTCCCAAATTATTTCCGCTGCACTCACGTTTATGATGAGGCAAACTTTTATAGTGGTGTCACGTCATATGGAGTTCGATCTAAAAAATGAGGTGTACCAGCAGTACCAGAGGCTTTCCCTGAACTTCTATAAACAGAACCGCACCGGCGATCTAATGAACAGGATAAGTGAAGATGTTTCAAAAGTAAGGATGTACCTGGGGCCTGCTATTATGTATAGCGTTACCACTCTAACCTTATTTGTGATCGTGATCTGGTATATGGTGAATACTGCTCCACTTCTTACACTTTATACCGTAGCCCCCTTACCAATATTATCATATGCCATCTACAAACTAAGTGTGGCTATACATAAAAGAAGTACGGTGGTTCAACAATACCTTTCCAAACTTAATACCTTCACACAGGAAAGCTTCAGCGGGATCTCGGTTATAAAATCCTACGGACTCGAACCTCTTACAAATAGTAATTTTGTGGATCTTTCCAACGGAAGTAAAGAGAAAAATCTTGATCTGGTTAAAGTGCAGGCATTTTTCTTTCCGCTTATGGTACTGCTTATAGGGGTAAGTAATACACTGGTTATTTACATTGGTGGAAGCCAGGTTATCTCAGGTGAGATTGAAAATATTGGGGTGATCGTAGAATTTCTTTTATATGTAAACATGCTTACCTGGCCGGTAGCTACTGTAGGCTGGGTAACTTCCATAGTACAGCAGGCAGAAGCATCTCAGGCCCGAATTAATGAATTCCTGAGACAGGAACCACAAATCAAGAACCTTCAACCGGCACGCACCCCGGTATTGGGAGATATCGCTTTCCATAATGTAAGCTTTACTTATGAGGATACCAATATAACTGCCCTCAAGAATATTTCTTTTACCGTAAATCGTGGAGAAACTGTTGCTATCATCGGGAAGACAGGCTCCGGAAAATCTACCATTCTGGAATTAATTGGCAGGTTGTACGACGTACAACAAGGGCAAATTAAAATTGATGAGGTAGATATAAGAGAGATGAACCTTTATGATCTCAGGGACAGTATAGGTTATGTACCCCAGGACGCCTTCCTTTTCAGTGACAGCATACGCAATAATATCAGGTTTGGAAAAACAGATGCCACAGATGAAGAGGTAGTGGAAGCTGCCAAAAATGCTTCCGTTCATAAGAATATCAAAGGATTTGCCAAAGGTTATGATACTGTTCTCGGGGAACGGGGTATCACACTTTCCGGAGGACAAAAACAAAGGGTTTCCATTGCCCGGGCAATAATTCACGATCCGCAGATCCTACTTTTTGACGACTGCCTTTCAGCCGTTGACACAGAAACCGAAGAAGAAATTTTGAACAATCTATTCCGAATTTCCAAAAATAAGACCACTATAATAGTGAGTCATAGAATTTCTTCAGCAAAAAATGCCGACAAAATTATCATACTGGAAGCGGGGGAAATTGTGCAGCAGGGCTCTCATGCGGAGTTAATTCAGCAAACAGGATACTATAAGGAACTTTATGCAAAGCAATTAAGTGAAAAAGAAATGTGAAAATAAGTTGTAAAATGTTAAAAATTTTTAGATTTTTGACTCTTACTTAGAACTAACGAATTAAGAATTATTTTATGAGCGAAAATGGAATGATGGAGAAAGATGAAATTTTCTCTAAAGTATTAAGAGCAGGGAGACGCACTTATTTTTTTGATGTAAGAGCCACCAAAGCCGATGATTATTACCTCACTATCACCGAGAGTAAAAAGTTTACAAATGCCGATGGGTCTTTTCATTACAAAAAGCATAAAATTTATTTGTACAAAGAGGATTTCGAAGGTTTTTCTGAAATTTTAAACGAAATGACCCAGTATATTGTGGGTGAAAAAGGTGAAGAAGTGATAAGCGAAAGACACCAGAAAGATTTCAAGAAGGAATATGAGGAAGCTGAAGTCGAAGCCGACGCCTCTACCTCTCATGAAAAGTTTACCGATATCAGTTTTGAAGATATTTAACCTTCAAAAATAAAATTACACAAAAACCGCTCCTTGAAATTGGGGCGGTTTTTTTATCTTCCCTTTTTATTAATTTAAATTTAATTATCTCTCATTGTTATGAAATATATTTTATTTTCCCTCCTCACATTTTTGTGTTTACAAGTTAATGCACAAGATAGTCTGGATCTGTCTTATTATCTTCCACAGGACACCAAATATGATCCCAACATTTCCACTCCCCAGGAAATTTTAGGTTATGTTCCCGGAGAATGGCATGTCTCGCACGATCAACTCGCAGCTTACATGCGAACCCTGGCTAACGAATCTCCCCGAATCTCAATAGAGAACAGGGGTACTACCTATGAGGGAAGGCCGCTTCTTCTTCTAACTATTACTTCTGAAGAAAATCATCGCAACCTTGAGAACATCAGACAACAGCATTTGGGTCTTACAGAAGCCGATAACCGGAACATCAATACGGCTAATATGCCAATTGTAGTGAACCAGGGTTTTTCAATTCATGGTAATGAAGCCAGCGGTTCAAACGCTGCCCTTGTAGCTGCATATTACCTTGCCGCCGCTCAAGGTCCCAAAATTGATGAGATACTTAGGAATACAATCATTCTTTTTGATCCATCCTTTAATCCTGATGGTTTACAACGGTTTTCAACCTGGGTGAATGTGCATAAAAGTCACAACCTGAACCCCGATCCACAGGATCGTGAATTCAGCGAGGTCTGGCCCGGTGGACGTACCAATCATTACTGGTTTGATATGAATCGCGACTGGCTACCCGTTCAACTGCCCGAAAGCCGTGCAAGAATTGAGACCTTTCATAAATGGCAGCCGAATGTCCTTACAGATCATCATGAGATGGGATCGAATGCCTCTTTCTTTTTCCAGCCGGGTATTCCTTCAAGGACCCACCCACTTACCCCTAAAATGAACCAGGATCTTACCCGGGAAATAGGCACCTACCACGCTGCGGCTCTTGATAAGATTGGTTCCTTCTATTACAGTGAGGAAGATTTTGACGATTTCTACTATGGCAAAGGCTCAACCTTTCCCGATATCAACGGAAGCATTGGAATCCTTTTTGAGCAGGGAAGCTCCCGAGGTCACGTACAGGAAACAGATAATGGCCTTTTAACTTTCCCTTTTACAATAAGAAATCAATTTACTGCGGCCCTTTCAACACTTGAGGCTGCGGTGAATATGCGGGAAAAATTATTAAATTATCAACGGGATTTTTATAATACAGCAAGAAATACCGCCGGTAAAGGTGGTTATGTCTTTGGAAGTGCTAAGGATCCCAATACTGCTTACCATCTGGCAGAGATCCTGAAACGCCAGCAGGTAGAAGTACATGAGGTAACCGAAGATTTTACTCTTGACGGAAAGAATTTTAAAAGAGGAACTGCCTATGTCGTTCCCAAAAACCAAAAACAACATCGCCTTGTGGAAGGTATGTTTGAGAAAAGAATCACCTTTGAAGACAGTCTTTTTTATGACATTTCCGCATGGTCCTTTCCTCTGGCTTTTAATCTGGACTTTTCTGAAAATGTCAATATGCGGTATGCAGGGAACAAGATAAGTGAGCTTCAAAAACCCGCGGTTCCGGGCCCAATAAAAAGCGATTACGCCTATGTGATGGAATGGCATGACTATTATTCCCCCAAAGCACTTAATATGATCCTGGAAAAAGGGCTTCGCGCCCAGGTTGCCATGCAGCCTTTTCAAACGGCTTCAAGATCCTTTGACTATGGGACTATCGTGATCCCGGTCCAGAATCAGGAACTTGATGGAGCAGAGCTCTTTAATTTTATCACAGAAGTTTCCAATAAATCCAACGTTGAAATAGCATCTGTCACTACCGGCCTTACGGCCGGGATCAACCTTGGCAGTAACCAGATTCGCGCCTTGAAACCCCAAAAGGTGGCAATGCTTATTGGTGATGGAGTTACTCCAATGGATGCCGGGGAGATCTGGCACCTGTTTGATCAACGTTACCAGATGAAGATCACAAAACTTGACACCCGTAATTTTTCCAGGGCAGATCTTAGTTCCTACACAGATATTATCCTTCCAAATGGGGGAGGAAATTCATTAAGCAAAGCAGATGCAGAAAAGCTTAAGGACTGGGTACGAAGCGGTGGAACCCTGATTGGATTCAAGAATGTTGCAAGATGGTTTAAAAGCAATGATTTCATGAAACTCGATTTTCTTGAAAATGATGTAAAGGCCACAAATGTAACTTTTGAAGAGGCAAGAGATTTCCGCGGTGCTCAGGGCATTGGAGGAGCGATCTTTAACGCAAAACTCGACCGTTCGCATCCTGTAAATTTTGGATACCGAAATACCGAATTGCCATTGTTTAGGGACACAACGATCTTTGTCAAGGCAGATTCCACAAGCTATAACAATCCTATTCAATATACTGCTAATCCATTGATAAGCGGTTACATTAGCAAACCTAATTTGAAATTACTGGGTAACACAGTCCCTTTTAGAAAAACAAATATGGGAAGAGGGAACGTGATCCTGTTCACAGACAACACAAATTTCCGTGGATTCTGGTTTGGAACCAATAAGTTACTTATGAATGCGATTTTCTTTGGTGATCAGATGTAGGGATTGGCTTCGCCAATCCGTTGTCGGTTGTCGGTTGAAAAAAAAGTAGGGATTGGGCTTGCCCCAATCCGTTGATGGTTGACGGTTGAAAAAAAAGTAGGGATTGGGCTTGCCCCAATCCGTTGATGGTTGACGGTTGAAAAAAAATTGTAGGGATTGGGCTTGCCCCAATCCGTTGATGGTTGAAGGTTGAAAAATTTCCTAGAGACAGGGCATGCCCTGTCTCTACTATAATTTAAAAACCGGTCTGCGTTTATCTGCGCATTTATTCCGCACTTTTCTGCGGATTTAAATCTGCGCGATCTGCGGGAAATCATTATTCATAGAATTATCAAATAAGATCTTACCCATGAAAAAAGCAATATTCCTAATCACCATTATTCTATGTATACTCCTTGCCGGATGTTTTTCTGCTAATGAGGATTCTTTGATTGAAAGCAGGTGGAAACTTGTTGAAACCAGGGTAAGCATAGGCGGCCCTGCCGAATATGTCCCGGCTGAAACCGAGGAGTACATCGAATTCCTTTCCGATTCCCAGGTTCGCAAGAGCAACGGGTGGTGCGGAGAAGGAAGGGCGACTACCGTAAGTTATTCCCAGGAGGGTACTATTCAAACCAACTGCAACAATTCAGGTACTATGTTGTTTGAAAAGAATGGGGAGTTTTTGATCCTTCGTAATCCGTCCTGTATTGAAGCTTGTGATTATAAGTATGAGCAAGTTATAAAGTAGAAAGGTGCAGGGATTGGGCTTGCCCCAATCCGTACTCGGTTGGCGGTTACCGGTTGACGGTTGAAAAGATCCGTAGGATAGGACATACTCTGTACTATTTAAAAAAACGTTCTGCGCAATTCCTGCGGATTTAAATCTGCGCCATCCGCGGGAAACCTTTTTAGGAATACCTAGTCGTAAGGGATCTTGAATTTAGAATATCTTGCACAGATCCTTCCTGCGCACAAGGTTGCAAAACAAAGTTTGAGAGCATCCGATAATTCCGTATCCCCGGAAACTACAGCCTGATCTTGATCCCACCATTTACCACAAAACCATCCACAGGGGCATAAATATCGCGAAATTGTGGGTTTGCGATGGAACCTGTAAAAATGGAATCAAATCTGGTTTGCCTGGTATCGGTGAAATTTTCAAAATTCAGGAAAATGGAAAAATCTTCCCAGATCTTTTCCATCATGAGTCCGAATATCCAGTACTCTTGTCCTGTTGTGCCGTCATTCAATTTCTGCGGACTAAAATAATAGGCTTCCAATCCAATCTTGAGACTTTCCTCAAGTTCATACATCAACACATTGTTCAGCCTGTGAGTGGCCACCAGTGGCACTTGGATTTGTACACCGTTGTAATGTTGATTAACATCTGCCAGGGTATATCCAGTAAATAACTTGAAGTCTCCATACCCTATTCTAATATTGGTTTCAATTCCTTTGGTGTCAATATGGCCATCCGGCTGAAGATACTCCCATGTATTGGGAAAACTATTGGTAAGAATGAGAGGATCTTCCACCTTGGTGTAAAAGAAAAGGGTGTTTATTGTAAAGTCGAGATCTTCGGTTATGTCCCGGCGGTAATTGATATCAAAATTACCTCCTATTGATCTTTCAGCTTCTGTTTCAGCTACATTAATAGGCAAAACATTCCGGAATTGTATCCTTTCAGCATCTTCCGTGAAAATAGTTGGAGTTTTATATCCCAGGCCACCTCCTATCCTTGCTGTAAGGTCTTTGGTAAAAGTTATAAGTCCGGAAAACCTGGGAAGCAAAAAAGTTCCGTATTCATTCTGATAATCCAGTCTTAATCCGGTCTCAAGGCTAAAGTTATTTGAAATATTCCAGTTATTCTGAACGAAAGCCCCATAAGTAACATGGTTATAATCCACAGGCCGGGCTGTACTTCCTTCGGCCTGGGTGAATTTATCTATCCACAGGTTAAGGCCACCTATCCATTCCATTTCAAGATTTCCAAATGTATAGGAAGCTTCGTTAAAGGAAGCAAATTGATTTCCTGAAAACCTAAAATCAGGTATTTCTATAGTACGATCAAAAAAGCTAAAACTGTTCTTTAAATTAAGACCGGAGCCATTATCAAACCATTTATCCAGTTCTGCCCGGGTCGTAAGCCGGTTGGTATTGTTCTTTTCAAAAAAAGGATTCAAGACATTTGCTTCTCCTTTTATAAAATCTATATTTCCACCAATACGTTCTTCCACGGTGTTATTGATATCAAAATTAATCGTGGTTGTTTCATTTGGATAATAAAATATCCTTGGATTAATAGTATATCTGTTGAACTTTGGAATGGCAGTCAGGCCAATATCTGCAGGATCGTAAGCACTTCCGAGATTATAGGATGCAAAAACCGTAGTCCCTAACCTACCATATTTTTCTGAATAGAATCCGCTCACATCAAGACCAAGAGCCGAAGTTGCATTGACCATGAAGTCCAGGCGCCGTTCATCACCCGGGGTCCTGGAAACCAGATTAACCAGTCCCGCAATGGCTCCACCACCATACAGGGTTGATGATGCACCTTTGATCACCTCTACCTGCCTCAGGTCAAGCGGTACGATCTGTAACAGGCTCAAACCCCCGGAAAATCCCGAATATAAAGGAAACCCGTCTTTTAGTAACTGGGTGTATTTCCCATCAAGTCCCTGTATCCTGATGCTGGAATTATATGAGGTGGCGGAAGTCTGCTGTGTTTGGATCCCGGTGGTCTCATTGAGCAACATCCGTATATCTCCGGGTTTCATATTCCCTTTCTCTTCAAGTTCCTCACCCGATATAACCTCTACCCGGGTGGGAAGATTGGCGATGGTCCTTCGGGAGCGGGTCGCGGCAATGATCACCTCTTCCATCTCCTCCCCTCCCGGTTCAAGAAAGATCACCCTGGTGCTTTGATCCTCGAGGGGAAATATTAAGGTCATCTGCTCAGATTCATAACCCAAAAATGAGAAAACAATGGTTTGAGCTCCGTTAGGGATATTTTCAATCTCCAATATCCCCAGTTCATTGGCTGTGGCACCCAGGTTTACACCCTTTACAATTGCGTTAGCACCCATTAAAGGAGTATTGGTATTTGCCTCCTTGATCTGGGCTCTGAAGGTATTTTGAGAAAAAAGGGATGTTACGCCCAAAGCAAAGAAAATGAAGATAAAAAACAGTGATCTCATTATGGTCTATTAGGCTACAAAACTATAAAAATGTTAGTATTGAACAGGATATACTCTTAATTTATTGTCATAGACTATATTTGTTAAAAAGGAGAAACATTGCGGGTTTACAAAAAAATTCAAAAGTATGCCGGGTATCAATACCTTATTGGTTTAGGGGTAATTTCCATTATAGGTACCATTTGTTATATTTTCTCAGATTTAATCGGATATCATGTAGTAGCATTGTTATTATTATTAGCGGTATCTATCCTCGCTATTTTCTTTGATATACTTCCCATCCTTGTAATCGCTATCTTTAGCGCGCTGCTATGGAATTTCTTTTTTATTCCTCCAAAATTCACTTATTATGTGGGAACACCTCAGGATGTGCTGCTCTTTACCATGTATTTTGTGGTTGCTATTATGAATGGGGTTTTTACAACCAAAATAAGAAAGGTGGAGGAAAAGGTTAGGCAACGGGAAGACCGCGAAAAAACGCTCCATCTTTATAACACACTTTTAAATTCCTTATCTCATGAGTTAAAGACTCCTATTTCAACTATGATAGGAGTCATTGATATTTTAAGAGAGAGTTCCGGAAAGTTAAGAGAAGAACAAAAAAAAGAATTACTTGAAGAAGCCGCTATCGCCGGAATCAGACTGGACAGGCAGGTCAATAATCTGCTTAATATGAGCAGGGTAGAAAGCGGAATTATTAATTTGCAATTGGACTGGTGTGATATTAATGAACTTATTTTTAAAGTGCTTAAGGATAATTCTTCCGAAGGAAAATACCACCATATTAAATTTGAACCTCGGGAAGACCTTCCATATTTTAAAATTGATCGTGGATTAATGGAAACCATTCTTCAGAATATTATTCTTAACGCTTTTCAACATACTCCCCAGGAAACTACAATACGTATTACGGCCGCCGAAGAGACGGGTAAATGTATTGTGGAAATTGCTGACAATGGGCCCGGTTTTCCGGAAAAATCATTAAAAAGTATTTTTGATAAGTTCCAGCGACTCAATAATTTTCCTGCCGGTGGCACGGGTCTGGGACTTTCCATTTCCAGGGGTTTTGCCACTGCCCACGATGGTGAAATAATTCTTACTAATTTAGCACAGGGTGGGGCATGTTTCAGGATATTGATTCCGGCTGATACCTCCTATTCAAGTGAAATTAAAAATGATAAAACCCGAGATACTGGTAATAGATGATGAACCTCAAATAAGAAAGCTTTTAAGGATATCTCTTGAAAGCCATGATTATAAGGTTAGTGAAGCTCAAAATGGGCGTGATGGGCTTATAACCGCTGCTAATCACCCTCCTGATCTTGTTCTTCTGGATATAGGCCTTCCAGATGTGAACGGTCATGAATTGTTGCTGGAATTCAGGCAGTGGTTTTCCAAACCTATAATTATGCTATCTGTTCAAAACGAGGAAAGGGATATAGTTAAAGCCCTTGATAATGGGGCAACAGATTATTTATCAAAACCTTTCAGGACCGGGGAACTGCTTGCCCGAATCAGATCTTCTTTAAGAAATAGCCAGCAGGATAAGCAAAACTATTCTGTTATAACTTGTGAAGATTTAAAAATAGACCTTATCTCAAGAACGATCTATAAAAATCTAAAACCCATAAAACTCACCTCAACGGAATATAATCTTCTTGTTTTGTTCGCAAAAAATGAAGGAAAGGTACTTACCCATCAGTATATCCTTAAAGAAATCTGGGGGGTTGGTTATCAATCCGAAACTCAATACTTAAGGGTGTATGTCGCCCAATTGAGAAAAAAGCTGGAGGACAATCCAAACAACCCAAAACATCTTATTACCGAAAGTGGAGTGGGTTACCGTTTTCAATAATCTTTATGAAATCTTTATATTATCCAGAAAATCTTTACTTTTTCCTTATCCTTCAGTAGGTAACTTTGTTTTGATTAACAAACCTCGCTTTGTCTGTAAAACAATCAAATAATAAACCTCTTAATCCAAAGCCTTCAAAAGGAAAACATTTAAAGTGGACGGCAATTATAATTGCACTGTTAATCTTCCTAATGATAGTAGTGCTGGACCAATGCTATAGGGCCGGTAATATATAATTTGAAAATTTGAAATCTTTTCGTTCATTAGCCTGGTCTGAAAACATCGCCCGGATTCTTCAGCGATTTTCATTTTGGTTAAGCCTTTTGGCGGGGGTTGTCGTTATTTATGATTTGGGCTACCGCAAAGATGATTTCACTTCTATCTTTCTGATAAATTTTTATCTTTTTTCCTTATTCGTAGGCACGGTCTCTATTGGTCTGAGATATTTTCTGAGGGATGAAAAGCCGGGGCCAAAAGTGATGATAATAGATATTATAATTTTGATCCTTTTCATATTTCTTTTCTTTATTAAATTAGAAATCTTAACAGCGCAGTGGGAATTTCTGCAATTCTTTAATAAAAAAGGATGGTTGCACCTCGCTATGTTTCTTTATTTTATAAGAGAATTTTCTTCACGTAGAATATCCTTACAGTCTGATTATTTTAATCCTGCTCAGCTTTTTGTAATTAGCTTCCTTGCGCTTATTGCGGCAGGAACATTTTTGCTTTTATTACCCAATGCCACTTATACGGGTATATCACTTATAGATGCTATTTTTACTTCCACCAGTGCTGTTTGTGTAACAGGCCTTATTGTGGTAGATACAGGAAGCTATTTTACTCCTTTTGGTCAAAATGTTATCCTTGTTCTTATCCAAATGGGAGGTTTGGAAATAATGACCTTTGCCAGCTATTTCAGCTATTTTTTCAGGGGAAAGACTACATATGAAAACCAACTTATGATGAGAGACATGACCAATTCTCAAAAAATTGGGGAGGTATTTTCAGTCCTGAAGAAAATTTTGCTGCTTACCTTTATAATAGAAATTATAGGAGCATTTTTAATATTTTTCAGCATTAACAGCCAGAATTTTGGTGGACTTGGCGAAAGAATATATTTCTCCATCTTTCATACGATATCTGCCTTTTGTAATGCTGGGTTTTCTATCCTTGAGCACAGTCTCTACGAAGCAGGTTTTCAGTTTAATTATCCTTTACATTTAATAATTGCCGCTCTTTTTATTTTAGGAGGATTAGGCTTTCCTGTGGTACTTAACCTTTTTACTTATTTAAAATATTTATTTACTAACAGGCTGCTGCCTCTAGGTACTAAAAGCCCGGTAATTCATAGGGCCTGGGTAATAAATATCAATACAAAAATTGTGCTCTATACCAGTATTATTCTTTTAACTGCCGGAACTCTTAGCTTTTATTATCTCGAATTCAATAATACCCTTGCAGAACATTCGGGATTGGGAAAAATAATCACCGCTTTCTTTGGAGCTGCCACTCCACGTACAGCAGGTTTTAATACCATTGACACCTCTGCGCTAAATTTTGCAACTATAATGGTTGTAATCCTATTAATGTGGATTGGTGCATCCCCTGCCTCAACAGGTGGTGGAATAAAAACTAGCACTTTTGCGATTAGTACACTCAATTTTTTAAGCCTCGCCAAAGGAAAAAACAGAATCGAAATATTCAGGAGAGAAATATCAGATATTTCGGTACGTCGCTCTTTTGCTATTGTAGCCTTATCCCTGATTGTAATTGGAGCTGCAATCACTGGAGTAGCTTCTTTTGATCCTGATCTGGATATTGTAATGGTAGCTTTTGAAACATTTTCTGCCTACAGTACTGTAGGATTAAGTATGGGAATCACAAGTAGTCTGAGTTTTCCCAGTAAAATTATTATAATTTTAACAATGTTTGTAGGGAGGGTAAGTACACTTACGGTTCTTATAGCCCTATTGAGAAACGTAAGGCATTTGAACTACAAATATCCTTCTGAAGAAGTTTTAATCAATTAAAAATTAGATTATGAAATATATCGTAATTGGTTTAGGGAATTTTGGTGCATCTCTGGCAGAGAAGCTTACCAATATGGGAAATGAAGTAATTGGGGTAGATAGCCAGATTTCTAAAGTAGAGGCAATGAAAGATAGAATTACTCACTCCGTCTGTCTTGACGCTACTGACATTAATGCAGTTTCCAATCTTCCGCTAAGGGATACAGATATTGTTGTGGTAGCGATAGGAGAAGACAAAGGTGCTTTGATAATGGCTACTGCCCTGATGAAACAACTCAAAGTTAAAAGGCTTATAAGCCGGGCTGTTGCGCCATTACAAGAAATGGTATTGGAAGCAATGGGTGTAGATGAAATCATTCATCCTGAAGAAGAAACGGCTGAGCGCTGGTCAAAAAAACTCAACCTCCACGGAGTTGTAGATTCTTTTGAACTTACAGGGCATTTTAGCATTGTAGAAGTTGAAGTGCCGCAAAAATTCATAGGCAAAAGTCTTCAGGAAATTGGTTTACGTCGGGACTACAATATAATTGTTCTTACTACTTTAAACATTCACTCCAGAAGAAATGAGATTGGGGGTATTAAAAAAACTATGGAAGTCCAGGAAGTCGCTTCAGCCAATACAATACTTCAGAAAGAAGATATAATGGTGCTTTATGGAAATAACAGTGATATTAAAAAGTTATTAAGTGATAAGGATAACTAAGTAAAAATGGAATGAAATTTTGATTAATTACAATTAATTATCCAATTCTAAGCCCATTCTCAACTTTAAAATCGGGATTTAAAAGCACAATATCGTTGTTATCACCGACTGCCCCCAGGACCAGGCATTCACTCATAAAATTGGCTATCTGTTTCTTCGGAAAATTGACTACCGCAACAACCTGTCTCCCCTGAAGATTTTCTTTGGAGTACCGCTTTGTGATTTGTGCAGAAGATTTAAGTATTCCAATCTCCTTGCCGAAGTCTATACTAAGCTGATAGGCAGGTTGTCTCGCTTCAGGAAAATCACTGACTTCAATTATTGTCCCTATTCTCATTTCTACTTTTTCAAAATCGTTCCATGTTATCATATAGTGATTGGTGAATGGTGATTAGTGAATAGTGGTTTATGGTTTGTTTGTTTGTTTGGGGTTTTGGCTTAAAGTCCGTCGTTAGAGAATTTTGAATCTTAAACCTTAAATCTTGAATAGTCACTTTTTAACTTTTTGACTTTTTAACTTTTTACCTGCGAAGCAAAATATCAATCACCCATGCCGGGCCTATAAGCAAAAACTGAATATCTTTTAAAAAAGAAGGCTTCTTACCCTCGATCTTATGACCGTAGAATTGACCTACCCAGGCAACTGCAAAAATGATGAGGGACACCAACCAGAGCGGAGCGATTGTGGAAATCAAATAATTACCCACAATACAAAGAATCGAGAAAATGAGCATTTTGAAACCCATAGATATTGAAAGTCGGAAGTAAAATATGAGGACCAGAATAAGTGCAATCGTGGCCCAGTTTCCTATTAAATAACTACCTCCGGCGAGATTGGTTAAGAATCCTGAGGGAATGCTCATAAGCAGTCCCACAATTGAAAAAAAGATAGCAGGAACGCACACATAATGAATGGATTTATTTGTCTCATTCCGGTGACTTAATGCGTACTCGTCAAACCAGGTGTTAAGGGTTTTCATATCGGTTGTATGTTGTATGTTGTATGTTGTATGTTGTATGTTGTATGTTGTATGTTGTATGTTGTATGTTGTATGTTGTATGTTGTATGTTGTATGTTGTATGTTTTAGGCGTGCCTTCCTAGGCAGGTTATCAGTTTATCAGCATGCCTGCCAGAGGCAGGATTTCCTTATCTTGATACTTGGCTCTTCTCTCTTCTCTCTTGTCTCTTGTCTCTTGTCTCTTGTCTCTTGATTCTTTTTCACAGAACTCAATCCAAGATAATAATTTCGCCGATATTTCGCAGTAATTTTGTAATTTATGGCTCATAATTTTAAAGAAAAAAATGGCTGCCATAACTTCAAATATGCTTCCGCTTGGAACCACTGCCCCAGACTTTATTCTCACCGATGCAGTTACCAATAAAACCTGTGCGCTTAAAGATCTAAAAGGGGATAAAGGAACCGTGATTATGTTTATATGTAATCATTGTCCTTTTGTAAAACATGTTAACGAGGAACTGGTGCGCATTGCCAATGATTACCGGGTACTAGGATTCTCCTTTGTTGCCATTATGAGTAACGATGTGGGAAAATATCCTAACGATCATCCTGATCTTATGTGGAAAGTAGCGAGGAAATTCCATTATCCTTTCCCTTATTTATATGACATTACCCAGAAGGTTGCTAAAGCATATGACGCCGCCTGCACTCCCGATTTTTATCTTTTTGACGGGGATCTAAAACTTATTTACCGCGGACAGCTTGACGATTCCCGTCCCGGTAACGGAATCCCGGTAAATGGCAGGGATCTGCGTGAGGCTATGGATGCCGTATTGAACAACAGAAAGGTTTCTGAACACCAGAAACCAAGTATAGGTTGTAGTATCAAGTGGAGGGATGACAGGTATCGGCCTTCGGCCGGGTTGTAGAGTCCGGTGGTAGGTTGTAGGTCACTGGCGTCCGGTAAAAATACTATTTCCTGATTTAATCTTTGTAGAGCATGATTTTACCTGAACTTACTTTGTATTTTTTATTTATGGGGGTCCTAAGTCAAAAAGAGTGGGTGCGAGCTGTACATTTCTGGGAAAAA
>JBGTNH010000066.1:0-82559 GCA_041743165.1 Gillisia sp. | reverse complement strand
AGGACTTTTTAAGCTGTTTTAAGGTTACTTTTTTCTCAACATAAATTACAAGTGGGAGAACCAGGGCTTGCTTAAAAACCCTTAAATGTTTAGCAAAATCAGGTTTCAAGAGGAGAATTATGAGCTTGTGCAACGGTTACTACTGTTGGGCTTAGTGTTTTTTATCTCTTTTAAACTTTTCCATTCGTGTTCAATGTTTTTCATTAGAAGAGCGTTATCAAACGTAACAGAACCTTTAGGAAAGATTGATTCATCTTCAAAAAAACTTGATTTGACTTCACTCACAGAAAGAGGGGTTACGAGCCATTTGAAAGTTTTCAGTTCAAGACCATCAAAATTTTCTCCGTTTCTGTCAGGAGAGTAACCAATGGCCCCATTTTCAAAAAAGTCAGATGCACATTCTAAATTATCAAAAACACTTTCTTCGTTCCAATGGGTCGTTTCTTGTGCTTTTATAGAAAGGAATGTTTGGTCATCACTTTCAAATTCTAAAAGATACTGTCCGTCTTCCTCTTTAACTTTAAAGTCCGCATAATGATGAACTCCTGGAAATACTCGTCCACCAGCCATTGAATTTAATTTTGAGGATGTATCTCGCCGTGGTATATAAACTCCTTCTTTAACTTGTCCATTTTCAGTCCATTCAACAGCTATTCTATGAGCACCATTCTCTGATGAAATGCCTAATTTTTGAGGTAAACCTTTTGGTCGGATATTTTTTAGTCGGATTAGACAAATTCCAGCTACTCCTTTGTTGCCGATCAGTTTTGGTCTAAAAGGATAAGGTAAATATTTAGTCAGTACATCCTTATCAATTTGATAATTGATTAAGATTCTTCTGTCAATAGTTCCTGTTATTGTCGGAATTTTCATTTTTTTACATTAAGCCCAACGTACGTATAAATGCATGTATGCATTTATATAGCGTTATTTTTAATATTATGTAGTATTACATATTATTTTAATAATAGGTAGGATTACATTTATATTCACCTTGTCTTTTTATGTACTCTGTAGGGAAAGAGTTACGAATCTAAGGGATTTTTTATTTTAAAAAAAATATTAGTTGCCACATGGGTGTAAATTTCGGTGGTTTTGGTGCTTTTGTGCCCCAGAAGTACCTGGATGTATCTCAAATCGGTGCCTGCTTCCAGTAAATGGGTGGCAAAACTGTGACGAAGCATGTGGGGTGAAACCCTTTTCTTAATATTGGCACGCTCTGCTGCCCGGCTCACAATTTTGGACACACTCTCAGCCGAATACCTTTCTGCCATAGGGCCTTCAAATAAATAGTTCCTGGGTTTCCATAACTTATAATATTCCCGCAGTTCTTTCAGCAAGGTTTCAGAAAGAATAGTAAAACGGTCCTTGTTTCCTTTTCCGCCCCTTACTTTTATCATCATGCGCTTGCCGTCTATATCTTCAGGGATCAGATTCAGTAATTCATTTCTGCGCAATCCGGCAGAATAAAGAAGGCTTACCACACAGCGATGTTTAATATTGGTGGTGTGTGCTATCATAGAAAGGACTTCTTCTTTTGAAAGTACCTTAGGTAATTTTTCTTCCATCCGCGGCCGCTCCATTCCGTAGAAACGGTTGGGCATTTCCATCACCACCTCGTAATAGAACTTTATCGCATTGATCGCCTGGTTGACATAGGAATTGGAACTGCCTTCCTGTATCAGCTTTTGAAGGTAAGCCCTGATGTCATTTTCATTGATATGCTCAGGCTCTATGTGACGGTAGTGATTAATAAAAGCCTCAAAACAGGAGACGTAGGTTTTCACCGTGTTATTGGCATAGCGTTTTAATTCCAGTTTGAGCAGGTAAGCTTCAGGACAACGCCTGTAATCTTCAGGATGCTCCCGCTTCCTGAACCAGTCTACATTGATATCCTCGTTGTTTCGGCTAAAGCCGCTGTTGGTAAAGAAATGGTTGCAGTTCACCCAGGCCACCCCGCGAAACTTTTCAAAGATCCCATCAAGGGCCGCAGGAGAATTGGGAACATAGTGCATGTGAAACTCCTCGCTCCATTGTATCCCGGGTAGTTCATTCACCAACGCCTGCAGCACCTTGTCCTGGAAAAATTTAAGCCCAATGCATTTTTGCCTTTCTATTAATAGGTTCTTAAGGGTGATATATTTCCTGTCCATGATTAATATTAATTTTTAGATAAAATTAATGGGTAAGGCCTCGGTAGACGTGGAATAGTCGTATATTAAACTGGTAATGAGAAAATTGGAGGGAAGATGGAAGAAAGAAAATGTCCTGTTTGTGAGAAAATAATCAGGGGAAGAACAGATAAGAAATTCTGTGACCCTTCCTGCAAAAGTGCCTGGCACTACCAGCTACAACAGGAGGAAGGCCGCGGATTCTATGCCCGGGTAGACCGCCAGCTTAAAACCAACCGCAGGATCCTGAAAAAATACAACAGGACGGGAATGACAACCATAAGAGCAGAGGTTCTTATTCAGCAGGGCTTCAGACCAAAATTTTATACCCACCGCTGGACCAATGGAAAAAATGAGGTGTATAGGTTTGTCTATGAATTTGGTTTCCATTTGATTCACACAAACGGAATAAAGAAATATGTCCTGGTAACCTGGCAGCCGTACATGGAAAAATAAATATTTTACAGGTTCACCTGAACCTTTCAGCCTGGTGTATTACACAGTGATCCTTAAAAAGAATTCGTGTCAGGACTTTTTATTTTTTTGTTATTTAAATTCAAAATTTAGTTTTCGATTCTTTTTATTTTGCAGGGATTTTGCCGTGTCGAAGAGGTCTGTTATCTCAATCCTGTTCTCATTTTTATTCACCCGATATATGATCTTATAACTTTTATGGATAATTGGCTTTAGTTTTTTGCAAATTTAATTAATGGTTCAAGGTTTCCGTTGTCAGTATCTCTTAATGCATTAATATACTTTTTTCTTATTTGGTTTGCTTGAACCATATCTGATTGATGCCAAGAAAATACTTCACTGTTAAATATTGATTCCATAATAATGTCAGCCATCATTCTTGAATGTCGACCATTCCCATTGGGAAAACAATGAATAGATACTATTCGATGCTTGAATCTAATTGCTACTTCTTCTGATGAAAAAGTTTTATTTTCTATCCAATATTTGGTGTCTTCAAGTAAATTTTTTAATTCAATTCCTATTTGCGTCCAGGAAATTCCAATGTTTTTTTCGGTTCTTCTAAATTCACCTGCCCATTTCCATACATCCCCATACATTCTTTTGTGTAAGTCTTTTATAAACTTTTCTGTCAAAATTTTTTCAGGTTTAAATTTGGTATGAATAGTCCATTCAACTGCTTTTTCAATGTTCAATTGCTCGAATTCATCCAGTTCTCCTTGAGTTGTAATTGAATTTATTTTAAGACCTTCCTTTTCTTCTCCGTCTAATGGGGTTTGTACATCTTTATAATCTAATTCTAATCCCATAACGATTTTTTCATCTCGCGTTTTAATTCATCAGCAAGGTCCTTTATGGTTTCAGCAATCTTTTCATCGCCAATTCCCTGGGCCTCTAATTTCATATTCTGATTAGTTCTCAACACTATTTTTTGGGCCAGCTTGTCTGCTTTTTTTTGTATTAAATCGTTGATGGTTCCATCTTTTGGGACCAGTGCATAAACTAATTTTAAGTCCATTGCATTGGCTACATCTTTTAAAGAATTGAGTGATATCGTACTATTGGCTTCACTATCCTCTATTCTCTTTACACCTTGTCTGGTTATTTTTAGTTTGTTGCCAACTTGGGCCATTGTCATATTAAGGGTGGTCCGGATTGTATGAATCCATCCACGTTCTGGGACCAGAACCTTTCTTCCTTGAGAGAATGGCTGAAGTTTTTGATCCAACTGCTCAATTAAAAGTTTTCTCTTGTTTCTCATAATTTTTGTAAATCTTCAAGTTTACAATATTTTTAAAAAGTAAACTTATATATTGACAAATATATAAAAAAGTAAATGAATATGATTACATTAATGAAAATGTAAACTATTTTGTTTACTATACTTTTACCTGGCGGTCCAAATAGAGAAGTAAATATTTCGCATGTTTTCCCAGTTTATTTTCTATCCAATATCTTGTATCGTCCGGTAAATTTTTTTAATTCAATAAAAAAGTAAATGAATATGAATAAATTAATGTTGCCGGTAATGTCCAAAAATCCTTCAAAAGTTTCCATATAACTCAACTCTTTCATTATTTTTGTAAAAGTTAAATGACAAAATAATTGAGTGAAGCCAAAATTTGAAATAGTTTTTCCTGAACATGCAATTGACTTTATGTCAAAACTGGACGTAAAAGCTAAACAGAAAATCTATTATAATCTGGATAAAGCAAAACTTGAAAATGACCCTGAGCTGTTTAAAAAACTAACCGATGACATTTGGGAATTTAGAACACTTTATCAAGGAATTCAATACAGACTCTTTGCATTTAGGGACAAAACGAATAAAACCGAAACTCTTGTGTTATCAACACACAGATTGGTCAAAAAAGTGAGTAAAGTTCCAAAATCGGAAATTGAGAAAGCACTTAAAATTAGAGCTGAATATTTTAATGAATAAAACTTTTAAAATTATGGCAACAAAGAATAAAAAAATGAAAATGATGACGCTGGACCAAATGAAGGACAAAGACATTGGAAAAATTGGAACACCAGAACGTGACAAATACGAATTTGACTTACGAATGGAAGTGCTTGGAGATATGATAAAAACTGTTCGAAAAGAAAGGAATTTGACTCAGGAACAACTTGGAGAATTAATTGGAGTACAGAAATCCCAAATCTCAAAATTGGAACGAAATACAAAAAACGTAACAATCGAAACCATATTAAAAGTATTTCGAGCCTTAAAAGCAAATGTCCGATTTAGTGTGGAATTGAACGATTCAGAATTTAAAGTCGCATAAAAAACTACTGGCAATAATGGCTATATAATTGCTTTCTCGTCTACTTCTATAAATTGTTGAAGGTTTTTCAATTTGGGTGTACCTGCAACATTAACTATTACTCCCGCAACTACTTATAGCCGGGACGTTGTTGATAATACCCGGACTCTATTTACAAGTATAAATTAGAGTTATATTTGCTATGAATTCTTATAAATGAAAAACTATATATCATAGCAGGATGTAACGGAGCAGGAAAAACGACTGCTTCCTATACTATTTTACCACACATATTAGAATGTGAGGAATTTGTCAATGCAGATGAAATCGCTAAAGAGTTATCCTCTTTCCGACCTGAAAAAGCAGGAATACAAGCAGGCCGATTAATGCTGGAAAGAATTAAAACACTTTTATAATCCGACCAGGATTTTGCTTTTGAAACGACTTTAGCTACAAAAAGTTATAAGAATTTCATTGTCGATGCTCAAAAAAGAGGTTACATTGCTTTTCTTTTGGTTGAGTTCCCCGAATTTGGCTGTAAAACGTGGAAACACGGGTGAAAGAAGGGGGACATAACATTCCTGAAAATGTAATTCGTAGAAGGTATGAAAACGGACTGAAAAACTTTTTCGTTATCTTTAAAGAGTTGGTTGATGACTGGATGTTTATTGATAATTCAGGAGAACCGTATCAGATAATCGCACAAGGCGCCGATAACCAGGAGGAAATTGGAAATACAGAAATCTGGACTGAACTAAATAAAAAATACAATGGATAAAAAAGCACAGATAATCGAAAATAGAAATAAAATAGTTGAAGGACTTGAGAGATCTTACCAAAAATTAGTGGAGTTTAAACGCTATAAAAAAAGTCCATTGATAGTAGCGAGAAATGGAGAAATTTTGGAGATAGCACACGATAAAATATTACCCACAACAACATATATAAAAAATAGCGGAGAAAGTTCCAAAACGAAAAGCAAAGTATAAATCAAAGACCTTTTATAATCTTGGAATTATTACATATAACCCGCTGCTTTTAGTATACGCGCCCATGGATGGATCATTTGTTTTGTTTAATCTTTGCCAGTGTCCACAGTGATTGAATTCCGTTAAATTCAGAAGGAATTATAGATAAACATTCAGAGATTTTATAGTCTTAAAATATCTCTCACACCTCTGCTGAAGAAACTTCTGCAGTGCTGTCTATCTTCTTTACCAGTCCCTGTAAAACCTTCCCGGGGCCCACTTCAATAAAATGGGTGGCGCCGTCTTTTATCATATTTTGGACTGACTGGGTCCATTTCACCGGGGCGGTAAGCTGAAAAACGAGATTTTCCTTAATGGCGCCGGGATCTGTAACCGCAAAGGTGGTTACATTTTGGTAAACAGGGCATATGGGATCACTAAAACGGGTTGCCTCTATAGCGCTTGCGAGTTCCTTTCTTGCAGGTTCCATCAAAGGGGAATGAAAGGCCCCTCCCACGGGTAGCATCATGGCCCTTTTGGCACCTTGTTCTTTCATCATTTCGCAGGCTTTCTCTACAGCTCTTACAGAACCTGAGATCACGAGTTGGCCGGGGCAGTTATAATTTGCAGCAACCACCACTCCGTCAACATCTGCACAAACAGATTCTACAATTTGATCATCAAGCCCCAGAACAGCAGCCATAGTTGAGGGCTCCAGTTCGCAGGCATATTGCATGGCCAAAGCCCGCTTATACACCAGGGTAAGGGCATCTTCAAATTCCAGGGTCTTATTGGCCACCAGGGCAGAGAATTCACCCAGGGAATGCCCTGCAACCATATCGGGCTTAAAAGATGAGCCCAAAACCTTGCTCATAATGGCAGAATGCAGGAATACGGCAGGTTGGGTTACTTTGGTTTGTCTAAGATCTTCAGGGGTTCCTTCAAACATCACGGTGGTGATATCAAACCCCAGTATGGTGTTTGCCCTGTCAAAAAGTTCCCTTGCTATGGGATATTTCTCATAAATATCTTTTCCCATTCCTGTAAATTGTGCTCCCTGTCCCGGGAATATATATGCCTTCATTGTATAGATTTATCACGCTAAAATAGAAATAAAAAAAAAGACCTCATAATTCCGGGAACTATGAGGTCTTTCCTTCAATAAAAAATCAACAACTATAAATTTAATCTTCCTTTTTCACCTACATCGGCTTTGTTGCCGGTAATGGCAGCCACACCCATCTTAAAAAGGCTTACGTATTTGTTGTGCTTGTTGTCCCAGTAATAAGCCTTCTCAGGTTCCACCTTTATTGCGGTGAGATTTGGATCGTCAACCCCGGTAAACCAGGCATCATCAGATCTTTCGTATAGTTCTTTAAGGATCGAAGGATCTGTAATGATCGTACTTCTTCCATAAATACTTATAAATTCCATATCTGAAATATCGCTGTACAACAACTGAACCTCGGGACTGTTAACAATATTGGTGTTATGATCGCTGTTCAGGCCACTAAGAAACCAAATGTTTCCCTGCTCATCCACCTTTTTTGTAGACATGGGGACAGCGCTTATTGGCTGACTTTTAAGATCTGTGAGCAACATCGCGTAGTCAATATCTTTGACCATTTTTGTCATTTTCTCCAAAGCTTCGCGGCTTGTTTTATTATCAATACTCATAAGCTTAGTTTTTCTTACAAGGTACTATTCAACTCTTCCTGTTTGACCTAAAGAATTATTAAAAGATAGGGGGGTAATGTTAAGGTTTGTAAAAATTAATTATACTTTTTTACAATATTAACTACCTGATTCCTATAGCCTTTGCCAAAAATATTGAGATGAACGAGTAGATAATACAATTGCCACAGAGGCAGGCGTTCTTCAAAGCCACGTTCCAGGGGAAATTGTTCATTGTATGCCTCAAAAAGCTTTCGGTCAAAGCCGCCAAAGAGTTTCATCATGGCCAGGTCCATTTCCCGGGGTGCATAGGCTACCGCAGGATCAAAAAGGCAGGGAGCACCTTCAGCATTAATAAGAAAATTTCCGTTCCAGAGATCACCATGAATGAGGGCAGGGGGTTCATCAGGGATATTTTCAGCAATATTCTCAAAAAAATCCTCGCTTATGCCGAGATCAAATTTTTGTGCCAGTTCCAGTTGCGGCTTTAAACGATGGGTGATATAAAAATCATAGGCTTCGCCTGTCCAGGTATTTTTTTGAGGCAGGCCTCCTATATGATTGTCCTCAAAAAAACCGAAATCTGAATGGGTATTACGATGCAGGCAGGCTAACTGTGCTCCAAATTTTTCCCAGAAATCTCCTTTGGCCTTCCCTACGGCTTTATATTCCAGCAACAGATATGAATTATCCTCAAAATGTCCCGCCGCTATAGGTGCAGGGATATCAATGCATCCGGTTTTTTTCAGCGCCTTGAGTCCGTTCATTTCTGTGGAGAACAATCCCGGGTTCCCTGTGTCATCAAGTAGCTTCAGAATAAATTTCTCCTGCTTTGACCCGGTGATCAAAAATACTTCGCAAATATCCCCGCCACCAATAGCTTCCCAATGGGTGAGTTCCAGTGAGTGCTTCCCGGCAATAGTCTTAAGAACTTTTTCCTGTTCCTGGTCTTCTTTCATATGTGAGATAAGTAAATGCGTAATTATGTTTTTCATCCTTAGGATGATATTCTTCACCAACCAGCTTCCATTGGTCCTCATCAATCTCGGGGAAAAAGGTATCTGCATCAAAGGTACCATGAACGCGGGTAAGTTCAATCTTATCTGCGAGAACAATTCCTGATTTATAGATCTCACCCCCTCCAATGATAAAAGGTTGTGGATCATCTTTTGTAAGCTCAATGGCCCGTTCCAGGGAATGAACCACTACGACCCCGCCTTTTTTGTAATTTTCCTTCCTGGTGACCACCACGTGAGTACGATCTGGCAAGGGTTGCGGGAAAGATTCAAACGTCTTTCTGCCCATTATAATATGATGCCCCGATGTTAATTTTTTAAACCGACTGAAATCATCGGGTAAATGCCATACCAGGTCATTATCCTTTCCCAAAGCATTGTTTTCTCCTGCCGCCGCGATTATTGTGATCATATTTTATATTTTAAACTAATTAATTTGTCAAATTCCCACTACCTCCCTTTCGGGGAGGTCGGAATTGCTTTTTTTTCCTATTCCCGGAGGAAATATCCCCCTGGTCATAGTCTTGGTATTCACGATGGCTATGCCAGAGGTTTCCATTATTACCTCCCCTTGGGGGAGGTCGGAATTGCCTAAGCAATTCCGGGTGGGGATGCTTACGGCTTCCGGAAGGGCACCCACTTTGGATACTCACCTTCGCTATTCCTGTTTACCTCCCCTTCGGGGAGGTCGGAATTGCCTAAGCAATTCCGGGTGGGGAGAAGGATTAGACCCGGTCTCTGTAATCCCTGTCATCTCCCAATCTTCTTTCAGGTGCAGGGGAAGTTCCTCTATCCTTAGGGGGTAGGGGATGCTGTTTTTGCACTTTCCTGTCCAGCTCCTCAATCTTTTTTCTTTGCTTCTCAACCAGTTTATCCATTTGTCTCTTTTCCCATTCCTTTCCCATAAAACTGCTGGTAATAAAAACATTCACCACATGTATTAGGAAAAAGAAGGTCCATAACAGGATAGCCCAAACAAACCAATTGTACCCCAGGGGCATGAATTCTTCCCGAAAGCCTATTATTACATTCAGGACTATAAGCAATATGGCACCTACCAGAAAGACCACAAAATGGAGGAACAGCCTCTTCTTTTGTTTGGTCCTTCGTCTTGCATTTTCATAAAGTTCACGTTGATCGGGATCGGGTTTGGATGAGCTTTTCTTTTGGGAAAACATATTATGAAGTACTTTAGTGCCTAACAAATTTAGGATTTTTTTACACCATTGTTAAAACGCTTATGAAGAATTTAAGAAAAGCCTTTCCGGTACTGCAACAATACATTTATCTTAACACTGCAGCTTCGGGCCTGCTGTCAACAAAGGTTTTTGACTTCCGGCAGGATCATGATCTTGATCTTCTTATTTCGGGAAGCATCCTCAAGGAAAAACAGGATAAGATGCTTGCCGAAGTGAGGGAAACAGTGGGGACATTTTTTAACTGCGCTCCAAACCGGGTGGCCCTGGTGCCAAATTTCTCTTATGGTTTCAATACCTTGCTGGAAGGTATAGAAAGATCAAAAAAGGTGCTGCTGCTCAGGGAGGATTATCCCTCAATCAACTGGGCGGTGACTTCCCGCGATTTTGAGGTAAACTTTGCAACCATTGATGAGCATCTTGAAACCAATATTGAAGAGGCTTTCTCACAAAATAAGCCTGATCTCTTTGCCTTCAGCATTGTTCAATACATAAATGGCATAAAACTCAGTATAGATTTTCTCAGGCAGTTAAAACAAAAATATCCCGATACACTTTTCGTGGCAGACGGGACTCAGTATTGTGGTACAGAAAGGTTTGATTTTGATCACTCGGGACTTGATGTCGTAATAGCAAGTTCGTATAAATGGCTGAATGCCGGATATGGGAATGCCTTTATTTTATTTGCTGAAAGTGCTGCGGAAAAAATTGCCCCAAAGACCTCGGGATTTAATTCGCTGCAGGGAAAATATAAGGCTCAGGAAGGGAATTTCATCGGAAAGTTTGAACCGGGCCATCAGGATACGCTGAATTTTGGAAGTCTCAACATCGCTCTGAAATTCTTAAAGGATGTGGGTATGGACCTGGTGGAAGAAAGAATTGCAGAGCTCGCCGGGCTGGCCAAAAAGCAGCTTGGAGATCTGGGTCTTTTACAGGAAATGGTGGTAAACAGGAAACATCATTCCTCAATCTTCAATATTAAAGGTGATGATAAACTTTTTCAGCATTTAAGGAGCAAACATATCATCTGCTCCCAGCGTGGAGATGGAATACGGCTTAGTTTTCATTATTTCAATACACCGGAAGAATTGGAAATCCTCATTAAAATTCTAAAAACATATCATAAAATATAAACCAGATTTGGACAATGCCTATCCCCGAAGTGAAGGAAATCAACTCCTCCCATCGGGGAGGCCGGCTGGGGATGATCATTCTGTGACTTTTACCCCCTTCCAGAAGGCTACATAGTTTTCAATGGGCTTTGCTGCATGGCTGGCCTGGGGATAATACCAGGCTGCATCCTGATTTTTTTCTCCATCTATTTCGATATTGTAGTATGAAGCTTCTCCTTTCCACGGGCAACGTGTTGTGGTGTCGCTGGGTTTAAAATATTCCTGTTTTATAGATCCCGGAGGAAAATAATGATTGTTCTCAACTACTTTTGTTTCATTGCTTTCGGCTACCACCGTGTCTTTCCAGATTGCTTTCATAATTGTATATTTTATTCTAAATATTCTCATTTCTACCTCCCCTTCGGGGAGGTCGGAATTGCCCAAGCAATTCCGGGTGGGGGATCCGGGTGGGGATCCGGGTGGGGATTATTTCTTCTTAAAGATATAATTTTTAAAATACTCTTTCTCATCTGTAAAGAAACCGGTGATCTCCAGTCCGGCATTCTCTGCAAGCCATTTTACCACGGCATCATCATATTTTTGAGAGATCTCAGTATGAATGGTCTCCCATTTATCAAAATGTACTGTGAGCTCCAGTTTTTCAATGCTTACGTCCTGTTCCTTTTGACTTACAAGAAAACTTTTAGCCGTGCCAGATTCCGGGTCATAGGTTTCCCAGTGTATAAATTCATCAATATTAAAATTGCCTCCCAGCTCACGATTGATCCTTTCCAGGTGATTTTTATTAAATGCGGCAGTAACACCCGTGGGGTCATTATACGCATCAAGGATTGTCTGGGGATGTTTCTTTTGATCAAAGCCCATAAAGAGCATATCCTCCCCGCTCATCGCAGCTGCAATATTGGTGAGAAATTCAACGGCATTCCTGTGCAAAAGATTTCCAATATTGGATCCCAGCATCATGATCACCTTCTTTCGTGCTTTGTAATCGGCCAGTTTTTCCAGGGTTTCGAAATAGGTCCCCTGTTGAATTTTGATATTGAGCGTAGGCAACTCCTGTTTTAAAGAGTCGGCCAGTTCCAATAACACATTTTCACTTATATCTACCGGCAAATAACTAAAATCTTTTTCCTGGCGGGTGAATTCCCGTAACAATAGTTTTGTTTTCTTCCCGTCACCAGCACCTAATTCAATTAGGTCAAATCCTTGAGGTGAAGACATCATTTGTGCTATATCCCCGGCATGGGTATCAAGGATATCATATTCGCATTGGGTGAGGTAATATTCAGGTAAAGCCATGATGTCCTGGAATAACCGGTCTCCTTTTTTATCATAGATATATTTGGATAGCAGATATTTGGGATTGCTGGTTAATCCCCTGAAACAATCTTCCTCAAAGGCAGATGCAAAGCTTATTTTTTGTCTGGTTTTCATTTAATGTTTTATGTTATTTGGCCAATCTGAGTCCGGTAAATTGCCATCGGAGATGGGGATGGAAAAAATTGCGGTAGGTATGCCTTGTGTGGTTTTGGGAGGTAGCAACAGACCCGCCACGAAGTACTTTTTGATTTACCATGAATTTCCCGTTATACTCTCCCAGGGCACCAGGGGCTGTTGTAAATCCCGGGTAAGGGGAATAAGCACTTTCTGTCCATTCCCAGCGGGAACCCCAGTTAAAATTTTCCTGTGCAACCTCCCATTCAAACTCGGTGGGTAACCTCATGCCTTTCCATTGGGCATAGGCAAATGCTTCGTAATAAGAAATGTGGGAAACAGGGGCATCGGGATTGAGTTCTTTTAATCCCTGCAGGGTATATTGATGCCATATACCCTTGGTGTAATGCCAGTAGAAAGGGTTTTTTACAGTTCCGTTATTTTTCCAGTCCCAGCCTTCTGCATGCCATAGCAAAACATCTTCGTAACCGCCGGCTTCCATAAACTCAAGATATTCCCGGTTGGTCACCAGTTTATTTGAAATTTCGAAATCCTGTATATAGGTCTTATGAACGCCAAGTTCATTGTCATAGCAAAAACTGTTTTCCTTATGGCCTATCTCATAAATTCCTTCAGAAACCTGTATCCATTCCCTGTTATGACCTTCAATTGAATTTTCATCAAATTTTTCATTATAAACGGGTAAAAGGGGATTGTTGCCAAGTATATACTTAATGTCTGTCAACAAAAGTTCCTGGTGCTGCTTTTCATGATGGCAGCCTATTTCCAATACCTCCAGTATTTCCCGGGAAAGGCCGGGAGAATTGTATATAAAATCATTGATTGCCTCTGTGATGTATTTCCGGTATTCATATACCCATGCTACAGTGGGCCGGGAAAGGTTTCCACGGTCAGTCCTTATCACTTTTTCTCCCACGCTCTCATAATAGCTGTTAAACACATAAGCCGAATTTGGATCGTATAGTTTATGTGTGGAGTCGTACTTCTTAAGCACAAATTCCTCAAAAAACCAGGTAGTATGTCCCAGATGCCATTTGGGAGGAGAAACATCCACAATGGGTTGCACTACATAATCCTCTGTTTCCAGGAAGGAACATATTTCCTCTGTGTGTTTTCGGGTTTGCTTAAAAAGGTGATGTAATTGGGATTGGGAGATCAAAACGGGAGATTTATTGTTATTCCCAAAGTTACAAATTTTTCATAATGTCTCGGTTATACGCAAGTTAAGACAGCGTTAAAGTGCGGCCTCAGGTTAGAAGTTAAAAGGCATCTTATAATTTATGGAAACTGCTTTGCCGCCTCTTATTCCCGGTTTCATCTGCGGAAATAATTTGGTTATCCTTATCGCTTCCTCGTTGATCTCTTTTTGATCCCCTTCAGCTCTGATGTCTTTTATCTTTCCTTTTTCATCTATGCTGAAGGCGAGTACTGTCCTCCCGCGAATGAGTTCGCCTTTGGCATTTTTAGGATATTTGAAATTCTTTTTAATATGCTCATTGAGCATTTTATTAAAGCAATCTTTTGATGGGCCGGGAACTTTTTCACAGCCGGGCCAAACGGGCTCGATGTCTTTTGTGCTCACCGTGTTTCCCTTTACATTAACACCTTCCTGAGCAAAGCCCGTGAAAAGGAAAAAACTGAATAGGCAAAAACAAATTAGGTTTTTCATCATAAATATTTTAAACCGCTACCGCTCCTTTGATATGTGGGTGCGGATCATAATTCTCCAGCTGGAAATCTTCAAAGCCAAAATCAAAGATGTCCTTTACTTCAGGATTTATCTTCATCAACGGTAATTTCCTTGGCTCCCTGGACAATTGCAATTCCACCTGTTCAAAGTGATTGCTGTAGATGTGGGCATCTCCAAATGTATGAATAAAATCTCCCGCATCATAATCACACACCTGTGCGATCATCATGGTAAGCAAAGCATAGGAAGCTATATTAAAGGGTACACCCAGGAAAATATCTGCACTTCGCTGGTACAACTGCAGGGAAAGTCGGGGCCTGGAGTTCTCATCCTTCCCCGGGGCTACATAGAACTGGAAAAAAGCATGGCAGGGAGGTAAAGCCGCCTTTCCATTTGCTACATTCTCGGCAAAAGGCTTTGAAGTATCTGGCAGTACGGAAGGGTTCCAGGCAGAGACCAGCATTCTCCGGCTGTTGGGATTATGTTTTAAGGTGTGTATGATCTCTTTGATCTGGTCAATTTCCTCACTGTTCCAGTTGCGCCACTGGTGACCGTATACAGGGCCCAGATCTCCGTTCTCATCTGCCCAGGAATTCCAGATGTTCACTCCGTTTTCCTTGAGGTAATTAATATTGGTATCCCCATTGAGGAACCACAACAACTCATATATAATAGATTTTAAATGAAGTTTCTTGGTGGTAACCATGGGAAACCCCTCGCTCAGGTCAAACCGCATCTGGTATCCAAAAACACTCTTTGTACCTGTACCCGTACGGTCTCCTTTATGATGTCCATTCTCCATGACATGGCGCAGAAGGTCGTGATATTGTTTCATCTGTATTTATTGAGTAGATCTTTTATTAAGTTTTTAAAAATAAGCAAACCTTGCTTTCTTATAAAAACTTTGATGGCGATAATTCAAGTAGTTATCAACTATTGTTAAAAGTCCTGTAAAATAAGGGCTTTAAGAGGCTGAAGGAGTGTTAATTAACTTTTATTAAAGACGATGTGCATAGAATTATATGTAACTAGGTATAGATTGAAATACTAACTAAAAACCAGAAACATGAAAAAGATTTTAATTGCAGGTGTTTTTATTTTACCTTCATAAGACTGCTCTGTTCATTTTTTTGCTTGTCCAAAAAAACGAACCAAAAAAAGGACACTTTTTTGAAGGTGTTTCTAATTTTGCTACCGCAAATTAGAACCGTGCTTCCCCGGCTAAATTTTTTCCAGGGCTTCAAAAATTTTTAAGGCCGGGAAAGCACTACACTGGACAAAAAAGAACCTTCTTAACACAATCCTTCTATTCTAAGAATTATAAATATTCATGGGTGTTGTTTTTCCCGGCCTACGAAAGTTTATCGTAAAATTTGAAATGAGAGGGCGTAAGAATTTTAGGTTGTTTGAGCGAAACGAATTATTCTCGCAAAACTATACGCCCCCGCGAGTTCCTAAAATTTAGCCCTCGAATGAAAAATTAATCAAAAGCTCCCCTCTTGAGAAGAAGAGGGGAAAATTTCACTTCCGTTTCAGGAAGGGAAATTGGGGAGTTTAAGGGGTAGTTAGAAGTTAGGAGTTAGGGGGGGTATGAGATTCATTCCATATTCCTTCTTTAATTTGTATACTGTATTTTGTATACTGTATGTTGACGTGAAAAGACTTTAGTCTGTAGTCGTTAGTCAGTAGAATCCATAATGAGTTAACTATTCCCTCCTTCGGAGGGGTGCCTGCAAGGCGGGGTGGGTCGGGCTTTGTAATAGTGAATAGTGAATAGTGATTAGGGAAGGGGAAAGTTGTCCCTTCGAGACCCTGACCGTCAATGGTAGCGGAGTCGAGAACTCTTCCTCGAAAACCACATTGCATTAAACTTTCGCAGGCCGGTTAAAACCTCTCATGGTCAGTTCGAGCGGAGTCGAGAACCCTTTCCCGAAAAGTATTTTATTTCCAGGAAATTAAAATATTAATTTTTACGTTATTAAACCCGTAATTTTAAACTTACAGCAACTATTTGGACCAAACCTCACAGGTTTTTAAAACCTGTGAGGTTTAAGCCCCAATTAAGATGTATTTCATAATCCTTGAGGTCAACACACTACGCTAGGTAATTTTTTTACCTGGGGTTTCAGGATGAAAATCGTCGTGTGGAAACAAATTAATAAGTAATTACCCAATGATCATCCCCGCAATCGTTGCTGAAAGCAATGAAGCAATGGTCCCGCCTATCAACGCCTTCATCCCGAATTCTGAAAGTGTTTTTCTCTTTCCGGGGGCCAGGGATCCTATACCTCCTATCTGTATCCCGATAGAAGCGAAATTTGCAAATCCGCATAGCATATAGGTAGCCATGATCACGGATTTCTCATAGTTGAGGCTTATGTAATTTGCCGTGTTCTTAAGGTCGGCAAGCTGGATATAGCCTACAAATTCACTGGCCACGATCTTAATTCCAAGAAGCTGTCCCATAAGCATCATGTCTTCTCTGGCAACGCCAATCAGCCACATAAGCGGGGCAAATATGGTTCCCAGTATGGCTTCAAGAGAGAAGCGGGTATAGGGGGTGTGTTCGGCAATTACCGAATTGAAATTTGTGATCGCACCTACATATCCCAAAATATAATTGAACATGGCAATGAAAGCGATAAACACAAGTAACATGGCACCTACATTTGCGGCCAGCTTAAGACCTTCGGTAGTACCGTTGGCAATGGCATCGAGGATATTAGACCCAATTTTTTCTGAAGAGATCTCTACATTATTATTCACAGGTTCCTGCTGTGGATAGAGTATCTTGGAAATTACAATAGCACCGGGGGCCGCCATAACAGATGCGGCGAGTAAGTGTTTGGCAAACTGCAGGCGAAGTTCAGGATCGTCACCTCCCAGGAACCCTATATATGCGGCAAGTACCCCACCCGCAACGGTGGCCATACCACCAATCATTACAAGAAGAATTTCAGATCGGGTCATGCGTTCCAGGTATGCTTTGATAAGCAGCGGAGCCTCTGTTTGTCCCAGAAAAATATTTCCGGCCACACTCAGACTTTCTGCCCCCGAGATTCCCATTAATTTTGTTAGCACCCAGGCCATCCCCTTAACAATGATCTGTACCACTCCAAGGTAAAATAGTACAGATGTAAGTGCAGAGAAAAAGATTATAGTAGGTAATACCTGGAATAGAAAGATAAATCCAAAACTGTCAACATTCATCATTCCCCCAAGGAGGAATTCGCTCCCGGCTCTGGTAAAATCCAGGATCTTTACGAAGATTTGACCTACAAATTCAAATATATTCTTGATAATGGTTACTTTCAAAACCCCTAATGCCAGCAGGAGCTGGGCTGTAAGACCCACCAGCACCGTTTTCCAGTTGATGGCACTTCTTTTACTGCTAAAGAGAAAGGCAAGGAGTAACAGGCTTATCATCCCCAGCACTCCCCGCCATACACTGCCAATGGATATTCCCTGGCTTGGGATAATTTCCTTGGCTCCCACGGGAACTACCTCTTCCAGGGGAGTGGAAACTTCAGAAAAATTATAGGTGTTGGAATTATCTGTAAGTGAAAGGTTGGTATCGGTCAATTCAGCGATCCGGAATTTCCTGATGGAATCTGCAGGAACATCAAAAAAGAATACCAGCACATTATTCTGTAAAATATAATCCCCGGAAGCCGTGATATTTTCCCCGGCAGCCGATATCTCAAATCTGCCATTGTCAATGATGAGCAGGTCATTCGGTGAGAATTCATTTTGAACCGAAACAGATGTGTCGGTTGTGGGGGATGCTTGAAAATTCCAGGTTTTTGCTATGCTTTGGGAGTGAACATTTAGAAATCCAAAAAGTAGAAAGAACAGGAAAAACCAGTTTTTATTCATAAATAAAACAGCTTATTTGCGTTTTGATATTTCATCCCTGATTCTGGCAGCCTTTTCATAATCTTCACTTTTTACTGCCTGGGAAAGGAGGGTTTCAAGTTCCTCCAATGACATTTTTTTATAATTGGTATCCTTTGAACTTAAACCTTCATGGATCACTTCGTCAACTTCAAGATCTTCCTCGGCAGTGGTAGGTGGCATTTCGCTGCCTTCTCCTTTTAGATATATTCCCGCCTTATCCAGAATGTTCTTATAGGTAAAAATTGGCGCGTTGAACCGCAGGGCCAATGCTATGGCATCGCTGGTTCTTGCATCTATGATCTCTTCTATCTTGTCCCTTTCACAAATAAGACTTGAATAAAAAACACCGTCTACCAGCTTATGAATGATCACCTGTTTTACGACGATCTCAAACCTGTCGCTAAAATTTTTAAAAAGATCATGGGTTAAAGGCCTTGGCGGTTTGATTTCCTTTTCCAAAGCAATCGCAATGGACTGTGCTTCAAATGCTCCAATTACAATTGGTAATTTTCTATCGCCATCCACCTCACTAAGAATGAGGGCATATGCCCCATTCTGGGTTTGACTATAAGAGATCCCTTTAATATTAAGGCGTACTAAACTCATACATCATAATTAAAAAAGAGCTGTCTAAATAAGGACATTTCACCAAATTTAGACAGCCCTTTTAAAGCTCGCAAGTTAAAAAAATTATGCGTTTTTAGCTTTAAATTCTTTTAGTTTTTCATTTAGCCTTGGCACTATATCAAAGGCATCTCCCACAACTGCATAATCTGCTGCTTTCAGGAAAGGAGCTTCGGGATCATTATTGATCACCAGCTTGGTTTTGGAGGCGTTGATACCCGCCAGGTGCTGTATTGCACCAGATATCCCGATGGCGATATAAAGGTTTGCTGCTACGGGCTTTCCGGTTTGACCTACGTGCTCATGATGTGGTCTCCATCCCATGTCGCTTACCGGCTTTGAACAAGCGGTTGCCGCGCCCAGGGTTTCAGCGAGATCTTCAATCATTCCCCAGTTTTCAGGACCTTTAAGTCCGCGACCACCGGAAACCACTATTTCTGCATCGGCGATGGTAACTTTATCACGCGCTTTATCAACACTGGTCACATTAACATTGAAATCTTCCTCACTCAGGGAAGGGGAGAAATCCTCAGTAGATGCATCGCCCTGGTTTTCTTTCAGGCCAAAAGCATTTTTGGAAAGACCTATGATCTTAATATCTGTATTAAAAGTGGTGAAGCTATGGGCTTTATTGGTGAAAGCGGTTCTTTTTACGGTAAACGGGGAAGTGCCCTGGGGTACCTCCACGACGTTTGATGCATACCCGGCATTAAGATGCACTGCAAGTAATGGTGCTACATATTTACTGTTCGCGCTCTGACTTAAAATCACAACTTTGGCTCCTTCTTTTTCGGCCGCCTGCGTTAGCGCGTCGGCATATGCTTCAGCATTAAAATCCTTCAGCTTATCGCTGGTGATCTTTAAGACCTTATCAACCCCATGTTTTCCAAGATCTGCTGTATCTTCAGCATTAAAAGTTACTGCGGTTACCGTGGTGGAAAGCATAGTGGCGATCTCCTTTGCGTAGGAAGCCACTTCAAGAGCTGCTTTTTTAAATTTTCCTTCTTCAGATTCTGTATATACTAAGACTGACATTTTTTTTTTAATTTTGATGTGAAGGCCTCACATATTTAAAACCTGAAAGGCCTGATTTCTTCTTTTATTTTTTAAATTACTTTAGCCTCATTGTGAAGCAGGTTGACCAACTCGTCAAGGTTATCGGGATCTATCATGGTAACATTCCCTTTAAGCGGCATTTTCTCGAATTTCTCAATGGCTGTTTGTGCTTCAGCTCCAACGGGCTCTACCACATTCAGGGGTTTTTGACGTGCCTGCATGATACCTCTCATATTCGGTATCTTGAGGTCTTTTTCCTCAACAAGTCCTTTTTGAGCACCAATTACCAGAGGTAGGGATGTGGTTACACTTTCTTTACCTCCATCGATCTCTCGCACGGCTTTAGCCTCATTTCCTTCCACTTCCAGACTAATGCAGGTATTCACAAAATTGGCCTTGAGCAGTCCTGCCAGCATTCCGGGAACCATTCCACCATTGTAGTCAATAGATTCACGACCCGCAATGATGAGGTCATAACTATCCTCGCCGGCAACTTTGGCAAGTTCCTTTGCTACCTGGAAACCATCCAGGGCGGGAGTGTTGATTCTTATAGCTGTATCTGCCCCAATTGCGAGGGCTTTTCTCAATGTGGGTTCAGTTTCAGGTCCCCCTACATTAATTACATCTACAGTGGCACCTTGCTTTTCTTTGAACCACATCGCTCTTGTAAGGCCAAATTCATCATTTGGATTAATCACATATTGCACCCCACTGCTGTCAAATTTGGTGTCATTCTCAGTAAAATTGATCTTTGAGGTAGTATCGGGCACGTGGCTAATACATACTAATATTTTCATCTATCTTCGTTTAAAATGGTTTTGATTCACAATTACGAAGATAGTAATTTAATCCGAAAATTGCTATGCGCGCATAGTAAATATTTTATCCGGAAGTAGTAGTTTAAACTTTGCTTAATTACTATTTTTGTTTCTCAAATTTTTGACAATAATTTATATTACTATAAAATGAAGACTATTCAATTTAGAGAAGCCGTTCAGCAGGCAATGAGTGAAGAAATGCGCAGGGATGAAACCATTTATCTTATGGGTGAAGAGGTTGCCGAATACAATGGTGCGTACAAGGCTTCCAAAGGAATGCTGGATGAGTTTGGACCAGAGAGGGTTATTGATACTCCTATTTCAGAACTTGGATTCTCCGGGATTGGAGTGGGAAGTGCTATGAATGGCAACAGGCCTATCATAGAATTCATGACCTTCAACTTTTCTCTTGTTGGAATAGACCAAATCATAAACAATGCGGCCAAAATGCGCCAGATGAGTGGTGGGCAGTTTAATATTCCTATCGTTTTCCGTGGTCCAACCGCTTCTGCAGGGCAACTTGCCGCTACCCATTCCCAGGCTTTTGAGAGCTGGTACGCAAACTGTCCTGGTCTAAAAGTTATCGTCCCTTCAAATCCTTACGATGCAAAAGGACTTTTAAAGTCTGCCATTCGTGATAATGATCCCGTGATCTTTATGGAGAGCGAGCAGATGTACGGGGATAAAGGTGAGGTTCCTGAAGAGGAATATACTATTCCAATTGGAGTGGCTGAAGTGAAAAGAGAAGGAAAAGATGTTACCATTGTTTCCTTCGGAAAGATCATCAAAGAAGCTTACAAGGCTGCTGAAGAACTCGAAAAAGAAGATATTTCCTGCGAGATCATAGATCTAAGGACCATACGCCCCATGGATCATGAGACCATCCTGAAATCTGTAAAGAAAACCAACAGACTGGTGATTCTTGAAGAGGCATGGCCATTTGGAAACATTGCAACAGAGATCACCTACCAGGTGCAATCTCAGGCTTTCGACTACCTTGATGCGCCTATCATTAAGATCAACACTGCAGATACTCCCGCTCCTTATTCACCCAACCTTTTTAAAGAGTGGTTGCCAAACAGCGAAGATGTGATCAAAGCGGTAAAGAAGGTAATGTATAAATAAGATAAAAATCTTTCGGAAACATCTCCGGAAATTGAAATCTTTTATAAATAATAAAATGCTTTTTTCTGAATTCAGAAAAAGCATTTTTTAATTGAGGATATAAGATTTTAATTTCTATTTCAGAAAGCTTACTTCTCCATTATCCATATCATAAATAGCACCTATTATTTTAATTTCTCCATTATCTTCCATCTCCTTAAGTATAGGACTGTTTGCTCTTATTTGAGCAATAGTATGCCTTACATTACTTTCAGACACCTGGTGCACAAATTCTTCATTTTTAGAAGTTCTTTCTCCCTCGTATTCAACCTTTTCAACAGCAGGGCGAATCTTGCTGAGCATGGTGGTAATATTGCCAAGTTTTACATCATCTATTGCAGCTTTTACCGCCCCGCAATGTTCGTGACCCATCACCAGAATTAATTTGGCACCGGCTACTTTAGCTCCAAATTCCATACTGCCCAGCATGTCTTCATTGACAAAATTCCCTGCAAGCCTTCCTACAAATATATCGCCTATACCTCTGTCAAAAACATCTTCCACAGGAACACGGCTATCCAGACAGGATAAGACTACAGCCTTGGGATACTGCGCCAAAGTACTGTTTCTAACCTGAGCCGAGTGATCGCGGGCAGTAAGGTCATTGTTCATGAATCTTTTATTGCCTTCTTTAAAAGATTGAAGCACGTCATCAGGGGTAAGAGCATCCCGTTCTTCCTTACTTAAAACTTCCTGCACCAAAGGCTTGATATTTTCCTCCTGGGTTTGGTTTTGAGTAGTGTCAGAGTTTGTTTGATTTGAATTGTTACATGCAATCAATGTGGCAAATACTGCCAAGCCTAAAATAGATTTTAATGTTTTCATCTTATCCTATTTAAAATAGCCTACTTTGTAAAAACGGTGTTCGGCATGTCCGCTATTAAGCGACCAATACCGGGGGCATGAAATGTCCCGGCAGCATTTTTAAAATTCCCTTTTCCAAACCGATTTTTAATATTGTTCTGGCTCCTGGGTGCTAACTGATATAATAATGGCCGGTGAGACAAAGTTGTGACCTTTAATTTCGCCTGGTTCTTAATTTTTATCGCTGCAAATAAACTACCTGATTGTAAAGTAATTGCTATCAATAAATTATGATTTCGTAAAACGTACGTAATTTCCTGATCTCTTGCCCGACAAAAGGAAATTATTAAATCAAATTAAGAGAAGCTAAATACAATCAAAAATCCTCTTACATTTGAATCATAATCATAACTTCGGTCGCTTTTATGAACACTTCAATATGAAGGGAATTTTCTTTACAATTTGCTTCATCTTTTTTATTTCCAGCTGGTCCCAGACCCGGGTTGGGGGAGTAGTAAAGGATGTTGCCGGAGAACCTGTTCCGTTTGTCAATGTTTTTTTTCCCAATTCTTCAGAAGGCACTATAACTTCTGAAGAGGGTAAATTCTATCTCACCTCTACCCAAGAACACGACTCCCTCAGGTTCACATTTGTGGGTTACAGTCCGCAAACCATTCCGCTTAAAAAGGGAAATAATACCGGCCTGGAAATACTACTTCAGGAGGAATCAGAGAGCTTGTCTGAGGTCTTTATCTTTAAAGGCAAAACTTCCAAAAAAAACAATCCTGCCCTGGATATCCTGCGCAAGATCTGGGAGAACCGAAGGGAAAACGGCACAAAGAAATTTGATCAATATGCTTTCAGGAAATATGAAAAACTCGAATTTGATCTTAATAATATAGACAGTAATCTTATTAACAGCCGCATGTTTAAAGGGATGGAATTTATATTTCAGGATCTGGACACCAATGCTCTGACAGGTAAAACCTATTTGCCTGTTTTCATAAACGAATCTGTCCTGGATGTTTATGGAGATAATAAAATGAATAAGAAACGGGAAGACCTTCTTGGGAATAAAAACTCTGGTTTTAGCGATAATCAGGCATTGATTGCCGGAGTGAAGGATCTTTACCAGGAATACGATATCTATGACAATTATCTTAAGATTTTTGACAAAAGCTTTGTGAGCCCTCTGTCAAAAACAGGAATAGATAATTACAACTACGTTCTTGCTGATAGTGCTTTTATAGGCAATAAATGGTGTTATAAGATTATTTATTATCCCCGCCGTAAGAACGAACTCACCCTAAAAGGAGACTTTTGGGTAAACGATACTACCTGGGCCATAAAGAAGATTAATATGGAGATGGGCAAGAATGCCAATATAAACTGGGTCAATGAGATTTATGCCGAGCAGGAATTTGAAGTGCTTAATGACTCTGTGTTTTTAATATCCAGGGATTTTTTTATGGCAGATTTTGCTTTGAGAAAAAAAGATAATGCCAGGGGGGTATATGGAAAACGCACTACCCTTTATGATAATTATATTTTTAATGAAGAGCGGCCTGTAGCATTTTTTGATGTAAATCCAAATAAGATGGTTGATTCTGTCTATAACCGCGGAGATGCTTTTTGGGCTAATAACCGTCTTGAACCTCTAAGCCGGGACCAGAATGGAATATATGAAATGATTGATACCCTTCAAACCGTGAAGGCATTTAAAAGGATAACTTTAATAGCCACAACACTGGCCTCCGGTTACGTAGAATTTCCCGGGTGGGATTTTGGACCGGTCTATTCCCTTATTGGATTCAATGAATTGGAAGGCCTCAGGGTGAGAACGGGGGCGAGAACCTATTTTGGACAGCACGACCCATGGCGTGTAGAAGGTTATGGCGCCTATGGTTTTAAGGATAACAAATTTAAATTTGGCCTGCTGGGAAAGCTAATGCTCCATCGGGGCAGCCGGCTTATAGCAGCTGCCGGTACAAGGCGTGACGTGGAACAGCTGGGAGCAAGTCTCACAAATTCCTTAGATGTGTTGGGAAGGAGCCTGGCTTCTTCTTCTTTGATCAATGTGGGCGATAATGATAAACTAAGCAACCTGAAATTAACAACTCTGGGTCTGGAAATGGAGCCTGTACAAAATTTCACCATTGGACTCACCGCCCTTTACCGCAATATAAACGCCGCATCTCCTGAATTTAGCCTGGCGTGGTACACTGATGAAGCTCGTACACAAACTTCACCAGAGATTAATCAGGCTGAAATTTCTACTATTTTAACCTATACCCCGGGACGTATTGTATCGGGTTACGGAGTGGACAGGATCGTGATTAATGAGGAAGATTTCCCTACTTTCTTTGTCAATTATACGGCAGGTGCCAAGGGAATAATTGATAGTGATTTTAGTTTCCATAAATTACAGTTCTTCTATAACCAGCCGTGGTGGATAGGAGGACTGGGCTTAGCTAATATTAGCGTGGAAGCAGGAAAGATTTACGGGGATGTGCCGCTTGGTTTGCTCAATGTGGTTCCCGGCAACCAAACTTTTTTTGCACTGTTCAATACTTTCCCGCTTTTGGATTTTTATGAATTTGTAACCGATACGTATGTCGCGGCTCATTTTCAGCACAATTTCAACGGACGGATCTTTGCACGTATCCCCGGGTTGCGTAACCTGAATCTTCGGGAATTGGTGGGGGTAAGAGCCGTATGGGGAGAAATTTCTGAAGCCAACAGGTTGTTGGATGCCTCAGGCATTCCGCTTCTGGCCCCTTCCAAAGATCCTTACTGGGAATATAGTGTTGGAGTGGGCAACATTTTAAAATTTATACGCCTGGATGCCCATTTTCGCGGAAATTACTTTGACAATCCAGACGCCAGATCTTTTGGGGTAACCGCAGCCTTCGGTTTTCACTTTTAAATAAGACGTAAAAAGGTCCGGGTAGGTGTGTGGAGCCAACTTTCCGAAGTAAATAAAAAATAGCTATGCATCAGGCATTTCGCTTCTTGCTCCTTCAGATGAACCTATTTTGAATACAGTGTAGGACTGGAAAATATCTTTAAATTTATAAGGTTCATGCCAATTGGAGAGGCAATTATTTCAGCTATCCCGATGTGCATAAGTTCGGCATAACGTCAACTCCTGGATTTCACTTTTTAATAACATTTAGGGAAAAGTAAAGTCTTATATTTGCAGCCTTAAAAAATTGAACCTAAAAGAGTAGAGATGTCAGAGACTTTTGATGTATTGATCGAGATCCCCAAGGGAAGCCGGAATAAATATGAATATGATTTTGAATTGAAGAAAGTACGATATGACCGTATGATCTTCTCCTCAATGATGTATCCCGCAGATTATGGTTTTATACCCAATACCCTGGCCCAGGATAGCGATCCGCTTGATGTGCTGGTGCTGGTGGCAGAGCCTACATTCCCCGGCATAGTGATGGAAGTGAAACCTATTGGAGTATTTCATATGGCCGATGAGAAAGGACCTGATGAAAAGATCATTTGTGTTCCTGTTTCAGATCCTATCTGGAATCGTATCAATGATCTTGATGAGCTCAACGGCCACCTGCTTAAGGAGATCGAGCATTTCTTTAAAGTATATAAAGATCTGGAAAAGAAAAAAGTGGATGTAGGAGGCTTTGGAGATGCAGCCGAGGCCAAAAGGATCATTCAGGAATGTATTAATAGATATAAAGATTATGAAGGTGACAAGGATAGATTTGGGATTTAATTAAATATTACCTTATAAAATTAATAATGGAAAGCAATAACCTTAAAAAAGTTATTGCTTTTTTAATTATCCATGATTTACTACATTAGCGGCCTTAATAAAACATTAACAAATCACTATGGAATCAATGATGATCTATGCTCCATTAGTTCTGGCCCTTATCGGGCTGGTCTATATGTGGGTTAAAAGATCCTGGGTATTAAAACAGGATGCCGGCGACGGTAAAATGAATGAGATTGCCTCACACATCTATGAAGGGGCTCTGGCTTTTCTAAAAGCCGAATATAAATTACTTAGCATTTTTGTTGTTGTGGCCAGTATCGCCCTGGCCGCAGTTTCCATTGTGGTACCAACCACTCACTGGTTAATAGTTGTCGCTTTTATATTTGGAGCCATATTTTCTGCTGTGGCAGGTAATATGGGAATGAAGATCGCAACCAAGAGTAACGTTCGTACTACCCAGGCAGCCCGTACCAGTTTGCCCAAAGCTTTAAAAGTTTCTTTTACAGGAGGAACCGTAATGGGTCTTGGGGTTGCAGGACTAGCAGTCCTGGGGCTTACCGCTTTCTTTATTTTATTCTTTCATTACTTCATGGGTGGGGTCTGGACCAATGCCCGCCAGATGACCATAGTTCTTGAAACCCTTGCAGGTTTCTCTCTTGGAGCCGAATCTATTGCCCTTTTTGCCCGTGTGGGTGGAGGGATCTATACCAAGGCAGCCGATGTAGGGGCCGATCTTGTAGGAAAAGTTGAAGCCGGTATCCCTGAAGATGATCCCCGTAACCCTGCTACCATTGCAGATAACGTGGGGGATAACGTAGGTGATGTAGCCGGAATGGGTGCCGACCTTTTTGGAAGTTATGTGGCTACCGTTCTTGCCGCAATGGTACTGGGAAATTATGTGATCCAGGATATGGGAGGAAATATTGTTGACCAGGGATTTGGCGGAATTGGCCCAATTCTTTTGCCAATGTCCATTGCAGGGGTGGGGATCATATTCTCTATCATTGGCAGTATGGTTGTGAAAATTAAAAATAACGAAGCCAAAGAGGCCGAAGTTCAATCAGCACTCAACTATGGAAACTGGCTTTCTATTATTTTAGTGGCTATTTCCTGTTTTTTCCTTGTGCGCTGGATGCTTCCGGCACAAACCATGACCATGGGATTCTTTATTGGCGGGGCTGAAGGTTTTGAATATAAAGTGATCTCTTCAATGAGAGTGTTTTACGCTACTCTTGTGGGTCTTGCTGTGGGCGGACTTATTTCTGCGGTAACCGAATATTACACAGGACTTGGTAAAAAACCTGTGCTTTCTATTGTGCAAAAGTCAAGTACGGGTGCAGGTACAAATATTATAGCCGGACTTGCAACCGGGATGATCTCAACTTTTGGTTCTATACTTTTGTTTGCAGCTGCAATCTGGGCATCTTATGCTCTTGCAGGATTCTATGGGGTGGCACTTGCAGCTTCTGCGATGATGGCAACTACTGCCATGCAGCTTGCTATTGATGCTTTTGGACCAATATCAGATAACGCAGGGGGAATTGCCGAAATGAGTGAACTCCCGGCTGAAGTAAGGGAACGTACAGATATTCTTGATTCTGTGGGTAACACTACTGCCGCCACAGGAAAAGGATTTGCCATTGCTTCTGCAGCATTGACTTCTCTTGCTCTTTTTGCCGCTTACGTGACCTTTACCGGAATAGACGGGATCAATATCTTTAAAGCTCCTGTACTTGCCATGCTGTTCATAGGTGGTATGGTGCCCGTGGTATTCTCTGCCCTTGCAATGAATTCCGTAGGAAAAGCAGCCATGAAAATGGTAGAGGAAGTAAGACGACAGTTCCGTGAGATCCCCGGGATAATGGAAGGAACCGGAAAACCCGAATATGATAAATGTGTGGCAATTTCTACGGAAGCTGCACTTAAGGAAATGATGTTGCCGGGAGCATTGACCATTGGTTTTCCAATCGCGATTGCCCTTATCCCAATGATATTTGGAGTAAATAATCTTGTTATAGCTGAAATGCTTGGAGGTTATATGGCGGGAGTAACCGTGAGCGGAGTGCTATGGGCTATTTTCCAGAACAACGCAGGTGGTGCGTGGGATAACGCAAAAAAATCCTTTGAAGCCGGAGTATTGATCAATGGCGAAATGACCTACAAAGGCTCTGAGGCGCATAAAGCGGCAGTGACCGGAGATACAGTGGGTGATCCCTTTAAAGATACTTCAGGACCTTCAATGAACATCCTTATAAAACTTACCTGTCTTATCGGCCTTGTTCTTGCTCCAATATTAGGTGGACATGAAGAAGAGGTTCCAAACCTTCCTGTAGAGGGAACTACACTTATTATTGAAAATGATGTTCCTGTTACTGCATCGGTAATTAATTATCAGGATGTGATTACGGAATAAATTATACAATTTATATTATGAAAAAACCGGAGCGCGATCTCCGGTTTTTTTATGAAATTTTTCACGGGTTGTTTGGAGGATAATTTTTATATTAATGAGGGAAAAAATTAGAGGAAAGTGGAGAGAGGACAGAGGAAAGTCAGTGCGTGGATCTTAGTGAGTAGTGAATAGTGATTGGTGAATGGTTTTAGTCTTGAGTCATTAGTTTTTAAATTTTATCCAGCTGATTGCGGAAAGCTGACAGCTCACAACTAAATAATTCTGCGTTTAGTCATTAGTCGGTAGCCTGTAGTCTTTAGAAATTACCTACAATCTACAACCTACAACCTACAACATAGAACTCCTAACCCCTAACTCCTAACTCCTAACTCCTAACCCCTAACTCCTAACTCCTAACTCCTAACTCCTAACTCCTAACCCCTAACCCCTAATCCATAACTCCTAACTCATAACTTGAAAGCCATGCCAAACAAAAACACACCACAGATCAAGAACGAAGAGCAGTACGAAACGCTTAAGGACAAAGGAATGAGCAAGCAAAAAGCTGCCAGGATCGCCAATACCGAAAATTCCGGTAAGAAAGGCGGCAACGCCGATAAATATGAAGACCGAAGCAAGCAGGAACTTTATGACAAGGCTAAGGAAGTCGGTATAGAAGGCAGAAGCAAAATGAGCAAAGACGAATTGATCAAGGCGCTAAGGAATTCGTGATTTTTAAGTCGGTAGTCTGGAGTCATTAGTTCATAAACTATAGTAAACTAAAGGCAGTGTATATTTATTATAATTATCGAGAACCACCCCGGCCTGCGCCACCCCTCCTTAAAAAAAGGAGGGGAGCATTTTCACCGGAGCGTTCCACAACCCCAAACAATAAACTTTAGACAATAATCCCCCAATTCAAACCAACCGGCAACTGGCAACCGGCAACTGGTAACCGGAAGGGGCAAGCCCGGCCCCGACAGTTCTACCTGTAATTATAAATTTTAACGAAAACCCCAAACCCCAACCATAAACCACAAACTCCAAACAAACTGACAACCGGAAACCTTGAGGGCAGGGGCAAGCCCAGCCCCGACAGTTCTACCTGTAATTATAAATTTTAACGAAAAACCCAAAACCCCAACCATAAACCATAAACTCCAAACAAACTGACAACCGGTAACCTTGAGGGCAGGGGCAAGCCCAGCCCCGACAGTTAATCTTTTTCCGGAAAATGGAAACCGACAACCGACAACTGTACGGCTAAGGCCAGCCTTAGACCTACGAGATCCCGAAACAACATATAACCTACAACCTACAACTTAAAACCGCCAATCGTCAACCGCCAACCGTCAACCGCCAACCTTGAGGGGAGGGGCAGGCCCTTCCCAGACGGTTAATCCCAAATCAATCCACAACCGGCCACTGGCCACTGGCAACCGGTAACTGGTACCCGGAAAGGGCAGGGGCAAGCCCGGCCCCGACAGCAACCTACACCCTACAACCTACAACCTACAACCGAGAACTGACAACCGTTAAAGCCTAAAGTTTTAATAAATACAACCCAGCGGAATAAATATTTATTAATTTAATTCCCCTTTTCTTCCTTTTGCTTTACACCAGGGGAAGATTTTATTAAAATATACATTATGAGGTCTATCTGGAACGGTTCAATACAATTTGGTTTAGTGTCCATTCCCATAAAATTATATTCCGGGTCTGAGGATCGCAAGCTCGAACTTGATATGCTGGATAAGAGCGACAACGCTCGTATCAGGTATAAAAGGGTGAATGAAAACACCGGGGAGGAAGTGGAATGGAAGGACATTGTAAAAGGCTACAGACAGGACGACAGGTATATCGTGCTGGAGAAAGAGGATTTTGAAAATGCCAATATGAAGAAGAGCAAGACCATCGATATCGAGGAATTCATCGAGGAAAAGGAGGTGGCAGATGTGCTTTTTAAAAAACCTTATTTTTTGGAGCCGCAAAAAGAAGGTGGGAAGTCCTATAATCTTCTTCGCGATGCATTAAAAAAGACAAAGAAACTCGGCGTGGCAACTTTTGTGATGAGGCAAAAAGAACATTTAAGCCTTGTAGGGGTTTATAAGGATGCGCTGGTACTGCATGTGATAAGGTTTGCAGATGAGATCAGGGATCCGGGAGAGCTAAATCTTCCCACAACTAAGGTTTCAAAAAAGGAGGTAGACATGGCTATCTCCCTGATTGAGCAGTATACTTCCTCTTTTAGTTTTGAAAAGTTCAAGGATGTTTACAACGATCAGTTGATGAAGATCATCAAGTCCAAAAGTAAAGGCAAGAAGACCAAAAGCGAAAAATTTGAGAGCAACCCCACTGCCGCGACAGATCTTATGGCACAGCTAAAAGCAAGTCTTGAAAAAAAGAAAGGTAAAGCTTCTTAATGAGCTTAGAGGATTATTTTAAAAAACGGGATTTTGATAAAACCCCCGAGCCAAAGGGATACATCCCCAAAAGCGAAGGGGAACTGAGGTTCGTTATCCAGCGCCACCAGGCTACGCGTTTGCATTACGATCTGCGGCTCGAGATGCAGGGCACCCTGAAAAGCTGGGCAGTACCCAAAGGCCCGTCCATGAATCCCAAAGATAAACGCCTTGCGATCCAGACAGAGGACCATCCCATTCAATATCTCAGCTTTGAAGGCACCATTCCCAAAGGAAACTACGGGGCCGGACTTATGGAAATATGGGATCAGGGCACCTATGAGGGAACCGGCGGAATGAGTAAAAAGGAACTTCTGGACCAGTTTGTGAAAGGGGATCTCAAACTTGAATTCTTCGGAAAAAGGATAAAAGGAACTTTTGCCCTTGTGCGTACAAACCGTGGGGGAGCGGGCAATCAATGGTTGCTCATCAAGAAAAATGACGATTTTTCCACAGATCTGGATTATGATGCCGAAGATTTCTCCCCTTCTTCAGAAACCGAAAAAAAACCGGAACCAAAGGTAAAGACCCTTCAGCCCAAAGACGCGATAAAACCAATGCTGGCAACTGCCACCAAAAAGATATTCAATGATCCTGACTGGATCTATGAAGTAAAGTGGGATGGCTACAGGGTAATTGCAAATATTCAGGACGGGGAAGTGGACCTGTATTCCCGAAAAGGAATCTCATTTAATTCAAAATTTTCCCGACTCGTAAGGGACCTCCGGCAGATCTCTCACAATGTAATCCTGGATGGCGAGGTGGTGGTGGTGGATAAAAAAGGTATACCCGATTTTCAGAAGCTGCAGAATTATGACGAAAGCACCCTTGGCGAACTTCGTTTCTACGTGTTTGATATGCTGTACCTCAATGATCATAATATGATGGAACTTCCACTTCTTCAGCGTAAATCGTTTATTGAGGAAGTTATAGAAGGTACTTACCATACATATTACTGTCAACATATGGAAGGTATGGGAAGTACCTTTTTTAAGCGAAGCATTGATCGCGGAATGGAAGGAGTAATCGCCAAAAAGGCCGATTCCAAATACACTCCCGGGTACCGAAGTGAAAAGTGGCTGAAAATAAAAGCGATGAACAGTACTGAGGCGATCATTTGTGGTTACACAGATTCTGAGACCGGGGGCTCCCTGTTTGGTTCTCTTATTTTGGGAATGTTTAAAAATGAAAAACTGTCCTATATAGGCAATGTAGGTTCGGGATTTTCGGCTGCCGGGCAAAAGGAATTGCTTGCAAGATTTAAAAAACTGGAAACGGAAGAGATTCCGTTTGAGAAAAAACCAAACCTGAAAGGCAGAACGGCTCATTGGTTAAAACCGGAACTCATTTGCGAAGTACATTTTACCGAAATGACCAAAAGTGGCAGTTTACGCCATCCTGTTTTTAAAGGTTTGCGCACAGATAAATCGGTACCTGAGATCACCGGCGAGAAGGTGATTGATGAACCTGATTTAAAACGGGATAAACAACCCAATAAAGGATCTTCCGGTTCTGCCGGCTCTTCAAAAGGCCACCTGGAAATAGGTGGGATTGAAGTTCCCTTTACCAATCTTGAAAAGATTTACTGGCCGGAATCCGGTTTCAGAAAGTATGACCTTATTGATTATTATATACAGGTTTCAGATGTGATCCTGCCATATCTTGTGGATCGTCCCCAAAACCTGCATAGGCATCCCAATGGCATAACCAGCCCCGGGTTTTACCAGAAAGACAACGAGGGGATCCTCCCTCCCTGGATAGAAACCTATAAAATAGATTCCAAATCGTCTGCCCGAACCATTGAATATATGCTTTGCCAGAATGAAGCAACACTACTGTATATGGCCAACCTGGGATGTATTGAGATCAACCCCTGGAGTTCCCGAATCCAATTCCTTAATAATCCGGACTTTACTGTGATTGATATAGATCCTTCAGATAAAAACACTTTTGAAGAAGTGATAGAAGTGGCCCAGGCGGCTAAAGAAGTGCTGGAAAAAGCTCAGATAAGAGGCTATTGCAAAACATCAGGTTCCAGTGGGCTCCACATTTATATTCCCCTGGGGGCTGAATACTCCTATGATGAGGCCCGGGATTTTACGAAACTGCTTTGTTATTACATTCATGAGATGCTTCCGGAAACCACCAGTATGGAACGCAATGTTAAAAAAAGGGGACCCAAGATCTACCTTGATTTTCTACAAAACAGGCGGGGTCAAACTCTGGCTTCTGCATACTGCGTGAGACCTAAACCCGGAGCCACGGTTTCTGCCCCTCTGAAATGGAAGGAAGTGAAAAGCGGATTAAAACTGGCCGATCACAATATCACCACAATGCCGGATCGGATAAAAAAGGTAGGAGATCTGTTTGAAAATGTACTGAAATCCGGTATCGATATGGAGGAAGCATTGAAACATCTCAATGAGTGAACACAGAAGCTGCCATCATAAAAATAAGCTAAAATTCCATCGTTTTAAAGAAATGTTATATGGGAAATATTAAATTTAAAGAAAATTAAAAACACCCTCACTTAATGCTGAAAAGGCTGAAAAGACTCCTTGGAAACAGTAAAATCGATAACGTTCTTATAACCCCCTACCGCAGTTATGGCACTACCTACCACCTTTATGTACTGGGAAGGGCCCTGGATGATGTTCCGTTAAAAATTGTGGAAGATCAGGGGTTAATGACTACTTTAAGAAATACTTTCAGACAGTTCAATACCTATGAGATCAAAAAAGCCGAAATTGACCTGGAGATCCCAGGAGTGATACGTTTATCTGAAACCTCAGATGAGGAAGGCTATTTTCTGTTTGATCATACGGTAAAAGAAGATCTTTCAGAAAAAGCCGATGATGAAGGATGGATAACTGTGAATTTGCATTACAGAGGAGTGAAGGATAAACCTGAAGAACCGGGAGATGAACATTTTCAGGGTGAATTTTTAATCCCTGAAGAAAGAGCAGAATATGGCGTGATAAGTGACATAGATGACACCATCCTGCATACAGGGGTAACTTCTTTTATGAAATTGCGATTACTTAAAAATTCCCTGCTCACCAATGCGTATAGCAGGATCCCCCTGGCCGGTGCCCCTGAATTTTATCAAAAATTGCATCTGGGGAAGGGCGGGGAGAATAAGAATCCTATATTTTATCTGAGCAACAGCCCCTGGAATCTGTATCAATACCTTAAACTCTTTCTGGACTTTAATAATTTTCCCAAAGGGCCTATGCTGTTACGGAATTTCCGCACCCCTTTTGACCGCAGCCTTAAACCCGAAAAGCCTCATAAGCAGAAAGAGATCATCAATATTCTTAAGACCTATCCTAAATTAAACTTCATTCTCATAGGGGATAGCGGGGAACACGATGCAAGTATCTATACAGATATGGCGGCACAATTTCCAGACAGGATAAAAGCAATCTACCTTCTAAGTGTAAAACACAGACGACAGATGCGGCGTATTAAGAGCATTGTTGATAATTTCAAAACCACCCCCATACTTATGGTAGACACAGCTGCAATTGCAGAAGAACATGCGAGGGAGAATGGGTTTATTATGTGAGAACGCACGGCCCCCCAGCCCCCAAAGGGGGAGCTGTTGGATTTAAGATTCTGGATTCAAGGTTCAAAGTTTAATCTCTGTTAATAGTTGTCAAACAATCTTACTCAACAGGCTATACCGCAGTCATCTTTCAGGTTTTCCAGTTTAAAATTAACTAGAAATCAGAAACCACAAACTACAAACATCTCAATACTGAATACTAACTACAACAGTATACATCTCCCATATTAAGCATCTCAAAACTCTTAACACCTAACTCTTAACTCCCCTCGGCATCGTCCTAAAAACGTAATCCCAGAACGGAGAGGAGACTCCAAAAGCCCGGTCGGGTTCCCGGTAGTGATGGATACTGTGGTGGTGCCATAAGACTTTAAGAAAATTTTTAGGTACGCGAAAGGCGTGAACAGAGTAATGCACACTAAGATAAAGTGTATATCCCATCAGGAACCCCGCGAGAAAGCCAAAGGCATAATCTCCCATGATCCCCCGGTAGATAACAAAAAATACAGTGGCCAGGATCAGGCTTAAGACGGGAGGCATCGCCAGGCGGGATTTATCTTTTGGATAATCGTGATGTACCCCGTGCATGGTATATACAAATTTTTCCCGACCCGGACTGGTGACAGGCAGGTGATATAGATACCGGTGCATCAGGTACTCTACCAGGGTAAAAAAGAATGTGCCCCCAAAGAAAAGCAGGATCATTCCAGGCACTGTAAAACCTTTCTCAACTATCCCGTAATAGATCAGGACGGCCGAAATGAAGGTAAAAATGGTAAGGGGTAAGGAGATGTGGGTACGGGTTAATTTTTCCAAAAAGGGGTTTTTCATAAGGGTGGTTGTACCCTTATGTTTTGGTCGCTTTTTCGAAGGTTCCATTTTCCATAAGTTTTAGAACAAACCATGTAATTCGGCATCGATACGGGTAATAATGCTGCCGAGGTCTTCCGGTTTGTCAACAAAATTAATATCATCTACATCCACTACGAGGAGGTTTCCTTTGTCATAATCATGAACCCAGGCTTCGTAGCGTTCATTAAGTCTACTAAGATAATCAATAGAGATGGAATTCTCATAATCCCTGCCGCGTTTATGTATCTGCGAAACGAGATTTGGGATGCTGCTCCTCAGGTAGATAAGTAGATCTGGTCCCTGAACCACACTCTCCATTAAGTCAAAAAGAGATTTGTAATTTTCAAAATCACGATTGGCCATAAGCCCCATGGCGTGCAGGTTGGGTGCGAAGATATGAGCGTCTTCATATATAGTCCTGTCCTGAATGATATTCTTCCCGCTTTCGCGTATTTGCAAGATCTGCCTGAAGCGGCTGTTGAGGAAATAGATCTGAAGATTAAAGGACCAGCGTTCCATCTTATTGTAAAAATCCTCGAGATACGGATTCTCAAGAACGTCTTCAAATTGAGCTTCCCATTTATAATGTTTGGCCAGTAATTTTGTGAGGGTGGTCTTCCCCGCCCCTATATTTCCTGCAATTGCTACGTGCATAAGTGAATGATAATTGTTGGTTAGATGTGAGCCGATGAAATTAAATCAATGCGGTTAAAGATACAAGTTTTTTCTAAGTTGTTATTAGCTTTCAGCGATCAGCCGTCAGCTATCAGCAAAGAGTTATCTATCTCTGTCCTCTGCCCTCTGACCACTCAAGCCTACAGTCTACACTATACAGTATACAAATAAGGATATCAAAATATAATAATTATTCAGAAGGTAACCATAAACCCCAAACCCTAAACTATAAACAGATTAAAGGCTTCTTCTTTCATCAAATCCCGAATCCTAACTTCTAACTAAATTTCATAAAGAGACAGTCGATCGAATCTGTGATCATATGAAAGAAAAGTCCGATGAAAATGAGTCGAATGGTCTTGTGGGTTACAAAGATGCTTCCCAGGATATAAACCGCGATAGTGTAATAAGAATGCAGGGGGTGATAATTAATTCCACAACGGTTGGAATCAAATAGAGGATTCGCAACAATGTGATCTATATCTACCAGCATAGTGGAAAGAAGGATCAAATAATTCCTCTTCCAGTTAGCCTTATCATACCAGTAAGCGATGAAGCCTATGGCAACGAAGTGAAGGAAGTAATGGACGAAGGTTTGGAGCATTTTTTCGGTTGTAGGTTATATGTTCTATGTTGTAGGTTTTGTAGGCTATCAGCTTTCAGCAATCAGAGATCAGCGTCAGCGGAACTCCTACTAAATGTCTGTTGTCCTACGACTCAAGACTGCCAATTAAAATTTATTTCCCATTCACTACTTACTATAATAGTTTCCCGAAGATTTCGCAGTTGGTTCGCATAAAGACAATATACAGTCTACAATATACATTTTACAAAAAAGACCGTTGACTCAATATATATACCGCAAACGAAGTCATAACTCATAACTCCTTAACTCATAACTGAACCACAAACAAGTCCAGATTATTCTCTCTCACCTGTCCTCTGTCCACTAACATCATCACCTCCTTCCGGTCCCTTTACTTCTCCTCGCAACAGATCCTTCATCTTATTCTTCAGCACAATAAATCTCCAAATACCCACGGTAACAAAGAGGGCTGAAAAAAATAGGGCAAGATAACCTATATAATGCATCTCCTCATATTCTTTCAACTGAACAAGTGCGAGACCACCAAGAAGGAAATACAAAGCTGCCTGGGTGTAGGAAAGGAGTGTGCGTTCATTGGCGAGTTTGGTGCGCTCCAAAGCCAGATGTTCCCTGATAAGGGTTTCATCTATTTTCCGGGTTGTGAAGAGACTTCCAAATTTTACCTTACGCATATCTTATAAATCCAAATTCCAGTTATAGAGTATAGAAAAGAGAGCAGAGAGAAGAGATATTTTGAATTTCGCTCATAAGTCCTCAAACCACTATAAATTAACTCTCAGTCCTCAGCAATCAGCCTTCAGCCTTCAGCTTTTCACCATATTTCTTACAGTCAAAAACCTATTCACTACTCCCTATTCCCTAAAGTGGTTCCCGCAGAAACCGCAGAATTCCGCGGATAAGCTTTCAGCCTTCAGCCTTCAGCCTTCAGTTTTCAGCTATTTTCCCACCACTATTGTCAAAACTATTCACAATTCACTAATCACTACTCACCATTCCCTAAAAAAGTTCCCTCTGAACCCGCAGAATTCCGCGGATAAGCTTTCAGCCTTCAGCCTTCAGTTTTCAGCTATTTTCCCCCCACTATAGTCAAAACTATTCACAATTCACTACTCACTATTCCCTAAAGTTGTTTCCCGCAGAATTTCCGTAGAACCCCTCGGAATACATTACAATATACAGTCTACATTATACACTATACAAATCAGGACGCCGAACATTCATTTTTCCCGAATCAAAACAACAAACCACAAACAACAAACTCCGAACAACAAACTCCGAACAACAAACTACTCAATACTAACTACTAATTACTACCTAATCGTGCCATGGAAAAGCATCCACATTCCTTCTATTCTCCCAGTAAAAACTACCACGTTCCTTAGGATCATTCCCTATCTCATTCATAGTTTTTGCATCATATAGTCGGCCATTTATCATGGTGTAGATGACGCTTTCAGAATTCCTGATGTCTTCCAGCGGATTCTTATCCAACACGATAAGATCTGCAAGTTTGCCCACTTCCAGTGAACCTATCTCTTTGCCTAAACCGAGATAATTTGCACCATTGATCGTTGCGGCCTGCAGGGCTTCCATATTGGTCATTCCGCCCATTTGAAGCAGCCATAATTCCCAGTGTGCACCAATTCCCTGCATTTGTCCGTGTGCACCAAGGTTAACTTTTACGCCTCGGTCTGTCAGTTCTTTTGCTGTTTTTGAAACGAGTATAGGTCCGTGCTCATATTCTTCTTCAGGAACCATGGTGCGGTGGCGTGACCTGGCGTCAACAACACTGCGCGGTGTGAACCTTAGGAGTCTTTCGTTTTCCCACACATTAGTCTTCTCATAGAAATAATATTCTCCATTGATGCCGCCGTAATTCACGACAAGGGTAGGCGTGTAACCGGTGTTACTGTTACCCCAAAGGGTATAGATGTCTTTATAAACCGGCGCCACGGGAATATTGTGTTCTATTCCGGTATGCCCGTCCACGATCATGTTCATGTTGTGGAAAAAAGTACTTCCTCCTTCGGGATACACATTCAAGCCCAACTCTTTGGCAGCCTGCATGATCTGCTGGCGCTGCTCCCGTCGTGGCTGATTGTAACTCTTCACAGAAATAGCTCCAAAGGCTTTTGTTCTTCGTAAGGCTGATCTTGCATCATCCAGGCTGTTGATATCGGCTTTGAAATCTCCTTCGGCACCGTAAAGGATAATTCCTGTGGAGAATAATCTTGGACCTACAGATTTTCCCGCCTTGATAAGTTCAGCAATACCAAACACCGTCTCGCTTACTGCAGACGGGTCATGTGCAGTAGTTACTCCAAAAGCAAGATTGGCGTAAGATGGCCAGTGCTTTTCAGGTGTAAGGCCGTAGCGGAAAGCTCCCATATGAGCGTGAGCATCTACGATCCCGGGCATTATGGTCTTCCCGGCAACATCATATACTTTGGAATTGTTGGGTACACTCACTTCCTGGGCTGTGCCCAGAGCCACGATCTTGTTCTCTCTTACCAGGATAGTTCCATTTTCGATCACCTTGTCGCCGTTCATAGTGATGATCCTGGCGTTGGTGAAAGCGATTTGTCCCCTGGGAACATCCATCTTTAATTCCAGACCTATTTTCGTTCCAGTTTCTGTTACCGGAGTGATGGTATCGGGCGAAGTGGGAAGAAAAGTGAATTTTTCTGAAACCCGGTTGGTGAAATATTCATCTCCCAGTGTCCAGTGAACGTTACGGCTGTTATCGCTCCAGTGAAGATTCATTCCCGCATCTTTAGTGATTTGCGTTACAGGAACTGTCTTGGTGTTATTATCCAGATCCAAGGGCTTACCCGTCATTACAAAAGGGGCGATAAAGGCCTTGTGCAAATTGGTAAAGGCCACCCATTTATTATCGGGGCTGGGTACGATCCTGTTTGCATATTTTGAGTTGATATGTGTGCGCTCCTCCTGGCCATTCAGGTCGACACTCTTGAGGCTCTTGGTTAGATTTCCGAAGAAAACCCCTCCGGTCTGGTACAGAATACGGTCATTGTTGGCGCTAAAAACAGGATATTGTCCCTCACGTGTCAACTTACGAGCATTCTTACCGTCGGCATCCATGATATAGATCCCGGGTTCTTTGGTGAAAGTACGTCCCTGGTCTGTATTCCCAGATTCACGTGCGTATACGATCAATCTTCCGTCTTCGGAATAGGAGGGGGTTCTGTAAATTCCTTTAGTAGCGGTAAGTGTGGTAGAGTTGCCACCATTGAGCGCAACTCTTCTTATTTCACCCATATTTTCATCGGTCCAGGAAACATAGATAATGTCCCGGCCATTTGGCGAAAATGAAGGTTCAAATTCGAAATTATTATCTTTTGTAAGTCGCTGAGGTTTGCCGTTGGGAAGGTTTTTCTTCCAGAGTTGGCCTACGGAATTAAATACGAGAATCTTACCATCAGGCGACGTTACCGCATCTCGAATTACAAGGGAGTTGAAATTCTCTGTGAATACAGGGTGTTCAGAATGATGGGTCTCGGCGATCTGAATGGTGTTCTCCACGGTAAAAGGAATATCTGAAACCTGGAGGTTATCTGTATTGATTCTGCGTATTTTGCCTTCTGCCCAAATCACAATATCGCGGTTGTTGGGCATCCATGCAAAGCCGGGATAGGTACCAAAAATGGCCCATGCTTCCTGCTGGTCTTTGCTTAACTTATCATGCACCGGCCATTCCTCGCCCGTTTCAAGATCGTGAATATAAAGTGCGGTTATGGTTCTCACTCTTTTTATAAAAGCCAGTTTTTTACCGTCAGGTGATACCTGTGGGCGGGCAGCACCACCTGGTCCCCCGGTAATGGTCTGGATCTCCCCGTTTTCAAAATCGTAGCGTTTTATGACATAAATCTGACTGTTAGGATCTTTGTTATACTGAAACTGACCTCCTGGATACATATCCTCGCTGTAATAAAGATATTTTCCGTCTTTGGAAGTACTAGGCTCGTTCACATCCTGTTGATCGTTACGTCTGGTGGTTAGTTGAAGTCCGGCACTCCCTCCCAGGTGGTACTTCCACATCTCGCCGGCACCCAGGGAGCGGCCCGAGGTGAAATGCTTTCGTGCGATGATGGAATTCCCATCTGCGGTCCACACAGCATTGTTCAGTAATCTGAAATTTTCTTTAGTGAATTGCTTCGCATTGGATCCGTTGACATCCATGATCCAGATGTTATCCCCGCCGCCGGCATCGCTGGTGAAAGCGATCCTGCGCCCATCTGGGCTGAATCTGGGCTGAAGTTCATAAGCCATTCCGCTGCGAAGCGGGGTAGCCTTTCCTCCTGTAATTGGCATGATGTAAATATCACCCAGCAGGTCAAAAACGATCTGTGACCCATCGGGGCTCACGTCGAGGTTCATCCAGGTGCCCTCATTGGTATTAAGAGGCACGTGTTTGATATTCCAGTTGGCAGTATAGGGATTGGAAACATCCCATTTATCATTTTTTTTCACCGAATCGGCCGGTTGTACCGGGTAACGGCCGGGAATAGTGTCTTGTGGAAACAGCAGGGTGGTAGACAAAAGCGTAAGCAGTGTCAGCAAGAATTTTTTATGCATAATCTGGTTTGGATTTTTAAGAAGGCTAAATATAAGGAATGTTTTTGTTTGGCGGAAGAAGGAAAATTGAAAGGAAATGGGGGTTTTCATCACCTATGAGCTCATTATTATTTAATTAATTTAAAAGAGGTAGAGTATTTCTGCCAAAATAGAAGAATCGCAGTAACCGGAAATCTCCAAATAGCAAACCACAACACCTTACAATCCTAAAATCCATCACCGCAGGTCTATCCGATTACACGGTTATGATTATTCTCAGGAGGGATTGTATTTTGTAACCATGTGCTGTCATAAACGAATGCATTTATTTGGTGAAATAACAAATGGAAAATTGAGTTTAAACGATGCGGGAAAATTTGCCGATCAATGTTGGTTAGAAATCCCCGGCCATTTTCCAAATGCCGTATTGCACGAATATATTATCATACCCAATCATGTCCATGGGATAATTGAATTGAAAACGGTTGGGGACGCGGGGCCCGCCGTTGGGGCAGAAAATTTTCTGCCCCAACGACCGTCCCAACACCAATTCCAAAAAATGATCCCGCGTTCCATAGGATCAATCGTAAAGGGATTTAAAATTGGGGTGACAAAATGGTTTCGGGGAAATACCGGCATTCATACGGTTTGGCAACGGAATTACCATGAACACATTATCAGAAATGAACGAGCATATCATAATATTTCCAGATATATAATTAATAATCCAACCAGCTGGAAAGAAGATAAATTCTTTGATCCATAAACCAACCAGGATATAGATAACCGAGAAATAACCCCCGAAAATACAGGGAGGTTTAAAAATATTTAGAAAGAAATAGCTGTAAACCATCTCATAATTCAAAATTTTATTAGATTTACTTTAACATAATTTTAAGGCTTTCCGTATCCCTACTTCAGATCGCTTTTTTTGAATTAGCCCTTGCGCAGAAAATGATCCTGAGTGATTTCTATGCATTTTAACAAAACCTAAACCAGTAAATTTTATGAAAACAATTAAGCACACATTTATGTTCCTTTTTCTTGCTATTTACGGTATTTCAACGGCTCAGGAATATGAAGTTCCAAAGGATGTTAAGCTCGATAAAGCTGAAGATTATGTGAAATATAAACCTGCCGTACTAAAGGCGATCTATTGGCTTGAAAACACACCTGTACAACAGGAAGAGGCTAAAAGGCAGGCCACTTCTTCCTTTTTAATGAAATATATGAGTGGAGCGCCGGACTTTTCTATAATGATCATGCCATTTCAAATGGACCTGGTGGAAAAAAATCCTGACTTGTTGATGTCTTTTCTGGGCGGTTGGACCCGTTTTGCCCTTGAGAATCCTTCCCTGAAAGATAATGCTGTAATGGCAAATAAAGCCGGAATTCAAAGTTTGCTCAAGGTTTATGATATGAACAAAAGCAAAGGGATGAAAAAAGATAACAAGGTTGAAAAACTGGTGAAAATGAATGATGCCGCCCTGGAGAAATGGATCACCTCAAAGTTGGGTAACTTTTAAGTTGTGCCCCATGCAAAAAAGACACCCATACAACTTTCGAAAGATTATAAGGGAACAAAAAAGTGATTAATTTTGAGCAGTTCAAAAAATGACAATAAAATGGGATTTGTTTCAATTTCGATTAATAAATATATCAAAAAGCATCTGGAAAGTAATCCGTCCGAGAATGAAAAGGATTTAATAAAACGATTAAATTCGGCATTAAATGATTTTAAGAATGATGTAAATTGTTCCTGCGGCAACGACATTTGGGTGATAGGTTCTGCTTCAGTTGGGAATGGTTGTTTTACGTGTATTACAGGAGAGAGTTATCCTGATAGTGATTATGAAATTGATTCGGCGATAAATAAGAAACAAAATAAATAGGACAAAAACACATCGATACCATGGACAAGAGTCAGATCATGGATTTTTTGATGACGACGGATTTGAAATTAATACCGAATTGATTTAAAAGCCTTCATTGTGTTTGACTTGTGTTAATGATTATGACCCAAATGAAAAGGAGGTGTGCAAAATGACGGGATATGACCAAAGGATGACGACATGCTCAAGTGTTTGGCCTATAAAAAATAGAAGGATAATAAATGCCAAAACCAGTAATAATATATCAGGCAGATCAAGAAGTAATTGGGAAGCATTTTCGTTCAAAAGAATATGTAATGTATTCTGGCACATTAACAAATTATGAGAGAAAATCAGATTCAATAGTGCTAAGATTGAAAAGCGAGATTTTCGATTCTTTTATCGGTGAATTTATGGAAGATAGGAAAGAATTTAAAGGTGATTCAATCTCGGAGGTGTATGGAAAAATGTCCAAATGGTATTATAAAAATGGGATTATATTCCAAAACTAAAAATGCATGAAGACACAACATAGTGTATACGTCATGCGGGTTTTCAGAAACGATTTGCAAGTTCATGGCTCGCTGGCGAGGGTAGTAATGGTGGATAGGGAAATGGCCACGAACTCCCGCACACTCCATAAACTCAACGGTATAATAAATTCTTTCCCAAACTTTTCAGGTCAAAAGATAATTATAAAACTTGTTTAACTTGTAAAACATTACTTATGAAAGGAATAACCTTCTTATTATTTTTCTTTGCAATCACAACCCTGGGATATTCCCAGAAATTATATCTGGCTGTTGAAAAAGGAGATTTAGAAAAAGTAAGATCGTTATTATTGAAGAAAAACACAGATGTTACCGAATACTACAAAAATGGACTTTTTCCCTTATGGCGCGCAGCTGCTGATAATAATTACGAGATTGCTGAACTTCTGTTAAAAAACGGTGCCGAGGTTAATCAGAAAAACAAAGTGTCTCCCGGCCATTCAACTCCTATGCATATTCCCTGTCAGGAAGGTTATCTTGAAATTGTAAGGTTATTGGTTGAAAACGGTGCCGATTTAAACCACAAAGGTTACCGGGGATTCACTCCAATACGCGTGGCTGCTCAAAATGGCAACACCGAAATCTTAAAATTTCTGGTAACACATGGCGCAGAAGTAGACAGTAAAGCCATGGATGGCGCTACTCCTCTTGAACATGCAGCATCTAAGGGTCATTACGAAATAGTAAAATATCTTATTGAAAATGGTGCTGATGTAAATAATATAGATGAAGAGGGGGATTTCCCCCTGGGAGAAGCGGCAAAAAACGGCCACATAGAAATCATTCAAATTCTATTGGCCAATGGGGCTGACCCCTCTTTGAAAAATAATGATGGAAAAAATGCATATGCTTTAGCTAAAGAAAATAATCACCAAAAAGCAGCAGATCTATTGGAAAAATAAGAGTGAAAAGCATAGTTATAATGTTAAATAACAAAATTAATATCATCAAACAAATAACATTTTAAACGGGAATTTGCAATAACCGGCAATTTCTATGGATTTAAAGTAACAATGTTTTTAATGATTCTTTTAAATTAAGTCATCTGGATTTTAAAAAATGGGTTAAAATCAGAAAAAAATTAAGTGTACACCATGAAAACCTCATTAATCATTCTTCTTTTCGCAATTAGTGCTTTGACATTACTACCGGCCCAAACACTCCAGGAAGGACAAAAGCGATGGAGTGCAGAATCGCCTCTCACAGTTGATGATTTTAAGATCAAAATAAATGATCAATACCGGGAACCTGTGTACAGCCAGTTTGTGATCTCCCATGCTATCAATGGGTTTGACTTTCTTAAAAAGAATTTGAATCAGAAAATAGATAATGTTTTTTATGGAAACTCTTCCTGGATCGATACGACAAGAATGGAGAACGTGCAGAAGCACCTGGAATTTCAGCAGCTGCAATTTGACATCGCCGAGGTGTATACGAGGATTTTTAGAAAAAGGGTTTTGGAAAGCAAAGGACAGGTCACCAAAGGATTTGACTTCATAAACCAGATAAGCGATGAAATTATGAAAGATTTATCTGAGCGTCGATTGCAGATGGTAAAAGAAACCAAAAACGGGGACGATGAAGAAAATCTCGCTGGGTGGAAAGCAAAGATTGCTTCCGAATTAAAGGAGCTGGAGGAGTTTAGCTATGAGAATAAAAAGGCGATAAAAAAGTCCTAATTATTTAGGTACCAAATATCAAGCACCAAATTCCAGGCATCAAATACCAAGCACCAAGCACCAAGCAACAATTTCATATTTCAGTACCCTTAAACCAGGAAAGAGCCTTACTAAGTAATCTCAGTTTTAAAAAAATAACTAACTTGAAACCTAAACCGGGTTTTTGGTCTGCATCCCTGCTTCCGCGGCCGGCCTTAAAAAGCATTTAGTTAATAATCCATTCCGCGACAATGAAAGAATTATATCCCTTGCTCTTATTTATCATTGGTATCAATATCTCTTGTGAAACCGGGGATACTTCAGACAATGAACCCGAAGCAGAAGACCTCATAGAAATTCCCGATGAACATTTTAGAAATGCACTGCTAAACAGCAATTCCATAGATACGAATGGGGATGGGGTGGGAGATCGCAATATCGACCTGAATAATGATGGAAAGATCCAGCGCAGTGAAGGGGAGGTGATAGAGGGGCTGATCATGGATTTCAGCGTTTTGGAGGTTGAAAAAATGATCAATCTGGAAGGGATAGAGAATTTTGTGAATTTGAAGTATATTAAAATCCGGGGACTTGGTCTTTCTCCTTTTCCAGAACAGGAAGAATCCAAAACGATTATCCACGATTTTACAGGCCTCAAAAAACTGGAATATCTGGAATTAAATAGTATTCCTACAAGTTTAAGTGACAAACTAGATCTTTCAGGTCTTACTAATTTGAAAGAAGTGATCCTTATTAACAATCGTCCCGACTATGGAATTGATCCTGAAAATTGGACATATCCAGATCACTTTATGCTTGTCAATATGGAGGGTACCACCAGTTTAACTTCTCTGGACATTACCAATAGCTTTCTCCTTCTTGATTTCTGCCAGGTACCTTCACTTAAAAAACTTAATATGTTTTACCTCGAAGGAGGAGAGCCGGAGGTATTTGACTTCCACTGCCTGACCAATCTGGAATGGCTGGATATTGGTGAGAATCGTATTAAATCGCTTATTTTGAAAAACAACTCTGTATTAAATACATTCCTGGCCAGCGATATTGGGGATGGATATCAGGGTTGGGCCAATTATCCTCACCTTGAATATATCTGTATAGATGATTTTGCTGAGGAATTTGCACCAATAGCACATTTGAGAAATGAAGATACCGTGGTGGTGACAGATTGTGAGATTTGATTAAAATGGAAGAAAAATCAGATAGCTAACCTAGGAATAGTCATTTTTTAAAACCTCCTCAGGGATTGTAGATTCCTCGCGCAGGTCTTTAGTGGATTTGTCTTTGATGCCGTTAACAAAATACATCCTTGTCCTGCCCTTGCTTTTAACGTCCAGCTCTCCCCGGTATTCACAATCAAATTGATCTTTAACGAGTTGGTACGTATTTTCTGAAATGTTGATCCTTCCTGCTGCAGAGCATGCTTCCATCCTTGCTGCGATATTCACCGTATCACCCCAGATATCATAGGCAAATTTCTTGCTGCCCACCACTCCTGCCACAAGAGGCCCCGTGTTAATCCCGATCCTTATTTCAAATCTCACGTCATCGCCGGATTGTTTATTTTTGGCTTCCTTTACAAATTCCAGGATCTCAAATGCCGCCAGCACTATTTTATGGGCATTATCTTGAAGCGAAAAAGGAATACCCCCGGCACACATATAAGAATCCCCCAGGGTTTTGATCTTTTCCAAACCAAATTTTTCCATAATCTCGTCAAAATGCGAGTAATAATAATCTACGCTCTCAACCAGAACTTCCGGGGGAAGATGTTCAGATTTATAGGTGAAATTACAAAAGTCTGTAAACATCACCGAAACCGACTCAAATCTTTTGGCTTTTACTTTTCCGTAATTCTTTAATTCCCGGGCAGTCTCCTCCGGCAGGATGTTCAGAAGCAGATTATCAGATCTGTTTTTTTCCCGTTTAACGATCCGGCTCATCTTTTCAATGAACTTATTCCGCTTATATAATCCCAACGCCAGCAAGCCAATAAGAACAAGGGCGATAATGGTGGAAAACATTACGATCTTATGCGTCTTTTTTTGCTGGGCCAGGAGATCTACTTCCAGTTGTTTTTGAGAAACCTCATAATCCAGACGAAGATCTGCCATCTCCCTCACGCTTTCCAGGTTCCTTATGCTGTCGAGATAGATGATATGGCTCTTATAATAATCGTGCGCGTTTCTGTAATTTCCGGTTGCTTCGCTTATCAATGAAAGCTGAAGATTGGCATTGGCTATCTGGTCCTTAAGTCCGTATTGGGTCGCAATCTCCAGAGCGCGTTGGGCATATCCAAAAGCCTCGCGATAATAGTTTTGCTTAGTATATATTTCAGACATATGGGAAAGGTATTCAGAAACAGCTGAATAATGCTGAAGTTCCTGAAGAAGAGCTATGGCCTTATTGATATTTTCCTTAGCCATTTCGTTTTTCCCCTGCTCTGCATAGATCCTTCCCAAATTCCCAAGATAATAAGCATATCCAGTGCTGTGATTCATTGCTTCAAAAAGGGGCCCCGCTTCCTTTGTATATTCCAGGGCCTTGTCGATATCTCCGCTTTTTAAGAATTCATCCCCGGCGTTGAATATTGCTGAGGTCAGTGCAACGGGCTCATCTACCGTTCGTAATATCTCTATCCCCCGCTCGTAATATATTTGGGAGGTTTTGGAATTACCTAATTGAGAATATACATTTGCGATTGATATTGTTGCAGCACCCACTCCGGCAGTATGTTCACTGCGCTGGGCATATTTCAGGCTTTCGAGGAAGGCATCTAAGGCGGGTACGAAATCGCCTTTCCGCATAAGGGCATTTCCTTTCTGCAGGAAACCGCTGCGCAACATGTTGAATACGGAATCTTTTCCGGCTTTTTGGATGAGCAATTCGGCATATCGCAATTTTCTATCGGGCTCTCTTTCATCTTCAGAAATTTTTTTAAGAATTTCCATTTCGTTATTCTGAAATTTCCCTGCTTCATACTGCTCAATAAGGTCTTCTACCGTAGCGGGTTCCTGCCCGGCAACGGTATATGCGGCAATACTAAGAATGCCGGTTAATATGAAAACCCTTATAGTATCAATCATTTCTGCTAATCTGCTAATTCATCTCAATTTTTGGATCATCCCAATATACCGTGTCATCACCCGGAATTTTAAATCCTATCATGTAATTTTGAAATTTCCCTTTTCCGGGAGACCGTTCCACAACAGTAGCTCTCAATACCCCATTTTCCTTTGTAGCGGGACCTGCCAGCAAATTCTGAGACCCTTTGTATCGCGGTTCGGAAGGATCGCTCTCTTTAATCCCTGTTAATTCTGCTAACCCACTATTCTTATCCAACTGCCAGATTACGGGTTCATTTGGATTTACACATGTAGTCAGTTTGTTGTTTCCGGGATTGTGACCTTGATTATCGCGGAGTTTGAGCTCTTTGGAATTACCATTTCGACTCACGTAAATAATGTTTTCTGCCATGATTTTAAATTTTTTTAATTTTAATTACCGGTATTGCACGGTCCTGCTAAAAGGTTAATATATTATATAGTAAAAAGAGTAGGGTATGAAAATGCAACCTCGTGAGGGGAGGTTGTTTGATAATCAATGTGTTATAAATTTAAGATATTGTTTTGACAAATACTAATTTTATTTTTATGCTGAAGGTGATGCCTTTTTCAGAGATTAATCATTACCTGATTTAAAACCCAGGGAATTTTAGGTTTACTCAATAGATTTTATTAATTAAAATTTTAAACAGTATATTAATTTAATATACTAAAAGTGTATATTTACAGTATATAGAAAAGCTGTTATGAAAAACATATCCTTAAAAATAGACGAATCAATTTTTGCCGAGACAGAGAAAATTCTTGCCCGAATCAAAAAACCACGTAACAGGTATATAAACGAAGCGGTGGATTATTATAATAAACTGCAGCGCAAGGAATTTCTTGAAAAAAGATTGAAAAAGGAATCGGGGTTGGTTGAAGCAGAATCGATGTCAGTTCTTCAGGAATTTGAGCGTATTGATTATGGTAGTTAAACAATTTGAAATCTGGATTGCTGACTTGAATCCGCAAATTGGAACTGAACCCGGCAAAACAAGACCAGTGTTAGTGATTCAAACAGATTTTCTCAATAAGATTCCCCATCCGTCAACTATTGTTTGTCCGGTTACCACTAACATTGTGAAAGATTCAGAGATTTTAAGAGTGCATTTGAAAAAAGGCGTAGCAAATCTACATGAAGCATGTGATATTATGATTGATCAAATTCGGGCAATTGATAATAAAAGGCTTATAAAGAGAATTGGTGTTTTACCAGATAACCTGATTGAATTAGTTAAGGAAAATACCCAAATTGTACTCGACCTGGAATAATTAAAACCAATAATATATCTTAATAAAAGGATGATAAGATGAAACTCTACATTTGGAATCTTATACACACTAAATTATTTTAAAGCATTAAAATTTTTATCTTAGGGTGAACTAAATCTTGTTATCCTGGAAATCCCATCCAACAGATTGAAAAATAATGATCTCTTCTCCTATCGCAGGATGAGAAGGGCAATAGGTTATCTCGGAATTTTTCTGCCTGTTGTTCTTATTGTGCTTTCTTTATTCCGGTTTTTCGAAACTGAAATACAGCCTTCAATAAGCAATTATTATTATACCAACCTTCGCGATATTTTCACGGGTACACTAGCTGCCACGGGTTTGTTCATGATAAGGTATAAGGGTCATGGAAATCCCTCTTTCTGGAAAAATGATGAATTGCTCACCAACTTAGCCGGTTTTATGGCGATTGGAGTCGCGCTGATTCCTGTTAATCCGGAATTTGATCATCAAAAGATATATACCCTTATACCGCTCAGTTATGATTGGCTGGGATGGCTTCATTATGCCTTTGCCGCCCTGCTCTTCGGAATATTTTCCCTGCTGGCTATAAATGTTTTTACTATTGGCCAGGAAATCAATGAAGGAATCCCCGTGAGCACTCTCAACGAAAACAATATTTACAGGTTTTGCGGCTATTCAATTATAATATTAATGCTGCTTGTTCCGGTTTCTGAAAATCTAAGGCTGTTCAATTATTCTACACTTATCCTCGAATCCCTCGCGTTATTTCTCTTCGGAATTGCCTGGCTCATCAAGGGCCGGGCACTTGGTGATGAAGGGAAGATAGGTGAAAAATTGTACCGCGAGCGGAATCTGGAAGGCACAGAGGAGTCGGTAGGAAAGGAAAATAAGAATTGAAATACTATTAAAGTCGCTAATGAAAAGTTTCATGATTCTTCTCGCTGTTCTGTTAGCCGGATACTTGCTCGTAATTGCCCTGGCATACTTTTTCCAGGAAAGGCTGATATTCCTACCGCAGAAACTGGATAAGGACCATACTTTCAGGTTCAACCAGAAATTTGAAGAGAAGTTTATCGAAATGAAAGATGGTAAACTGCTGCATGGGTTGTTATTCACCACCCGGGACCCTAAAGGTGTGATATTATATCTACATGGTAATGCGGGTTCACTGGATGGCTGGGGTGGAGTGGCTCCTACCTTCACAAATCTGGGATATGATATATTTATCCCCGATTACCGGGGTTATGGCAAGAGCGAAGGTTCTGTGAAAAGTGAAACCCAACTTTATGATGATATGCAAAGGGTATATGATCATTTGAAACGCGATTATCCCGAGGAAATGATCATTGTGCTCGGTCATTCGGTAGGATCGGGCATGGCTGCCAGACTCGCGGCTCACAATAACCCACACTTACTCATCCTTCAGGCACCCTTTTATTCCCTGAAGGATCTTGCGAAAAACAGTCCGCCACTCAATATTTTTCCTTCCTTTCTTTTCAAATATAAATTTGAAGTCAATGAATATTTAAAGCAGGCCAGCATGCTCGTGGTCATCTTACATGGCAATCAGGATGAGGTGATCTACTACGGCTCTTCCCTTAAACTACAGCAGCAATTCAAACCCGGCGATACCCTCATCACCCTGCAGGGATTTGGGCATAATAATTTTATTGGCAGCCTGAAATATGAGGAGGAAATTGAGAAGGTTTTGAAGGAATATTGAATTAAAAATGAACAACAAATTCCGAAAAAAATACCGGTCAGATTCCTTCCGTCTGCAAACCTGGAATTATGGATGGGATGCTGCATATTTTATTACAATTTGCACCAAAAACAGGGAATGTTATTTTGGGGATGTTGTGGATGGGGTGATGGAATTATCCCCGGTGGGGATGATTGCGAATGATTTATGGTATGAAATTGTAGATCATGCAAAACATGTTCAATTGGGCAATTTTGTTGTGATGCCAAATCATATTCATGGGATAATCATTTTGGATGGTTATGATCCGGGGGATTCGGCTGGTTCTGATAAACATCCGGTTGATCCCGCGATCGGGGTAGGGACAAGGCATGCCTTGTCCCTACGGGATATTGGGGATTATCGCGATCCCGATCAATTACCGGATGATCCATCATCCAAAAAATCAATTGGCCAACAACGATTTCGAAACCCGGGAAAAAATAACATTTCATCTATTGTGGGTTCATACAAATCTGCGGTTACAAAACATTGTAATCGGTTGGATCTGGATTTCGCCTGGCAATCCCGTTTCCAGGACCACATCATTCGAAATGGGGAATCATTTGACCGTATTTCTGAATATATCAGGAACAATCCATCAAATTGGAAATAAGATCGATTTTACGAATAAAAATTTAGATATTAAATCTCGTACAGACGCAATGCATTGCGTCTCCACTAAATCTAAATCTCTTTTTTTGAAAAAAAAAGGCGGCCTCATCCTGGGCCACCTTTTCATAATCATCCGCAAAAAATACCGATTAATCCCTCAGATCATACCTATCTAAATTCATCACCTTATCCCATGCTTTTACAAAGTCTTTTACGAACTTTTCCTTTGCATCGTTGCAGGCATATACCTCGGCGAGAGCGCGCAGTTCAGAATTGGATCCAAAAATAAGATCCACTCTGGTTCCGGTCCATTTCCCTTCTCCAGAAGCCCGGCTGCTACCTTCAAAAACATTCTGCGCATCTGTCCTTGCTTTCCAGGTGGTTCTCATATCAAGAAGATTGACAAAAAAATCGTTGGTTAGCTGGCCTGGACGGTCAGTAAATACCCCGTATTTGGAACCGTCATAATTGGTGTCAAGCACCCTCATACCTCCTACAAGCACTGTCATTTCAGGCGGGGTAAGGTTGAGAAGCTGGGCTTTGTCTACCAGGAATTCTTCAGCCGAAGCCTCGATATGATCCCGGTTTCTGAAATAGTTTCTGAAACCATCTGCATTGGGTTCCAATGGCTCAAAGGCTTCCGCATCTGTTTGTTCTTCCGTAGCATCCATACGGCCGGGTGCAAAAGGTACCCCGATATCGTATCCCGCATCTTTGGCGGCTTTCTTTACGGCGACACATCCACCTAAAACTATTAGATCTGCAAGGGAAACTTTCTTGTTTCCGGATTGAGAGTCGTTGAAATCCTTCTGAATTTCCTCCAGTTTAATGATGACCTTTTGAAGTTGTGGCGGATTGTTCACTTCCCAATGCCTTTGCGGCGCCAGCCTGATGCGGGCCCCGTTTGCCCCACCTCTTTTATCAGAAATGCGGAAAGTTGAAGCCGATGCCCAGGCTATAGATACCAATTGAGATACCGTCAATCCCGAGTTGAGGATCTTGTCCTCCAGGTTGCTGATATCATTCTTGTCTATAAGATCATGAGCAACTTTTGGAATTGGATCCTGCCATATCAATTCTTCCTGCGGCACCTCAGGCCCCAGGTAACGGTCAATTGGTCCCATATCACGATGGGTTAACTTGTACCACGCTCTCGCAAAAGCATCTGCAAACTCTTCCGGATTTTCATGGAAATGTTTTGAGATCTTTTTGTACTCAGGATCTTCACGTAGTGCGATATCAGAAGTCAGCATAAATGGCGCGTGTTTTTTATTGGGATCAAAAGCATCTGGTATAAGACCTTCACCCGCACCGGCTTTGGGTTTCCATTGGAATGCGCCGCCCGGCCCTTTATGGCATTCCCATTCAAAGCCAAACAGATTCTCAAAGAAATTGTTGCTCCACTTTGTAGGGGTTTGTGTCCAGGTACCTTCTATCCCACTGGTAATGGTATCTGCGGAATGTCCTTTTCCGAATTTATTCTTCCACCCAAGTCCCATTTCTTCAATTGGTGCCCCCGCGGGTTCAGCTAATACGTTTTCAACAGGATCTGCAGCTCCGTGGGTTTTTCCGAAGGTATGACCCCCGGCGATAAGTGCTACTGTCTCATAATCGTTCATCGCCATACGGCCGAAGGTTTCCCTGATATCTGCTGCAGATCCCAGGGGATCGGGATTTCCGTTGGGGCCTTCCGGGTTCACATAGATAAGTCCCATATGGGAAGCGCCAAGTGGCTGCTCCAGCTGGTTCCCATCGGCATAACGTTCTTTATTTCCTACCCATTCCCCTTCAGAACCCCAGTAGATATCTTCCTCGGTTTCCCAGATGTCTTCGCGACCCCCGCCGAAACCAAAAGGTTTTAGTCCCATGGATTCCAGGGCTACATTTCCGGTAAGGATCATAAGATCTGCCCAGGAGATCTTCCTGCCATACTTTTGTTTTATAGGCCACAGGAGTAACCGGGCTTTATCAAGGTTGGCATTATCGGGCCAGCTGTTAAGCGGAGCAAATCTTTGCGAACCCGAACTGGCGCCACCGCGACCATCTGATATACGGTAGGTCCCCGCGCTGTGCCACGCCATACGTATGAACAATCCGCCGTAATGCCCGAAATCTGCCGGCCACCAGTCCTGGGAGTCGGTCATCAGGTCATGAAGGTCTTTCTTCACCGCGTTCAAATCAAGGCTTTTAAATTCTTCGGCATAATTAAAATCGGGATCCATAGGATCAGACAGGTTGGAATGCTGACGAAGGATGGTAAGGTTTAACATATTTGGCCACCAGTCACGGTTTGAAGTCCCGCTACCTGCAGTCTTATTGACAGCACCGCCCAAAAAAGGGCATCTGCTGGATTCGTTTACTTCCCATGCTTTGTGGGTTCCGGGAGAGTCTCGATGTTCGTTTTTTTCCATTATAGGAGAGATTTTTGGTTAACTCCTTAAAGTTAAGAATAATTTTTCCTTATAACTTTTCAATTTGCATATTTAATGCCTATCGTATGATTAGGGAAAAGCTATGGTTGGCCCACCCCGCCTTTCAGGCACCCCTCCGTAGGAGGGGAAAGTTTTAAATCATGTTTTTCCCATTGCCCTTCCTCCGGAGGGTTGTCCGTAGGACGGGGGGGTAATTTTAAATTAATAATTCTTTAAATTAGATACCCCTCCAATGAGTACCTATTATCTTCTCTCATTATAATTAAAATGACTTATAATCCTAATAGGCATAACCGAAGATCTTTAAGATTGAAGAATTACGATTATTCAAGATCTGGAGCTTATTTCATTACAATTTGTTGTGCAAACCGGGAATCGAGATTTGGAAAAGTTGAGACAGGGAAAATGATTTTGAATGAATTTGGAGTTATCGCAAATGAGGAATGGGTGAAATTACAGGAACGGTTTTTAAATTTTGAATTAGATATATTTCAGATCATGCCCAATCATATTCATGGCATTATTATATTGAACGACCGCCACACCGCAGACCCGTCAGGGGCAGGGTTTACCCCTGCCCAATCCGAGGATGGGATTGGAAAGGGGAATAAGGATGAGGATAAACCGGGGAGGGCGACCGCGAGGGTCGCCCCAACGGGGACGAATCCTACAATTGGAAAAATCATTGGCGCATACAAATCGTTGGTTTCAAATAAATGTTTAGAAATTTATAAATCTAAAAATGAAATTATGGGCAAATTATGGCAAAGGAATTACTGGGAAATTATAATTAGAAATGATAGATCTTATCAAAATATTGCATCCTATATCATCAATAATCCCAAAAACTGGAATGAGGATAAATTTTTTGAAACATAATAAAACAGTCTCCTTTCCGATATATAGCAGGACTTTTTTTAAAACTACCCCTCATTTCACCAGTTACTTTTTTAATTTATCTTAGGGCTTTCAAAAAATGAAACTGTTCGCTATGAAAATTGCTATGAAAATAAATTTCCTTCTAAGTTTTGCATTCCTTCTTTTTACCGGTTTTACCGGGATTGCGCAGCATGACCTATCCTTTAAAATTTCGGGAGCACCCGAGCACAAAAATTCATTTAAACCGGATGGTCGTATATTCCTGTACTTTTCAGAATCTGAAGGGCTGGAGCCAAGGTTTGATGCGGGAACTGGTAAAGGTAGCTATGTATTTGCTAGAAACATTGAAAATTGGAGCGGGGGAGAAGCAATATTGGTTACAGGAAAAGACGAATGGGTAAAAACCGGCGACTGGGCTTTAAATAATGTTCCTGAAGGAGAATATTATATTCAGGCAGTGTGGAGACAAAACGGTGATAAGGAATCAAGAATCAATGTGCCCGGCAATCTTTACAGCGATCCAGTGAAAGTAAATGTAAATGGCAGTCAGCAGGTTTCTTTGGTACTTTCCAATCTCATCCCGGAAAGAAAGTTAGCCGAACATGACCTTGTGAAGATGGTTGATATGAAGAGTGAGATACTTTCCACCTGGTGGAAAAAGCCGATGAATTTAAAAGCCTCTGTATTATTACCATCAGGCTATGCAAGTAATCCAAACAAGAGGTATCCTGTTCGATTTAACGTTGCGGGATTTGGCGGCAGATATGACCGGGTTAATGGTCTTATAAATAACGAAGATTTCAGAACCTGGTGGACTTCTGCAGAAGCACCACAGGTCATAACAGTATTCCTTGACGGGGAAGGCCCGTTTGGGGACAGTTATCAGCTTGATTCAGAAAACAGCGGACCTTTTGGCGAAGCCCTAATTAAGGAATTAATTCCCGCGATAGACAAACAATACAGGACCACCGGTGCCGAGTCCCGCTATGTTGATGGCTGCTCAACAGGAGGTTGGGTATCCCTTGCCCTGCAATTATTCTATCCTGAAACCTTCACAAAAACCTATTCTTACAGCCCTGATGCGGTAAGTTTTAAAAGAATGCAGCTCATTAATATCTATGAAGATGAAAATGCCTTTTACAATAAGCACGGTTATTTAAGGCCAAGCAAAAGGGATATTTACGGCGAACCAGAATTCTCTATAAAAAAGGAGGTTTATTCTGAAAATGTTGAAGGTTATTCCAACTCATACGTTACTTCCGGAGGACAATGGGGTGCGTGGAATGCAGTTTATGGCCCAAAAGGAGAAGATGGCCTTCCAAAACCAATATTTGATCCTATTACCGGAAAAATTGACAAAGAAGTGGCCGGGCACTGGAAAAAATACGATCTGCTGGAATATGTAAAAGCAAACTGGGCAGAACTTGGACCTAAGATCCAGGGCAAAGTATATGTATGGATGGGAGATATGGATAATTACTACTTAAATAATTCCCTTCGTGATTTTGATACCTATTTAAAATCCACCACCAATCCCACATCTGATGCTGAAATAGAATTTACAGCTATGAAAGGACACTGCGTGAATTATTCCCATAGGGTAGTTCTGGAGAAGATTGCTGAAGAGCTAAAGGAAAAATAACAGATCGTGGAAGTTGCAGAATGAATCTTATAGAACAATAGTGGCTGCGCATTCCGCGAATTCTGCTGGAACCAGCTTTTAAAACGGCAACTTCTTTAAATCCACATTTCCTCCGGAAATAATGATCCCCACTTTTTTTCCGCGGAATTTCTCCTTCTCCCGCAAAACAGCCGCAAATGCGACAGCACTTGAAGGTTCTACAATGATCTTCATTCTTTCCCAGATAAGCTTGAGGGCATCAATAATTTCCTGTTCTTCCACCCGGATGATCTCTGAAACATATAGTTGAATGATGGGGAAATTTAAATCTCCCAGTTGGGTTTTTAAACCATCTGCTATAGAATCTGCTGTATCATTGCTTTCTATTTTTCCGCTTTTGAGAGACCGGTAGGCGTCATCAACCTGAAAGGGTTCTGCACCGATAGTTTTACATTTTTCAGAAGCAAAATGCACAGCGAGAGCAGTTCCTGCTATGAGTCCGCCACCTCCCACCGGGGTAATAACAAAATCCAGGTCTTTATGGTCCTCAAGTAATTCCAGGGCGGCGGTTCCCTGGCCGTAGATCACATCAAGATCATTGGAGGGGTGGATAAATGTAGCGCCGGTTTCGGCCATGATCCTTTCTGCAGCTTTTTCTCTTTCTTCAAGGGTAGGAGGACATTCGGTTACCTTTCCGCCATAACCGTTGACAGCTTCTTTCTTAACTTCCGGAGCAGAATCAGGCATAACGATATAAGCAGGAACGCCGGCACTTTTTGCGGCAAGCGATAGCGCCTGGGCAAAATTCCCTGAGGAATGGGTCACTACCCCTTTTTGCCTTTTTTCTTCAGGAAGGTTCAAGACCGCATTCGCGGCACCCCTCATTTTGAAAGCGCCCATGCGCTGAAAATTCTCGCATTTAAAGTAGATTTCCGCCCCTGAGATCTCATTCAGTAATTTGGAAGTCAGGACCGGGGTACGGTGAATATAGGGGAGAATGCGGGTGTGGACTTCAGCCAGATCACTGGAAGTAATCATAGGAAATATTGTTTGGAATGAGAGTACCAAGATAATGAACAAATTTTGGCCAAACTAAAAATTTCCAGGTTGGATGTTTAAATTTTTACTCATATCTCTTGCTCTATTTAGAGGGCACTCTATCTATTCCAGGAATTTTGCTCTCAAAGTGCCCGTTATAATTATCTCGGTCTCAGGAATAAAACCTATCACTTTTTTAACTAATATTATATGTTATAATCTGATGATATATGAAACTATACTACACCGCAATAATAATGGTTCTTTGTATTGGTGCTGGGGCACAGAATACCCTACCTGTTACCATAGATGCCAATTTTAATGACTGGGAAATACCCCTGCAGCATTATGATGAAAATGCCAATATCACCTATTCAATCCTTAATGATGATGAAGCTTTTTATGTAGGAATAAGGGTGGGAGATGACAATACAATTACCAGGATGACCCGTCTTGGCTTCCAGATCTCTCTTGATCCTACCGGAAGGAATAAGAGTAAACACAGCCTTACATTTAAACCTGAATTGATTTTCCCTGGAGGGCAGGGCCGGGGAGGAGACAGAAATGCCGAAAGACCAACCATGGAAAGTATGAGAAAGGATTTCAATCAAAAACCGGTTTTGGTTTCCCTTTCCGGATTTCCGGGAGTGAAAAGCAGGGAGGTTAATGCAGAGGAACTTTCTGCTGTGGCATTTGCCATGAACTGGGAAGAGGAAAATATTCTAAGTATTGAATACAAGATCCCTTTTGCGGCAATAGGTTACGTTCCCAATGGAAAGGAAGTTTCAATTGGGATCACCTTGCTGGCATTTGAGATGCCCGGCGGAATGATGCGACCTTCAGGAGAAGGAGGTTCCCAGGGAATGTCCTCCAACAATGCCGGTGGGGGAGCAAGGGGTAGATTTGCAGAAATGGCTTCAGAAAAAGTTGTGTGGGCAAAATATACCCCCGGAGGAAATTAATCATCCTTCCATTTATCAAATTTTAAATAAGAGATCATGAAATTAAAAATATCCTTATTGTTTTTATTCCTTTCTGTTGCTGCTTTTGCCCAAACTTCTGCCGAAAAGGATGAGGAACTCTTAAAGCAGCTTATCATTGATTCCTTCCAGGACATTCTATCTGATAACAAACAGGATAAACTGATGAATTATTATACCGAAGATTTTGTGCTGCTGGAAAATGGGGAGGTGTGGGACCTGGAGATCATCAGGGATTATATGGAACAAACCGCAGGAATGGATAAACTGCCAACAAGGATCAATTCTTTTTCCTTTATTGATATAAAAATATATGGCGATGCTGCATGGCTGGCCTATCACAATACCGCCCGTTTTGAAATTAATGGGGAGTTGCTGGGTGAAATGAGCTGGCTTGAAAGTGCAAATGCTATTCGAACTCCACAGGGTTGGAAACTGGAGCTCTTACATTCCACAATTGTCGCGATGGAAGAAGCTGAAGATTAATATCACCTGCTTTTTTGGATAAATTCCTTCGTTTTTAAGTAAGTTTTTTTCAAAATTTCTTTCCCCTGATAATCATTAAAACAGTAAATTCGCCCATCAAAATATGGCCAATTTCATGAAGACCATCCTATACGTCACAGACCTTTATTATGTAGCGAAAGGCAGAAAATATTACAAAGAAGATCTGTTTATTACTTCAAAATTAAAGGAATATTTCAATGTTCTTATTGGCCATCCGCAGCAGGCTATTTCTTTTCTGAACTTAGCAGATATTGTAGTATACCGGAATATTGGTTGTGTGCTTGATTTTGAGGATTACTATAAAGAATTTCTACAGGCTGTAAAAGATAAGAATATTATGACCTTCAATTCTTTTGATGGAAAGGGAGATCAGCATGGTAAACAATATCTGCTTGATCTTCAGGCAGAAGGATATCCTGTTATTCCAACAGTAGTTTCAACAAACGAGATCGACAAACTCGGTAAACCTTCCAGATTTATTGTGAAACTCATGAATGGGGCAGATTCTGTAGGGATGGAAATTCTCACAAGAGATGAGCTACTTGCTGCAAATCCTCAGGGCAAGCTCATCCAGCCCTACATCTATTTTGAATACGAAGTTTCCTTTTATTTTCTTAATGACAAATTCCAGTACGCTTTATACGCTCCAAACAAGGAAAAGCGCTGGGATCTTACCGAATATGGAGCAACCCCGGAGGATCTGGGTTTTGCTGAAAGATTCCTGTGCTGGAATAATATGGAGCGAGGTATCACCCGTGTGGATGCATGCCGGTTAAAAGACGGCTCCCTTTTGCTTGTTGAACTGGAAGACCTTAATCCATTCCTTTCCATTGGGCTATTATCTGAAGAAAAGCGGGAAGAATTCCTGCATAATTTCATATTGGCTTTAAATGAGATGCCGGAGAAAACTGTTGGAGAAAATGAACGTCTTGCATTACTGAATTAAATACAATATTGGTTTATTTCTAAAAATTAACCATACCCATCCATAATAATACTTTCCCTATCTTGCTATAAACTTATTGTTTCAAATAATTCATTGGAAAAATTAAATTTTAAAGACAAGACTGTTCTTATTACTGGCGGAGCCTCAGGTATTGGTAAGATCATGGGCAGGCTTGTCCTGGAAAAAGGCGCAAGGGTCATAATCTGGGATAGTGACCGGAAAAATCTTGATCTTACACTCACAGAATATTCGGCACTGGGAATCGTTTCGGGCAATTGTGTTGATATAACCAATATTGACCTTGTAAGAGAGACCGCATCTTCTATCAAAGATAGTTTTGGATTTGTTGATATACTCATCAATAACGCCGGGATTGTTGTAGGTAAATATTTTCACGAGCATAGCAATGCTGATATTAACCGAACCATAAATATCAATACAAGTGCTCCCATGCACCTTACCCTGGAATTTCTGGGAGAGATGATGGAGAGAAATACCGGCCACATCTGTAATATTTCATCTTCGGCAGGATTAGTCTCCAATCCAAAAATGTCTGTTTATGTTGCAAGTAAATGGGGAATTACCGGGTGGTCTGACAGCTTGAGACTCGAGATGAAACAAATGAACAAGAATATTGGAATCACCACCGTAACACCATATTACATCAATACAGGAATGTTTGACGGCGTGAAATCCAGAGTTCCCCTGCTGGACCCTGAGAGATCTTCTGCAAAGATCATCAGAGCAATTGAAAACAGGAGGATATGGTTGAGTATGCCATGGAGCATGCAATTTGTAAGATTCTTCCAGGGTTTGCTGCCAATATGGTTTTTTGACTGGTTTGTAGGGAAGGTTATGGGAGTTTATACCACCATGGAAGACTTTAAGGGAAGAATAAACAGAAGAATTGATGAAGGAAGTAATGAATAACATATCGCCAGAGGAGATCGTAAAGACCCTGAAGGAGCAACGTCTCTTTTTTCAAAGTTTAAAGACAAGGGACCTGGATTACAGGATCCGGCAATTAAAAGATCTTAAAACAGCTATAAAAAAATATGAAGAAGAGATAACCGATGCCTTGGGAAAAGACCTGCACAAATCTCTGGAAGAGTCATATCTTACCGAGATAAGCATAGTGACCCAGGAAATTGATCTTCACATTAAAAAACTGAAGTCCTGGGCAAAACCTCAAAAGGTTTCGGTTCCCATTCATCTGCAACCATCCAATGCCAGGATCCTTTATGAACCTCTTGGTGTGGCCTTGATCATCGCGCCATGGAATTATCCTTTTCAGTTGTTATTTAATCCACTGGTAGGTGCCATTTCTTCGGGCTGCTGTGCAGTATTAAAACCATCAGAATTCACTCCGCATATTGCCGCGGTAATAGAAAAGATCATTGTTGAAACTTTTCCTGAAAATTATATCAGTCTGATTCAGGGGGGGCAGGAGACTGGTGAATTGCTTCTTGAGCAGCGCTGGGATATTATCTTTTTTACTGGAAGTACCCAGGTGGGAAAGATTGTGATGAAGGCCGCTGCCGAACATCTCACTCCGGTCATCCTGGAACTGGGGGGTAAAAGTCCGGCAATAGTAGATGAGTCGGCAAATATCGCATTGGCTGCAAAGCGTATCGCATGGGGAAAGACCATTAATGCCGGCCAAACCTGTATTGCACCTGATTATCTTCTGGTACATGAAAACGTGAAGGATGATTTGCTTAAAGAATTAGCAACATCTTTTAATGATATGCATGGGGAAGATCTAAAGAAAAGTCCGCATTACGGGCGTATTGTCCATGAAAAGGCTTTCAAAAGGATAATTGATCTTATCGAACCTGAAAATTTATATTCAGGGGGAAAATCCAGCAAGGAGGATCTTTTTATAGAACCCACAATACTTGATGAGGTGTCAAAAGATTCGCCTGTAATGCAGCAGGAAATTTTTGGTCCCGTTCTTCCAATTCTTTCCTTTTCAGAATTAAAAGAAGCTACAAATCATATTAACTCCGGCGAAAAGCCTTTGGCGCTTTATTACTTCGGAAGTACAGATAAGGCAGATAAAGTTATTGCTGAAACCTCCTCGGGGGGAGTTTGTATCAATGACACCCTGATGCATATTTCAAACCATAATCTTCCATTTGGCGGAGTGGGTGCCAGCGGAATGGGAAGTTACCATGGCAAAGAAAGTTTTCTATCCTTCAGCCATAAAAGATCTGTTGTGAGAACTCCCACCTGGATAGATATTCCGTTTAAATATCCGCCTTTCAAATATTTTAAATGGATTAAGAAGCTGATTTGATATTTTAAACATCACGATCAGCTTCTTCGTCTGGCTCATCGATAGGAATTGCCAGCAATGGGATTTCGGTTTTTTTCAGCAACTCGAGCGAAACATTCTCAGAAAGCAGATTGTAGAAGAAACTGTGTTTATGCGTTCCTACAATAAGCAGGTCACATTTCAATTTTCTGGCTTCCTCTATCACACTTTCAACCGTGGATCCCTGGATAAGAAGGGCCTCGCATTCAACCTCCGGAGCGATAAAGGCATCACAAATGTTCTGTAGTTTGCGGTGTTCTTCCCTTAATTCCTCGGCCCGGAAATCACGAATGTACTGCGGACCCGGTTCATATCCAACAAAATCGGGATTGGGAACAGCAACGTGTAATACCCATATTTTGGCATCAAATTTTAAAGCTATTCCTTCGGCATAACTTATGAGTTCGCCAATGCTGTCATTAAAATCTATCGCTACAAGAATGTTTTGAAAATTCATAACAATGGTTGGTTTTAATTAATATCCTTTTTCCCGGGGTACAACATTTTTCAATTCTTTGCCTTCATTAAGCCGTCTATAGTTTTCCACAACCTGTGGAACCACTTTTCGGGGATCTGTAATACTGGCGATGTGGGGGGTGATCCTTATTTTGAGTTCCTTCCAAAAAGCATGATCCGGCGGCAGGGGTTCTGTCCTGAAAACATCAAGGCTTGCCCCGCTTAAATGTCCTTTTTGTACCATTTCCAAAAGGTCTTCTTCTACAAGATGCTCTCCTCTTGCCACATTGATCACATAAGCATCCTCTGGCAATTGTTTAAAAAGATCCTTGTTCAGGATTCCTTCTGTTTCGGGAGTTAAGGGTAGCAGACAAACAAGAATATTGACATTTTTCAGAAAATCAGGAAGTTGGTCCTTCCCATAAAAAGAAGAAATTCCTTCCATATTTTTTTCAGAGTTTGACCAGCCTGAAACCTTAAAATCATTCTTCCGCAGGACTTCTGCAAGTCCGCTACCTAAAATACCAAGTCCGAGGATCCCTACATGTGCATCTTCAATCCTTTGATATATTTTATGTTCCCACGAATCATTGCAATGGTGATAGGAAATATTTTTGAGGTAAGACATGATGAGCGAAAGAACAAATTCACTCATATCTGTTGTAAGCTGCTCATCTACGATGCGGGTAACAGTTATGTCTTCCGGAATATCGGGATCACCTGTAATGTGATCTACCCCGGCTCCCATGGAGGCTATCACTTTGAGATTGGGATAATCTTTATATAATCCGAAGGGATGTTTCCAGGAAATCGCATAGTCTATCTTTTCTTTGTCAACCTCAAGATCTTCGGTCCAGGTATGCACCTCCTCCTTTGGCAGCTGAAGCCTTAGCTCCCGTACCCAAACCTTTGGATCTCTCCCCGGACTTACAACCAGTATTGCCATTTAATTATCCTTCTAATTTACAAATGCGCTGTAGCCGGTAATTGCCCGGCCTACTATAAGCGAATTGATCTCTTTTGTTCCTTCATAACTGTAGATTGCTTCGGCATCTGCCACGAACCTCGCTACATCATATTCCAATAAAATCCCGTTGCCACCCATGACTTCTCGGGCGCGGCTAACCACATCACGGGTTCTCATGCTGCAAAATACCTTGGCAAGGGAGGCATGCTCATCAAGAAGCATCCCCTGGTCCTGCATCTCAGACAGGCGGAATACCAATGTTTGCATTGCCGTAAGGTTGGAAAGCATTTCTACCAGATGGTTTTGTATCAACTGGTAAGAGGCGATTGGCCTTCCAAACTGTTCGCGTTTTTTGGTGTATTTTAGGGCGCTTTCATAAGCCCCGCGGGCGCAGCCCACCGCCTGCCAGGCCACCCCGGCGCGGGTCATTTTCAATACTTTGGCTGTATCGCGGAAAGAATCTGCGTGTTTCAACCGGTCTTTTTCCGGTACCACACAATCGGTTAGTGTAATAATGGCATTTTGCACAATACGGAGCGCCATCTTATCTTCCATTTTTTCGGCTTTATAACCCGGATTCTCTTTTGCTCTCACCAGAAATCCTTTGACCTGATTGGTATCTTCATCCCGGGCCCAGATGATGGTAACATCAGAAAATGTGGCATTTCCAATCCATTTTTTCTGGCCGTTCAGGATCCAGTTCTCCCCGTCAAAACGACAGGTGGTTTCCATTCCTCCGGCCACGCCTGAGCCCACATTGGGTTCGGTAAGTCCGAAAGCACCAATGGCTTCCAGCTTTTGCATCTTAGGCAGCCATTCTTCTTTTTGCGCTTTGCTTCCGCAGAGATAAATAGAACCCATTGCGAGTCCGCTATGCACCCCAAAAAAGGTAGAGATGGAAACATCAACCCTGGCGATCTCCTGGGCAATGATGCCCTCCATTAGAAAGGACATATTGGGACAGCCATAGCCTTCATAAGGTACTCCGGTGATATTAAGTTTTGCAAATTTTTCTATGATCTCAAAGGGAAATTTCGCCCTATTCCAATGGTCATTCACAAGTGGCCTTACTTCATCTTCCATAAAATTACGCACTTTAATCTGCAATGCACGTTGCTCGGGAGTGAGTTTAAGATCAAGATTATAGAAATCCCCATCTATGGGAGGAAGATCCTTATGTGCTTTCCGGCGCTTTGTTTTCAGCATTTTCATCAAGCCTTTTAACTGGTCTTCATCCAGGGAGCCCAGGGCATTCATGGCATCAGGCAGATCTATGGTCCTGCTTATTTTAGCAAGTTGATCCAGGTCTATAGCTTTTAAAAGATTGACTGTATTCTTGACTTTTCCGAAAAATGACATAGGAGGAATTTTGGTGATTTTAAAATTAGGTATTTAAACCGGGTACCATTGTTAAAGCTTTCCGAAAGAAAAAATGATAAGCCGGAGGGATATATCATAATTCTCTCAGGTTATTTAGTCGGATTGACTTTACATCATTTTAAGAATCAAAGGAAAACATTAATAAAATTTTACAATGGAAAATTTAAAACCTTACCTCATAGAGTTTTATATTTAGTATGTGCCTATCTAAATGAATTTTCTAAAAGAAAACAGTAAAGGGGCAGCAAATAAAATCTCAACTGGTTTTGCAACCGGGGTTACAATCGATGGAATAATTTTTTTCTCCTGCATATCTCTGGGTGCAGGAATTAATTAATTAAAATGAATGAATATGAAGGAAAGCGGTAAAGAAAAAACACAAATGCAAGACCCACAGGATAAATATCCAAAACCCGATTATCCTGAACAAAAACAGGAAGTTCCCGGAACTGAAAAAGAAATGGACCCCAAAGCCGATCATGGGGAAGAATCCTATAAGGGTAACAGAAAGCTGGAAGGCAAAAAAGCAATTATCACTGGTGGAGATTCAGGAATTGGCAGGGCTGTGGCCCTTGCCTTTGCAAGGGAAGGTGCAGATGTGCTTATCTCTTACCTCGAAGAAGATGAGGATGCAGAGGAAACCGTAAAATATGTAAGGGAAGCGGGTAGAAAAGCCGTTTTGGTAAGGGGTGACATAAGTGAGGAATCCCATTGTAAAAAGATCATTGAGAAAGCCGTTAAGGAATTTGGGCAGATAGATATCCTGGTCAATAATGCAGCCTATCAGATGGCCAGAGAATCTCTTCAGGATATTTCCAGCGAAGAATGGGATTATACCTTTAAAACCAATATATATGCGATGTTCTGGTTGTGTAAAGCGGCAGAACCCCACATGAAACCTGGGAGTACGATCATAAATACTACCTCTATAAACGCATATATTCCTAAACCTATATTGCTTGCTTATGCCACCACCAAGGGTGCAATCCAGAATTATACTGCAAATCTCGCACAGGTATTGACAGAGAAAGGCATTCGGGTGAACTGCGTGGCTCCCGGGCCAGTCTGGACTCCTTTAATACCCGCCACAATGCCAAAGGAGAATGTGAAATCCTTCGGGAAAAACACTCCATTGGGAAGAGCGGCGCAACCCGCAGAGCTGGCACCTGTCTATGTACTTCTTGCATCTGAAGATTCCAGTTATATGACGGGTTCCACAGTACAGGTTACAGGTGGTACTCCCTCAATTTAATTTTAATAAAGACAGAAGGGCTATTAAAGGAATTAATGAGTGCTGGCGCGCTAATTCCGGTAAAATAAAGAATCAAATTAATAACTAAATTTAATATAGAAAACGATGGAAACACAAAATGAAAAAGGCGGATCCCGGGGATCCGGAAGAACAACCGGTTCCTCCAATAGTGAAGGACCAGGAAAAATGAATCAGGGAACCACCTCCGGAATGGGAGGAAAGACAGGAGCAACAGGAACTTCAGGTATCGGATCTGCCAGTCGTGAAACAACTTCAGGTCGGGGAAATATTTCAGAGAGTGATTCTTTTGGTGAGACCTCTACGGCAACAAAATCAAGAAGCAGGCTCAGAAGTAAGAATCAGGACGGAGAAGGGAATATGCTCCCAGATATTGGCGTAAATAAAAACCAGGTTTTAACCGCCCTGGGGGTGGTAGCAGGCGGTGCACTTCTTTATAAAGGAGCAAAGGCGCTTACCGGTTCCGGTAAAAGCGCGGCTTACGATAAAAAAGCCATCGTAGATATCAACACTACAATGACTGTAAAAAGACCAAAAGAAGAGATTTATGCCTATTGGAGAAATCTTGAGAACCTTCCAAATTTTATGAGCCATATTGAAGATGTGCGGGAAATTAATGATAAGAGATCTGAATGGACAGCAGAGGTGCCCGGCGGACTCGGAACCCTTGAATGGGAATCTGAGATTATCTGGGATCAAAAAAATCACAGCATCGCCTGGAGATCCCTGCCCGATTCTGAAATAGAAAACTCGGGAGAGGTAAGATTCCAGGATGCAGGAAATGGAAAAAGCACAGTCGTAGAGGCAAGGATCTCATACCGACCTCCGGCGGGAAGAGCCGGAGGGCTTGCAGCAAAAATGCTGAATCCGGCATTTAAAAAAGTTGTTGAGAATGACCTTAAAGAGTTCAAGAAAGTGATGGAAAAAGGAGGAGCCACAAAACGCGTCTTTAGATGAACATAATACCTGAAAAGCTCTTAAGCGCGTCATGCTGAATTTATTTCAGTATCTAACGTGATATATTCTACAATTATCTTTAAAAGAAAGGCTGCCTGGAATTAAACAGGCAGCCTCATTTATATTATAATCCAGGTAAGAAGAAACAATTTACAGATTGAATGCTTCTTTCACCTTGTCAACATAATCCAGTTTTTCCCAGGTAAATAATTCTACTTCTTTGGTGACCTTTCCATTGTATGGACTAATAAATACTTTGGTAACAGTGCGTGGTTCTTTACCCATATGCCCGTAAGCCGAAGTCTCACGGTAGATTGGGTTTCTTAATTTCAGACGTTTTTCTATCGCGGCCGGGCGCATATCAAATATTTCGGCAACTTTTTTGGAGATCTCGCCATTGGTAAGGTTTACTTTGGATTTTCCGTAGGTATCAACGAAGATAGACGTTGGTTCCACAACCCCGATAGCGTAAGAAACCTGAACCAGGATCTCATCTGCTAGTCCCGCAGCAACAAGATTCTTGGCAATATGCCTCGCAGCATAAGCCGCAGAACGGTCTACCTTGCTTGGATCTTTTCCTGAAAATGCACCACCACCATGGGCTCCTTTGCCTCCGTAAGTGTCTACTATGATCTTTCTTCCTGTAAGCCCGGCATCACCATGAGGCCCGCCAATTACAAATTTACCGGTGGGATTGATATGATAAGTGATCTGGTCATTGAAAAGTTTTTGAACATATTCCGGTAACTGCGCTTTTACGCGGGGTATAAGGATTTCCTTAATATCTTTTTTAATTTTATCAAGCATTCGCTCATCATCCTCATCAAACTCGTCGTGTTGGGTAGAAACCACAATAGCATCAATACGCTGCGGCACATTCTCATCGCTATACTCAATGGTGACCTGACTTTTTGAATCGGGTCGTAAATATTTGATATCCGAATCTTCCCTGCGCAGTTTAGCCAGCTCTATCAGGATCTTATGAGAGATATCAAGCGCGAGAGGCATATAGTTTTCGGTCTCTTTTGTGGCATAGCCAAACATCATTCCCTGGTCGCCGGCACCCTGCTCTTCTTTGTTCTCGCGATCTACACCCTGATTGATATCCTGGGATTGCTCATGGATAAGAGAGATCACTCCGCAGGAATCCCCGCTGAATTTATAGGCTCCCTTGGTATATCCAATGTCATTGATCACCTCACGGGCAATATTTTGTACATCAAGGTAGGTATTGCTCCTTACTTCGCCGGCGAGTACAACCTGACCTGTAGTAACAAGGGTCTCACAGGCAACCTTGGAATTCTCGTCAAAGGCAAGGAAATTGTCTAAAAGAGTATCGCTTATTTGATCTGCGACTTTATCGGGGTGACCTTCAGATACGCTCTCTGAAGTAAATAAATAGGCCATTCAGTAATTTTATAAATTAAAGTTAGAAGGCTATTTGACGGAAAGTGCTATAGGAGCTTTCACTGCTTTAGCTTTTTTAAGGGTTGCAATCAGTCAAATTAGTCCCTATATTCGATTTGCAGCAAATGTATAAAAATTGATTGAATAGCAATAGTCTTTAACGCATTATTAGAAAATGTTGGGCACTTCCTATAAAGTTGAAAGTTAAAAAGGAAAAAGTTAAAAAAGAAACCAAAATCAATTCCTTCAGAAGTTTGATAAACAGTTGGTTTAAAATATAATTTTAAACTTTTACCGAATTTAATTTGGTTTTTAATTTTTTCTGACGTTAACTTTGCCTTTACCAAAACAAAAAAATGTACAAGAATATTTGCAATATGTGTTTGATTATGTGGAGAGCCTCCGCAGCGCGCACTATTGCATAATATTTTTAAAATATAATTTGCAAAGCCGCTGCCACCGCAGCGGCTTTTTTTGTGGCCCCCTAACCCCCAAAGGGGGAAAGGCCCCCTAAACCCCAAAGGGGGATTTTTTTTAAGGGGAATTCAAATGTAGAGACGCGATGATTCGCGTCTCCAGTAAAACAAAAATAAACGTGCTGATAGCTGAAAGCTGAAAGCTGACAGCTAAAAACAACAAACAATAAACCATGAACAATCTCCGGATGTGCTGTATAATTCAAATGTGTATGATTTGCGCAGCGACGCGGTATTGCCAAAAATTCAGGATGTAATAGATTTTAAAAATCAATTCCTAAATCCCTTCGGCAAACCAGCTGAAGGGATTTTTTTGTGGCCCCCTAACCCCCGAAGGGAAAATTTTTTGATAAGAATCAAGAATCAAGAATCAATAATCAAGAATCAGGAGACAAGAGACAAGAGACAAGAGAAAAAATAAAAAAGAAAAGACAAATGTTGAGACGAAATGCCTCGCGTCTCAGGAGAGAGAAAAGTTTAAGTCAGGTTGAGTGTTTTTTCGTAGTGAGAGCGAAGAAAAATATATCGAGACCTCGTTGGGAGGTTAAACAGGCAAACGGTTTTACATGGTTTTACCGGTTGCCTCCTTATTGAAATTATCAGCATAAAAATGAATAATATGATCCAAAAAATAACAATTTCAGATTTTAAAAATTCGGCCGGTACGATCCAGGATATTAGATTCAGCTACGATTGTTTTGGGCCGGATTTAGGAGCTGCGCCAATTGTCCTGGTGAATCATGCCCTGAGTGGAAATTCCCAGGTCACTGGTGAAACCGGATGGTGGAAGGCTTTGATTGGAGAGGGGAAAACTATAGATACTTTAAAATACACCATCCTGGCTTTCAATATGCCGGGCAATGGTTATGATGGGGATCCCGAAAATCTGCTTTTGAATTATAAAGAATTCCGGCTCCGGGATTTTGCTGAAATATACGCTTTGGCTTTAGATCAACTGGAGATCACCAGGATCTTTGCCGGAATCGGCGGTTCTGTAGGCGGATCGCTTTTATGGGAACTGGCGGCATTGCGCCCTCAATTATTTGAGCATATAATCCCGGTAGCTACAGATTATAAAACGACGCAATGGTTAAGAGCATTGTGCAAAGTGCAGGACCAGATCCTGAGTAATTCAGCTAAACCCCTGTACGATGCACGTATACATGCCATGACTTTTTACCGGAGTCCGCAATCGCTTCAGGCAAAATTTGTTTCGTCCTATTTACAAATTTCAGCAGGAACAATAGAAACCTGGCTGGAACACCACGGTCGCAAGCTGGAGGAACGTTTTCAGCTCGCCACCTACAAATTGATGAACCACCTTCTCACTACAGCCGATATTAGTAATGGAAGCGGCGACTATGTAAAAATTGCTGCGGGAATAGAGGGGGATATACATATAGTTACAGTGAATTCAGACCTATTCTTTTTACCGGGAGAAAACTGGGAGGCTTATGTGGATCTATCCCTTATTAAACCAAATATTCATATTCACGAGATTAAATCCATACATGGTCATGATGCCTTTTTAATAGAGTATAGCCAGTTATCCGCATTTCTAAACCCAATATTTAATACACAATTTCAAAATGAAAATAGTCAACATAGTGCTCTTTGGAGTAGGTAACGTAGGGAGTGTCCTTATAAAACAGGTGCTTGCACTTAAAGAACAACTGAAAAGGTCGGGGGAATTGGAGATCAACATTCCCGTGATTGTAAATTCCTCAATCGCGTTTTTTGAAAAGAAAGGTGTAAAAAATTCATGGGAGGCTGATTTCAAAAATTTTGGGGTTCCCTATAAATTAAAGGATATTATCGACTATGTGCAACAGAATAAATATGAAAATCTTATTGCAGTTGATGCCTCCGCCAGTGAAGACCTGGTGCATAACTACACACATCTGGTGAGAAATGGATTTCATCTGGTTGCCGCCAATAAAGTTGCAAATACCCTTTCTACAGAATTTTATAACAGGCTAAGATCTGAACTCAAAGAACATAACCGGCAGTTTTTATATGAAACCAATGTAGGGGCCGGTCTTCCTGTAGTAGAAACTCTAAAAAGCCTGTATGCCGCCGGAGAAAAAGTCACTAAAATACGAGGGGTGTTTTCAGGATCTCTGAGTTATATTTTCAATACTTTTTCTGAAAGTGATAAGAATTTTGATACTGTACTCACTGAAGCGGGTGATAAAGGTTTTACAGAACCGGACCCGCGCATAGATCTTTCGGGAAAAGATGTTGGGAGAAAACTGCTTATCCTGGCCAGGGAACTTCAGCTGGAGAAAGAGCTTTTTGAAATAAAGATCAGAGATCTGGTTCCTGTTCATCTGAATGGAAACAGTAGTAAGGAAAATTTCCGACTCAATCAAAGTGACCTGAATGAAGATTTTGAAAAGTTGAGATCTGCACTTGAACCCGATGAGGTATTAAGGCACGTGGGGGAACTTAATGTTGCAAGAGGGGAACTCGAGGTAAAGCTGGTAACCGAAAAGAAAACTTCTCCTTTTGGCAGTCTTAAACACGCCGATGCCTCTTTTGAGATTTATACTGAAAGCTACGGAGATAGACCCCTGGTTATACAGGGAGCCGGCGCCGGTGCTGCTGTAACTGCACGGGGAGTATTATCAGATATTTTGAAACTTTCACAAAAACTTAAATAGGAATGGACGAATTAAACGATTTTCATTTTGAGACAGGAGCTATAAGGAACCAGGCAGAGAGAACACAATACCAGGAACATTCGGTGCCCTTGTACCTCACTTCAAGTTATGTATTTGAAGATGCAGAAGATATGAGGGCATCTTTTTCAGAAGAAAAAGAGAGAAACATTTACAGCCGGTTCTCCAATCCCAACACTTCAGAATTTGCCGAAAAGATAGCCAGAATGGAAGGAGCTGAGGCTGGTTTTGCCTTTGCTACAGGGATGGCTGCTATTTTTTCGACCCTTGCTGCACTACTTAATAGTGGCGATCATATTATATCTGCCAGATCAGTTTTTGGGTCTACACACACTCTTTTCACCAAGTATTTCCCCAAATGGAACATATCTCATAGTTATTTTAACGTTGATGAAGTTGGCAAAATTGAGGCACTCATTAAGCATGAAACCAAAATGATCTTTGCAGAGACTCCAACCAATCCCGGAGTTGATATCCTCGATCTGGAAGAGCTGGGAAGAATTGCAAAAAAGCATAATTTGTTGCTGGTCATTGACAATTGTTTTGCTACGCCATATTTGCAGAATCCAATTAAATATGGGGCAGATCTGGTGATCCACTCAGCAACAAAACTTCTTGATGGTCAGGGAAGAGTACTTGGAGGGGTAACAGTTGGCAGGGCAGATCTGCTTAGGGAGATTTATTTATTTTCCCGGAATACCGGGCCGGCTCTGTCACCCTTCAATGCCTGGATATTGTCCAAAAGCCTGGAAACGCTGGCAGTAAGGCTAGACAGGCATTGTGAAAATGCGTTGAAGATAGCAGAGTTTCTGGAAAAATTACCGGAGGCAGAAAATGTGAAGTATCCTTTTCTTCCCTCACACCCTCAATATGAGATCGCAAAGAAACAGATGAAGCAAGGGGGGAACATTATATCCTTTGAAATAAAAGGAGGAATTGAGTTTGGGAGAAAATTCATAGATCATGTGAAGCTTTGTTCGCGCACGGCTAATCTCGGAGATACCCGTAGCATTGTAACACATCCTGCTTCTACCACCCACAGCAAACTGAGTGAGGTAGAAAGGCTGGAAGTGGGAATAAATCCCGGACTTATAAGGATTTCTGTAGGTTTGGAGCATGTGGAGGATATTATTAAAGACCTGAAGCAGGCCCTGGGATAAATGAATTTAAAAATAGGAAGATGATTAGGAACATATTTGAAGGAGCAGGAAGGAAAGCTAAAGGATATATTAATTATATTCGCTGTATGCTTTCCAAAAAGACAAAATATGGCATCAAGGCGCTGGCTTATATAGCTCGCCAGGAAGGGAAAAAACCGGTTCAAACGGCTGAGATCGCTAAATCTCAGAATATTTCTCACAAGTTCCTGGAAAGTATTCTGCTGCAACTCAAAAACTCCGGAATTCTTGCTGCCAAAAAAGGAAAAGGTGGGGGTTATTATCTTTTAAAAGATGCGGCAGAGGTGAAAATGACCCAGGTGATTAGGATCCTGGAAGGACCTATTGCAATGGTTCCCTGTGTAAGCCTCAATTTCTACGAAAAATGTGAGGATTGTCCTGATGAGAGATCCTGCTCTGTTAATGCCCTGATGATACAGGTGAGGGACAGCACTTTAAAGGTGCTGGGTGAAAATTCACTGGCCGACCTGGCGCTTGGAAAGAATCCTGAAAAATGTTAAAAATTAAATAATAAAGAGGCGAAGACGCTTCATTAGTAAAAGAATTCTATTTTTGTCAAATTCCTAGTAGTCCTATAGGTTAAATTATATTTATGTTGCTTGACAGTAATCAAAAAACCACCTACAAAAAAGACAGCACTTCAGAAAAACCTGTGCGGAGTATAGTAAAAGCTATAAGCTGGCGAATAGTTGGTACTATGGATACCATTGGGATCTCCTGGTTGTTAACCGGGGAAGTGAACACTGCCCTGGCTATAGGTTCATTAGAATTAATAACTAAAATGCTCCTTTATTTTGGACACGAAAGAATATGGAACAAGATAAATTTTGGAAGGAATTAAAAATGAGAAATTTTACAGAAGAAGAACTAAAGACAATTAACCGGAAGTTGAAGGGAATTTCTCCTGAAGAACTCATACAGTGGGTGGTTAATAATACTAAACGACCAGTGGTCACCACGAACTTTCGCCCTTATGAAGTGGCCATCCTGCATGCCTGCTCCAAAATTCAGCCCGGTATGACGGCGATATGGTGCGATACAGGATATAACACCCCTAATACCTATTTGCATGCGAGGGAGGTAATTGAGCTGTTGCAGCTAAATATTAAGCTCTACATCCCAAAACAAACGGCTGCCTACCGGAATGCTTATTTTGGAGGAATCCCGCAGGTGGACAATCCCCTGCACGAAGAATTTACAAGACAGGTAAAACTGGAACCGTTCCAAAGGGCGATGGAGGAGGAGAACCCGGATGTATGGTTTACAAATCTTAGGAAGGGCCAAACCACCTTCAGGGATAGCATAGATATCCTGAGTTACAACAAAGAGGGCCTGCTTAAGGTAAGTCCGTTCTATCACTGGAGTGATGAGGACCTGGATGAATATTTAAAAAAGTATGAGCTGCCAAATGAATTTAAATATTTTGATCCCACTAAAGCCCTCGCTAACAGGGAGTGTGGATTACACGCATAAATAAATAATATGAATAGTGTTTTACAACAAAATGCGCTGGAAAGCGAAGCCGTTTATATTTTCAGAGAAGTAGTGGCGCAATTTGAAAGACCTGTACTGCTTTTCTCTGGTGGGAAAGATTCTATTACGCTGGTGCGCCTGGCGCAAAAAGCCTTTTTTCCAGGCAGGATACCCTTCCCGCTTTTACATATTGACACAGGCCATAATTTTCCAGAGACTATAGAATTCCGTGACAGGCTGGTAGAGGAGCTGAGGCTTGAGCTTATAGTTAGGAAAGTGCAGGACGATATTGATAATGGAAAGGCAATAGAGGAAAAAGGGAAGTATTCCAGCAGGAATTACCTCCAGACCACTACCCTCCTGGATGCTATTGAGGAATTCAAATTTGATGCCTGTATTGGCGGGGCACGCCGTGACGAGGAAAAAGCCCGGGCCAAGGAGCGAATATTTTCTGTGAGGAACGACTTTGGGGAATGGGATGAGAAAAATCAAAGGCCAGAGGTTTTCGATATGCTGAACGGAAGGATCGAACTGGGCCAGAATATAAGGGTTTTTCCAATTTCCAACTGGACCGAGCTGGATGTGTGGAATTATATCGCTTCAGAAAAGATCCGGATTCCTTCTATCTATTTTTCCCACGAGAGGGAAGTTTTTGAACGGGACGGGCTCATCTGGTCTGCTTCAGAATTTGTATATAGAGATGACAATGAGCTTACCGGGATAAAAAAAGTGCGTTTTAGAACTGTAGGAGATATGACCTGCACCGCCGCAGTAGAATCTGAAGCAGATACATTAGAGAGTATAATAAGGGAAATTAGAAAATCCAGTATTTCTGAAAGAGGCGCAAGAATAGATGATAAACGATCTGAAGCTGCTATGGAAATAAGAAAGCAGCAGGGATATTTTTAGCCCCCCGGCCCCCAAAGGGGGTGGAAAAAGAACCAGGAGACAAGAATGTAGACGCAAGATCTTGCGTCTACAACAGACCAAAATCATCAATATGGAAACGCAATTAATTGCGTCCACAATGCACCGGAATTAAACATTTAAAAACGGGCAAATTGATCTAAGAACCAAGAACCAAGAGAAAAGAAAATGTAGAGACGCAAGATCTTGCGTCTACAATGAACCGGAATTAAATATTAAAAAACGGGCAATTGGATTCAAGAGGCAAGAATCAAGAGACAAGACAAAAGATAAGAGGTAAGAGAGAAGAGAGAAGAGAGAATAGAAAGGAATCTAGAGGCTAGAGTCTGGAAACTAGACAAAAAAATTATTCGTGCATTAGCGGCTAATTATAGAGAGTTAAGAAACAAGAGACAAGAGACAAGAAAACGAATAACGCAGAACGGAAAACAGAAAACGGAAAACAAAACCAATGGAAGTATTAAAAATAGCAACAGCAGGAAGTGTAGATGATGGGAAAAGTACCTTAATTGGAAGGTTATTATATGATACCCAATCCTTAACCACAGATAAAATTGAGGCCATTGAAAGGCGCAGCCGTAAGAACGGTCTGGATTACCTGGATTTCTCGCTGGCTACAGATGGGTTGGTGGCTGAGCGGGAACAGGGAATTACCATAGATGTTGCCCATATTTATTTCTCAACCACAAAAAAGAGCTACATAATCGCTGATACTCCGGGGCATGTGGAGTATACCCGCAATATGGTTACGGGAGCTTCAACATCCCAGGCTTCCATTATTTTAATCGATGCCAGAAAAGGGGTTATCGAACAAACCTACCGGCATTTTTTTATCAATAACCTGTTGCGGGTTAAGGAAGTTGTGGTGGCTGTAAATAAGATGGACCTGGTAAATTATTCTGAAGAGGTTTATAATGGAATAGTGCAGGATTTTAAGGAATTGCAGCAAAAGAGCAATTTTAAGGAACAAAAGATCACCTTCATCCCGGTAAGTGCCCTGTGGGGTGAGAATATAGCTGAACGCTCTGCCGCTATGCCGTGGTACGAAGGGGAGTCAGTTTTGGAGCACCTGGAGAATATAAAAACGGCAGATTTTGAGGAGAAATCCCAGGCAAGATTTTCGGTTCAGACTGTGATAAGGCCCAAGACCGAAGCGTACCACGATTTTAGAGGGTATGCAGGAAAAATTTCGGGAAATTCCCTCAAAGTGGGAGATGAGGTCCTCATCCTGCCTACTCTCACCAGTTCTACAATTAAAGAGATTTACTTTTTTGATGAAAAATATACCGAAGCTCCGGCAGGCTCGTCGGTGACTATTACCCTGGCAGATGATATCAATGTGGCCCGTGGGGATATGCTGGTTAAAAAAGAGGAGGTGCCTGTGGCAACCAAAAATTTAAAGGCTACAGTTTGCTGGATGGATGATAAGTTGCTGCTACCGGGAAATAAATATCTACTTCAGCATAACACCAATTGTCTTCTGGCAAGGATCGATGGGATTGAGAGAAATATCGCCACAAATTTTGAAGGTTCCAGGGAGGCTTCAGCATTAAAAATAAACGAGATAGGGGAAGTTTCCATTCGATTGAGCAAGATTTTGTTTGGAGATGCCTATGAAAAAAATAAGGATAACGGCAGGTTCATTTTAATAGACACGCAAACCAATACTACAGCAGGAGTAGGATTTATTCAATAGTTAAAGATGAAAAATTATAAAAAAATAATGTGTTGGAACATGATGCGTATGTGCAACCTGCCATACCCTTAAAAGCATTTTTTCAAATAATCCTGAAAAGTCCTTTTAAGTGCAGTCGCCGAAAAAGGACTTTTTTTTTTACTGCGCTTGCCGTAAACCAAAAACTAAAAATAAAAATTATGCAAAGTTTTAGAACCGAAATAGAAAATCCTATAGTTGACCAGGAGATCATAGACCTGGAGAAGAGAATCCGCCTTTTTCGGGAAGGAAAGGCAGATGAGGAGAAATTCAGAAGTTTACGCCTTGCCCGTGGGGTATACGGCCAGCGGCAGGCGGGAGTGCAAATGGTTCGTATTAAGCTGCCATTTGGAAAAGTAACCTCAGAGCAGTTGCACAGGATATGTAATGTCTCTGATGAATATTCCACCGGGCGGTTACATATCACGACAAGGCAGGATATCCAGATCCATTATGTGAGCCTGGACCGTACACCCGAGTTGTGGAGCAAGCTGGCAAAAGATGATATCACTTTAAGAGAAGCCTGCGGCAATACGGTGAGAAATGTAACTGCATCGCCAACCGCGGGTATAGATGTAAATGAGCCTTTTGATGTTTCGCCCTATGCGCATGCTACCTTTCAATTTTTCCTACGGAACCCTGTTTGCCAGGAAATGGGCAGGAAATTTAAAATGTCCTTTTCTTCTTCAGACGAGGATACCGCTTTAAGCTACATCCATGACCTGGGCTTTATCGCTAAAGTAAAGGATGGCAAAAGAGGGTTTAAGGTGATGTTGGGCGGTGGCCTGGGTTCCCAGCCACGGCACGCCGATGAGCTGTACGATTTTATTGAAGCAGAAAAGATCCTCCCGCTTATCGAGGGAGTGTTACGGGTCTTTGACCGGCACGGGGAGCGCGCGAAAAGGATGAAGGCCAGGATAAAATATCTTATCAGGGACATTGGCAAAGAGGCCTTTATGGAGCTGGTGGCAGAGCAGCAAACCGCACTTTCCAAAGATCTGCCGGAGTTTGAGATCGAAAAATTTGAAGCTGCACCGCCTCTTCAGGAAGTAGATGTACCTGTGGTGCAAATTGAAGATCAAAAAGAATATGAAACCTGGAAAAGTACAAATGTAATTGCGCAGAAGCAAAAGGGATTATTCGCGGTGGGAATTAGGGTGCCCTTGGGAGATTTCTATACAGGTGGAGCCAGGCAGCTGGCAGATCTTATTAAGAAATACGCCGGAAATGAGCTTAGATTCACCCTGCGCCAGGATATCCTGGTTCGCCACGTGCGGGAAAACCTGTTGCCATTCTTTTATACTGAACTTAAAAAACTGGGATTTTCTGAAAGTGGGTACAACAAAACCGTCGATATTACTGCCTGCCCGGGAACAGATACCTGTAATCTAGGTATCGCCAGCAGTACAGGGATAGCCGATGTTTTGGAGGATGTGCTTAAAGAAGAATATCCGCAATTTATTAACGGGCAGGACATAACCATTAAAATAAGCGGCTGTATGAATGCCTGCGGACAGCATAATATGGCAGAGATAGGCTTTCAGGGAATGTCCATCAAAGTTGGTAAATCTGTTGCTCCCGCACTTCAAATTCTTCTTGGCGGAGGAACTTTGGGAGACGGAAATGGCAGGTTTGCAGATAAGGTGATCAAAGTGCCCAGTAAACGAGGACCGGAATCCTTAAGAATTTTGCTGAACGATTTTGAATTCAATTCGCTTTCCGAAGAAAAATTCATTGAATACTATGACCGACAGGGAAAAACATATTTCTATGATCTACTGAAACCCCTGGCAGATACTTCCAATCTTACTGAAAATGAATTCATAGACTGGGGGCATCAGGAGGATTATATAGTAGAAGTGGGTGTGGGGGAATGCGCCGGGGTGGTGATAGATCTTATAGCCACGTTGCTTTTTGAAAGTGAGGAAAAGATAGATAATGCAAAGAGCGCCCTGGAAAGAAAAGCCTGGGCAGATAGTATTTATCACTCATACACCTCGATCGTAAATTCGGCTAAGGCATTATTGATAGCTGAGGATGTAAAGACAAACACCCAGGCTGGGATCATTTCCCAGTTTGATGAGTTGTTTGTGGAAACCGGTAAAATTGAGCTTGCTACTTCCTTTAAGGAATTTGCATATCAAATGAATGAGAATGAGCCAACAGAGGCTTTTGCAATAAAATATTTAGAAGACGCGCATTTGTTCCTAAAGAGGGTGGATGCATATAGAACAAAGGAGGTACAAAATGTATAATTCACCAAGATTAACAGTAGTAGGAGCAGGGCCCGGAGATCCTGAATTGATCACGATTAAAGCCGTGAATATTTTAAAAACGGCAAGAGTTGTCCTGTACGACGCTTTGATAAACCGGGAACTGCTGGAATACGCGCCACAGGCAGAGCACATTTTTGTTGGAAAACGCAGGGACAGGCACCGGTACTCTCAGGAGGAGATCAATGAACTTATCGTAAAGTACGCTAGAGAGAGGGGGCACGTGGTAAGGTTAAAAGGGGGAGATCCTTTTATCTTCGGGAGGGGATCTGAGGAGATCAACTACGCCCGGAGTAAAGGTTTGGAGACAGGTGTGGTGTCTGGAATAACCTCGTCCATCGCGGTTCCTGCAGGAGTTGGTATTCCGCTTACTCAACGAGGGACTTCAGAAAGCTTTTGGGTGATCACGGGAACCACTTCAGAAAAAAAGTTATCAAACGATGTGAGACTGGCGGCACAATCTACAGCTACAGTAGTCATCCTTATGGGAATGAGCAAGCTGGATGAGATCGTGGAAATTTTCAGCAGATTTGGAAAAAAAGATACCCCGGTTGGAGTGATACAGAACGGAACAACTGAGAATGAAAAATCCGGATTCGGCACTATAAAAACTATTGAAAACATAGTGGCCCAAAAAAAACTCACCGCCCCCGCAATCATCGTTATAGGCGAGGTGGTAAGAGAGAGTGGAATATTTTCAACTGCTCTTCAAAATGTGATTGAAGAAACTAATCAAATAAATTCCCCCGTTGGGGGTTAGGGGGCTATGGAAGAAAGAAACGAATTATATCCGGTTTTTTTAAAAGTCAATAAGCTGAATATTTTGGTGGTGGGCGGCGGACAGGTAGGACACGAAAAACTTCATTTCCTGTTTAAATCAAGTCCCAATGCCAATGTGGAGGTGGTTGCCAAATGGTTTTTACCTGAAACGGAGGAGCTGGCCAAAAAGCACGGCGCAAAACTTACCAAAGGGAGGTACAAAAGAAAATACCTTAAAAAACGACATTTTGTAATAGCAGCAACCAATGATGAAATATTGAACAAACGCGTGTACATAGACGCCAAAAAAAGATTTTTGCTGGCCAATATAGCCGATACGCCGGAACTGTGTGACTTCTATATGGGTGGCATTGTGAACAAGGGTCACGTTAAGATCGCTATTTCCACCAACGGAAAATCTCCCACTACAGCCAAACGCCTGAGGGAATTTTTTGAAGAGGTAATTCCTGAGAATGTCAACCAGATGGTGGAGAATTTGAATGAGTACCGAAGATCCATTAAGGGGGATTTCGGAGAAAAAGTGAACCAGATGAATACTATAACCGAAGCCTTAAAAGTTAAAAAAGAGAGTAATGATTAAAACAGATATCCTAATAATAGGGGCCGGCCCTACCGGATTATTCACGGTTTTCGAAGCGGGACTATTAAAATTAAAAACACATTTAATAGACGCACTGCCTAAACCCGGCGGGCAGTGTTCAGAATTATATCCCAAGAAACCCATCTATGATATCCCCGCCTTTCCTGAGATCCTCGCGGGAGACCTGGTGGGTAATTTAATGGAGCAGATTCGCCCGTTCGAACCCGGTTTTACTCTGGGAGAACGTGCAGAGACGCTGGAGAAACTGGAGGATGGGACTTTCATCGTAACTACCAATAAAGGTACCCGTCACCATGCGCCTGTTGTGGCGATTGCCGGAGGGCTGGGCTCCTTCGAGCCGCGAAAGCCACCTATTTCCAATATTGAGGATTATGAGGATAGAGGAGTTTCTTATTTTATAAAAGATCCGGAAGTATACCGTGACAAGAGAGTGGTGATCGCCGGGGGAGGGGATTCTGCCCTGGACTGGGCAATCTACCTGGCCGATGTTGCCGCGGAAGTGGCCCTGGTGCACAGACGAAATGAGTTCAGAGGAGCTTTGGATTCTGTAGAACGTGTTTCTGAACTGGCGACAATAGGAAAGATAGAAATGATCACTAATGCTGAAGTAGTAGGTTTAAGAGGAGAAGGAAAACTCGGGCAGGTAGTGATTCGCCATAAAGACACCGCCCGGGGAGAGGAATTCCGGGATGTGGATGATTTTATTCCGCTCTTCGGACTTTCCCCAAAACTTGGTCCCATAGGTGACTGGGGGCTGGAGATAGAGAAAAACGCCATCAAGGTGGATAATTCTTACGATTACCAAACTAACATCCCGGGAGTTTTCGCAATTGGAGATGTCAATACCTATAAGGGGAAATTAAAACTCATCCTTTCCGGATTCCACGAAGCCGCCATCATGTGCCAGAGCGCCTACCAGATCATTAATCCCGGTAAGAAATATGTACTTAAATATACTACAGTTGGCGGGGTTGAAGGATTTGATGGGAGTAAGAAAGAAGCCAAGAAAGAAGTGGTGCAGAGGATTGGGTAGGCCTTTGGGAGTTATGAGTTAGGAGTCACTGGCGTCCGGTAAAAATACTATTTCCTGATTTAATCTTTGTAGAGCATGATTTTACCTGAACTTACTTTGTATTTTTTATTTATGGGGGTCCTAAGTCAAAAAGAGTGGGTGCGAGCTGTACATTTCTGGGAAAAA
>JBGTNH010000065.1:0-52904 GCA_041743165.1 Gillisia sp. | reverse complement strand
GCTGGCCGGTCTTTTGGTACTCTTTTACAGCTTTTGCTGTTTTTGTGAAATACGGAGTCTCTATATAAGGAATGAGAATTTTATCGGTTGTATTTTCTGCCTCCGGCGCATAGCTCCATAAATCCCAGTCTCTTTTTTTTGAGATGGGTCCTGCGATAAACGTGACGTTATCAAACCTTATACCTACAGCCTCCAGTTGTTCGCCAAATAATTCTATGATATCGAGGAGATCAGACTGGGTTTTCATGGCCATGGTCTTAGCTCTCACTCTTTCCAACGCCAATTGGATTTCAGCTTCCCTGGCTTGTGCCTCTGCTTTTTGCAGATCGAGAAAGCGGGTGTAAGCTTGCTCAAAGACTCTACCAAACCGTTCGAGAATTTCTAATTCGTCATCAGATATAGGATTTACACTTACCGTTTGTAGTCCGCTATATTTGAAAAATGTAAAGCCAGCTACATAGCGTTCAAGGGCTTTATTCGCTTCTTGGACGTGCTTCGGGAACCGTCTAAATTCAGTTTCGGAATAGAGGTATTCATCATAAGTTTTTTTCTCTTCTCCTTCTAATGTATATACAAATCTTTTTTTCTGAGCCTTCCATGCCTCCCACATGGAATGGTGAAAAGGATAATCCTCAAACTTCATGTAATAGGATTCCGGATCTTTTCCCTCTTCTGGGTTGGCAGCCCAAACCGTATTGCTCATATATTGTTCATTGATAAGATTGATAATACAGAAAGTAAGAGTGAATTCAAGATTCGTGAACTCCCTCATTAGCGTATCTACTACAGCGGATAACTCGGATGAATGATGCATGGCCAAACTACGGGACCTTACTCGCTCCAATGCCGATTCTATTTTCGCTTCCCTTGCCTGCGCTTCTGCCTGTTCAATATCCCGGAATCTGCGGTAGGCCAGTGAAAAGACGCTATGAAATCGCTTGAAGATCTCCAGTCCCCCCTCATTCAGGGGACGGTAGAGGGTGATACCTAGTCCGCCGGGGCCGATGGAGAAAAAATATCCATTGAGAGATTTGGTGTCGTCCAGCAAGGGATCGGGAAACTGGTTTTCCTGTTTGCGATATGACCGAAAAGTTGCCAGCTCCTCTCCGGTTAAACTTGTGGTGAAAAAAGCATCCGGTGATTCCAGCATGCGATCAATCATAGCTTGCACAGTCGAATTTTTGTCGCACTCCGTTATTTCAAAAGACTCTTTATCGTAAGGAGTGAAGTACTGGTAGTTGTGGTAGGTGCCTTTCTCTTCGTTGATGATTACCGTCTGCACATTCCGGATATGCTCCACACCGAACTGTTCAAGCTGATCCGAAATCACCCCGCAAACCTTCAGCATCTCTTCCGGTTTGGTCATCCCCATGGCCACCGCCCGCACCCGTTCGATGGAGGCCTCTATTTCCAGTTCCCGGTTTTTCCCCTGAAGGTCAGCCGTTTGTTCATCAACAAGTTTTTGAAGCTTATCTTTTTCCCGTTTCCACTCCTCCTGATGCCAATGGTCATTCTCAGTATCTACGGGCGTAGAAGCGTGCCAGTGGGTGATTTTCCACTGCTTATCTATGTATTCCATCACGCAACTGCACCTGATAAAAATTGTTTTAACTGCGTCGGGAGAGGAGATGGTAAGGGTCACTTCTTCTGTGATGATTGCAATTTTTCCATCCTCAGTTATTCGGTTGAAAATTCGTTTGCGATCAAGTGAGGGATCAAATCCAACCATCTGTTCATATTGAGATTTGAACATTGCATCCAATTCGCCAAATGAGAAAACCTTTTCATCTTTGGTAGTGCCGAATAGCATGAGTTCGGGTGCAATGAGATCGGACAAATCTTCGTAGGGGACTATACATAAGCCCACGTTGATAATACGTTCATAGGTCTCTTCGAGCAATTTTTTCTTTTGAGAATCCATACTAATCTCTTTTTTCTAAGTGTATAGTAAAGGTGGTTTTTTCAGGTACACTATTAATTTCCATCCACCCCCCATGTGCTTTCACAATATCATAACTTAAACTCAACCCCAATCCTGTTCCCTCCCCGGTGGGTTTCGTGGTAAAGAAAGGCTGAAAAATTTTGTCTTTAATCGAGTCTGGGATGCCCGGGCCATTGTCTGAAACAGTTATTTGTACCCCTAAATCCCCTGAAGTGGAATTTATTCCCCTTGTTTTAACAGTTACTTTGGGATTTTCTGTTTCACTTGCTGCCTGAAACGCGTTGTTGATTAGATTAAGAAGCACTCTTCCTATGTCCTGTGGGATTACATTTACTTTGGGAAGATCTGGGTCGAAGTCTGTACTGAAGTCGGCATTAAAGGTCTTATCTTTCGCTCTTAACCCGTGATAACTAAGCCGGAGGTATTCATCGGCCAGGGCATTAATGTTTGTAGGTATTTTTTCTCCGGAACTACTGCGGCTATGAGCGAGCATACCTTTTACAATAGCATCTGCACGCTTACCGTGGTGGTGGATTTTTTCGAGGTTTTGTTTTACATCGGCTAAGATTGTGAGAGCTTCGGAAATCACTTCCTGGTACTCTGATCCAGCTTTATCCGGAGACGCAGCATGCTGCGTCTTTACGAGCTCTTCGGTTGCTTCTTCAATCAATTCGTTGCTCACTTCCGAGAAGTTGTTGACGAAGTTCAATGGATTCTGGATCTCATGAGCAATTCCTGCAGTAAGTTCTCCCAGACTAGCCATTTTTTCTGATTGTATAAGCTGGGATTGGGTTGCTTTTAGATTTTCAAGCGATTGATTTAAATCTTTTGTACGCTCAGTAACTTGTTTTTCTAGAACTATATTTTGGCTTTCCAAAAGTTCCTTTTTTTCCTCTGACACCTGTAAAACTTTCCTGGCATTATCTTCTACTAATTTCCTGGTCTCCTTAAACCACATAGACACATAAACCAATAGGCCTATAGGAAAAATGGTAAGCGCAAAAACTAGACTGAAAGAATCAAATGTTTTTGACCTGGTGATTTGTGCTTGTTCTAACATAAACATAAATAATGAATAACCTATATTTAAAAGTAATCCTATAACAACTGCCCATCTGGCGCCTTTGATAATTTTACGGGAAGAAATAATATAATATATAGCCATTACAGCCGAACTGCCAACTAAGATTAGAATTACAACACCGGAATAAAAATCTATGTATGTACAAAAAAGAACTATAATCATAAGAGTACTTGCAAAGACTTTGTGGAATTTTGAAATTTGGTTTTTTAAAATGATCCCAACGGTAAATGGGATTAGTGTGAAGAATGAAATGAAAGAAAAACCACCAATTAAATCCCATAAGGTTTTAAAACCAAAAGAGGTTTCAAAGAACAGGGAAATATCAAGCCAGGAAAGTAAGAGAAATGAAACTGTGAGTGCTATTGCCAAAAGATGCTTTTCTTCTTTATTTTGAAAGTAGATCAACCAAAATAGCAGCATCAATGCCAGTAAAAAAACGGAAACGCCTAAATTTATTTTAGAATAATAAAGAGTATCGGTATAATATTGATTGGTATAGTTTGGCGAAGTAATGGTCAATAAAGAGCCATAATCAGCACGTAGTTTTTTCTTAGGATCATATTGATTTATTTTATCTGAAAAGTGGATGGCTACGGTGTATTCTTCGTTTGTATCCAGTGAAAGCAGTATTGGGAGTTTGTTATTAGCATTATATTCTTTAAACTCAGTGTTATTTCTGCCAGTATTGCCAAATGAATGAAATAATTTTCCATTAATATACACATCAGAAGCTGCCCAAACGCCTGATCTTAAACCAATACCCGGGATTGAATCCTGCAAGGTGCTGTCCAGTTTTATTTTAATTCGGAACCATCCTTCGAGCTTTCCGTTTTCATAAGCCATCTTTTCCGTAAAGTCTGTCGGTTTTAATTTTTTCCAGTCTGAAGTGTTCAAATTTTTATCTGCCCAGGAGGGATCATTTCCGGATTTAAAAACCCAGCCCTCTTGTTTGGAAAGCTCAATGGTATTTTCTTTATCAAACGAATTAACAGATAAAACAACAGTAGAATCCTGTGCATTTATAGCAATTGAAAAGAGAAGCAGGAATATGATAATTACATTTTTCATGTTAATTATTTATTACAATTGTGAATTTTGAACCTGAACCTTTTTCACTTTCCACTTTTAAATTTCCCCCGTGCGCCTTTATAATATCATAGCTCAAACTGAGCCCCAATCCTGTTCCCTGCCCTGTGGGTTTGGTAGTGAAAAAGGGCTGGAAGATCTTGTCCTTGATGTCATCTGGGATTCCCGGGCCATTGTCTGAAACAGAGAGTTGTACCCCTAAATCCCCTGAAGTGGACTTTATTCCCCATGTTTTAACAGTTACTTTGGGATTTTCTGTTTCACTTGCTGCCTGAAACGCGTTGTTGATTAGATTAAGAAGCACCCTTCCTATATCCTGTGGGATCACATTTACTTTGGGAAGATCTGGTTCGAAGTCTGTACTGAAGTCGGCATTAAAGGTCTTATCTTTCGCTCTCAGGCCATGATAACTCAGTCTCAGGTATTCGTCTGCAAGGGAATTGATATTTGTAGGAACTTTTTCACCGGTGCTACTGCGGCTGTGCTCGAGCATGCCTTTAACGATTGCATCTGCACGCCTGCCGTGGTGGGTGATTTTCTCAAGATTTTGGATCACATCATTAGCTATTTCTTTGGCATCTTCCAGATTGCCCGTTTCTATTTCTTCTTTCATTTCATCAAGCAGTTCTTTACTGACTTCAGAGAAATTATTGACAAAATTTAACGGGTTTTGAATCTCGTGGGCTATGCCTGCAGTGAGCTGGCCAAGGGAGGCGAGTTTTTCCTGTTGAATAAGTTGGGCCTGGGTGGCTTTAAGTTCAGAAAGCGCTTCTTCTACTGCTTTCCTTTTCTGTTCCAGTTCCTCGATGGTCTCTTCGAGAAGAATGGCTGTGGTTCTTTTTACTTTTTCAGTGCGGTCCAGCTTAAAAGATAAAATTTGAAGTTCTCTATCAACCTCTTTCAGTGCCTTCAGAACTGACTCTTTCTGTTCCGCAGGCATGGTTAAATCCTGCTGAATAAAGTCTGTTACGGTTTGCAGGTTTTTATCCATTTATTTTTCTTTTAATGCCACCACGCAGCAGGCATTATTATGAAATTCATTAGTTCCTGTTTTGGATTTTCCATATTCGCCATAAGTAAAAAATCCAGCCATAGGCGCCTTCCAAACGTTTTTCACCTGCTCTATTTCTTCTTTCATTAAAGCTCCAAATGATAAATGCCTGCTTACACAGGAAAACATAATTAACGCATCGGCTTGCTGCTGTGGATCGTCTTTAATGCTTTCACATTCTGTAACAACGGTTTCAATGGCATCAAAATCCGGAGGCAATGAAAATTTGATTTTTGATCCCTGAGGCACGCTTCCGGTACAAATAAGGGATCGGTTTTCACGGTTGGCAAATCTGGTTGCACGTATCACCGTATCGCCATTTTCACGTTCTACCTGCAATGGGTAATACCAGGAATTTAAAAATGCTACCACTCCCTTGTTTTCCTCTTGCTTAACATCCACCCCAAGGTATTTCATCAACATATCCAAAGCAGGTTTGTCATCTATGGTATACACAATATTACCTTCGCTTCTGCTCACCGTTTTAGTGGTGCCAATAGCTGTCCAGCCGCAGGTAGCTATTCCTCTTACATCTACTTTGTCTTCATCAATAATGAGAGCAATCAAGGCATTGTCTTTACTTTTACCATTGGTGAATACAATTGGTCTTTCAGCTATTAAATCATCTCCTGCCATACCGCCAAATATGGTTATTTCACCTTTTGCAGATGAGGAATGTTTTTCAAACCCTTGTGTTAGGCCGTCCATAATTTGTTCTCCGTCAATGTAAACTCCGCCTGTTGCAATTATGAAAGCAGGATTCTGAAAGGTATTTTGTCCAATAATCCCAAGTTTTTCTGCATCTTCTATGGCAGATTGTTGGTTTATCTCAAGAAATTCTAATTTGAAATAAGCCGGATCTAAATCGAGTAACATCATGACAATGCCGCCTTCCCCAATATCACCATCAATAAATTCTCCTGCTGTAGTAGCACCAAATATCTGAATGCCATTTTTGTCAAGTAATCCCGATATAGCGTTTATGTCCTGTTTGATAGACAGGAATACTATGGCTAAGGTCGGTTTAAAACCCTGCCCGTCCGGCAGGTGTGCATCAGCAAGGCATTTATCCAATGCCTGTTTAATCTCTTCTGTTGAGGTCCCTTTAATTGATTTTGCTTTCATATTTATTTCTGTTTAAGGGCTACACAGCAGGTGGTGAGATTATGCATTTCCAGATTCCCTCCGGTCATCCTGCCGAGTTCAGCATTGGAAAACATCCCTGCCATTGGCACATCCCAGACTTTTTTGATGCCTTCCAGTTCAGCGGTCATCAGGGGGCCGAATGAAAGGATCCTGCCGGCACAGCTGAACACAATCAGGGCATCTGCTTCGGGCATTTCGGTATCTTTAAGCTTTTGAACCCCCTTGACCACTTTCTCCATTACATCCCAGTCAGGAGGCAATGAAAAGCGAATTTTTGAGCCTTGTGGAACTGACCCGCTTGTGTAAAACGAGCGGTCTGTCCAATCCACGACAAGAGGCGGGCGCATCACCGGGTCTCCTTTCTCCCGTTGCAGTTGGAGGGGAAAATTGGCAGCAATTTCTATTAACAGGTCCTGATTGTCCTCCTGAACATTTTCGAGTCCGCCGTACTTGGTCGTTATGTCAAGTGCCGGTTGATCATCGATGGTAAACACATGATTCCCTTCACTTCTGGTTACTGTTTTTTCAGTTCCTACTGCTTTCCAACCACAGGTGGCAACGCCACTAACGGCAATTTTGTCTTCATTTAAAGCGAGACAAATCACACCCTTGTTACTAAGCTTGTTATTTGTAAAAACAAATGTTTCCGTAAAGGCATAGTCGTCTCCTGCACTTCCGCCAAAGGCGTTTACCTTATCCCCGAAAACTGCTTCTATTCCCCGCAGTATTTCTTCTCCATCTGCTGAAGGATTACTCACGCCAAGTATAAAAGCCGGATTTTTGAATTTCGCTTTCACTTTACCGGCGAGCTCCATCGCAACTTCTTTGTAATTCTTATTGGGATATTCTTCAAGGAAAATTTGATAATAATCGCTGTTGATATCCAGCAAGAGCATGACCACAGAACCCTTTTGTGTTACCTCATCGATAAACTCACCACTGGTTGTAATTCCGAAGATCATTAATCCGGCATCATTCGCTATTTTACGTAATGCACCGATATCCTGGCTTACGGAAGTGAACACCATTGCCAGGCTTGGTTTGAATCCGTTGGACATGCTTTCCTTGAGCGCTGTTTTAATTTCCTCTGCCGAATTTCCTTTGATCGATTTGGCTTTCATAGATTCTTTATTTGTAAGATTATTTCTCTTTCAGTGCCACCCAGCTTACCGTTGTCCCGTGAAATTCAGAATGGCCATCATCCAGCTTCCCGAATTCCCCTAATGAGAAAAAGCCCAGCATAGGCTTGTCCCATGTTGCGGCTAGCCCTTCTATTTCTGTTGTGATCATTGGCCCAAATGTGCCAAGCCTTCCCACGCAGGAAAAAATGAGCAATGCATCAGTATCAGGCATATGCTTTTCTTTGACGGTCTTTGTACTTTCCACTACCACTTCAATAGCATCAAAATCCGGAGGTAGCGAAAATCGAAAAAGTTCTCCTTCTTTCACTTCACTTCCCACCATGATAGACTGATCTTCAGTATTCCAGAACAAAACAGGTTTCATAATGGCATTTCCTGATGCTCGTTGAAACTGTAATGGATAGCCCAGATCAGAAGGGAGTAATCCATTGAACTGTTTATCAGGACTAACGACTTCGTCACCCAGAAATCGTTGAATAACGCCCATTGCCGGTTTATCATCAATTGTATATACCCAGGCCCCCCTACTTTTGGTAATCCTTTTGGTTGTTCCTACCGGTTTCCAACCAGAAACTGCAAACCCATTTATCTCAATCTGGTCCAGATCAATAATGAGGGCAAGTAATCCGGCATTGCTGGTGGCGGTATTCGTGAATAAAATACCTGAGAAATCCTGAGGATTCCCGGCAACGCCTCCCACTATAGATGCATCTTTACCGGCCGCATCGGTCATTCCACGTATTAACTCATCCCCGGACATTCTGAAATCTATGGGTGAAATGATGAAACCAGGATTTCTAAATACGTTCTTTCCTGTGATTCCCGCCTGATGTCCCGCCTCATACGCAGACGATTCTCCGTAATCGTTTAGTACAATTCGGAAATATTCCGGTTTCATATCCAATAGCATAGCTACGATATCATCAGACTCCATCCCCTTTTCGGTAAATTTTTGGGATGTAGTGATACCGAAAATTGCAATGCCATTCTTGTCAAATATTAACCGTAAAGCGTCAGCATTTTCAGTATTTGTTAACGTGATAATTGCAAGTCTTGGCCTGAATCTCTGCCGGCACGGCAGGCGGGCCTCCCTTGTGATTTCATCAAGAGCTGCCTGTATTTCAGCTGGTGAATTTCCTGTGATTGTTTTAGCTTTCATCTATTTAATCAATTTCTTTCATAGCTACCCAGCAGGAGGTGTTGAGTGAAAATATAGTCTGCCGGTTTTTCCTCTGCCACCTTTGTCCGGCAAGTGTTCACCAGCCAGACATTGTTGCAATGCTGCCTTGATTTCTTCAGAAGATCTACCTTTGATTTTGATATCATACAAATTGATTTGATGAAATAAAAAAGGCTAAGCTTACTTACTTGGGGAAGTATTTAAATTTAAGGATTATTAGCATAGCATTAACATATCTTTTTTTATCTGAATTTTTGAACCACAATTGATAGTTTGCTCCCCGGATTCCTTCAGCGATATTTAAATGGGTTATGAATTAATAAAAAGAGTGTAGGAAATCCTGACCTCACGAAAATTATAACGTAGACCCTATATAACTTTCAAATAGCTCCGGGATTTAATCTGGTTTTAATCTGCGGGTTTGTTTTCAGTATCGGATGCATTTTTTGATAACTCAAATTACGCCATACCCATTCCAGGGGACCAAAATGGAAATATTTAAGCCATATAGGACTTAGAATCAATTGAAAAATCCAGACAGAGAAAACAATAAAGATCAATTCATGTCTTTGGAAAGTGCCAAACAAGCCAAACCCGGCTCCTGTAAATATAATAAGTGCAATAACAGAATGCATCACATAGTTGGTCAGGGCCATTTTCCCCACGGATGAGAGCGCGCTTTTTAACCACTTAAGAAATGGTAATTTGCAAAGTATCATTATCAAACCAATATGTCCCATGGCCACACCAACCCGTCCTAAATCATAGGTGACGTTTGTTTTGGAAAAGCTTAATATTGAAAAGTTTTGCTCTAAGATATATGTGGTTTCAAAATAATTTGTTGTAAGACCTGCTAAATAGCCAAAAGATGCCATTATAGCGTAAAATTTATAGGATTTTTCAGCCGATAAAATATTCAGTTTAAAAAGTGCTATACCCAGGAGCATCATGCTCAAAACATCCCATAAATCATAACGATAGGACCAGTTTTCATCAGTATGTTGATTCATTGGAGCGAGAAATGCAACCACATCGAAATAACTTTTGCGCATATTGCTGTTATATTCAGCAATACCTTCAGCCGACCGTTCATATTGTTTTTGCTCCCATATAAATGCGGTTTCTTTTAAATCTCTGGTAAGGGGTTTACCCTCGTTTTCATAACTTTCAACCAGGGCAACATTCTCCATGAACTTCAGGTCTTTCCTGTAATCCATGTAATTCCATAGTGAGCCGGCAGAAAACAAAAAGAGAGCGATAAAGATCAGTTTTTTGGGTGCCATGTGCCTGAAGGAGTATACCAGGAAACCCATAAGGGCATATTGATATAATATTTCTCCCGTCCAAAGCAATAAATATCCATGAACCAAACCGAAAAAGAGCAACCACAATAACCGTCTGAAGTAGATATCTGCCGATTTTAAGCCCGCCCCCTTTTTTTCCAATCTGTCTAACAGGATGAACATTCCCACCCCAAACAGGAGTGAGAACAGTGCTCTCATGGTTCCTTCAAAAAACATATTTGTGGTTATCCAGGTATAAAGGTCCCATCCTGTTGAACCTCCTGAAACCGTAGGATCACCGTAAGCCCTTGCCAAGCCCATACCATTAATGTTCATTAACAAAATTCCAAAAAGTACGATTCCCCGCATTATATCCAAGGAATGAACACGGTCAGTTGAATGTATGGGGGTAAGTGAAGTTGCTGTATTAGTAGTCATATGATCTAATAAATATTATGATAAAAATAATTACCGAAAAATGTATTATCGCTGACTTTTGAGTCAACTGTTTATTTAAAAATAAGGGCATTTGAGATTCATCATTTACAATAAATCAATCAATTGGCTGGTGGTTTAATTTCATATCCCTGACCTCGCAGGATATTCAACATATCATACCAATAACGTACATAGGTAATTTTACCGTTCACTACCGTACTGGCAATATGGTAGGGAATTGTGATGGATTTTCCGGTAGCCTTATCTGTGACGGTATTGGTACCCCATGCCAATACCCACTCTCCTTCATTCCAGTTATCGGTAACTTTCACGGGCAAATAAAGTTCACCTGTAAGGCTGTGTTTGTATTTATTTGTGCTTTCAGTATAATAATTCTTATGCTGTGCCACCGTGAGAGAGTCCATTCCCCCTCCCAGGCCGTAAATCATAGCTTTTGGTGCTAATTGGGCATTCATGGTAGCTACATTCCCTGCCTGCAGTGCCTTGGTGTAATTTTGGACAACCTCCAGGGCTTTATTGGCATTTTGAAATTCCAGTGTTACAGTCCCTTCCTGTGCACTGGAAATAATAGGTGCCAGCATGAGCAAGATTGCAAAAGCCAGGATTTTCCTTAAATTTTTCATAATTGGATTTGTTTAAAATGGTTAGTGAATATTTTTGAAATATTTTCTAATTACCTGAAATTCATTCAAAAAGAAAAGTCATCCAGGACGCATACCCGTATTTTTTGTCCGAAGGATGGGAAAAAGTTTCCGAAACAAAAATTCCAGAGTCTCATTTTAAAGCTTCCTCATTCCTGCTAAAAACAACAACTTTCTGCATAACAGATATTTAATCGTATATTTTCCCTTTAATTCAAGCTGTGATAAACCGGTGATTTACAGAAGTCATGATTTTCTAAAATTTATTTTCATAGCCTGTTTTAGTGTTCCGGGATTTGGGCAGATCTTTCATTTCTCGCAGCCCGATCCCTATCAAAAGATCTTTGTAGAAACAGATGATTTTGATACTTCTTATTTACAGGAACTTGAAGATGCATTAAAAAAGATTAAGCAGGACACGCTTTACTATGAGATCCTCAATGACCTGGCTTATTACTGGCATACCAGGAATTTAAACAGAGCTCTGGAGTTTACCGAAACCGGATTGGACCTCACCGCCCGTACCAGCGACTCTCTATGGCACGGCAGGTTTCAGATCACCCGGGGTGCCATTCTGTTAAGGCAGGAAAAGCTGAGTTTGGCTGAGGCAGTCCTTGAGGAGGCCGAAAAGAAGTTGCCAGAGGCAGAACTACCACTTCTTTATACTCAACTGGGTTATGTCTATGAACGCCGCGGGCAGCTGGACCGCGCGGCAGATTTTGCTATGAAAACCCTTGAGCTTGGAGAGAAATACAATGATAACTGGGCCAGGGGTATGGCTTATAGCGACCTGAGCAATCTCTTCTGGAAACAGGGAAAATATGAAGAGGGCCTTGAATATGGTCTTGAATCACTGGCTTTTTTTGAACGTAGAGATATTGTAGATCTGGATTATGATTTCACCCTGTATATAGTTGGGAATAACTATTTAAGCCTAAAGCAGTACGATAAAGCCCTGGAATACTATTTGCGATCTATAGAATTAGGGGAGCGCTATGGTTTTTATAATAATCTAAGTGACGTTTATATCTCCCTGGTAGAGCTTTACGCTTTTTTAAATAACTTCAGCAAAGCGGAAGAAGCCGGTGAGAACGCAATAAAGTATGCTTATCTTCTGGATAATGCCTTTATGTTGATGCGTTCTTATCTTTCGGTAGGGGAATTGCAAAGCCAGCATCAAAATTATCCTGCTGCTATAGAAAATATAAAGAAGTCAGTAGAAGTGGCTACCCCAAAATTTGGGGACCGGTTTTTTCTAAGTAAAACCTATAAAAGCCTTGGATTGGCTTATGCCGGAAATGAACAGTATAAAGAAGCTTATGCGGCATTTTCCAAATATGATTCCTTAAGCAACCTTGTTTTTACTGCGGAAGCAGACCAGAGAATAGCCCAGTTGGAAACCCAGTTCAATCTGGCCCGGAAGGAAAATACCATACAGATGCAGGAAACCCGGCTTTTGCAACAGCAAACAAGACAGAATCTCATAATTCTTGTCGCCGGCCTGCTATTGGTTACCCTCACCATTTTGCTGGTAAGTTTTTACAATAACAGAAAAAAAAACCGTCTTTTGAGGGAACAGAACAAGGAGAAGGAATTTCTTTTAAAGGAAATACATCACAGGGTGAAGAACAACCTTGAAATTGTTTCCAGCCTGCTGGCCCTTCAAACAGCCCAAACAAGTGACCCTACCGTTGTAAGTGCCATGAGAGAGAGCCAGAACAGGGTGCATTCCATGAGTATGATACACCAGCGCCTCTACCAGAAGGAGCATCTTTCTTCTATAGAAATGAAAGATTTTTTAAATAACCTGGGAGATCACGTACTGGAATCTTTTGGAAAAGTGGGACATATAACAATTATTTATCAAATGCAGGAGCTATACCTGGATGTAGATACGGCAGTACCTTTAGGTCTTATCGTGAATGAATTGATTACCAACAGCCTTAAGTATGCTTTTCCAAATAATAAGAGGGGGGAGATCAATATCAACCTTAACAGGGATGCTTCTGGGGACCTGCAGCTTATCGTAAAGGATAATGGCGTAGGAAGTGCTGCCGGTGAATCTGCAAAAGGTACTGGTTTCGGAAAAAAACTTATTGAACTGCTTACCCGGCAACTCAATGGAACTCTGGAGGTCCTTACTACCCCCGGTACCCGGTACTTCTTTAATTTTAAATTGAACCGGTTTTCCTGAACATAATGACACATTGGTCTTAAAATATCAAGTGACGTTAGTTAGTGTAACATTTTGCCGCATTTTTTTAACACATTAAAAAAATACATAGTCCTTAAATGCTGCCGGGACTTCATTTTTGGATATGCTTCAATGACTTTTACATAGGGTTTTAAGTATTTTTAGTATCCTTATTTTTTTCTATTGATTATGTAAATAATTGTCAAAAGGATTATTGCCGCAAGCGCTCCCATAGCTTGAATATAGGTCATCTTTAATAGGAAATAGACGATTATTCCCACAGAAAGGAGGGGCACCGTTAGACCACCGGGAATTTTGAATTCTCCGGGGAGGGACTTTCTGGTATACCGAAGTTTGATCACTGCCAGAGCAACGCCCAGATACTGGATTAAAAGAGCCCCTGTTGCTATTACAGCCAGTTTTTCAAAAGTGCCAAATGCAGCAATTACAAAACCTGCAACTGCATAAGTAAGAATGGCCAAATGGGGTGTTTTAAACCTGGGATGTACCTTGCTAAAAGCCTTTACAGGGATCACCCGGTCCCTGGATAAAGCATACACAACACGAGGCATATTCATGATTGAACCACTTAGGTAGCCAAACATGGAAACAGCAGCACCTGCGGTTAAGAGGATAAATCCCTTAGGCCCAAATACCCTTGCTGCCGTTTCAGCAAGCGGTGCGTTCTGGTCTGCAAGTTCATCGCCTAATACCCCCTGGGCTACGAGTTGAATGAAAACATAAAGAACTACGACGGTTGTAATTCCTGCAAAGATGGCCCTGGGAATATTTTTGTTGGGGCTTTTTACCTCTCCGCTCACATTGAGACCGGTTTCTCCGCCCATAAAGGCAAAGAAAAGAACCAGAGAAGTAATTCCCAATTGCTCAAAGTCAGGCCAGGTTTCTATGGAAATATTAGCGATTTCAATTTTAAATGAACCTATTACCACGAGCAGTAACAGGGGGAGAATTTTTGCAACTACAAGGAATTTAACTAAACCTATTCCCTGTTTAATTCCCAGAATATTGAAACCCGCGAGTCCCAGAAAAATTATGAGCAAAAAGGAAAGACGGATCATTTGTGATTCAAATATGGGAAAAGCAGCAGAAAGAACCTTCACCAGAGCATTGGAGACAGCGGCATCTGCTGACAGGACAGCTATCAGGTATAGATTACCCGATAAAAATCCTGCGTATTTACCGAAAGCGGTTTCTATATACGTATAAAGGCCACCGGTGGTTGTGATCTTACTTCCCACCTCGGCAAAACAAAGCATGATAAGAGCAATTAGCAAACCACAAAATAAATAGGCAAAAATTCCGCCGGCACCCATTCCTGCAGCAACTATCGCTGGAAGCACAAAAATACCCGAGCCCACTATGATGTTAATTATGTTTGTGGATAATCCAAATACCCCAACAGTGCGTAGCAGGTTTTCCTCCTGACCAAAATTGGCTTTATTTTTTTCTGAGTTCAAAACTGATTGTTGATTTTACTTGTTTTCATATGATAGTATTTAATGGTTGGTATCGTTTTATAAATTAGCTTTGTGTTGACCGCCATCCACGGCCAGACAAGTTCCCACAACCCAGCTGGCGCAGGGAGATACGATGAACGTAGCCACTTTACCTACTTCATCTGGTGTCCCCATCCTTCCGGAGGGAATAGAATTGAGTGCCCATTCGTATAAAGGTGGATTTTGCGTTTTGGTTAATTCCCAAAGTCCATCGGGAAATTCTACCGAGCCTGGTGCCAGTGTGTTCACTCTGATGTTTTTCAGAGCCAATTGGATAGCTATTGTTTTTGAGTAACTAATGATTGCAGCTTTTACCGCAGCATAGGCAGGAGGCGAACCAGCTTCCAGACCAGAACCTGATGAAATAAATAAAATATTGCCACTGCCCGCATCCAACATCCATGGAATGACTTTTCTCGCAGCCCGCACACTACCCAGTAAATCCACATTGATGGAAGTTTCCCAGTCGCTGTAGTCATCTCCCAGGCTCAAGGCTGAGACATTGTTCACTAAAATATCAACTGTTCCAAATTGGGCTTTTACTTTATCAAGAAATACATCTAAGTGTTTGGTGTTGCCTACATCGCAAGTCAGTGCCATTACCTTGACGCCTTTTTTTAAAAGTTCTTTTTCAGTCATTTTTAAGGCCTCTTTACCGCGGGCACAAATGGCCACGTTGACGCCTTCTTGGGCAAGATTTAAAGCAATGCTTCTTCCTATCCCTTTACTTCCTCCTGTGACAATTGCATTTTTTCCTTTGAGTTGTAAATCCATAACATTAGGGTTTTGATAGTTATTTAGTGTTTGTTTTTACTCATTTCCACAATTCACTGTGGTTTAAGCAGTGTTGTTTTTAAGAATTCCCACGCTAAAACCTTCGGCATATAGTGCCGAACCTTCTCCCTAAGCAGTGAAAGGAAGCAAAAATCTAAATGTGGGTAGACCTTGTAGCTCAAATTGAATGGCAATTTAAAAATGATGTCAGGGCACCCCTTCGGTATAGGCTAGAGTTTTCATCCCAAACCATAAATAATCGCATTGGGTGCTAATTGGGCAATCATAGCAGCTACATTGCCTGCCTGCATACTTTTATGTATTTCTGAACAACCTCCAGAGCTGTAGCAGCATTTGGAAATTCCAGGCTTCCTGTCCCGTCCTGTGCATGGAAAACCATGGACGCCAGCATTAATACTAATGCCAGGACCAATGTTTTTTGAAAGTTTTCATAATTGAACTAATTTAAAAGGTTCATAAAAAATTTTTGAATTATTCAGTAATTACCTGAAATCCATTAAAATGTAAAAACCATCACGGATGAATACTCTTTTTTTTTGTCCGAAGGATGTAAAAAAGTTTTCGGAAGAAATAAAACTTTTGAGATTTAGAAAGTAACTAACCATTCATTTTGGAATCCAATATTTTTAATCTTCTATTCATATTCAACTGCAGGGAGAAATGATTTCCAATCACCACCAGCAGGATTTCGCCGATCGTGTAAAAGAAGTAATTGCGAACTTTGCTTTGCTCGATGAGTTTTTTGCGGATGGTGCGGTAAATCTTAATCATTTGCCTTATCTATTTGTGATTTAATGAGTGCAATTTTATCAAGAACAGAAACCATTCTATCTATTGCTCCTTCACGGTTATCTTTATATAATTTCAATTGCATAAGATGCGTCGGGTTTTCTAAAAAAGCTTCTAAATTTCTTGGTGCTGCATACTCGCGGAACCGGAAATCTGAAAATTCAGATTTTACAACGGGAATCCAGTCTGCATTAAAAGAACCCAACACATCATTAAGAGCTTGGTAAACATTGAATAAGTCTGAATCGTAATATGAAATAAGATCTGTACGCAGTTTTTTATTTTGTATGACATCAAAACCCTTTGATTTTAGAACTTCATAGCCACTGGAATGTGACTGAAACCTTTCAAACGTTATTATTTTTCCAAGCCAGAATGTAATACTATCACTATAGGATTTTTCTTTTGCCGCTTTTAAAACCCGGTTGGTAAGTGCAGTGGCAGTTAGAGACTTCTTCAATTCAGCGGCAATCATTAACGAATCCCTTTCAAGATTCTGACTGATCAACATCAATATTTCGTTCTCAAACTTTGAACTCCTTTTTTCTTCATTCCAGTTATTAATTTGTAGCGCAATTAAAATTCCAATAACCACCAGGAGGATTTCGCCAATGGCGTATTTGAAATATTTGGTGGTTTTTCCCTCATTGAGAAGGTTTTTGCGAATGTTGCGGAAGAATTTTAGCATAGTATAAATATTATTGCATTTGATACTCATTTTTTAATTCTCCCATTAACTCTTCTCCTATTTTTAATTGTACAGCATATTCTTCCAGAGAGCGTCCAATCATAATTTTATTGGTCATGACTTTGTTGATGAAAACATCTCTTGTATCCTGATTTTCCAATTTGATATACATTTCATGGGTTATCGGCCTGTTAAACCGAAGCTCGCCGGTCACTTCAAAATTCACAACGGTACTTGCCATTGGAACCAATTCCCATGCAGCTTTTTCGATGAGTTCATCCCTGAACAGGGTTTTTTTCAATTGGTTGTCATAGGCATTCATAATATTTATGAGAGATTGATTGAAATAGCTAAGCGTGCCGGAAGATTTCAACTGTGTGTAGGTGCCATCAGTAGGCGAAAACGGGAATGTGGTAAATGTGGCAGACATTCCCCGGTAGAAGTATGCTCTATCCCAGGAATCCTTTGGTGATTTGATGATGGAAATGAAATTTTCAATATCCTGAAGCTTTTCCGTATTGAAATCAATGGCATTTTGAAGGGATATCCTGTCTTTTTCAAGGTCGGCCAGCATAGATTTCGCCAGTATTTCTGCACTATTGGCTATTTTTCGCTCTTCATTCCAGTTGTTTACCTGCAGTGCTATCAAAATCCCAATCACCACCAAAAGTATTTCACCAATTGCGTAAAGTAAGTAGTTGCGAACTCTTTTTTGCTCGATGAGTTTTTTACGGATGTTTCTAAAGAATTTTATCATGACTTATTACCAGGACTGGAGTACCGTATTCTTTTGGTCAATTTATTGATTGTTTTCAATCCAACCTCTCACTTTTTCCTGTAGCATCGCCAGAGGAACAGTGCCATCTTCCAGCACAAGATCATGAAATGCCTTGATATCAAATGCTTCACCAAGTGCCATTTCGGCCTCGCCGCGAAGACTCATGATTTCAAGGGCACCCACCATGTATGAGGTAGCCTGACCCGGTGCTGCGATGTAACGATCTGTTTCTGCAACTGTTTGATTGGGTGTTAGTGTAGTGTATTGTGCTAAATAATCAATGGACTGCTGGCGGGTCCAACCCAATGCATGCATCCCAGAATCCACAACCAATCGTGCTGAACGATGCGCTTCACTGGCCAGCCATCCCACACGCGATACATCTGAGGTGTACAAACCCATTTCTTCTGCCAGTCGCTCTGTATAAAGCGCCCATCCTTCCCCGAATCCGGAAAGGAAAAAATAACTGGTTATGGGATGAATTTCTGCTCCGGCTTTAGCAACAAACATTTGAAACAGATGTCCGGGATGGGCTTCATGAAAGGAGAGCGATTCGACAAAGGACTTTGATTGGGTTTCCGGCTGATAGGTGTTAATTATGTATTGTCCAACACTTTTCCCGTCACGTAATGAAAAAAGAGCCTGACCCAGGGGTGCACTTTTTTCCTGATAGGAAGGGTAGGGTACCACTTCAACGGTCATTTCGGGTACAAGTCCAAACCAGTTTGGGAGTTCTGCTTCCGTACGCTCAACTGTTTCTTCTGCCATTTGGATAATTTCTTCCCTGCTTGAAAATCGGTATTGCGGGTCTTCCTTGACAATTCTCAAAACTTCAGCCGGATCAGCTGTTCCAAAACTGCGCTCCCCAATCTCACTGAGCTGTTGTTGTATTTCTTCCATTTGGTCAAGACCCATTTGGTGAATAGCTTCAGCCGAAAGAATTGTAGTAATATGAAGTCGAGTAGAGGCCTTATAACAATCGCCTCCGTTAGGAAGTGTATTTACACCAACTTCAATTCTTGCATTTGACAAATATTCGTTCTGAAGGTAGTCTCTGTATTCCACTATTGCGGGATTGATTTCCATTTCAACAAGTGCAGTGAGACGCTCGTGAAATTCGGGATAATCCTGTTTGCCATAACTTGCAAATGGAGATTCTTCTGCCGATGAACTTAGAAGTGCTTCCATCTGCCCAATAACGGCTTCAACACCGGTTTTTGGTGCGGTGTAGCCAAGACGAATTCCTTCACGAAGATTTTGAGTTTCTGCGTGAATGTATTTGGGTAGCTCGGTTAATCGTTGATAGAGATTATCGCGTTGTTCCTGTGTTTTAATAGGAACAGAGGAAAAGGCAAAGGGAAGTTCATTTTGCCATCCCGTGTATGTCGGGCTTATTTTCCAAAGCTCCATCCTACAGGTTCTCGCACCAATAGAGGCTTCAAGCAGCTCCCTTAAAAAACCGTAAGTAATACTTTCGGGCATCCCGTTGAGTGCATCCCGGTCAATGGTATTCAGCTCATCCAAAAGTTGATTTTCAGTATCATGCCATTGCTGTCGGGTTTTTAAGGATGGGTCACTGAGTTTGGAAGGATGAAGGTCTGGTGCTCCAACCATAGCAGCAAGTTCAGGGAATGTGGTAAAAAATGATTCCACATACCTGTCAGCTAAATTGTTGACTTGTTCTGCCGGTTTAGGGGGTGTTGAGCATGCAGTAATTAAAAGGATTGACGCAAAGAGCAGGAACGTTTTCATATTGATTTTAGTTTAGTTTTAATTGAGTAAAGTATACTGGCAGCAACTTTTGCCGATGACTTTAAAAAATAGTTGCGAATTCTATTCTGCCCGATGAGTTTTTTGCGGATGGTTCGGAAGAATTTAATCATTAGTTCAGTGTTACAAAGAGTTGGGATTGAATTTTCCATTTACCGGTCAAAAGAATCCATTGCGCCGCATAGTTGCCGTGAAAAACGGGGAATTCTTCATCCAAATCGTCGGCAGAGTAAGCCTTCCAGATTCCTGTTTCCCACGCCAGGCCTCTTTCTTCGTTCACAATGATTTCAATGGAAGTCCGCACCCAATACATAGGTGGGCCATCTGCTGCCAATCTGATATAGGCCTTCAGTTTGTCTTTTCCTGACAGCAGCTTACCGTTACCAGTTGTGATCAATACATCATCGGTTAGAAACTCGATGTTCGCCTCTTCATCCAGAGCTTTTAATGCGGCATTTGAGGCTTCCCGAACCGATCGGATCCGGTCATTAGACGACTGCGCAAAAAATCCTTCACCAGATTTTAAAAAAAGGAAGGTCGCAATTAGTATAACAGCCACTACAGGAGGAAACTTATTGATAGTATAGAATGAATATTTTCGATCGTTATTTTCTTCTATAAGTTTTTTGCGGATGGTGCGGAAAATCTTAATCATAATTTAATTTGTCCCTTTAGGGACTTTATATTGGTAGCAAAGGAATTGCCATGTTTTCTGTGCCTTTAGGTACAGCATATGTTTATTCAATTGGTTTAAATATATAGTGGTCATTAAAATCAATTTCAAAATCTCTTAATAATTGCATATACTCTTCTCAAAATATTTTTTCTTATGATGTTCTTCTTGAATTTTGATGTAATCGGTTCCATCAACATCGGTAATCGCATTTAGAGTGCCTGTTTTACCTTCGAGAGGTATTCCTAAATCTCTCGCACGGGGCTTCTGGCCATGTGCTATGGAACAAATAAGGAAAATAAGCAATACACTATATGATTTTTTCATAATCAACGGTGTTAGATTTATGATTATCAGTGATTTAAATTTATTCTTCCAATTTCAAAAATCTCGCAGCATTACTATAATAGATACCTTCTTTATCCTCCTCGGTTAGGAAGTCGAGACTGTTTAAAAAATCAATTGACTTTTCAATAGCATAGGGCCATTTCATTTGGTCTGATCCAAACATTACCCTATCCAGATAACCGGCATGCTTGATGTTTTTGAGGAATTCTGTAATATATCGTTGGGTATTGGGTTCCACCCAAAGCATCACCCCAAGATCGGTGTAGAGGTGAGGATAATAGGCCATTAGTCGGATGGCATGCTCAGGCCAGTCTTCACCACCGGCATGCATCAGGTAGATTCGAAGTTTTGGATAGTTTATCAATACATCTTCAATGAGGTAAGGATCGCCCAATTTAAGTCTTGCTTTAGGTGCCCAGCTGTAAGTGCCGCCCGGGTCGCCGCCACCAGTATGCACGGCTACAGGGATATCATATTTTTCGCAAATTCTCAGGTACGGTTGCCATTCAGGATCGCTGAGAGTCGTACCACTATAGTAAGGCCCCAACTCCCCGAAAATTTCAATTTCTCCATCTTTTATCATTTGCTCAAAGCGGATGGTGTCCATGTTGTAAGTATCAGGAGCAAACTGCAAAATCCCTTTAATCACTATATCGGAATTATCCTTTTCTGCCCATATTGCTACACTCTCAGGATCTCCGCTTACCATTGCTTTCACAATATTATATTGCTCAAAAAACTTAAAAGTCTCCAGGCGATGCTCCTCCGCATTCGCTGAACCTTTCATCCCATAATGATCTGTAGCAGGTTCCCGTTCTCCAAAGTCGCTGTCAGAGTACGAATGGACGTGCATATCTATAATTCTCGTTTGCGCCTGTACAATTAGGATTTCTGGTAGTAAGAAGAGGACCAGAAGCAGGTATTTTTTCATAATCTGGTAATAAGTTAATGAGTAAAGGTCGATTAAATTCTATAATGTATATTTTCTAATTCCTTTGAGGATTATAGGCCCAGCATTCCATTTCCACCCGGGCACCCAAAGCAAGGCCATTTACTCCCATTGCAGAGCGGGTTGGGTATCTACCCGGTTCAAAATAACCTGCATATATTTTATTGAAGGCTTGCCATTCAGACATGTCAGCCAGCATTACAGTGCATTTGAAGACGTCTTTCAGGCCCAGACCGTGGCCGGCAAGCGTTGCTTCTATGCGCTTGAACATTTGGTGTGTTTCTGGTTCTATACCTCCCGGCACCGGGCCGGTTCCATCTCCGGCATCTCCTATCTCACCTGAAAGATAGAGGATATCCCCTACCTGTACATCACTGGAGAAAGGATAAGGAAGTTCGGAAGGGGTAAACACCGGAGATTGATTTCTCCCATGAATGGCTATTCCTGTTTCCTGATCGTACTTGTGGGATTCAGCAAAACCAGCTTTTTCCTTTTGATTATTTGTACAGCCCGTGATGAACGCAAGAAGAATCAAAAAAGGTGTCGATAAATTTTTCATAATTATATTTAATTACGCTTTGCCTACTTTAATCGGTTTTCGGCTTCCCCGTTGTTTTTATGTACTTCATTCTTCAATTGCCCTGAAGCTGTCTTTTATAAGCTTTAGCATCGTAGCTACCAATTGACTTTTTTACAAGTCCCCGGTCGCTCAATGTCCATTCTTCAAATCCGCTAAAGTCCACTTTGTTTCCGGTGCCTCCGGGACCGGTATTTGTTCCTGTGAATGTCCAGTAGTACCTGTATGTATTTTCTCCGACCGTTAAACTGTCCATGGTTAATTCTATATCCGGAAACGCATCCATATAGGATTGAGCAGTCTCTGCTATCTGTTCTCTTCCCACCGCTGGTTTGCCATTGTTCACCCTCAGCGTTCCATCTTCCGCATAAAATGAAACCATTTTTTCCGGTTGCTTACTGTTCCAGGCAGCAGTATAGTTCTGGCCAAATTCAACCATTTTTTCGTAATCATTGGTTGCTACGAAGGATGGTGGAGGTGGTGAATCTGCTGTCCAGGTGCCTTGCCAGTTTTCATATTTCCAGGTATCATTCTCTTTGACAAACACCGCCGTATAAAAAATTTCACCTACATAGGTTTCATCCGAAAATGCCTGGATTCGACCGTTGATGATTCCTACATTATCATACACTTTAATTTGCTGGTCAAAAAACTTAAAATCCAGAATTTCCAGCATTTCAAGTCGTTTTCTGTCTGCAAGTAATTCTGCCTTATTTTGAACTATTCCGTCTGCGTTTATTGTAAAAAAATCATCAGACACATCTGTCTTAAAATATTCATTGGCGTTAGTTAGTGTAACATTTTGCCACATTTTTTTAAAGGCACTATCGAGTTCTTTCTTTGCAGCGTCCGAGCCTGCCAGTGTAGATTTTGATGTGGCTGTATCTGTACAGCTGAGAATCAGGTATAATCCAATAAAAAGAAATGGCGTAAATGAGAATATTTTAGTCATAATTCTATTTTAATTGGCGTTCAATTTTTTCAGAAGAATCCTGATGTTTAATATTTATAAAAGGAGTTTTCATCAAATACCAAAAGGATTGTTTTTGGTCGTCAAATTCTCTAAGCCCCAGTTTAACCTGATCGGGATGTTTGTATTTAAAAGTGCCAAAGAGTCGGTCCCAAAGAATAAAAATATCGGCATAGTTAGAATTGGTGTAAAACTCGTCCTGATCGTGGTGCACGCGATGAAAGTTGGGTGTTGTAAAAAGGAGTCCAAAGGTCTTATCAATCCAAGCAGGATATTTTAGATTGCAATGTTCTATAAACACATAGGGAATAATGATTAAAACAAACAAACCAAGCCCGGTTGTGTCTAATCCAAAAAGTGCCGCCGCTACAACTCCTGAAGACCCAAAATAAAAAACAAGTTCAATGGGATGTACCCTTATGTTAGAGGAAGCATCCATGCGACTGTCACTGTGATGCACGCGGTGGAAATTCCATAAAAAAGGGACGTAGTGTGCAATACGATGGAACCAGTAATTGGCCATGTCAAAAATCATCACGCTAAACAGCAGAAATAACCAAACGGGTAAATCTAAATGATGAAACAAACCTATTTCATGCGTATGCAACCAATCAACTGCAATCACGATAATGCCTGCCCAAAAAAAATTCAATAAAGTTATGAGTATTAAAAAACCTATGTTTTCAAGTAAATGCTTACCCATTTTATCAAATTTAAATTGGGTGTTGAATACATTTTCTGCGGTAAAGAAAATTACAAGTAGAACCACAGTAAATAAATCGAAGTTTATGCTTATCAGGGTGTTGAGTGTTTCCATTTGGTTTATGTTTTTGAGTTGGATCTCTAAATTTTAATTTATCATTTTACATCGTTAAAGTAAGCCCACCGTCGGCTGTAAGTGTGGTTCCTGTTATATAACTTGCTTCCTCTGAACAAAGGAACACAATGGTTTTCGCCATTTCTTCCGGAAGTCCTGCACGTCTCAAATGTACAGTTGGCAACAAGGTTTTATCATACAAGTCATCACCAACAATCCCTCGCAATCGCTGGTGCATGGGAGTCACTATTGCTCCCGGACACAACAAGTTAATGCGTATACCTTGTGATGCAAGTTCGGCAGATACACTTGTTGTTAAGCCTATCAACCCATGTTTTGAAGCGACATAAGCCGACCCTGTTGGGAAACCAAGAAATGAATTGACAGAACCAACATTTACGATCGCACCACCGTGGCCCAATTTCAACATCGCTCTGGCCTCATATTTCAAAGAGAGAAATACGCCTTTTAGATTGATGTCAAGAACCTGGTCCCAATCGTCTTCTTCTAGGTCAGTGACCATATTAAGTTGTCCTTCTATACCTGCATTATTTATGGCAAAATCCAATCGACCAAATACTTTCAACGTATGTGCAACCATGAGTTCGACGCTTTTTGCATCAGAAACATCTGTTTTGATTGCCGAAGCTTTTCCGCCTTTTGCTTCTATAGAAGCGACCAGGCTGTCAAGTTCTTCTTTCCGGCGTGCTGCAACCACGACTTTAGCACCTTTTTCGGCAAAGGCTTCTGCTGTTGCTCTTCCTATTCCACTACTTGCCCCGGTAATGAGTGCTACTTTGTTTTTCATTTGTTTTATTTGTTGTTTTATTATTTGTTAAATGGAATTCTCAAATTAACAGTTCGTCTTCTATCAACGATTTACAGTTACACACAGTCAGGGATTTTTTGCACTTTCCTATCTTATGAAATAAAATCCTTACTTGCGTGTAGGTATTGTTGTTAACTAGCTTTATCTTATTGATTAATGCTATTCACTTCAATCCAATAACCATCCGGGTCTTGAAAGAACACTTGTTGAATGCCATCAGGTCTTATGTTAATTTTATTAAGGTTTCCGGGGAAATCAGAGTATTCAACCTTCATTTCTGTCAGTTTCTGAACAAATACATTGAAATTTGCAGTTGATAGAGCAAGGTGAATGGCCTTATTCGTTTTAATATCATCTTTCAAAACTGATAATAGGTGTAATTCCTTACCATCTCCTAATGACATCCACTTTACGTCTTTAGCTTCTGGGGGCAAAGGAATTAGTTCCAAATTAAGAACGTCTGTGTAAAATTTAGCGGATACATCTACGTCTTTAACTGACAATGCTATATGATTAAAGGAAAGAGAGAAATCTATATTTTCTTGTCCATAAATAACATTAGAAATCTGAATTAAAATTAGAAGGATGATTAATTTTTTCATAGTTCTTTTGTGTTTGTTAGTTCTTGTTTTTATTTTACGCACAACTTATTGTTCCGCCTGATGTCACATGCCTAGTTTTTAATTTTAAAAGACTGTTTCTTCCCAGAAGTTAACCAACACCATAACCATTCGAACGGTCCATATTGAAAATATTTCAACCATATTGGGCTGGTAATCAATTGAAAAATCCAAATTCCAAAAACGATGTAATACAATTCATAACGTAGGATACAACTGATTTTTCAACAAGCCTGGCATCACTCATTGTCCATTCTTATGATAATGAATGCGTGTAAACCATTAACACCCAGTTTTTTGATTTCATATTGTAAGTTTTTTAACCTTCTATATTTATAAACTACATCACGCATATTTACTTCCATGTGATTGGCTTCATATTATCATAGGGAAGCCTGTCAAAACTGTAGCTGTTACATCGATTGTAATCCTATGTGGTAAAAGTTTTGGATGGATGATATGTTTCTTTGGATTTGTTTAAAATGGTTAGTGAATATTTTTGAAATATTTTCTAATTACCTGAAATTCATTCAATAAGAAAAATCATCCAGGACGAATACCCGTATTTTTTGTCCGAAGGATGTAAAAAAGTTTTCGGAACAAATGCATCATTGGAGCTAAATTAAATTTATGATATAAAGGAAGTACCTGCGAACATAATCTTCTTCAATGAGTTGTTTTGGATGGTGGGGAAGAATTTAATCCTTGGTTAAGTTTACCAGATCTGAGATAAGATTATTCAATTCCTGAATGATTTGAAAACCGGGTATTTTGTAATAATCAAATACATTGTGATCGGTGGAGTTTGTGTTTTGTATAATAAGGGAATTCACATCTAAACAGGCATAAGATGATGACAAATGCTCAAAAATTGGTCGCAACGTTTAATTGCCTTGTAAAAAATTTTGATTATTGAAATATTTTTTCATTCTGGATCACCTCATTCTGAACTTCCGTTGGCGTGGTTCAGTATCTAATATGAAAGAAGTTTAGGTTGTTAGCCGCACCATTTTTATTTATAGTGTCGCGCAAACGAAGACGGTTCTGGAAATTTTTCTAATGAAATATTGTGATTTGCTTATAACACCAAAATGCTTAAAAAGATCATACTGACTACTGCCAAAATCGCAATAAGTGGCCAGATAAATTTCAAATATTGGTCATATCTTATCTTTGCTAATCCCAAAAAGGCGAGTAACAATCCTGTTGGGCTTACGGCATTAAATAATCCGTGACCAAACTGGTAGGCATTGACTATAACCTCCCTGCCAATATTCACTGTTTCAGCCAGTGGGGCAATAACCGGCATGGTAAGAACAGCAGTTCCAGAAGATGACGGCACAAAAAAAGCTATGAAATTATAGATTACAAACAACACATTTATAAATAAGCCTTTACCCATTCCTTCTGTAAAACTCGCGGCATTGTAAAGAACGGTATCGCTTATAAGGCCATCGTTCATCAAAATGGAAATGCCTCTTGCCAATCCAATAATAAAAGCAACTCCCAGTAACTGTCCTGCCCCATGCACAAAAGTGTTTATAAATTGAGATTCGCGTATTTTTCCTATAATTCCAATTATAATAGCTCCAAAGAAAAACACCGAGGTCATTTCAATAAACCACCATTCAAAGGCAATAACGCCGGTAACCATGGTCACAAAACAGATCATAAACACCAGTAATATTAACAGCAGTCTTGTTGAAAGCTTTGGAATAGCTTGTTCTTTTCTATAACTGAATGCCTCCTCAATTTCTTCTTTTTGCGCATAAATTACTGAAGCTTCAGGGTTTGCTTTGACCTTTCGGGCATATCGGAGAATAAAAATAATGGTGATCGCAATGCAAATTACCAGCATTAGGATGCGCCCCTCAATACCCTGGGTCCACACAATTCCGGCAGCATCTGAAGCAATAATGGTAGAAAAAGGATTGGTGGTTGAACACATTGTTCCAATTGCAGAGCCCAGGAAAACTGAAGCAAAGGCAACCATTGCATCATATTTGGCAGCTATAAAGACGGGGATTAAAATGGGTAAGAATGCAATAGCCTCTTCAGCAAGACCAAAGGTTGTTCCGCCAAGGGCAACTAAACTTGTGGTGGCTATGACCAGCAAATACTCTCGGCCTTCCAAAGCTTTTGATAACCACCCTATACCCGCACTAAAAGCTCCGGTTTTTTCAACCACTGCAACAATTCCGCCTATAATGAGAACTAAAAAAATAATATCGGCTGTTTCAATTATCCCTTTAATGGGAGATTGTAAGAACTCCCAGATCCCTTGTGGTTGTGCATCAACTGCCTTGTAAGTATTGGGAATGCTTATGGGTTTATAAATGGCTTCTGAAGTAAAACTTTCTAAAGGAATTTGAACGTTGAGGGATGATAAAGTTTCTTCGGTAGCTGGTAGCTGTGTTGTCCCCTCTGCAGATTTCACTATGAAAACAGATTCTGATTTGTCGTAGCTTAACACATCATATTGACCGGAAGGAATGACCCAGGTCAATACAGCTACCATAGCTGCAATGATCAATAAAATGGTTTGTGCTGCAGGAAAGGTTCTCATATTATATTGATTAGTAATGATCTTATGTTTAATAAAGACCAGGATTTAATCTAAATCCTACCACCACTAGTTCTGCACTTTAGTTGGCCGGAAGCAGTAAATTTTATTCAAATCTAATCTATTTCTGAATTATTATTTTGAAGGATAACCTGAATATATTATGAATAATGAAAAAAACTACAAACCAAATAATCCCAATACCTGAGATATTGGGATTTTTATAGGAGAGGTTTTTATTATTATACCGTCATGGTTTCTTCAACGATTACCCGTGTTTTCAAAAAGATCTCGGAGGTAATTGAATTGGAGATGAGACAGGCCCTTTCAGCTTTGATAAGGATCTTTTCTGCTTTTTCCCTATCTTCTTCGTTGAGGATAGTCAATACAGGTTCAAGCACGATCTGGCTCATAACAAATTTTCCCTCTTCCCGCAACAGGATACCTCTGGCAGGACAAAACAGATCCTTAAACTGAAGATTGGAATTTTCTGCAATTGCCAGGAAAGTTGTCATGAAACAGCTGCTCACAGCAGCTGTAAACAGATGTTCTGGAGACCAGATTCCGGGCATTCCCTTTGGAAATTCAGGAGGTGTTGCTACTTCAATTGCATCATTGAGTTCCGGCGAGGAGATCTCTCCTTTTCTGTCGGCCAGCCAGACCAGGTCTACATTATATGTGTGTGATTCCATCAGGATAAATTTTATCCTCCAAATTTCAGATAAAAAGACGGCGGGTAATATGACCTGGGTCAGGTTTGAAATAATTCAGAAGTTTTCTTATTACCTGCTTTCCTTCCGCAGGACTTCCAGCGGCGGACTTTTAATCACACTTATGCTGTTGATCAAGCCGATGAACATTACAAGCAATGTGATTCCCGGGAATAATACAAGGAATGGAAATAGGGATGGCACGAATGGGGATTCAAAAACCTGCCATGCGAGCAGCTGACTGCTCACCAGGGATAATAATATTCCCGACAGTGCTCCCAGAATCCCCAGGAACATGTACTCCAGAGCCAGGATCTTTAAGATCTGGCTGCTTCTCGCGCCAATTGTTCTTAATAGCACACTTTCCTTTATCCGCTGAAATTTGCTGGTTCTCACAGCTCCCAGCAAGACAATGATCCCTGTGAGAATGCTGAAGAATGCCATAAAATTGATTAGCCAGGAGATTTTGTCAAGAAGCCCCTGGATTACAGTAAGAACCTGGCGCATATCAATAATGGTAATATTGGGAAAGTCCCGTACAATTTGTTGCTGCAGCCGGGCCGATGATCCTTCATCTGAAACATTGGTGGTTACTACTCTGAATTGAGGTGCATCTTCCAGAACTCCTTTGGGGAAAACGATGGAAAAATTCATCTGCATTCTGCTCCAGTCCACGGTTCTAATACTTCCCACAATCGTTTTTAAAAGAACCCCCTGTACATTAAAAGTGAGTTCATCACCCACCGTCACCCGGGCATCTTCGGCAAAATTATCACTTATGGAAATCGGCACCAGATTTAAATTTGAAACTTCGGGGATCCATTCTCCCTGTTCAAGGGATTCAGAAGCTACTATGGAATCCCGGTAGGTTACCCTGAACTCATGATTGAGTATCCAGCGGTTCACCTGGCGCACCGTATCTTCCTTGATCTGATTTACAGACCTGCCTTTAATACTATGCACCCTCATGGTCACTATGGGAATATCATCCATGACAGGGAATTCGTTTTGTCTTATAGTATTTAAAACTTCTTGCTGTTGAGCACTTTGAATATCAAGCATAATGATGTTGGGACTTCCTGTCTCAGTTTCAAAATTGGCCTGATCCAGCAGAACATCCTTTGTAAAATAAAGAGTGCTTATAAGGAATGATCCCACACCAATCGCCAGAATCAAAGTGAGGGTTTGATTCTGAGGGCGGAATAAGTTCAGAATACTTTGACGGGCAGGGAACCCCCATGAGGAAGGGAAAAACCTTTTGATCGCTTGCATAAACAGTTTCGCAATTCCTGCCAGAACCGAAAAAGTAATTATGATCCCTGCAACGAAGGCAAAAGAATATCGCCAGTCTTCCAGTAACCAGTAAGAGAAGAGGAGAATAAATAGAAATATTCCCGCTAACACAAGAAGACCTGCTCTCCCTGAATTGGTTTTGCCTTCAGTATCCACTCTCAATGTCTGTAGTGGCGAAACATATAAAGTGCCCATTAAAGGATAAAGCGCAAAAAGTACAGACATGGTGATTCCCAGTAATAACCCCATAAAAATGATTCGCGGAGAAAATGACATTTCTACATCTACCGGTAAAAGATCCCCAAGAAATAAGGGGAATAATTGCTGAAGTATCAACCCCAGAATTGTACCAATAAGCCCCCCCAGAAGGCCAATTGCCGCAATTTGGATCAGGTAGATCTTGAAAGTTTGCCGTCTTGTGGCTCCCAGGCATTTTAATACCGCAACAGCACGAAGTTTATCCTTGATATAGATATTAATGGCACTCGCAATTCCCACACATCCCAGTAATAACGCGATGAATGCCACAAGATTAAGGAACTTGCCAAAATTCTCATATCGTTTTCCCATACGTTCGCTTGTTGAAGTATGGGTGTCAAGATCGGCTTCATGACGCTCAAGTTCTCTCTCCACTTCATTATCCAGAACTTCAAGGTTAGCCTGGGGAACCCTGAAATAAAATTCATATCTGATTCTGCTTCCGGCCTGCACAAGATTGGTCTCTTCAATATAGCGGTAGGGGATAATCACCGGCGGCGCAACTGAGCTGAATATAGCTGTGCTTCCGGGAACCGCTATCAAAGAGCCTGCAATTGGAAGTGTAATATCACCAATTTTAATACTATCTCCCGGGCGAAGATTGAGTTGCAACATCACAGTGGCATCTACCAGAGCCGCTCCCTGAGATTGATATTTATTTGCGGCCTCAACGGGTTCTGTTTCAAGTGCTCCGTATAACGGAAAACCATCTTCAATTCCTCTTATTTGTACAAATTTTGTGGCTCCGTTGCCTGGAAATGCTGCCATAGACGGAAATGCGATCTCCCGGGCATCTGCCCCTCCCAGGGAATCAATGATCTCGAGAACCCTTTCATTGGGTTCGGTGCTGGAGTCAATCTTAAAATCTGCCCCCATCAGAGCTTTGGATTGCAAGGCAATATTATCCTTAAGGTTCTCACCAAAAGACTGAATGGAAACCACTGCTGCTATTCCTAAAATGATTGAGGCCATAAACAGCGTAAGCTTTCGGGCACTTGCCTTTCCATCTCTCCAGGCCATTTTAAACAACCAGTTATAACCCGGTTTTGAAGATCTTAATTTCTCTGAATTCATAGAGAAGTATTTACTGTATTATCTACGATCTTTCCTCCTTTAAGTTTAAGGATACGACCGGTTTTTTGAGCCAGTTCCAGATCGTGGGTAACGATCACCAGTGTTGTACCTGATTCCTTATTGAGGTTAAAAAGTAGTTCGATCACTTTTTCCCCTGTTTCTGCATCGAGGTTTCCGGTAGGTTCATCGGCAAACAGAATGGAAGGGGAGTTGGAAAAGGCCCGGGCAACTGCCACCCGCTGTTGTTCCCCGCCGGAGAGTTGGGAAGGATAGTGGTTTATCCTGTCTCCCAATCCCACTTTTTCCAGCAGTTCCCTTCCAATTTTTGAGGCATCTTTGGATCCTTGTAATTCGAGAGGAACCGCAACATTTTCAAGAGCAGTTAAAGTAGGAAGCAGTTGAAAATCCTGAAATACAAATCCTATATTCCGGTTCCTAAGGACCGCTCTTTCATCTTCGGTAAGGCTTCCAATATCAGCACCACATAAGGTGATATTTCCTGAGTCTGGCTGGTCGAGTCCGGCACATAAACCAAGAAGTGTTGTCTTGCCACTTCCTGAAGGACCAACGATTGCAAAGGTCTCTCGTTCCTCAATATCAAAACTTATGTCATGGAGTACTGTTAATTTCCGGTCGCCGCTGGAATAGGTTTTTTCTAAGTTGTGAACGTTTAATATCTTTGCCATCTTCTTTTATGTGGAATTTTTTATAGGAAATACGACAAAATAAAGAAACGAAATTGATTTTAGATATAGTGTTATGAGAAACTTGCAAAAATTTTATGTTTTGTTATGGAGTTTAATTCTGCTTTCGTGCGGAGATAGAACAAATCAAAATGAAAGATCTTCATCAATAGATGAGGTTGAAAATAGGGTAGAAACTACTACCGAAACCGGACTTATTATGTTTTATGGCACAAGCCTTACAGCCGGGCTTGGTCTTGAACAGGAACAGGCATATCCTGCACTTATTCAGAAAAAAATAGATTCCCTGGACCTGCCTTACCAGGTCGTGAATGCCGGATTGAGCGGGGAAACCACCGCGGGTGGAAGAAGCCGACTCGACTGGGTGCTCAACCAGGATGTTGATGTTTTTGTTCTTGAACTCGGAGCCAATGACGGCTTAAGAGGCGTGCCCGTAGAAGAATCCAAAAGAAATCTGCAGGCCATCATTGATGCGGTAAAGGAAAACAATCCTGATGTGAAGATCATTATTGCCGGGATGCAAATGCCGCCAAATTTTGGCCGTGAATATACCCAAAACTTTAGCAATATGTTTCCGGAGTTAGCTGAAGAAAATGATGCGCTGCTCATCCCATTCCTTCTTGAAAACGTCGGGGGAGTACCAGAACTCAACCAACGCGACGGAATACATCCCACTGCCGAAGGTCAAAGGATCATGGCAGAGACGGTCTGGAATGTTCTTGAGCCTGAGTTGCAGTAATAAGTTTATTTTAGATAAACTAAGGTCTTTAAGACCTATATAGCCTGAACTAAATTCAAGGTGACGAGAGCATACAGTAATACTGAACTTGCTTCAGCATCTAGCGTGAATTGAACTTCTATCAAATTATACCCTGAAATAAATTCAGGGTGACGCCCTTTTTGGATTGGTCTTTTAATAACCGTCATTCTGAACTTGTTTCAGAATCTATCGGGATACTTTTCAAGATCTCCCGGTTACCAAAGATGTCATGAAATGTACAATCAAAAAGCTCCTTCCCTTTTTTTAAGGGAAGGTGGCTTAATCAGCTTTCTGAAATTCTGTTATAACGAGAAGTTAATAGCTGATTAAGACGGAAGGGTTCATAAAATTTAATAGAAAAAACCTTTCAAACTCCCCAATTTCCTTTCCTTTCGGAAGAGAAATTTTCCCCCCTTTTTCTAAAGAGGGGAGCTTTTAATTTAGGGCTATTAGCTATCTCCCCGCTACTCCCACAATTTCTTTATTACTCAGCATTTCCCTCTGTATATTTTCCGGCACAGGTTGGTAGGCTGTAAATTTGGATTTGTAGGTTGCCCTTCCCTGGGTCAGTGATCTTAACTCGGTAGAGAAACCATAGAGTTCGGTTTCGGGAGCTACGCATTTTAAAAGCTGGTAATTTTTATTATTTTCTATTCCCAAAATAATAGCCCTTCGGGTTTGCAGCTCTGTCATAACGTTTCCTACCATATCTTCCGGAGTGGTGACAAGAAGCTCCATGGCGGGTTCCAGCAGCTTGGGATTTGCATTAAGAAACGCTTCCCTGAAGGCATGTGCTCCTGCGATCTTAAAAGAAATATCGTTGGAATCTACAGAGTGCATTTTTCCGTCATAAACCATTACCCTCACATCGCGGATATAGGAACCGGTTAAAGGTCCTTTTTCCATTACTTCGAGAATGCCTTTCAAAATGGATGGCAGGTACCTGAGGTCTATCACTCCGCCAACAATACAGTTATAGAAAATAAGTTTGCCACCCCAGGGAAGATCAATTTCTTCTTTACCCCTTATATTGAATCCCTCGGGTTCTTCCATTCCCTCAAACCAGGGTTCAATTTTCATATGTACCTGTGCAAATTGTCCTGAACCGCCCGATTGCTTTTTATGCCGGTAATTTGCTGCAGAGGAGCGCTGAATAGTTTCGCGGAAGGAGATCTTTGGTTTTTCAAAATATGCCTCAACTCCATAAATATTCTTCAAGGTCCAGTCTATGGTGGCGAGGTGCAATTCTCCCTGACAGGCCAGTATCATCTGGCGGGTCTCATTTGAAAATGACAATAATACCGTTGGATCCTGGCTATGGATCTTCTTTAATGAATCTGTGAGTTTCTCCTCATCTTTTGTATTCACAGCATAAACAGCACGTCTTATTCTTGGTTGAGGATACTGAATTGGTTTTATTTCAATATCAAAACCTTCCTGGGCAAGGGTGTCATTGGTCTCTGTATATTTTAATTTCAGGCTGGCACCAATATCTCCAACGGTGAGACGGGTTACCGACTTCCGATCCTTCCCATCCATGATGAATAGCTGATTAAAAGTTTCTGTTTCACCGTTTCTGCTGTTTATCAGTTTATCATTTAATCTAATTTCTCCACTTATTACTTTAAAGAAAGTCACCTGACCCAGGTTTGGTTGGTGTACATTCTTAAAAACAAACAGGACGGTTGGGGAATCTTTTCTCGAAGGAATTTCCTTGCCATCCACACTTTGTTCAGGATTAAGATCGGCTGCAGCCGGGGCGACATTATCAATAAATCCCATTAACCTTCCGCTGCCCATATCCTGAAGGGCAGAAACGCAAAACACGGGAAAAAGATCATGATTAAGCATTCCGGCCTTTATGCCTTTTCTCAACTCATCTTCAGGAAGTGTTCCCTTATCAAAATAAAGCTCCATTAATTCTTCATCATTTTCCGCGGCTTTTTCCACAAGTTCGTTGTGAAGTCTTTCCGCAATTTCCAACTGGTCTTCAGGAATGGCATGTTTTGAAGGTTTTCCCCCTTCCGCAGAAAATTTATACATTTTCATTTTGAGCACATCAACAATGCATTGAGCGCCATCCTGAATAAAAGGATATTGAATTTTTACTGCATTGTTCCCTACCAGCCCTTTAATGCTTTTAAAACTTTCTTCAAAATTAAGATTGGGATGATCGATCTGGTTTATCACAAAAAGGGTGGGTTTATGATATTTATCTATATAATTCCATATGATCTCGGTTCCAACTTCTACCCCCTGCTGGCCATTGAGCACTGTTACAATAGTATCTGCCACCCGTATGGAGGAGATCACCTCTCCTATAAAATCATCCAGGCCGGGAGTGTCTATAATATTGATCTTGTAGTTGCGCCATTCTGTATGCAGGGGAGTGGCAAAAACCGAATTCCCTTTTTCATGTTCAATCTCATGGTAATCTGCAACCGTATTCCTGTTTTCCACAGTTCCACGGCGATTAATTAATCCGGCTTCAAAAAGCATGGTTTCTGCAAGTGTGGTTTTGCCGCTGTTATGAGCGCCAACAAATACCACATTCTTGATGTGTTTGTCATCGTAAATTTTCATTGGAAGGTAGTTTTAAGGATTGGCAAAAGTATGGAATTTTAAAAATTCCACATGGAATAACCGATAGCATGATATTGCAGAATGGCATATGCTAACTTTAAGATTTTCAATCTCTTAAAGTTAATAAAAATAGATTTAACCTCAAATGATTAAAAACTGATATTGATCAGGTTTTTAATATAAAATTGAAAACAAAATCATATCTTTTTACAATCATTGAAACCTGTAACCAACCTAAAGCATTATAATGTTCAAAGACCAAATTGTATGGATCACCGGTGCTTCCTCCGGAATAGGCCGTGAAATGGCTATCCAGTTCGCCCGGGAGGGGGCACATGTGGCTGTATCGGCAAGAAGAAGAGATCGCCTTGAAGATCTTGTAAAGGAAATTGAAAAATTCGGTCAAAAGGCCCTGGCTGTTCCCTGTGATGTAGCTATAGAACAGGAAGTGGGGCGGGCGGTACAGGAGATCGTTTCTCATTTTGAAAGGCTGGACATCGCAGTGGCTAATGCGGGGTTTGGGGTAGGGGGTAAAATAGAATCCTTAAGCGCCGAGGATTGGAGACGGCAGCTGGACGTAAATGTGGTAGGTCTTACAAGTACCATTAGATATAGTCTGCCATACCTGAGAGAAAGTAGTGGAAGGATAGTACTTATGGGAAGTGTCGCAGCAATGATCTCCTCCCCGCAGGGAGCCGCTTATGCCGCTTCAAAAGCAGCTGTGAGGTCAATAGGACAGGTAGTCTCCATGGAATTACACGGCAGCGGAGTTTCATGTACAACCATTCATCCGGGTTTTATTGAAAGTGAGATCGGGCAGGTGGACAACAATGGAATTTATCGTCCCGAATGGGAGGACAGGAGACCAAAAAATCTTATGTGGCCCGCGGATAAAGCGGTAAAGCAGATGCTGAAAGGCATCAAAAAAAGAAAAAGAGAGGTGATCATTACCGGGCACGGAAAAGTATTAGGTTTTATGGGTAAACATTTTCCGGGTCTTATTCACTGGGCCACAGTCAGGAAATATCTGCCGAGCCCGAAGTGAATTTTTTAAAACACGGTACTTAATAATTAATGAATTAACAGGAACAAAAGAGGTGGTCAGAATATTAAGATGAATTTCAAATAGCAGGAAATGGAAAAGAAAGATTTAAACTTACAGAATTTCGGTAAAGAATTCTCCGGAAAATTGATTCTTCCCGAAGACAGGGAGTACGATGAGGCTCGCCGGCTATGGAATGGTTTATATGATAAATATCCGGCAGGCATTGCCAAATGTCGTAATTCTAAAGATGTCGTGCAGGCCGTAAATTTTGTGAAGGATAACAATATTAAATTTTCGGTGAGGGGAGGAGGGCATGATTATGCCGGAAATTCGGTTTGTGATGATGGTTTGGTGATCGATCTTTCTTTGATGAACTCTGTTGAAGTAAATGCAGGTAACAGGACGGCAAAGGTTGAATGAGGAGCCACAGTTGGCAAATTCGATGCTGCAGCACAAAAACATGGCCTTGCCACTACCACAGGCACTGTTTCCACCATAGGTATTGGCGGCCTGGCATTGGGAGGAGGATCGGGGTATTTGTCCCGCAGGTATGGAATGACACTGGACAATATCATTTCGGTGGAGATCGTAACCGCCAATGGCCGGATCATTTCTGCAAACGAAGAAGAGAATGCAGATCTCTTTTGGGCGATCCGGGGCGGGGGTGGAAATTTTGGAATAGTGACTTCCTTTGAATTCCGACTACATGAAGTAGGACCGGAGGTGCTTTCTTTTCAGGCCTATTTCCCTTATGAACAGGGAAAAGAAATACTTCGGTTTTACCGGGAATTTATGGCAAATGCCCCTGAAGAAATCCAATGCTATGCTTTTTTTCTGAATGTGCCCCCGGTGGAACCTTTTCCGAAGGAATACCACGGAAAAACCACCTGCGCATTAATTGCCTGTCATTCCGGAGATCCTGAAAAGGCAAAGGCAGAACTAAAACCTCTGCAGGAATTCGGGGAGCCGTTTCTTAAATTACTTCAGCCTATGGAGTATACGAAAATTCAAACCTCCTTTGATGCGGGAGTGCCCAAAGGCTTAAGATGGTTTACAAAAGCACATTATCTTTCGGAAATAAGTGATACAACAATAGAAAATTTTGTTACGTATACCCGGCAGCTGCCCGGAGCTTTTACGATGGCCTACCTCGAACCTATGGGGGGAGCGGCCAATAAGCCGGACATTACCGCTACGGCCTTTCCACACAGAGATAAGGCTTATTACCTGCACATCTTTCCCGGTTGGAGTGACGCCCGTGAGGACGAAAAAAACATTAACTGGGCTAAAGATTTTCATAAGACAATTCAAAAAGAAGCTGCTGGTGGTGTATATGTAAATTTGATGTGCCATGATGAGCAAGAGCGGATAAAAACTGCGTATGGTCAAAATTATGACCGACTTATGGAGGTTAAAAAGAAATGGGATCCTGAAAATTTATTCAGTAGCAATCATAATATAAAACCTGCATAGCAAAATACAGATTTCTCTTTCGGGAGGCAGAATCAATAAGAAAAATTTAATCTATTCCAGAGAATCAAAATAACCAGTTTCTGTTATATAGAAGTTGGTCTATAAAATGAAAAAATTCGACTTAAATAAATGTCTTTATTAAAGGCTGTGTGCTTTGGTCTTGAAATGATTTCTTCAAACATCAGGAAATCAAAGATTCGACGAAGTCAGATATTTCTAAACTATCTTCCCCTTAAGCATTTTAATCGCTGTACTAAGGTTTAATCTCTTAGGGTTTAATTCCCGATGCTTGCATCGCTTTTCCTTTTTTGGAATTTGGGATTTGTTTTTTTTTGGAAATTGATACCTCGTATGCTTGCAACGAGGTAGTTCATTGTATCTTTACGGTATGCAGCATCCCCATGAAAAACTTATTGAGGATTTTTACCGGGCTTTCCAAAATGGAGATCCAAAAGCCATGAACGCCTGTTACCATAAAGACGTGGTTTTCTATGATCCTGCTTTTGGGCATTTAAAAGGAGACCGGGTGAGGGCTATGTGGTATATGCTTGTGGAAAAAAGCAAAGGGGAGCTTAGTATAAGCTACAGCGACATTCAGGCCAATGATTACAACGCGAGCGCCAGGTGGACTGCCATCTATTACTACGGTCCGGAAAAACGCCGGGTTGTCAACGAGGTGGTAGGTACCTTTTACATTCAGAACGGAAAGATCCTGCAACATACAGATCATTTTGATCTGTGGAAATGGTCCCGGCAAGCCCTGGGTCTCAAAGGTTATATGCTGGGGTGGAGTAAATCAATGAAACTTAAGATCCAGCAGGAATCCAGCAGGATGCTCTCCCGCTACATCCACAAAATGCGCTCTCTGGAAGAGGATGATTTCTGATCATTCTCTGTTCGCTACTTTTCCTGTGGTAAACCCGGTAAAATTATGACATGTGATTGAGGTTAAATGCCTTTGGGATATGAGCAGACATTCCGGAAAAAATAAAAATGCAGTCCGCTTAATGAATGTTTCCATCTTCATTTAATCCCCAGGCCTTGTTGAGATCACCGATAAGATAGGGAAAACGATAATCGTTTCTCAAAGGAGCAAGTGCTTCCGGAAACAGATACCGGATGAATTCTGTAGAAAAAGAAGCCCAATCTTTTACCCGTTCAAATGTTTTAAAAGCTTCGTCAATTTCTCCATATAAGGCCTGGAGCATACCCAGGGGGAAAGGATCTATCCTGCCAAATAACTTTTCTTTAAAATCCACGCCCCATTGATGATCTCCCAGGGCATGATAGGTGAAAGCAAGTGCTGTTTTTACTTCTGAATGATTGGGAGTACCTCTGGCAGGAATTTTTTCAAGAGCTTTTTCAAAAGCCCGCACCGCTTTCTCAAATTTTCCCACGTGATAAAAGGAAAGTCCCTCCATAAAATGAGCCATTCCATAATCCGGATTTATTTCGCGGGCTCTTTTGGCTTCTTTTAGCGCTTTGTCGTATTCTTTATTAGCAAGATAAATATCAGAAAGATAAACTCTGAATGCAGGTGCAAGAGGATTCAGTCTTAATGCTTTGAGAGCAGAATTTAAAGCCTCAACAGGACGGTTTAAAATAAGATTGATCCATCCAAACCATATAAGAGCCTCGGCATATCCCGGAGTGAGTGTTACCGCAAGTTCAAGTTCCCGATAACCGGCCGCACCTTCCTGTTGGGTGGAATATGCTATTCCAAGTGAAGCGTGAGCTTCCCCTAAATCACTGTTCAGGGCGACAGATTTTTGGGCAGCTTCCAAAGGATCGGGACTATTTTTGGGAAGGGGGAAACCATAATAAAAGAGGAGGGAAAGAGCATCAGCAAGACCAGACCAGGCTAAAGAATAATCAGGATCTGTCTCTATCGCCCCCTGGAAACAATCCAACCCTTGGTATAGCGCAGATTCAGTTCGCTGGTCCAGGCAATTGCGCCCCTGTATGTACAAACGGTAAGCCATCAGATTATTGGTAGGGTTTTGCAGGACCTGCCCCTTTTCTTCTTCGGTAGATTGCAAATCCAGGATCTCCAGGATATCTTTCGTAATATTTTCCCTTAGGAGGAAAATATTTTCTGCTGTTAATTTCCTGCTGTATGACTGGCTCCAGATTTCAGAATTTCCCGGGGCATTAATAAGTCTCAAATTCACCTTAATTTGTTCCGGTGTTTGGTGAACTTCTCCTTTAAGCAACCATATAACATTTAACTCTTTTCCAATCACTGCAGATGTTTTCTTTGTGTTTTCATAGTGTTTCACCGAAGTCCGGTAAATAACCTGCAGATCCTTTACTCCGGCCAGAGAAGTTAAAATATCTCCATGGAGACCATGAGCAAATTGAGGATCCCCGGAGTTGAGATCTTTGAAAGGCAGTACCGCGATACTGGAATTCGATTGAGGCTGAAATTCATTGTTGCTTATACCTGCTGTTGCCGTTCGAGGGTTATTCACATTCCTGGCATTATGATTTGCCTGGAGGCCCCACTGGCGGTTAATCTTTTTAAGGATCCGGGAAAAACGATCATCTGCACGAATTGTATCTAAAGGTTTTGGATAGAAATGAAAAATGGAAAGTATTTCCCAGTAATTCCAATTTATTATATTGTTGAAAATTTCAAATGCTGCATTTATTTTTCCGCCGGCAGCTAAAAAAACAGCTTTCGCAAATTCGTCATCTTCTATCTCTTTGGAAAGTTTTTCAGCTTCCGGATATTCGCCACTTTCTATACAGCAAAGGATCCTTGTTATCAGGGGGCCGTTTCCTGCCCAGGGAACCTCCAGATCCAGGAGGGTTTCTTTCGCTTCCACAAATCTTCCCAGGTGATATAGAGCCACCCCCGCCTCAAGCCAGCCGGTGGTAAAATCAGGCTGAATATCCAGTAATCTTTTTGCTTCATGCAAAGCTCCTTCAAAATCCCGGGTACTAAGTAAGGATAAAGAAAGATTGCTCAGCGATTCCTGCGATAAAGGATTGAATGTTACTGCTGCCCGTGCACTTTCCAGAGCTCTGTGATTATTCCCGGTCAAAAGCAGGATCCAGCATAACCAGGCATGGGCATCAGCATTTGAAGGCCTTAGTTCTACAGCTTTCTCTAAATTTTTAATGGCATTTTTTCCATTTCTTCGGGTGGTGTGAAGAAGCCCCAGGGAAGAATAAGCTTCAGCCAGAGTGGGATCCAGCCTGAGGGCTTCAAGAGCTGCTTTTTCTGCTTCAGGTAGTATTGTCTTGCTATCTGCTTCATAGCCGTAGTCATGCAAAAGCGATAATGCATCGGCCAGACCCAACCATGCCTGGGCATAATTTGGATCAAGAGAAATAGCTTTACGAAAATTTTCTTCGGCAAGCTGCATTCCTTTTTCCGATCGCTGATCAAGGTTCCATCTCCCAAAAGCCTGTAAACGGAAAGCCTCAAGATTTTCAGTAGGAATCTGCCTTATGGCTTTTTCTTCCTTATTAGAGAGACGCATTTTTAAGGCTTCTGTAATCTTTTGGGTAATTTCGGCCTGAATATAAAACAGGTCACCTGCCGTTAATTCCCTTTCATAGATCTCTGCCCAAACATGCCTGTTCTCTGTCGCATTAATAAGACGTACACTCACTTTCACCCTGTTGCCGGTTTCCTGGACCTCTCCGGTCAAAATCCATGTTACTTTGAGCTCACGTGCAATTTGAGGAAGCAGTTTTACAGGATTGGAATAATGTTGAGCCGATGTTCTGGAAGTGACAAACAGTTCAGATATCTGGCTAAGTCTGGTAAGGATATCTCCGTAAATAGCTTCGGTGAATGCAGTGGCTTTTTCCACACCTAAGGTTTCAAAAGGGAGTACTGCAATTGAAGGCTCAGGGCTAACCTTATAAATCAAATTTTTTTCCTCCGTTAACTTTCCGGGCAATTTTACACCGCTTCTTATTTCATCTGCCAATGTTTTTATATGTGCGCCCGGTTCATCTCCAAATTCCCTGAGGATGAGGTGAGCATAATTATTATGCAATTCTAATGCGGAATAATCATCACCAATTTTATTGAGAAAAGAAATAAGTTTAATATGGAGGGCTTCAGAATAAGGATCTAATAAAGCAGCTTTTTTGGCATGAGTAACAGCAGACTTAATATCTCCTTCACTATATGCTTTTTCAGCAAGGTCCCTGCATCCTTCTATGGCCATTTCATGGAATCTTTTTCTTTCCTGCTCCAGCCAATATTCAAATTCTGCTGATATTTCACTTACATGAAAACCTTTTAAAAACTCTCCTCTGTAAAGCTCCATTGCATTATGAAAATTTTTTCCCCTGCATGCATTTCTGAAAGCTATAGTATCTGCCCAAACCGCTTCGGGATTGATTTTAACCTCTTCGGCCCCTCTGTTCTCAATAGCCTCTTTTCCCAGTGTTTTTCTTATATGATACAACATATTGCTCAGGGAATTCCGGGCACTTTTTTGGTCCTGATCTGGCCAGAATAATGGCAATAAATTATCTCTGCGGTGAAATCCCTGCTGACTGTTTATTAACAGATATGAGAGAAGCGCCAGGCGCTTTGGACCGGCAAGAAAGGAATGCTCGAGTTCTTCCTTTTCATTTCTGATTTCAGCAGGACCTAACAGGTAAATTCTGGTCATTACATAAAAAATTTGGCTCTTAGATATCAATCTAAGACATAAAACTGACTTAGCAAAGAATCGACATTAATTTTACTCTTATTAATCAGATAATCAGGATCATTTAATTAGCACTTAACTAAAGATCCATCAGCATTATTTTAAAAACTAACAATATGAAAATGACAAAACCACTTCAATTATTTTTAATTCTGGCCACCCTGCTAACTATTTTTTCCTGCAAAAAAGAACAAAAGGATCAACACCTTTCCCATGAGGTAAGCCCGGATATGGTATTGGAAGGGGAGAGGCCCAACCTTCCTGTATTCGGAAATCTGGTGGAAGTAAAAACCACCGGAATGAATTTTATCCTGCCCGAAGAAATCCCTTCCGGATGGACAACTTTCCGATATACCAATGTTTCACCCATTTCTCATTTTATGCTGCTCGATAAACTTCCGGTTGTTGATGGTCGGCAAATAAGCTTTGCCGATTTTGGCCAGATTGGACCTGTCTTTAATGATGCTATGAAGCTCATAAACGAAGGAAAGGCAGAGGAAGGATTTGCAGAATTTTCAAGACTTCCAAAGTGGTTTTCTGAAATTATCTTTTCGGGAGGAGTAGGCCTTGTATCCCCGGGAGAAACAGCCCAAACCACAATTTTCGTTGAACCGGGAACCTATGTGATAGAATGTTATGTAAAGACAAACGGGATTTTTCACCCTATGACCAAGGAGCTAAAAGTCAGGAACAATTCCGTAAACCAGAACCCACCCACAGCAACCCTTGAAATGACTATATCCAAAGGAGAGGGGATAGAAATGCAGAAAAATGTAACGTCGGGAGTACAAACAATAGCAGTTCATTTTAAAGATCAGGGGCCACACGAGCATTTCCTGGGCCATGATGTGCATTTGGTAAAACTTGAAGAGGGAGCAGATTTGGAAAAGCTCAATTCCTGGATGACCTGGACCACTCCCGATGGTTTAAACACTCCGGCCCCGGTAAAATTTTTAGGTGGTGCCCAGGAAATGCCCGCGGGTAATACGGCCTATATTACTGTTGATCTTCAACCCGGAAATTACGCATGGGTTGCCGAAGTTCCTGACCCGGCTTCTAAAAATATGCTGAAAACATTTACCGTCGCAGAAATTTCGCTGCCTTAATTAAGAAGTAAACAACAATTCTCCCCAGGTTTAATTGAAACTAATTATTAACTAAAAAATCAGAAATTATGAAAAATTCTAACAACGTTATTAGAAAGAGATGTAACAGGATCATATGGCTATTTTGTTTTGCCATTTTATTCTCCTGTGAGAAAGAACCTATGGATACAATCCAAACTGCCGACTTAAATGTGAAAGAAAACCTTGCTTCCGGTCCGTTTATATTTTCTTCTCCGGTGTATGACATCGCAAGTACTCCTGATGGTAGTATTCTTGTGGGGCTTAATGATGGTGATTCAAGAAGTGTTCAAATCATTAAAAATGGTGAAATTAAAACTATGATCGAATTGGATGCGGCATCAGATATACAGGGAATCGCAGCTATTGGAGGCGGAAACGCTTTCCTTTCAACCGCAGGAACAGACCTTGCGCGGAATGGGGAATTATACAGAGTATCAAATGGACATGCCCGAATGGTAGCCGATCTGGCAGCCTTTGAAAGAGAAAACGACCCTGATGCCTTTGCCGGAATTCGGTGGAAAGACCAGCTTTGTGAAGCTATTGATGGCTTCAGTGCGGGACCGCAAAATAATCCCTATAAAGTTGCAGCTTTATCTGGTTCCACAGCATTAGTGGCAGATGCGGCGGGGAATACCATTCTTTCTGCCACAACCACCGGAGATATCGACTGGAAGGCAATTCTTACCCCGCCGGTCGATCAAAACGGTGATTTTATGGTACGCTGGGAAACACAAAATGGGGAAGGGGATCCCGTTCCATGTTATGTACAGCCTGTTCCAACTTCAGTAGCCGTAGATGTGGCAGGAAATGTCTACGTGGGTGAACTTACAGGAACTTTATCAGGTGAAGATGGCACTTTCCCAATTGGACTTTCCCGGGTATGGAAAATCGCAGCCGGCGCCAATAATGTAGTTTGCTCCCAAACAAATCCTTCCGGTGATTGCGAATTACTGATAGATGGACTTACCTCTGTAATTGATCTTGATATTGGTCCTGATGGACTCCTTTACGTAGTAGAGTTTGATGAGAGTAGCTGGTTCGCCTCATTTATACCCGGGCTGGCAACCGGTGGAACTATTACCTCTTACGATCTTCAGGGAAATCTTGTGGAAGCAGTAGCCTCTAATTTGTCATTTCCCAGCGCGATTACTTTTGATAAGAAAGGAAACCTCTGGTTACTGGAAAACAATAACATTGCCTTTCCCGATAAAAAACCAACAGTAAGGATGCTGAATTAAATTAACAGCGCTAAGGCTAAATCCGGACCGGAAAAGAATACAACGAAGATATCGACCCCTGTAAAAGATTTTTTCTTTTATATTTTAGTATCTCCGGCTCCGGATTTATTCTATTTTCTTTCAGATAATTTTAAATTAATTATGACCTTGAAGTAATAATTCTAGTATTAATGAAAAAGCTTCATTTATTTCTTTTAATGGTTTGTTGCTCATTATCATTTATCCCCTGTTCGGGACAGGTCATTTATGGCTCTAATAACGGTAATTATGTTGAAGTGAATGACAGTAAATTATACTATGAAGTCTATGGAGAGGGCACGCCTTTACTTCTCCTGCATGGAGGAATGGGATCTATTGGAAATTTTGAAAATGTCATCCCCGGACTTTCAAAGAATTTTAAAGTAATAGCATTGGATAGTCCGGGCCATGGAAGATCAGAACACATAGATTCTCTTAGCTATCAGATCATGGCAGATTATGTGGTGGGAGCAATCCAAAAACTTGGACTGGATTCTCTTTACATTGCCGGGTACAGTGATGGAGCCATCATAGGATTATTGGCTGCTCATGATATGCCCGAAAGGATCAAAAAGGTTGTATTTGGAGGAGGGATCCTCAGCCTCGATGCCTCCAAACCAGAAGGGATTGAAATGCTCAAAAATGTCACACCCCAAAATCTGCCTGAAAGCTTTAAGAAAGCATATATGGAGAAATCGCCAAATCCTGAAAAGTGGGAACAATTTGTCTTAGCTTCAAAAGCCATGTGGATGAATAATGTGTGGATCCCGAAATCAAAATTAAAAGATATAAAGAGTCAGATACTGATCCTCTACGGAGACCGGGATGAGTTTATACCTTTGGAACACGCACTTGAAATCTATAATTTGATACCGGGGAGTGAATTATGTATCCTACCCGACACGGGTCACAATGTTTATAATAATGCTGAAATAGTTATCGGTATTGTTGTTAATTTTCTTTCTAAAAAGTAACTCGGGGGCGATATAGCTTTTCAATTGCCTGAAAATTTGTCTCTTAATCCTTTAAAATGCAGGTGCTACAGGGATAGAACTCCCATAATCTCATTTTACTCACCGCCAATTCGTTAGTCATCCAAAATTGAATGCACTGAAGAATGAAAATGTACGATCTTCCATTCGTCATTCAACTTTTCCCAAACTTTGGTAACAACCTCTCTCTTAAACGCCGGCGACTCATTATCAGTCGGCTCAAAATCGATGGTTCTTACAAAATGCGCGGCATTATCTGAAAGCACATAGAAATTGTCGGTGATTTTAGGCGGCTGACCTTCACGAGTAAAGGGACGAGGAATCTTGTTGCAAAACTCCCGACCTTCCTCGGGCGAGGTGAGTCTCCCATTCAGATATCTTGTGGCTTCATCGCTGTAGAATGAAGCGACCTTATCGCAATCTCCTTTTATGAATGCCTCCTGTTCCTGCCGATGCTGTGTTTCAATTTCGGCTTTAACTTGTGCCTGTATTTCTTTTGCCAGAGTTTTCGTTTGACTTAATGCATTGCCGGTGTTCGATATCACCAGTAACATTAGAATCAGATACAAAAACGATGGTGTATCAGCTAAATTTTTCATCGTCGATTAAATTATAGTTTATGTTTCAGTTTGTTATCATTTTTTAATCCTTGGCCGCAGGCTCTGCTTGTGCTATAAGTTCATTAAGGGGCTGTCGGTCAAAATAGCTGTGATTCAGCATCAAAGCAAAAGATCCGTTGGGCGTTAGCGATAGGGTATAGGACTACACGATCGGCAACTTTACAGGTTTCAATAATTAACGCAAATCAGCTACAATGGCTGGCTACACCTGCGAAAGAGAAGGGCAAACACAGAGGGTCCTGAAAAAGGAATTAGGGAGTTAACTTAAGATAGCAACTATTTCCTTTAAAACTTAATACAATATAAGAATTTCATTTTCAATATATTATGAACGCTAAAAATTTTATCCGGGCATTTTCCGGATGGAATGAAATGTTGAAAGGTAAATTATAAATTCACTTTTTATTAATAATATTCATCACCATTTGTTGATGTTGTTTTATATTTTCTTCACTAAGCCCAAGAAATTTCGCTGCATTGTTATAGAATATATCGGCTTTATCTTCAGTAGTGAGAAATCCAAGAGAGTTTATTCGCTCCACTGCTATTCCAATAGCATCCACCCAAACCATCTGGTCTGTTCCGAAAAGTACCCGGTCGAGCATTCCCATTTGTTTTGCCTGTCGCAGAAAAGATTCCAACACCGGTTCCATTCCAGGCATCCAATTCATAATACTGATATTGGCATAAAGCTGCGGATACATATTCATCATCATTAAAGCGTATTCTGAATAAGGCCCTGCCCCGCCGGCGTGCATCATAAAGACCTTCAGCTTAGGGAATTCTATCAACATATCTTCCAGCAGCAGCGGATTTCCTAATGAAAGTCGGAATTTTGGGCAACATCTAAAGGGAGTTCCAGGGAAGCTGGCACCGGTATGGATACCTACAGGAATTCCTTCCTCTTCAGCAATTTTGTAATAAGGATAATATGCAGGATCTGAAGGAGAGTATCCAAAATACTGAGCTCCTACTTCTCCAGCATATCAATCTCCCCCTCCAGAATCATTTCCCGAAACCTTTCCGGAGTTATGAATTCTGAAGGTTCCCGCAACTCGATCCCACGAAAAGTTTTCTCCTTATCAAATGAATGCCACATATTTCCGCTTTCCGGATAGACACCCGGAACGGCTCCCAGGACGATATTGTATTTATTCATTATCTCAAAAGTCTGCTCCATTTGTTCTTTTGCTGTTTTACCGGAAAGATCACCTGTAGCCGGATTTGGTGCAGGACCCCAAAAATCATCGGAGTAGGAGTGAAGGTGCATGTCAATTATAGGTCCTGTGTAGAAATTTTGTTTTTCCAGGGATTGCTTGTCTATGCTGTGCTGTGCAAAAAGAGGAAGAGCTGAAAACAGTAGAAGAAAAATTACTATCCATGTTTTTTTAGATGATTTAAAATTTAGTTTCATAAAATTTAATTTAAATGACAATTTATTAATCACAATATGGAATCTTTCAAAAGCTTTATACTTATCGCATATTGCCTGAAATGCCTGAAAGCTCTGTTCTTTTAAGAAAACTCTTCGTGCGTGGAAAATAAAAATCATAAATAGCATCCAATCTTATGAGACCTTTCTCTACCACGGTCTTCATATTAGATCCAAAAACTTGTTCAAAATTTTCGTTTAATTCTTGGGAAGGGTCTGTTTCTCTGAAAATCTTTCGCAGGTATTTCAGCCTCAAGCGTTCGGAGGGAAAGTAATAATGAAATATTTTTTCAGGAGATTGTGCAAATAATGAAAAAACGGGAATTACAAGAAAATGGAAAATATAAAGTGCCTTCATTTGTAAATCTTTAAGTAAACTTAAATTATACAAAAAATGAAATAGCAGTCAATCCCAGAATTCTGGGATATAAATATTAAAAATTTATAGTGGCAAGCCTATGTATCAACTCTGCAGTGTTCTTGCATTGCATCTTATTCAGTAAATGTTCACGGTGGGATTCAACCGTGTGAAAGAATATCTGGAGATCCTCCCTTATTATTTTTGTGCTTTAAAAGGATGAGGGAAAATAAGTTAAATATAAATAATACCTACTCTGTCCGGAATTCCCCAATCGAATACGTCCGGGCATTTCCACTAATAAATACTCTATCCCCACCATTCCTGCAAATCAAGGAACCCCCCCGGGGAGAGATCTGTTTTGCATACAAATCACTTTTTCCAAGTCGGTTGCTCCAATAAGGAATGAGCGAGCAATGGGCAGATCCTGTGACAGGATCCTCAAACACAGTGGCGCGCGGAGTGAAGAAACGGGATACAAAATCGCAATCCTTTCCCGGAGCGGTAAATATCACTCCGCCGGTCCCCAGTTGCAATTGATCAAAATGCAGCCGGTTGATCTCTATATTCTTCACATCTTCTTCAGAGGGAAAAACCAATACAAAATCCCGGGCTTTTAAAACCTCTTCGGGTTGGGTATTGAGAGAATCTGCGAGTAATTCCGGTAATTTTTCCGGAGTTGGCCTGCGGGAAGGAAAATCAAGAGTGTACAGCCCATTTTCAACTTTTACTTCCAGCTCTCCGCTTAATGTCTCAAAAATTATTTTATCTCCGGGATGGTTTAAAATTGCTTTAAGGGCATGGGAGGCGGCGAGGGTGGCATGGCCGCAAAGATCCATTTCCACTTCAGGGGTAAACCATCTCAAATGTACTTTTTCGCCATGATCTATAAAAAATGCGGTTTCGGCAACTGCGTTTTCCTGAGCGATTTTCAGCAATATTTCATCCGGGAGCCATTCCTTCAGCGGAACCACACAAGCCGGATTCCCACTGAAGATCTCGTTTGTGAAGGCATCTATCTGGAATAAGGGTAATTTCATGTCTTTCTTGTTTTTTTCCGAAGTAATTAAAATGCTTTCAGTATATTTTTTAAAATAGTGCAATGTTTTTCCGAAGTTATCAATTTATTTTTGGAGAAAAGATCAAAAAATTTAATCCTGTTGATAATTGTAAATGAATGTTTTACCTCCATATTAAGTCACACAATTCAGAAATAATTCATATAAAAAATGCTGCTCTGATCTCTTTCTGCTATTTTTGCTCCTTATTATTAAAATGGAGTTATGAAGGTTAAAAGTAAAACCATACTCGAATATTTGACCCCCCCTGGAAATGTATCAGGAAGAATTGGTCTTTCCAAAGAAGAGATCAAAACATCTTTTCTCGAGCATCTTTTTTACGGGATTGGTCGCCTGCCTGCAGTTGCGAGTCCTAATGATCTTTATACTGCTCTTGCCCTTACTGTGAGAGACAGGGTTTTTAGTGATTTTGTGAGGTCCACAGCCCTCTATGCCAGGGAAAACGCCCGTGCGGTGGCTTATCTTTCGGCGGAATACCTGCCCGGGCCACATCTGGGTATGAATCTTCTTAATCTTGGTATCACCGAGACAACCAGGGAGGCACTTGTTGAACTTGAACTGGATCTCGATGCCATTGTGAACCAGGAAGTAGAACCAGGTCTTGGGAACGGTGGGCTTGGCAGACTTGCATCCTGTTATATGGACGCACTGGCTACTTTGGGAATACCTTCAATTGCCTATGGAATAAGATACGAATTCGGGATTTTCACACAAGGCCTTAAAGACGGGTGGCAGGTTGAAGCTACAGACAAGTGGCTTAATAATGGAAATCCCTGGGAGATCTCCAGGCCCGAGATAAATTATGATGTAAGATTTGGCGGAAGCACAGATCACGATTATGAGGAAGGAAAAGTTTCCCGCGTAAAATGGAACCCCGATACCGTTATTAAAGGTATCGCCTACGACACCCCTATTCTGGGATATAAGAGCAATGCGATCATCATGAGATTGTGGAAAGCCGAAGCAGTGGAGTCCTTTGATTTTTCGGCATTCAATATGGGTGATTACTACAGGTCGGTTGAGGAAAAGCTCAATTCAGAAAATATTACCAAAGTGCTTTATCCAAATGATGAGACCATTACGGGAAAAGAGCTGAGGTTAAAGCAACAATATTTCTTTGTTTCCTGCTCACTTCAGGATATAATAAGACTGCAGCTTTTACAAAATCGCAGTCTGGAAGACCTACATGAGAAGTTTACCATTCAGCTCAATGACACCCATCCCTCAATTGGGGTGGCCGAACTTATGCGCCTTCTTTTGGACGAGCATGAGATGGAGTGGGATGAGGCATGGAGTGTCACCACAAAAACTTTTGCTTATACCAATCATACATTGCTCCCCGAAGCCCTTGAAAAATGGCCGGTAAGTATTCTTGGGAAATTATTACCCAGGCACCTGGAGATCATATATGAAATCAATCGAAGATTTATCAAAGATCTGCGGGCAACCACTGATTTTAATGAGGAAAAGATCGCAAGAATGTCTATCATAGAAGAAGGGGACCGCCCGGCAGTAAGGATGGCACACCTTGCCACAGTGGGAAGTTATAAAGTGAACGGAGTTTCGGCCCTGCATTCCGGTCTTCTCAAAAAACAGGTTCTAAATGATTTTGATGACCTCTGGCCCGATAAGCTTGTCAATGTTACCAACGGGATCTCCCACCGTCGTTTCCTTGCGGTAAGCAATCCAAAACAATCGGCACTTATTTCTGAAAAAATCGGGGAAGATTGGCTTAAAAATCTTGAAAAATTAAAAGATCTGACTCCTTATGCAGATGATGGGCACTTCCGCCAAAAATGGATGGAGGTTAAGCTTGAGAATAAAAAGGCGCTTACAGAACTCATTGAAGATAAAACAGGAATTAAAGTGGAACCTTCAATGATATTTGATGTACTTGCTAAACGCCTGCACGAATATAAAAGGCAGCACTTAAAAGTACTTCATATTTTAAACCTGTACCAGCGAATTAAAAAAGGGGAGGGGAAAAATATTGCTCCTACAGCCTTTATATTTGCAGGAAAGGCAGCTCCCGGGTATGTCTTTGCCAAGCTAATAATTAAATTGATCACCTCTGTAGGAGATCTTGTGAATAATGATGAAGAGGTTAATGATAAAATCAAAGTTGTCTTCCTGCCCAATTTCAGTGTGAAACTTGCTCATCGCGTTTATCCGGCGGCAGATCTTTCTGAACAAATCTCCATGGCGGGTAAAGAAGCTTCGGGAACCGGAAATATGAAATTTGCTCTCAATGGAGCCCTTACGGTAGGAACACTTGATGGTGCCAATATTGAGATAAGGGAAGAAGTGGGTGAGGAAAACTTTTTCCTTTTTGGATTAACCACAGAGGAAGTGCAGGCTGAAAAAGCTTCAGGCTATGACCCACTCAATATTTATAAAGAAGATCCTGAACTCAAAGCTGTTCTCGATATGTTAATTTCTGGGGAACTATCCAATGGGGATAAAGAACTTTTCAGACCCATTTATGATAACTTATTGCATCACGATCCATACTTATTACTACGGGATTATCGATCTTATATCGAAAGCCAGGATGAGGTTCATCGTGTATGGAAGGATAAGGAACAGTGGGCCAGAATGTCTATTATCAATGCCGCAAGCATGGGTAAATTTTCTTCAGACCGATCCATTCAGGATTATTGCGATCATATTTGGCAGGTAGAAGCGGTAAGGGTGAAAGAGTGAATAGGTAATAGTGTGAAGAATGAAGAGTGAATCGTAGAATATGATAATGAATAAGTTTTAATTATGAGTAGCCATTCTCCCGAAAGCCTCTGCTAATTGAAAAATAGGATATACAGAAAGTGCTGAAGTAAAGGATCAGAAAAATTGAACCTCCTATAAAAGCAGAGATAAAAATGTTTGTCAGGGAATAAATGATCAGGCACAAGGGAGCCACGAGATAACATCCAAGAAAAAGAAAGAGGAGAATTATTCTTAACATAGCTCCAACATTTTTCTCAATTCCACTAATTGGATGAAATTATCCTCCTTAAAGAAATGTTAATTATTTTGATTTTTAATTGTTAAAATATTAAGAAATACTAAAATTGGGTTTCCCTCGATTAGTTTATATTTTTATTTGTAGAGGTGGAAAAGAATTGGAATTATCAAATGTTCCTATAATTAGGCCTGCAGGCTGTACATCAAACCCGATAAAAAGTGGATTATGATACGTAATTAACATTACTTTTAAATTACTTCAATAATTAATTATTAAATTTTTCTAAAAATTTTTATAATTACTTGGATAAATTTGAGTAACTTTCCTATCCCCTGTCTACAAAATAGATATTTTATGATATCTGGGTTTCTTTTCTCTGCTTGATCATTTTCATTTTGATTCCGTTTATTGGAATTTATAAACAGGATTAAATCATGAAATTAATGGTGTACTTAATCTCTAATCACTTTTAATTAACGTGAGTTCGACTTAAGCAGATAGTCTTTGATCAATAATTTCGAGGTTTAAGGAAGGTTTTTTAGGAAAGAAGCTGTAGGCGATCAGCCCAGAGAGTAAGTTTGACAAGAAGTTATCGAAGCTTCTGTGTC
>JBGTNH010000064.1:0-22065 GCA_041743165.1 Gillisia sp. | reverse complement strand
TTAGATAAGCTTTCGTCAGCCTAGACTTTTTTGGTTCTTTTTTGGGCGATGCAAAAAAGAACAAGCGTCTTTCTGGAATGGGTATAGCCTAGCCAATTTATTATAGAGAATAAAAGGCTTTTAAAAATACGTCAATGGTAGTGATTTCTTAGAGCCGGCAGGCGAAAGAAATTGTATCGAGAACACACGAGGGAGTCAGGAACTACAAACCTGTTCCCGATACATTTTTTGCTGTCGCTATCGCTTCAGCAAAAAACACCCGCCCTACGGGACGGGCAGGCTCGAACTGACGACACGTTTTTAATAACAAATATTTATCTTTTAATCATGAAACTCAGCTATGTATATATTTTAAATTATTCCGATAACACCTATTACACGGGAGTTACAACAAATCTCCAAAAGCGCATGTTTGAACATACAACAGCTAAACATCCTCGTAGTTTTACGGCAAAAAGACTTCCGGTAAAATTGGTGTTTTATGCTGAATTCACAGATATATTTATTGCCACCATATCCAAAGAGAAACAAATTAAAAGTTGGTCCAGAGCGAAGAAGGAAGCGCTAATTTCCGGTAAGTTTGATGACTTGCCGAATCTTTCCAAGAAAGATTTTAAAAGGTAACACTCGTGCTATTGAAAAAAACCCTCGTCAGTTCGAGTGATTTTTTTCGACCGGCAGGGAGAAGAAATTTGTATCGAGAACTCGATATATTTTTTGCTTGCGCTACCGCTTCAGCAAAAAACACCCGCCCAACTGGGATCACCTGGACTTTCAAAAATTTCCGGCTATACAATGGAAACTTAAAAATATTCTGAAACTTAAAAATTCAGACCCTCTAAAAAACGAGAAACTGATTTCACGGTTACGGCAGAAACTGGAGGTGTGATTATTTAAAAGCACATTTTAAAATAAGGAGGAAATTAAAATCAATAAAAATTGCCTCTCAAAATTGGAATATCCTTCTTTGTTAAAAATATTAACTAACTTTCCCCTTATCGTTTTGATCACTAAATTATTACCCTCATGAAGAACCTTAAGAAAGAAGATATTAATCAGGAAGTATTTGACCTGTATGATGATTACGCCCACAATAAGCTCAACAGACGCCAGTTTGTTGAGAAACTCTCATTGTATGCCATTGGCGGCCTCACGGTAGGATCTCTGCTAAGCTTTATGTCTCCTGATTATTTAAATACACTGTTGGTTAGCAAAGACGATCCACGTCTGGACTCTGAATATATTCAGTATGATTCTCCCAGGGGTGGCGGAAGTATTAAGGCTCTGTTATCCACTCCAAAAGAAATGTCAGGAAAATTGCCTGGAGTCATTGTCGTGCATGAGAACCGTGGATTAAACCCCTATATTGAAGACGTGGGCAGGCAGAAGGCTTTGGATGGGTTTATTAGCATTGCACCTGATGCGCTATCCCCGTTAGGCGGCTATCCGGGAAACGATGATGCCGGCCGGGAATTGCAAAGACAACGAGATCGCAATGAAATGCTTGAAGATTTTATGTCTGCCTTTGAATATCTTAAAAATCACAAGGATTGCAACGGCAACATTGGCGTGGTTGGATTCTGTTTTGGTGGATGGATATCAAACATGATGGCGGTGCGAGTGCCTGAATTAAAAGCAGCAGTGCCGTTTTATGGCGGACAGCCTACTTTTGAAGAAACCGCACAAATTAAAGCGCCTCTGTTAATTCATTATGCTGAACTTGACACTCGGGTTAATGAAGGCTGGCCTGATTATGAAAAGGCGCTCAAAGTAAATGAAGTTGACTATACTGTTCATTTTTATGAAGGCGTAAACCACGGATTTCATAACACAACGACCCCACGATATGATAAATCTGCTGCGGAGCTCGCCTGGCAACGAACTGTGGCGTTTTTTAAGGAGAGACTGGTTTGATTGGACTTTTTGATTTAAGTACTTATATACACTTTTAAACTAAAAAGAATCATATTATTATTACACAGGTTAATTGTAAATAAGCCTACGGCATAAATGTTTTTGAAATTCATCGAATTTCTGAAAAAATATTTACCGGGAAAGATTGAAAAAAATAAAGGGCAAAAAAAGCCCAGAATAACCGGGCTCTGTCAGTACATCAAAAGATGTAATTTATTTTAGCATTCCTACTCGATAATTGCCCTTTTAAAAGCAGGATCTAAAAAACAGTTTCCGGTTGTAGTTGCCAGTGCACTTGAACCATTAACCTGTTCTCGATACATTTTTTACTTTCGCTATCGCTTTAGCAAAAAAAACCCGCCCTACTGGACGGGCAGACTCGAACTGACGCCACGTATTTAATAGCAAATTTTTATATCTTATTCTAATGAAACACAGCTATGTATATATTCTGAATTGTGCCGATGACTCCTATTACACGGGAGTTACAACAAATCTTCAAAAGCGCATGATTGAACATGCAACAGCTAAACATCCTCGTAGTTTTACGGCAAAAAGACTTCCAGTACAATTGGTGTTTTATACTGAATTCACAGATATATTTGTTGCCATATCCAAAGAGAAACAAATAAAAAAATGGTCCAGAGCGAAGAAAGAAGCGCTTATTTCCGGTAAGTTTGATGACTTGCCAAATCTGTCAAAAAAAAGTTTTTAGAAAGTAACATCCCTGAGATGGAAAAATACCCTTGTCAGTTGGAGTGAATTTTTTCGACCGGCAGGGAGAATAAATTTGTATCGAGAACACACGAGGGAGTTCTGTGTTATAAACCTGTTCTCGATACATTTTTTGTTTTCGCTATCGCTTTAGCAAAAAACACTCGAACTGACGTGTAGTGGTTAAACTGAACTTACGTGCATTGCAAGAATACCCTTGTCAGTTCGAGTGATTTCTTAGAGCCGACAGGCGAAAAGAAATTGTATCGAGAACACACGAGGGAGTTAAGAACTACAAACCTGTTCTCGATACATTTTTTGCTTTCGCTATCGCTTTAGCAAAAAACACTCGAACTGACGTGCAGAGGTTAAACCAATTTGTCGAATGGAGTAAAAAACCCTCGTCAGTTCGAGTGATCCCGAGTACTCGGGATTGTATCGAGAACACAGGGGGAAGATCGTCCACGCCTCTGTTCTCGATACATTTTTTGCTTCCGCTTTCGCTACAGGAAAAAACACTCGAACTGACGTGTCGTGAAAGAATAAGATTAGGAACAGATATAAAGTGTAGAAAAGAAAACCCTCGTCAGTTCGAGTGATTTCTGGAGCCGACAGGCGGAAGGAATTGTATCGAGAACACACGAGGGAGTTCGTTCTATAAACCTGTTCTCGATACATTTTTCCTCTTCGTTATCACTCCGAGAAAAAACACTCGAACTGACGGTTGGAGGAATATGTTCTATCGTGTAGTGCATGAAAACCCTCGTCAGTTCGAGTGATTTCTGGAGCCGACAGGCGGAAGAAATTGTATCGGGAAAACGTGGGAGTTCTGTGCTCTTAACCTGTTCTTGATACATTTTTTGCTTTCGCTTTTCAACTTTCAACTTTATAATTCCTTTCCGCTTTTCCCTCCCGATCCCTATCGGGGCTAAAGGGTGTCGGAAAGGCTTCCGAGTTTTAAATTTTTGAATCTTGAATTCCTAACACTTAACTTTTAAATCCTAACTTAATATTGACCGGTCTCATATGGTATAGGATCTCTTCTTTTCAAATTTCCCTTTTGGTAAGATCGCGAGCAGAATGATGAAAAGTAAGAATGTCTATTCGCCTTTCATTAACTATCCGGTAAATTATCCGATAATTACCTTAAATAAGTTCCCGCACATTTTGGTTTTCAATCTCGGGAACCATTTTTCCAGCATGAGTTTGGGAAATGAGAATTTGCTCCGTTGTCTTATTCTCAGAATTTGGAGTCTTGCATATTTTTCAGAATCTTTGGAAATATATTCGGCAATGTTCTGTAAATCATCTTTGGCCTGGAAAGTCCAGTTTATTTGAACCATTTTTCAACTTCATTATCCAGGTCCGTGTCCGAAATAACTTCTCCGCGTTCAGATTGGGTCATTCCCTTTTCTACTTTTTCAATAAGTATTAATCTCTCCACCAATTCATCAATCGAAAATTCCTCGGGAAACTTGTCAATCTGTTCTTTTAATTTCTTTCTGGTAAGCATATTATATTGATATTAATAGCATAAAAAGATACAATTTTAATTTCTGAATTTCCCGGATGGGGAGATTCAGGATAACATTTTAACTATCCAAATTACAAAAAATTCTCCCCATCAGGGAACTTTATAAGTTTATAACTCCTTTCCGCTTTTCCCTCCCGATCCCTATCGGGGCTAAAGGGTGTCGGAAAGGCTTCCAGGTTTTCAACACTTCATAACTTTTTAATCTTGAATCTTGAACCTTAATCCTTGAATTCAATCATACCAACTTAATATCTCCTTCCCAATATCCGATTTCAATTTTCCATTCTCTATAAGGTTAAGTCTGCCTACAGCACAATGGTGGGTTCGGTCTTTAAATAATTTGAAATCCGGCTTCACACTTTCGGTTGCGTGGTAAAGTAGCATGGACTGAACAGATTTCCAGTAATCGTTGTAAACATACATTTGCCGAAGGTCCTGGGTGGAGGGTTTGAAATTCTATATGTTTGTCCTCATTTTATCGATCACGTACATCTATTCTTATATAATTTGGTTTATTATTATATGTATATATAAACTTTAAGTTTATATATTAGCATTTAAATAAACTCTCATAAGTTTATTTAAATTAAGATTTCTCAACTATGAGTATAGAAAAAGAAAGTAAATTAAACTATTTGTTGCAGCAGTGGCCTGCCGGCACTCCTGCACAAACCAGCTGGCTACGGGAAATGGGGTACAGCGATCAACTAATAGCCAAATACAAAAAAAGTAAATGGCTAATTCCTTTTGGAACAGGAGCCTATAAAAGACCGAAAGAGAGCATCAGCTATTGGGGAGCAATAAATGCCTTACAGCAACAGACTAATTCAACGATACACCCGGCGGGCCCTACCGCACTAATGATGCTGGGAAAATCTCATTATCTTAATCTTTCTCAACCCCAGCTGTTTCTAATGGGGAAGCCTCAGGAGAAATTGCCGGCCTGGTTCTTAAATCATAATTGGGATGCACAAATCAATTATACCACAACTTCTTTTTTACCAGCCGAGTTAGGGATGATTGACATGGTGGAAAATAACTTCAGAATGCGAATCTCGGGAGCAGCCAGGGCGATGATGGAATGCCTGTACCTTACGCCTAAACATCAAGATCTATTAGGGTGCTATGAATTGATGGAAGGGCTAAGTAATTTAAGGCCAAAAGTTGTCCAGGAGCTACTGGAGGCTTGCAGTTCTTTTAAAATTAAAAGGCTCTTCTTATACATGGCCGAAAAAGCCGGACATAGTTGGTTCAAATTTCTGAACCCGGATAAGATAAATCTGGGAAGTGGAAAACGAAGCTTAGTTCCTGCAGGGGTCTTCATCCCCAAATATCAAATAACAGTACCTGAAAAACTGGAAGAGTATGGCAAACTATAAGGATCAGGTAGCTTTGTTGATAGAGATCATCCCCCAGGTAGAAAAGGTTCCAATATTTGCCTTACACGGTGGTACAGCCATTAACTTGTTTATAAGAAATATGCCCCGCTTATCGGTAGATATTGATCTTACTTATATTTATACAGAGGACCGGAAAAATGCACTGCTTAAAATAAAAGAAGGTTTAATTACCATACACAAAAATATTTTGGATAATATCAGGGGCGTCAAAGTGAATTTCCAGGCAGCGCAATTAAAACTCCAGATCTCCAGGGCAGGAGCGGTAGTTAAAATTGAAGTGAACCAGGGCATTCGGGGAGTAATGGACAAAATGGATGACCTGGTACTTTGTGATAAAGCACAGGAGGATTTTGATGCATTTTGTACCATTAAGGGGGTACCGAAGGGGCAACTCTATGGTGGAAAAATTTGTGCAGCACTTGACAGGCAGCACCCACGGGACTTATTTGACGTTCATTATATGCTGGAGAATGAAGGGATCACAACTGAAATCAAAAAAGGCTTTTTATTTACTTTATTAAGTAGTGGTAGAGCGATGCACGATATCCTTTTTCCTAATAAAATCGATCAACTGGATGCTTTCCATAACCAGTTTGAAGGAATGACAACCGAACCTTTTTCCTATGCCGACTTTGAAAAGACCCGGGATCGGCTTCTCACCTCGCTGAAGGAACAGTTATCCGGAGACGACAGAAAATTTATCGTCGCTTTCAAAAACGGAACTCCTAACTGGGATCACCTTGATTTTCGAAAATTTCCGGCTATACAATGGAAACTTCAAAATATCCTGCAATTAAAAAATTCCAGTACCATAAAACACGAAAAAATGGTATCAAGGTTGCGGGAGAAGCTGGAGGTGTGATTAATTTTAACCATCTTTTGAACACGCAGAATTTTTAAATATAAAACTATTACTTCCTAATACCAGAAACCCCTCGTCAGTTCGAGTGAATTTTTTGAGCATTTTAGCGAAAAGAAATTGTATCGAGAACATAGGGGGAAAATCGTCCACGCCTCTGTTCTCGATACATTTTTTGCTTTCGCTACCGCATTAGCAAAAAACACTCGAACTGACGGCGTAGGATGTTAAAAAAATTAACTAACTTTCCCGTTCCGGAGCGTTCCCTACACGATCCTGTTTTATAAAGCACCATCACTACCCCTATACATGGCAAAAGCAGACATTGATTTTGAGAAAGAACTCTGGGATGCGGCGAACGAATTGCGCGGCGCGGTATCTGAGAATAACTATAAAAACTACATCCTTCCCCTTGTTTTCGTTAAGCACCTTAGCGAACGCTATGAGGTGGTGCGCGAGGAACTAAAGGAGCAGCTAAATGATCCTGAATCTGATTATTACACTACAGATAAGGAGGAGATCAATTACGTCCTGGAAGACAGGGATGAATACCGTTCCCGGAATACTTTTAAAATTCCTGAAACCGCATCCTGGCAATATTTGAAGGATAATGCCGAGCAGGATGATATCAAGGTGAAGATAGATGATGCCTTTGATGTGATCCAGGAATTATTAACGGGGTATAACCCCCAGCTGGTGAATATTTTGCCGCGGATCTTTGTGCGGAGTGAACTATCACCCAAACAAACTGGCGGAATTATCAACCTCCTCTCCCACCCCAAATTTTCTGAAAAGGAAAATCCCGAAAGCGATATCCTGGGTCGTATCTATGAATACTACATCGGCCGCTTTGCAATGGCCGAAGGCTCGGGTGCGGGGCAGTTCTTTACTCCCGGAAGTATTGTAAGGCTGCTGGTGGAACTGTTGGAACCTTACAAAGGAAGGATCTTTGACCCAGCTTGCGGAAGTGGCGGTATGTTTGTACAGAGTTTGAAGTTCATCAAAGAACACGGCGGAAACAAAAAAGACATCGCGATCTACGGACAGGAAATGACGGCCCAAACTTTAAGGTTATGTTTGATGAACCTGATGCTGCGGGACCTGTCTTTTGATATCAAACTGGGAAATTCATTGCTCGACGATAAATTCCCGAACCTGAAAGCCGACTATATTATTGCCAATCCGCCATTTAATGTGAGCAACTGGCACCCGGAAGATCTGCCCGATGGTGATCCACGGTTGTTCGGACCCAAAGAAGAATTCACTACAGATGGCAGCGCCAACTATATGTGGATGCAAACCTTCTGGCACCATTTAAGCGAAACGGGAACTGCCGGAATTGTAATGGCAAACGGCGCGATGACCTCCAACAACAAGGGAGAGAAAAACGTACGGCAGCATATGGTAGATAATTCTATGATAGATGCTATTGTACGCCTGCCCGATAAGCTGTTCCTTACCACCGGAATCCCCGCCTGCCTGTTCATCCTGAGCAAAAACCGCGACGGAAAAGACGGCACCCACCGGGAGCGAAATAACGAGATCCTGTTCCTGGACGCCTCCAAAATGGGCACAATGGCCAGCAGAAAATTGCGGGTTTTTTGTGATGATGATATTAGCCGAATTGCAGAAACCTACCACAACTGGAGAAACCGCGACGGAAATTACGAAGATGTTGATGGATTTGCTAAAGCAGCAACTATTACTGATGTACAAAAACAGGATTACAAATTAACGCCGGGTATTTATGTAGGCACAGAAGCTGAGGAAGACGATGGAATTCCTTTTGAGGAAAAGATGAAAACTTTAAAAGCTGAATTGCTGGAGCAGTTTGAAAAAGGAGAGGAATTGAAAGAAAGGATAAAAGCGAATTTTGATAAGATACTATAAAACTGGATGCGAAACAGGAGAAACATTGAATATTTAGGACTTTGGGAACAATTAAACAACGCTGATTTTAATTCCATCGAATTCGATGGGTTTAAAAATCAGGCAGGGACAAACCTTCATTTAACTTAAATAAGTTGGGATGGGCAAAAAGATGAATAAAATAATTGTTTTAGGGCAAGACATAAATATTGGCCCTAATGATTATATCTCACTCACAGATATGATCAAGGCTAAAGACGGTGATTATTTTATTTCAGATTGGCTTAGAAATAGAAATACCGTTGAATATTTGGGGATTTGGGAACGCATCCACAATCAAGATTTTAATTATGGCGAATTCGCCACAATTAAAAGTCAGGCCGGATTAAACAGCTACAGAATAAGTGTAAAAGATTGGGTGGAAAAAACCGGGGCTATTGGGCTTACAGCAAAAACAGGACGTTATGGCGGAACTTACGCCCACAAGGACATCGCATTTGAATTTGGAATGTGGATTAGTGCAGAATTTAAAATTTACCTTGTTAAAGAATTTCAGCGGCTTAAAAAAGAAGAAAACGATCCCGCCAAACTCAACTGGAATTTTCAAAGAATGCTATCAAAAGTAAATTATGCCATCCATACCGATGCGGTGAAGGAAAAATTAATTCCAAAGAGCCTGGCTCCTCATCAGATCAAATTTGTATATGCCAATGAAGCCGATTTATTGAATATGGCGCTCTTTGGAATGACAGCCAAAGATTGGAGAGATCAAAACCCGGATTCAACCGGTAATATCAGGGATATGGCTTCACTGGAACAACTGGTTATTTTATCAAATATGGAAAGTATCAACGCTATGCTGATTCATCAGGGAATAGCCCAGGCCGATAGATTAAAACAACTTAACCAAATAGCCATTTCACAAATGACTTCTTTGCTCAATGCCAAAGGATTGAAAAAAATAAAATAAAGCCGAAAAAATGAAAAACATCAACCATAAGTAGCGCAACTCCACTCCTTCGGAGGGGCAGGGGGAGGACTTAGAAGATGACGGGATTCCTTTTGAAGAAAAGATGAACACTTTAAAAACTGAATTGCTGGAACAATTTGAAAAAGGGGAAGAATTAAAGGAACAGATTAAAGCTAATGAAGGAATTAATAATACATTTAGCGCATTGTTGGCGGTAATTCTAAAAGACGACAAAAAATGAGATTAACATTAAGTAGAAAATATAAATCATTAGACCCTTTTACAATTGAGTTGCCAAACTTGACTATTTTAACAGGAGTTAATGGAGCAGGTAAAACACAACTATTGACATCTATAATAGAAAATCAACTACAGTTAACTGAAAATGGAGCAGAATTAAATCCTAAAAAGTATGTTACTCATTCAACGCTCTCGCCCAATGACAGTACAGTTGTAACAAGACAGTCAGTTAACCAGAATATTGAGAATATTTGGAATCAATTTAACTCGTTCTTACAAAACTATAAGCAAAACCCAGCTCATCAATTAGAACATTTTTTTGGAGATCCAAGACAGATAAAGGTAATAGATAAAATTGCAAGAGAAGCAGGAAAAGACAAATATAGTTTATCAGCAAATGACTTTTATAAATATTATCCGCTTGAAGATGGATTGAATCACACAGATGTTTTCTATCAAAACTTCTCCAATTTGTTTAAAAGATATAATGATAGATTACTTGAAAATAAGTTTAATAAATTCTTAAAAGAGCAAGAAAAACAGACTGAAATTGAATATTTAAGTGATGAACAGTTTATTGAATTAAATGGTGAAGCACCTTGGGATTTTGTAAACAAAATAATAACAGAAGCAAAATTAGATTATCAAATAAACTCTCCAATTTCACTTCATCAAGACGCCCCATTTGAATTAAAGTTGATTAATACTTTCAATCAGTCGGAAGTTAAATTCAATGATTTATCGTCTGGGGAAAAGGTTTTGATGTCTCTTGCGTTAGCTTTGTATAATTCAAAATTCGATATTGAGTTTCCCAAGGTTTTGCTTATGGATGAACCTGATGCATCTCTACATCCAACAATGTCAAAACAATTCTTAGAAGTTATTGAAAATGTTTTTGTCAAAGAAAAAGGTGTGAGAGTAATAATTACAACGCACTCTCCATCTACGGTGGCATTGGCTAAGGAAGAAGATTTGTTTGTTGTTAACAAAACAGGAGTCCGGATCGAAAAAACAACAAAGGATAAGGCATTAAAAATATTGACTTCAGGGGTTCCTTCCTTTAGTGTAAACTATGAAAATAGAAGACAAGTCTTTGTAGAAAGTGCAAATGACGTTGCTTTCTTTGAAAAAATATATCAGATTTTATCTAATCACTTAATTCCTGAAATTTCGTTAACTTTTATTTCTTCCGGTGAAAGCAGAACAGATAAAAATGGAACTAAAATTTCAAATTGTAACCAAGTAATAAATATTACAAACACGTTGAGAAATGCAGGTAACAATTTTGTTTGGGGCGTAATCGATTATGATGGGAAAAATAAAAGTTCTGATCATATTAAAGTTTTAGGTGAAGGAAGAAGATATAGTATAGAAAACTACTTATTTGATCCAATTTTAGTAGCAGGACTTTTGTTAAGAGAAAAATATATCAAAAGAGAAGATTTAGGTTTGATTAATAACGAAACCTACATTGACTTTAAAAAGCTTTCTATAGAACAACTTCAGGCAATCGCCAATTTTGTCATTAGTAAGTTAGAATCAATTATTAAGCCTGAGGAAACTGTGTGGTCAGAAACTCTACTTTTAAATGGTATGAAAATTCGAATTCCTTCCTGGTATTTAAACCATCACGGCCATACTTTGGAAGAAGTAATATTGAGGACATTTCCTGAATTAAACGCACTTAAAAAAGGTAAAGAAGAAGCTCTTAAAATTGAAATCATAAACAAGGTTATTGACGATATTCCTGAATTGCTTGCAAAAGATATGTTAGACATTTTATTGAATGTTCAAGCCAATTAGAAACAAATTCCGCTAACAGCACCTACCCAAGTGGCGGTTCAGTGTTTAATCAAGCTTTGTGCTTCTTTCAATGTTCCTGCTTGGTTGACAAATTTTGAGAAGATATTGTAATACTGCATTACACAAGTAGCGCAACTCCCCTCCTTCGGAGGGGCAGGGGGAGGACTTAGAAGATGACGGGATCCCTTTTGAAGAAAAGATGGAAAGCCTCAAAGCGCAGTTGTTAGAACAGTTTGAAAAAGGAGAGGAATTGAAAGAAAGGATCAAAGGGAATTTTGATAAGATAATATAAAACCGGATGCGAAACACCCTGAATATTTAGGGCTTTTGGAACAATTAAGCAACGCTGATTTTAATTCCATCGAATGCGATGGGTTTAAAAATAAGGAGAGGCTAAACTTTTAGCCACAAGTAGCGCAACTCCCCTCCTTCGGAGGGGCAGGGGGAGGACTTAGAAGATGACGGGATTCCTTTTGAAGAAAAAATGGAGGGTCTCAAGACCCAATTATTAATGCAGTTTGAAAAAGGAGAGGAATTGAAAGAAAGGATCAAAGCCAATTTTGATAAGATATTATAAAAATACAAAAACACAAGGAGCTCAACTCCCTCTCCTTGGGAGGGGGTTGGGGGGAGGCCAAAGGGGAAGAATTAAAGGAAAAGATTAAAGCCAATTTTAATAAAATTCAACAATAAAATTTATTTTTATTAACCTTTACCGTTAATAACTTTTATTTTTTTATATCTTTGCATGCAGATAAGTTACAAGAACAGAAAACTGGAAAAGAGCGTCAAAAATGCGGGAGCGATTGCAAAAAATTACGGTACACGGGCAAAGCTGGTTTCAAAGCGACTTAAGGAATTGACTGCCGCACCAGATTTATTGGTCTTTGAGCATCTCCCACAGGCGAACTGTCACGAATTAAAGCACAATAGAAAAGGAGAGCTTGCAGTAGACATTTCAGGAAACCATCGCATTGTATTTATTCCGGAACATGAGCCGGTGCCTTTAAAGGAAGATGGAGGTCTGGATTGGAAACAGGTTACCAAAATAAAAATAGTATCAATTGGGGAAGATTACCATTAAAGCAAAAGATTATGAATTTCAGGACAAAGGATGATTTAGAGGCGGCGAAAAGCCTGATCTCTCCTCCGGGAGAGACCCTGGCAGATACCCTGGAAGCAAAAGACATTAGCCAGACAGAGCTGGCAAGTAGAATGGGACGCCCTTTAAAAACCATCAATGAGATCGTACAGGGGAAAACCGCGATCCTGCCGGAAACTGCACTTCAGTTGGAGCGGGTACTTGGCATATCTGCCGGTTTCTGGATGGAAAGGGAAAAGGATTACCGGTTGGAACTCGCAGAGATCGAAGAGGCAGAATTGTTTTTCGAGAAGAAAGAATGGCTTAAGAATTTCCCGATAAAACAAATGAAGGAGCTTGGATGGATAGATTATGCTGTAGATTCCCCTACCGAAAAATTTAAGGCTATCCTCAACTATTTTGCGGTTTCGGGGAAAGAAGCTTTTTACGGGCAATATGAAATTGAACCGCAGGTGGCATACAGGATGGCTAACACAGGCCAAAAAAGTCCTTACGCAGTAATGGCCTGGTTGCGCCGCGGGGAATTACAGGGGCAGGAACTTAAAGCGGAAGCCTATAGTGCCGCTAAATTTAAGGAAGCCCTACAACAGGTAAGGGAGCTTATGGTGCAACAGCCGGAAGATTTTTTTCCACAGCTGCAGGCATTGTGCCTGGAAGCGGGCGTAAAAGTGGTGCACACGCCTTGTTTGCCAAAGACCAAATTGCAGGGTTCTACCCGGTGGATCAATCAAACCCCACTTATCCAACTCTCCAATCAATACCAACGAAACGATATTTTTTGGTTTACTTTTTTTCACGAAGCCGGGCACATTCTTAAACACGGTAAAAAAGATGTTTTTGTTGAAGGTCTGGAATATACAGCTGAAGGAGTAGAGAAAGAACAGGAAGCAGACAGGTTTGCCACAAAATATACCTTGGCGGAAAAGGAATTTGGCCGAATAAAAACTGCGATAAAAGATGTGGACAATCCCATTCAATTTATAAGAAGTATTGCTGAAGAAATAAACACGCATCCAGCATTAGTCCTTGGAAGACTGGCAAGGGAGAAAATAATTCACGACAGCCTGGGCTGGAGCAGTGATATTTATAAAAAGATAAAATTTGAGGAGGCTGTATAATTTTCTGAAAAATTGAAGTAAAAAATTTAAGAGGAGAGAGAGCTTGATCAGGAAGCAACTTGGCGGGATTTTCGCCAAGTTCAAATCTTTTTTACTCCCCTCCTTCGGAGGGGCCGGGGGAGGCTCAAGAAGACAACGGGATCCCTTTTGAAGAAAAGATGGAGGGCCTTAAGGCGCAGTTGCTGGAGCAGTTCGAGAAAGTGGAAGAACTAAAGGAAAAGATTAAGCTAATTTTGAGAAAATATTATAAAAATACAAAACCACAAGGAGCTCAACTCCCCCTCCTTGGGAGGGGGGAGGCCAAAGGGGAAGAATTAAAGGAAAAGATTAAAGCCAATTTTGATAAGATAGTTTAAAAATAAAAAAGTGGCCTATAAAATATGCCCGCTTGTTCATATTCTGAAGCGTTCACAATTTGTGAACAAACTGGAAAAATGAACAGAGGGAATTTTAAATGGTTATTGGTCGCTGTAAATAAACCAAGATTATAGAATACAATTATCGCATTGTTTTAAGCAATAAGAATAGAACCGTATAATTAACTATGAAATTATGGCAAGAAAAGTTACACCAGCACAATACAAACAAATGATTGATAAATACAATCGTGAAGTTAAAAGCCATAATCAAAAAGTAAATCAACAGATAAATACATATAACCAGCAGGTTAAAAAGCATAATGCAGAGCAGAAAAGAAAAATAGATAATTATAATCGTGAAGTCAGAAAGGTTAATGCTGTAAGGGAGAAAAACAGGCAACAATTAAATCAAGCGATTAGAAAATTTAACGGTTCTTTAAGGTCGTCTACTTCCACTACAATATATTATAGAGAATCTGTTCAAAGGCTTGAAACTTCTTATACTAATTTAGAGAATAGAACCTTCGATAATCAGAAATATACAGAACATCAAGAAGATTTAATTAGGAATTATCCTGCACAAGAGGCAAATAATAGCGTTCAGCTATATAATTCTCTAAATGGAGTTGATGATGGTGATTTTATAGACCCAGAAGACCTTCAGGAAACATATATTGAAGAGAAGCTTAATGAGATTTCGGCTGATATGGGGAGTCGATGGCGTGGAGCATTGTTTTCTTTAAATCCACAGAATCCAGACGCAGGAAGACACTTTTGTACAAGTGTTAGAGAAGTCTACACACAAATTCTGGAAGTTAAAGCTCCTGACAATATGGTGAAATTAGCTTTTCCAGACTGTGAGTTACATCAAGGGAAACCTAATAGACGTTCAAAAATAAAATATATCTTGACTCAAAAATCACTTCATTCAGAATCCTTTGAAGATTTTGTTGATTCGGATATTGATGAACTCCTTTCAATATTTAGAACTTTAAATGATGGAACTCATGGAAGTGCTGGTAGATTTTCAATTCAACAATTATCTAAATTGAAAAGACGAGTTGAAGATTCTATACAATTTATTGCAGAACTGTAGAAGATTTATAATGAATACAGCCTACAACAATGTGTATATTTGACAAGGGTTTTCGAGGCTTCCGAGCGTTATCTCCCGTATAAATTTTAGGTAGTAATTGACATTTTTGAAGTCAGCAATTCCTTACGAAATACACTAAACGTTGAGCATTATACCAAGACCATTTTAATTAATAACAAATGACATCAGAAAGCTTTAAAAATCATAACATCTTCGACCGATTAAATTCATTTGAAGAAATTCTTGAAAAAGATGTTGTCCAAGAAAAAGTTGACCTTGAAAAATTATCATTTTTCCAAACTGTTTTTTCCTATATAAATCAACGAGTAAAGCTGACAATTCCTGATTTGGTTCAACAAGCTGAATTGGACAATCTGAGTAACGAAATGAATGCGGGGATAACCCAAATTAATCAATTTTTAGGAAATAATAATGCCGGACATCTGGACAATGCAACCAATAACTTTAACGCTGCGATTAATAGAATTAAGAACTTTCCAATTCCAGTCGCTAAAGCCGACTTTAACTTTTCTCGCAAAATTGCAAATTTTGAGAAAACAGCGAAAAGCAAATACAACGCATTAGAGAAACATAAGGAAAAACTTGAAAATGCAATTTCAGATTTTGAAAAAGATTTAAAGAACAAAGAAACTGAAATTCAAAACCTAATTAAACTCGTTGAGAATAAAGAAACTGAAATTCAAAACCTATCATCAACCTTTCGAACAGATTTTGAAAATATAAAATCAACTCATAATCAAAGTTTCCAGAATGACAAAACTCAATTTCGCACTGAAATTGATGCAGTTAAAGAAGAGTTTAGAGAAGAAATTGTTGAAATCAAAGAAGAAATTGATAATGATACTACTGATTTAATTTCTAAACTAACCACAAAGCTCGAAGAGGCTGAGAGATTAGTGAATATTATTGGAAATGTTGGTGTTACAGGAAATTATCAAAACATTGCTAATAGTCATAAATCCAGTGCAGATTTTTGGCGAGTAATGGCAATTATATTTATGGCTGTCTTTTCCGTATTATTGGTTTGGACTATCATCGATTTAAGTTCAGAAGGATTTGATTGGGTAAAATCTGTAATTAGATTAGTTGCTGCTGCTGCTTTATCGTATCCAGCAACTTATGCAGCACGTGAATCTTCAAAACACAGAAAATTAGAAACACAAAACAGAAATGCAGAACTTGAATTAGCTTCTATTAATCCATTTATTGAAAATCTTTCAGACGATAAAAAACAAATTATAAAAGAGAAGCTTGCAGAAAAATATTTTGGCAATAATAAAAATGATGATTTTTTGAATGAAAAAGAAACAGAAGGATTATCGATTCCCGCATTAGAAAGATTACTAAATGCATTGGCTAAAATAAAAGGTTAAAGAACTATGCACAACAAATAAATCTTAACAACAATGCAAAAAACCTGTCTAAAATCGAAATTTTGTGTTCACTTACTTAGTGGATTGTTCTTTGGCCAATCATGCTCTCCAAATCGCACAGTTTTTATACGGGACGTTCCCTGCAAGCCTAAAACAAAATTTATATGAAGGAAATCAAAGATAGGTGGCAATTTATTATAGGATTTGCCGCAATCATAATTTCATTAAGTGCATTTAAGGATGAATTAGAAGAAATTGTAATTGATTATAAGTATATAACCTTTTCATTATCCCAATATCTTTTTGTTCTAACTATAAGCTTCATTGTTGTTATTCATTTATATGTAATACCCTATATTTTTAACAATACCTCATATTCAAATATTAAAATTTTTCATTTTATTGAAAAATTAAGTTACTTTTTATTTATTTTCATAATTTTAACTCCAACCCTTCTTCTACTAATATATGTAGTACAACTTATAGTGTTGCAAATTTCATCTTCAGATCCTTCTACTCAATCTATAATTTCGGCTGTTATTTCATTTATTACTGGGATTATCACTGTTGTTCTCACCAAGAATTTAGCAAAAAAATATAGGCATAATATTGAAGAACAAGAGGACACATTTATAAAAGAAAAGGAGGTACAATCTTTAGAAACAGCTAATAAGTTAATCGATAACGGTTATTATAGTCAGTCAATTTTTGAAATTTTTAAAATATTAGACTATAGCCTTTATAAGACCCTAAAGAATAAAAATTTAGTTTTCAGAAAGTCTAATTTTTTTGAAATGATAAAGATTGCTAAGAAATATGGGGTTTACACCGAAGATGAGATTCAAAAAATCAATCAAATAAGAATCAAAAGAAATGAAATCTCCCATAATTTGGAGAATAATATAACTCCGAGAGAAGCTAAAAATGCTTTAGAATTTGTATACAAGATTATTTTAAAAAATCAAGTCGAAAATGAAAAAGATAGTACCAGTTTAGATAGTAAGTATTTTAAAGGGAAGGTTTATGAGAGTTTAGAGGAAGCCCAAGAGGTTGCAAGAAAGGAAAATAAGCCAATCTTTTTAGTCATTTACGATAAAGATCATCCTAAACTAAGTAGGTTAGATTATTCCTTAAAATATTTTATGGAATATGATACTACTAAAAATTTAGTGCAAGGAAATTTTATCCAAGTTTTATCAGATTCTAAGGGTGAAAATTTAGATAAGTTAATTCCAGCCGAGGAACCTCTTGAAAATTGCTTATTAACAATATTAAAGCCAAATCTTGAAAAAATAAAGCAAGAGGGAGTTTACGCAAATCCTGATGAGGGTTTGAAAAGAGTTAAAGCTTTTATAGAAGAATGGAACTCGGCCAGTAGCTAACATGGAATTAAAACAAAGCTTAATACAAGACGTTAAATATAATTCCGAAAATCGGAAGGCAGTAAGTAACAAACTAAAAAGATAATTAATATGGCAAGATGCACAGCACCATCAAGAGGACATCGCACAGCCAGTGGAGCAGCTGACTGCCCTGCCTGTGGAGGACGTTCTCGTGGCTATAGTTCATACTCAAATTACATTTCGCCTTACTCTACATATAGCGGAAGTAGAAATTCAGGAAGTTCAGGAGGAGGTAGTTCAAGAAGTAGGAAACCAAGATGGTCCAATCCTTCATCCAACGTTTATTATACACCAGCGGAAATTCGGACATTAGAACCTGTCCGAGAAAATATAGAAAAACGGTCAATTCTACCTGACCTTCGTGATGTATTTCTTTGTCACGCTTGGGACGACCGAAAAGAATCAGCAAAAAAATTACACGATTTACTTGAAGACAATGGAGTAACTGTTTGGTTTAGTGAAAAGGATGTATTGTTAGGTTCATCATTACTTCGAGAAATTGATAAAGGATTAGCAAATTCAAAGGTTGGAATAGTTTTGGTCACGCCGTCATTTATTGAGCGTATAAAAAATGAAGGAATTGCTGAAAAGGAACTTTCGGCACTTTTAGCTCGAGACTTACTGGTTCCAATTGTGCATAATACAACATTCGATAAACTTCGTGATGTAAGTCCTTTGCTTGGCTCAAGAAGTGGATTAAGCACAAATGAAGAATCAATGCTAAATATTGCATTAAAATTAGCAGAGTTAGTAGAAGTTGAAAAAGAACCTGTTTAACACAATGAAAAGAAGCCGTAGAAAATTACGGGATTCCTTTTGAAGAAAAAATTGAGAGCCTCAAGGTGCAATGATTAGAGCAGTTTGAAAAAAGCTGAAGACCTGAAGAAACAAATCATTTCCAATTTTGAAAAAATATAGATGAGTTATTGGACTGAAAAAATACCTGTCGATTGGGAAATGGAGACTTTGGATAAAAGTGTTTCGAATATTGTCGATAACAGAGGAAGAACTGCGCCCACAGCTAAAAGTGGTATTCCTTTAATTGCCACGAATTGTATTAAGGAATTTGGATTATATCCAGTTTTCGAAAAAGTGAGATATATTGATCAGGATACTTTTGACAACTGGTTCAGAGGTCATCCAGAACCAAACGATATATTGTTTGTAAACAAAGGAACACCAGGCGGTGCTTGCATAGTACCAGATCCAGTACCATTTTGTATTGCTCAAGATATGGTGGCTCTAAGAGCGGACCCTAAAAAATTTGATTGGAAATATTTATTCGCAGCTATAAGATCTGATTTTGTTAAATCTCAAATTGAAGCTTTAAATGTAGGTACATCAATTCCTCACTTAAAAAAAACAGATTTCAACAGAATTGTTATACCAAAACCAACGTATGAAGATCAAGTTGCTATTGGTGAAATTTACTTTTCATTAAGCCTAAAGATCGAGCTCAACCTCCAGATGAACAAAACACTGGAAGAAATGGCAATGGCTTTATACAAACACTGGTTTGTTGATTTCGGGCCTTTTCAGGATGAGGAATTTGTAGATTCTGAACTGGGGGAAATTCCCAAGGGATGGGAGGTGAAAAATATTAAAGAAATTGCAGAGGTTAACTCTAAATCCATTAGTAAAAATGCAAAACTTGAAATCATAGAGTACATAGATATTGCTTCTGTTGGAGAAGGCTGGGTAGAAAATATTCAGCCGATATTATTTTCGGAAGCACCAAGTAGAGCACGTAGAATTATTTCAGACGGAGACATCGTTTGGTCCACAGTAAGACCAAATAGAAAGTCCAGATTTTTAGCTTTAGGTTTTAATAACCGAACTATAGTTTCAACGGGATTTGCTGTTACTTCGCCAAAGACTGTTCCATATTCCTTTTTGTATCCTTTTACTTGTACAGAGAATTTCGTGGATTATTTGATTTCCAGAGCGACAGGATCTTCATATCCAGCAGTAACTGGTAAAATTTTTGAAGAAGCAAAACTCGTGGTTCCAACTCAGAATATATTGGAAAAATATAATGAAATAGCTGAACCTCTTTACCTCCAATTCTCAAAAAATAATATCGAAAACCAAACCCTCACACAACTCCGCGACACCTTACTGCCAAAACTCATCAGCGGGGAAGTCCGCTTGAAAGAAGCGGAAAAAACCTTAACAGAAGTCTTATGACACAAATGATCGGGATCACGGTGCAAAAGGCTGCCATAGGTAAGTTGCAAGAGTTTAGCTGCGTGCAATTTGGCTGCATTACCAGGAATTGGTACATTTAAATTAGAGTTATTGGAAATGGGAAAAAACACATCCATATCATTGGGAGATTACTTTGAGGAATTTATCAAAGAGGAAATAAATTCCGGCAGATATAATTCTGCCAGCGAAGTCATTCGTTCGGCATTGCGATTGTTGGAACGTGAGGAAAAAAAAGAAAAGGAACTCATAAAAGCATTGGAATTAGGGGAGCAAAGTGGTTTTGTGGATGATTTCGACCCAGAACAAAACCTTAGCCATTTACATCGCAAATATTCGTGAGCAAAAACAAGTATCGAATAAGTAAACAAGCAATTAATGATCTAAAATAATATAGGTAAATTTGATAAAAAGCAAGCGATGATAGTTGAACGTAAAGACAATGAAATACTGGTGCGTTTTTCAGCAAAAACAAAAGTCTCTAAAATTCAATCCATTTTAGATTATTTGAGATATGAAGAACTGACATCAAAATCGGCGGCCACAAAAGAAAATGTCGAAGATTTGCTAAAAGAGGCAAAAAAAGGTCGATGGGAAAAAGTAAGTAAAGAAATAGGCCTGGATGACTAAAATTATTGTTGACTCCAATATTATATTCAGTGCAATGCTAAATTTAGATAGCAGGATAGCACAAATATTAATTAATGGAGGAGATTTATATGATTTTTACTCACCTAAATATGTTCGCACAGAAATTTGGGAACACCAGGATAAACTAAAGAAAATAGCGAAACTCGATGATGAGGAGTTCATAGAAGTTTATGAATTGGTTTTAAAGAATATTACCATTTTAGACCATTCAATAATCCCAATTGAAAAATACAAAAAAGCAGCAGAGATATGCAAAACCATTGATGTAGAAGATACAATCTTTGTAGCCTTTTCATACTTTTTAAAATGCAAACTATGGACAGGGGATAAAAAATTGATTAATGGTTTAAAAAAAAAGGAAAAGGAAATGACTATTTCCACAGCGGATTTTTATAAAGACTTTCTTCAAAAAAACAAGCATAAAAAATCCTAAGCCAGGCTTTATGACACAAATGATCGAGATCACGGTGCAAAAGGCTGCCATAGAGTGCCTTCAGGAGTTGGGATACACTTATAAAGAAGGCAATTCCCTGCAGCGGGACCTCAAAAAAGTGGTGCTGGAGGAGGATCTTCGGGAATTTTTAGTAAGCTCCTATCCCGGCGTACCTGGCACCGCCATTAATGAAGCCCTTTCAGCTTTTACGCAACACCAGGGAATGGATCTTGATCACCGCAACCGCGATTTTCATCTAAAAATGACCCAGGGGGTTTCCATTACCTGGAAAGATGCTTCGGGCAAGGAACAGGCCCGGCACCTCTACCCTATTAATTACAGGGAACCGGAGAAAAATACCTTTGTGTGTGCAGATGAAGTAAAGATCATTGGCAAGAACAGCAGGCGCACAGATTTGCTCGTCTTCATCAACGGACTTCCGCTCATTGTTTTTGAATTCAAAAATATGTTTGATCCCGAGGTGGGCGTGGAAAACGCGCACCGGCAAATTGGGCATTACTTTCGGGATATTCCGCAGCTGTTTGATTACAATGCCATCACGGTAGTTTCAGATGGACTGGAAACCCTGCACGGGATGTACAACTCCTCCCTGAAGTGGTTTGCTCCGTGGAAAAGTGTACACGGGGATGACCTTCAGCAGAAACAGGAACTTCAGCTGGAAACCTTGCTGAAGGGATTATTTCCGAAGAAAACCTTATTAAACTACCTGCAAAACTTCATTTTCCACGAAGACCACAACGGGAAAATAATCAAGAAAGGCGCAAAATATCACCAGTACTGGGGCATCAAAAAAGCGGTTGACTCTGCGGTAGAAAATATAAAACCAACGGGTGACGGCAGGCTGGGAGTGATCTGGCACACGCAGGGATCTGGCAAAAGCATTTCGATGGCCATCCTCACCGGGATCCTGAGGCAAATGCCCGAAATGAAAAATCCCACCATCCTCATCCAGGTAGACCGCAATGACCTGGACCAGCAAC
>JBGTNH010000063.1:0-7745 GCA_041743165.1 Gillisia sp. | reverse complement strand
AGGTGCCAGTGTGGGTAACATTATTAAGCTGTTATCAAAAGACCTTTTAAAACTGGTGTTTATAGCTGCTCTTATTTCCTTTCCAATTGCCTGGTATATGATGGATAAGTGGCTTATGGAATTTGCCTACAGAATAGACATATCATGGTGGGTATTCATTGTTGCCGGTATGTTGGCAATAATCATTGCTTTTGTTACTATGAGTTTCCAGGCAGTAAAAGCGGCAAATGCTAATCCAGTACAAAGTTTAAGAACAGAGTAAGGCCCCCTAACCCCCCAAGGGGGAATAAAACAGAAAAACAAAAATTATGATAAAGAATTATTTTAAAATCGCCTGGAGAAGCCTTTTTAAAAATAAGGTTTATTCAATAATCAATATTCTTGGCCTGTCTATAGGATTGTCGGCATGCCTGCTTATAGGTTTATACGTTCACCACGAATTATCGTATGACGAATTTCATGAGAATAGTGATCGTATATATAGGGTTAATCGTGAATTCGATCTTCCCAATCTAAAAACAACTATTGCGACCACTCCTTCTGCACTTGCCCCTATGTTAGAGGAAAATTTATCTGCGGTTGAAATGGCTGTACGTATTCAACATGCAGATCCCATTGTAGAATATAAATCAGATAAATATGTGGAAACCTCTTTTATCTATGCAGAAGAGGGTTTTTTCGAGATGTTTTCATTCCCTATTTCACATGGTAAGGCGCTCCTGGAAAGGCCTTCAACGGTTTTGATTTCGGAAAGTATGGTAACAAAATACTTTTCCAATGAAAATCCGCTTGGAAAATCCTTACGCATTGCTAACACCGATATGGAAGTTACCGGCGTATTTTCAAACGTTCCGGAAAATTCTCATTTAAAATTTGATCTTATAGCATCTATGAAGGAGCCAGCACTCACATGGCAGCAAAATAATTATAGCACATATTTAATGCTGAAGCCTGGCTATCCTGAGGAAAACGTTAGGGCAGAGATATCCTCAGTTATAACAGATGCTACAAATCATGAAAACAATCGGGTGGGAAATGATTTTATTCCACACTTGCAACTGATTACTGACATTCACCTTGGCCAGGGAGCACCTGATTCAATTACTTCGGCCGGCAACATTCTTTTTGTTTATTTCTTCATCGCATTAGCCATTTTTATTGTTTTAATGGCCTGTATCAATTATATAAACATATCCACCGCGAGATCAGCAGACAGGGCACGTGAAGTGGGTCTTCGTAAAACTCTTGGGGCCAATCGCTTTCAAATAGCATTTCAGTTTCTGGGTGAGTCCCTTATAACAACTCTTATTGCTTTGTTTATAGCTCTGGCAGTTTCTCGATTAGCTTTGCCTTTTATTAATGATTTAGCTGGCAAATCACTTGATTTTCAAAATTTCATTGGTGGCCCGGAAATCTTTTTTATTGGTGTTTTCACAATATGGATCGGGATTATTGCAGGCCTGTATCCTGCTTTTCTGCTAAGCAGATTTAAGCCATCTCAAGTTGTTAAAGGGGCCGATGCATCAGGCGGTGATTTTCTGAGAAAAAGCTTGGTAGTACTCCAATTTGCCCTGTCAGTATCACTTATATTAGGCACAATCGTAGTATATCAACAGCTTACTTTTTTGAAAAGCAAGGGTTTAGGCTTTAATAGCGAAAATGTAGTGCTCATAAAACAAGCTAATTTCCTGGGAAGTTCAGCAGGCCTGTTAAAACAAGAGATAGCCAGGGGAGCTGATGTTGAAGATGTTGCTTTTGGTTTTTCAATGCCAGGCACATTTTTTATCAACTCAATGCTGACTCCAGAAAAAGTTGAAGCTGAGGATCAAAACATGAATTACACCTTTGTTGACTTTGATTATGTCAAAACCTTGAATATCGAAATAATTGCGGGGCGTGACTTTTCAAGGGAATTTTCAACAGATTCTTCCGGAGTTCTACTTAATGAAACAGCCGTGAGGAATATTGGATGGACTCCTGAGGAGGCTATAGGGAAAGGTTTAAATCAGGGCTCAAGAGAATTTAAAATTATAGGAGTTGTTAAGGATTATAATTACGCCTCTTTACATGCCGGGGTGTATCCTTTAGCCCTTTTTGGCCCAATCAGTAACCCCAGATATATAGCTGTAAAAATTAAAGGAAATAATGTTGCCAGCTCTATTGAGAGATTGCAAACTGCATGGAATTCATTTTCAAATTTGCCTTTTGAATATTCATTCCTGGCAGATGATCTGGCCTTCCAATATAAATCAGAAGACCAGCTGGCCAAAGTATTTGGCGTTTTTACAGGCCTTGCAATTTTTGTAGGCTGTTTAGGACTCTTTGGATTAGCTGCATTTTCAGCAGAAAGAAGGAGAAAAGAGATCGGGATCCGAAAGGTTCTTGGTGCCAGTGTGAAAAATATTGTGCTACTCATGTCCAAAGATTTTGTGAAGCTGGTGATCATAGCTCTCATAATTGCCTCTCCTGTCGCGTGGTATTTTATGAATGGATGGCTTCAGGATTTTGCGTACAGGATCGATATAGGTTGGGTTGTTTTTGCTATTGCAGGTCTTACCGCTATTGGAATTGCGATCATTACTGTTGGATTTCAGGCTATTAAAGCAGCGGTTGCCAATCCCGTAAAAAGTTTAAGATCAGAATAGGCCCCCTAACCCCCAAAGGGGGAATAAAACAGAAAAAATTAAAAAACATGATAAAGAATCACTTTAAAATCGCCTGGAGGAATATGATGAGGTATAAAGGCTTTTCATTCCTCAATATTGGGGGTTTGGCCCTTGGGTTTACTGCTTGTTTTCTTATCGCACTTTTCATTTGGGATGAATATCAATTTGATAAATTTTTGCCGGAAGGTGACCGGGTTTACAGAGTTATCAATGAACGTTCAAATAATGATGGTACCCAAATTGATGCTCCTACATTTCCCATGATTGCCACCACCTTACAAGAGGATTTCCCTGAGGTGGAGCAAACGGCAAGGATATTAATGTTACCGGAAGGGAAGGATCTTTTTGAGACTGATAGCAAAAAAATATATGCCGAAAGAGGATTCTTTGTGGACTCCACATTTTTTGAGATTTTCCCCCTTGAGCTAAAATATGGAAGCAGGAAAGGTGCTCTTGATGAACCGGCGTCAATTGTGCTTTCTGAAGAAATGGCCACCCAATTTTTCGGAAATGAGAACCCTGTGGGCCGGGAGATTTTGATGAATAAAACTCCTTTGACGGTTAAAGCTGTTGTTAAGAAGCAGCCTAAATTTCATTTACAATTCAATTCCCTGATGCCCCTTTCCCTGGCCAATATCCCGGCTGAAAGAATGCAAAGCTGGGGATGGATGCAATTTTATAATTATGTAAAACTAAAAGCAGGAGCAGACGCAAATGCGCTGGAAGTAAAATTCAGGCCCGTGGTTCAACAAAAAGCCGATGATTTTTCTAAAGGACGGCAATCAACACATAACATCTTCCTTCAACCTCTTCATAAGATCCATCTTTATTCCTCCAATTTTATTTATGATAATGCCAAAAGAGGAAATATTACATATTTACGGGCTCTCACATTTATAGCCATATTTATTTTGCTCATCGCATGCTTCAATTTTATCAATCTTGCCACTGCCAAATCTTTGCAAAGGGCTAAAGAAGTGGGTGTAAGAAAATCCATTGGAGCCAACAGGAAACAATTGATATTTCAGTTTATTGGGGAAACTGTTTTTCTTACATTGATAAGTATCATTATTTCCCTTATTCTCACCCTGATCCTACTTCCCTGGCTCAATGAATTTACCGGAAAAGAAATTGAATACTCCGTTTTTTCAGATCCATTGGTTTTGTTGATGTTTTTGGGTCTCACTCTTATCGTGGGAATTCTGGCGGGTATCTATCCTGCCCTGGTTTTATCCAACTTTAAACCGGTAAAAGTGCTTAAAGGTTCGGTTTCAGGCGATCAGAAACCGGGAAAGATCCCTTTTCTTCGCCATGGTCTGGTGATTGTCCAGTTTTCGCTATCAGTGTTATTGATCATTAGTGCCATTGTGGTTTTTAATCAGGTGAACTATCTGCATAATAAAGACCTGGGCTTTAATAAGGATCAGATCATGTTTTTTTCAATGAGAGGAAACAACATGTATGAAAACACTCAGTCTTTCAAGGAACGGCTGGAGCAGCTTCCAGGGGTTTCATCGGTATCCATAGGCTACGGGTTTCCGGGTGATGCCGTTGCGGGAGACGGCATAAAAGTTCATAAGAACGGGCAGGTGGTGGAACAATCTGCAACCCAGTTGATGGTTGATTTTGACTACATAGAAACACTGGGCATAGAAATGGTTGCCGGTCGCCCCTTCTCCAAAGAAATGGGGACAGACAAGGATAATGCATTTATTATAAATGAAACCGCGGTGAAAAATCTTGGATTTGAAACTCCCGAAAAAGCTCTGGGCCAAAAATTATCATGGAACGTTTGGAATAATGTGAATCCCGATTCTCTAAAAGAAGGACAGGTAATTGGAGTGGTAAAGGATTTTAATTACAAAAGTCTTTATGAAAAGGTAGAAACAACGGTAATGCAAATATTCCCTTCAGCCGCTTCCCGAGTAGCCGTGAAAATGGAAGCTTCAGGTATGGGAAATACAATAAATAGAGTAGAAGAGGTATGGAACGCTTTCTCTCCCGATTATCCTTTGGAATACCGGTTCCTTGATGATAGCTTTGAGACCATGTATCAGGCAGAAGATAAGCTTAAAACCCTTTTAGGAATTTTCACCGGGCTTGCCATTTTTGTAGGATGCCTTGGTTTATTTGGCCTTGCTGCTTTTTCTGCAGAAAGGAGAAAAAGAGAAATAGGAATACGAAAGGTTTTAGGAGCCAGTGTAAAGAATATTGTAGTTCTCATGTCTAAGGATTTTGTGAAGCTTGTGATCATTGCTCTTCTAATAGCTTCTCCCATCGCCTGGTATTTTATGAATGACTGGCTTCAGGATTTTGCTTACAGGATCAATATAGGCTGGGTAGTTTTTGCGGTTGCAGGTCTTACCGCAATTGGAATTGCGCTCAGTACCGTTGGATTTCATGCGGTTAAGGCAGCGTTGGGGAATCCGGTTAAAAACATAAGAACAGAATGAAATTGCAGTCAGCCATCAGCGGTCAGCCATCAGCCGAATAACCGAAAGCTGATAGCTGATAACCGATAGCTAAAAAAACAAAAATCATGATTAGAAATTATTTGAAAATCGCTTTCAGGAATTTAAGAAAAGATAAGATCTTCACCGGTCTTAATCTCTTCGGATTATCGATAGCCTTTGGCGTAGCTATACTTTTAAGTGTTTATGCTGTTTTCGAACTTTCGTTCGATCAATTTCACGAAAAGTCAGCTAATATTTACAGAGTATATTCTACTGACCAGGGAACCCGGGGGCCACAAGCTACAACTACCCTCCCCGTTCCTTTTGCCGGGGCATTAAAAGAGGAGGTTCCAGGAGTAGAAAATATTACGAGGTATATAGGTACCAATAGTATTGTAACAGTTGGTGAAAAGGAGCTTAGGTTGGGAACTACTTTTGTGGACCCCGATTTTCTTTCTATGTTTAGTTTTCCTGTTTTGCAGGGGAAAAAGGCTCCATTTGCAGAAAAATCTTCAGTTGCGATCACCCAACATGCTGCCAACATAATGTTTGGATCTGGGGAGGCATTGGGAAAAACTTTAATGGTTTCTATTGATGAAAAAGAAGTTCCTTTTACTGTTGCAGCTATTGTCCAGGATTTTCCTGTACAAAGCAGTTTCAGGTTTGATATTTTAATCAACTTCAGAAATTTGCCAGACTTTGTGTATGGCGATAACCTGAACGCGTGGGACAAATCCAACCATGAAGTATTTTTGGAACTTTCAGAAAATATAACTCCTGCTCAGTTTGAAAAATCTACTGTAGCCTTTACCAATCTTCACTATACTGAAGAAATGTCACGGGCAAAAAGAGACGGAGCGCAGCAAAATGCCAATGGGAATTTTAAGCAGTTCAGGTTAATTCCCTTTACCGATATGCATTTTACAGGATTTGAAAACGGAATAGCAAAAGTATCCAGGACGCTTCCCCTTATTGTTTTGGGAATTGCCTTTTTGATCCTTTTCATTGCCAGCGTTAACTTTATAAATATGAGCATTGCCAAAAGCGCACAGCGGCTTAGGGAAATTGGAATGCGCAAAACTTTGGGAGCAAGTAAAATTCAGCTTTTTCTTCAGTTTTGGGGAGAAAGTATCTTAGTATTTTCTGCGGCCATTTTAATTGGTGGTTTAATGGCGAATTACCTTTTGGAACCATTTAAGACACTTTTCAACACCTCAGCAACTTTTGATGCTCTTTCATCTCCGGCTGTTATTTTCGGCTTCTTTTTGGCATTATTTCTTATTACACTCATAACCGGCGGTTATCCTGCTCTTTTGTTATCTAAACTGGGAACTTTACAGGCTCTAAAAGGAAAAATAGAAAGTACAGGGAAAAACCGGGTTCGAGATTCCCTTTTAGTCATTCAGTTTGGAATTGCAATTTTTCTTATTAGCGGGACCCTGGTCCTCTGGAATCAACTTGAGTTCCTTCGTAGCAAGGATCTGGGATACAATAAAGAAGAGGTCATAGCCTTTCCTTTAAACGGGAAATTGGGAAGCCAGCGCGCATTGCAACTGCTACGGAATGAATTACATGATAAACCGGGAATAGTGAGTGTGACTGCGGCAAACAATATTCTCGGATTGGGTAAAGACGGAAGTACCTCAACGAGTGTGCTTGGCTTTGACTATGAAGGAAGAGGGGTGAGGACGAATATGCTTATAGTTGAACACGATTATCTTGAAACTTTGGAACTTGAGCTCCTGGAAGGCAGACCCTTCAGCAGGCAATTTGCAGATAGTACATCTGTAATAATAAATGAGGCCATGGTACAGGAGCTAAATGAGAAAAATGCACTAAATAAAAAATTTTTTCTGGATGACTCCCTTTCTTTTACAATTGTTGGGGTTATAAAGGATTATAATTTTCAAAATCTTGATAAAGAAATTGAGCCCCTGAGCCTTTTCCTCAACAACGATAGGGAAATGCGCCAGGCTTTTGTAAAAGTAGCCCCGCAAAATATTTCCCGGTCCTATGAAAATTTAAAAAATGCCTGGAATAAAATAGAACCACAGGCTGAATTCATGGGATCTTTTCTGGATGAAAATATAGACCGCACTTTAAAAAGAGAACGAACGATGACTACCCTGATCACCAGCGGATCCATCATTGCCATTATTTTAAGTTGTACAGGTTTATTTGCTATATCGCTTTTGGTAATAAGCCAAAGACGAAAGGAAATAGGGATAAGAAAAGTTGTAGGAGCAAGTGTGTCAAAAATTACCCAAATGCTGGTACTGGATTTTCTAAAACTGGTGGGAGTTGCATTTTTAGTAGCGGCACCCATTGCCTGGTACTTTAGTGGCAAATGGATCAGGAATTATCCATATCATATAGATCTGAATGTATGGATTTTTATTGCTGCAGGAGGAATTGCGGTTTGTATCGCAATAATAACAGTGAGTTTTAATGCTATTAAAGCTGCTACTTCTAATCCCGTTAAAAATTTAAAAACAGAATGAAATAGCTGTCAGCCTTCAGCGGTCAGCATTCCAGATAATCAAAAGCTGATAGCTGATAGCCGATAGCTGCTAGCTAAAAACCATAAATCATGATAAAAAACTATTTCAAAATCGCATGGAGAAGC
>JBGTNH010000062.1:0-17045 GCA_041743165.1 Gillisia sp. | reverse complement strand
CAGACACAGAAGCTTCGATAACTTCTTGTCAAACTTACTCTCTGGGCTGATCGCCTACAGCTTCTTTCCTAAAAAACCTTCCTTAAACCTCGAAATTATTGATCAAAGACTATCTGCTTAAGTCGAACTCACGTTAAATAATAATTATTCCTATCGGGTGAACAGGAGTTCGCGATATTTTGTCAATGGCCAGATCTCATCATCAACCACCAACTCAAGCTTATCACAGTGATATCTTATTTCCTCAAAGAATGGCTTAACTTCATCACAATATGCATCTGCTCTCTTCTGTGCATCCTCTATCTTATTTGCCTTTTTACGGGCATCTATCATATTGGTGATATTGGAATTAATGCTCTCAATATGCTCAGAGATCTCCTTTATGATCTCAAGTTGTTCTTTTGAATGCTTTTTAAAATCCCCGGCAAAGATCTCCTTTAATCCCCGTACGTTCTTGATAAGAACATTCTGGTATTTAATCGCGGTAGGGATGATATGGTTTCTCGCAATATCCCCGAGTATACGACCCTCAATTTGAATTCTCATTGAATATTCCTCCAGTTCGATCTCGTGACGAGCCATGATCTCTCTCTTATTCATCACCTTCATTTCCTCAAAAAGAGCAATAGTCTTTTTGGATATTTGTGCCTTTAAAGCCTGGGGAGTGGTTTTATTATTACTGAGACCTCTTTTGGCGGCTTCTTCCTGCCATGCATCACCATAACCATCACCTTCAAATCTTATATTCTTTGATTCCTGAATATATTCACGAAGAACATTAAAAATAGCATCGTCCTTCTTCATTTTCTTATCCTGAATAAGGGCATCAACACTCTTTTTGAAATCTGATAGTTGTTTGGCAACAATTGTATTTAAAACGGCCATGGGGTTTGCACAGTTTGCCTGTGATCCCACAGCGCGAAATTCAAATTTGTTTCCTGTAAAAGCAAATGGCGAGGTCCTGTTCCTGTCTGTATTATCAAGTAAAATCTCAGGGATCTTGCCCACAACATTAAGCTTAAGCTCTGTTTTTTCCTGTGGTGATAATTTACCATCGGTTACTTTTTCAAGTTCGTCCAGAACATTTGTTAACTGACTTCCTATGAAAGCTGAAATGATTGCCGGCGGAGCTTCATTTGCTCCCAGGCGGTGATCATTTGCTGCGGTGGCAATAGTTGCTCTAAGCAATTCTTCATGCTCATGTACCGCTTTTATAGTATTGATAAAGAAAGTAAGGAATTGTAGATTCTTCATTGGAGTACTACCAGGACTTAAAAGATTCACCCCCGTATTGGTACTCAATGACCAGTTATTGTGCTTTCCACTTCCATTAATTCCTTTAAAGGGTTTTTCATGAAACAGCACCTTAAAATTGTGTCTTTCAGCAACTTTATCCATTACATCCATGAGCAGCGAGTTATGATCCACTGCCAGATTGGCCTCTTCAAAAATTGGCGCAAGCTCAAATTGGTTTGGAGCCACCTCATTATGACGGGTCTTCACCGGTATACCCAACAACATACATTCCATTTCAAGATCCCTCATATATGCCAGAACCCTCGAAGGAATTGAACCAAAATAATGGTCATCCAACTGTTGTCCTTTAGCGGGAGAATGTCCAAGAAGAGTTCTGCCCGATAACTGAAGGTCTGGCCTGGAAGCGAAAAGAGCAGAGTCTATAAGGAAATATTCCTGCTCCCATCCCAGAGTGGCTTCAACCTTGGATACATTTTTATCAAAATATTTGGCTACAGCAGTTGCCGCCTGGTCTACAGCCTGTAGAGCACGGAGCAATGGTGTTTTAAAATCCAGAGCTTCTCCCGTATAAGAAACATATACTGTAGGAATACATAAAGTAGTACCATAGATAAATGCAGGAGAAGTAGGATCCCATGCCGTATAACCTCTGGCTTCGAAAGTATTTCTTATCCCTCCATGCGGAAAACTGGAAGCATCGGGTTCCTGTTGTACCAGTTGATTTCCGCCAAACTTTTCAATAGCAAGTCCATCACCAATAGTTTCAAAGAAAGCATCATGCTTCTCTGCAGTCGCCCCTGTAAGTGGTTGGAACCAGTGAGTGTAATGGGTGGCTCCTTTGGAGATAGCCCATTCTTTCATTCCTGTAGAAATATGGTCGGCTACCACACGGCTTATTTTTAAGCCCGATTTGTTGGCCTCCATTACATTGTTATACGCTTCCTTGGTTAGAAACTGGCGCATAACCGTCTCATTGAATACGTTTTTCCCAAAAAGGTCTGATCTTCGTTCCTTTTCTTCAATTTTAACCGGGGTACGGTGAAGAGTTTCTTTTAATGCCTGAAATCTTAATGTTGCCATAGGATTTTTTAATAGTTACCCGGCAAAAGTAATTTATTTTGGATTACACCCCCAAAATTTATGGGGGTAATTTTATTAAATATTACTTAAAAGATATTAACACCCCCAAATAATTACTCCAAAAACGCCATTCCTATAAAAATTACATAAGGAACAAATAAAATAGCCCCTTTATATCGGTTCAGGATAAATTTCTGAGGTATAAATGCCAGCGGAATCAAAATAAAAGCAAAACCCAGCATCCAGAAGATATCTGTTGTGAGTAATTTTTCTGAAGCCACGGAAATAGGTTGGATTAACGCGGTAATTCCCAGAACAGAACCTATATTAAATATATTAGACCCAATGAGGTTTCCCAGAGAAATAGCTTTTTCTCTTTTAAGAGCCGCGATGATTGATGCCGCCAGCTCCGGCACACTCGTTCCTATGGCGATAATTGTAACTGAGATAACACGTTCACTTATCCCCAGCATAGCTGCTACATCTACGGCCCCGGATACAAGTAATTCTGCCCCACCCCATAAGGCCACACCTCCTATGATAAGCCATACGATAATTTTAAAATTTGATACCATTTCCAGGGAATCATCAATACCTTCAATATCAATTTTCACCTTACGGGCGCGTTTGAGCAGAAAAAACAAATATAATACCAGTGCAACAATTAAAATCACACCTTCTATTCTGGAGAGCACATTCCCGCTTGCCAGCAAAAAATATAAGACGATGGAGAACAACATCATAACGGGCCAGTTGAACCTGTAAAAATCCCGGTCTACTACCAATGGGGAGATTATTGCAGTCAATCCCAATACCAAACCAATATTCGCAATGTTGGATCCTATAACATTTCCCAGAGAAATATCAGAAAAACCATTTAATGCAGCTTGCAGGCTCACCAAAAGCTCCGGGGCCGAGGTTGCGAATGAAACCACTGTAAGACCAATTACCATCTTGGACAATTTCAGTTTAAACGAGAGACCAACTGAAGATCTCACCAGAAATTCCCCCCCTACTACCAATAAAGCAAATCCAATAAAGATAAATAAGAAACTCATTTAATTTTTTAGGCGAAGATAAAAGAAGATAGGATAAACTACATCTGCTTCTATAATAACTATAAAAACAGTTAAATAACTACAAAATTAGGTCACCAACTAATTTTCGTTATATTTGAAATAAATCTTTTGTTATGTACCAAAAGCTCTTACTCCATTTGGTTTTGGCATTGTTTTTCTTTTCAAATCTTTTCATAAGCGCACACGCACAAACGTTTATACAGGGCAAAGTACTAAGCGCCAAAGATTCCACAGGTATATACGGAGCCTCGGTTTACCTTGACGGTACGAGTTATGGAGTTTCTGCCGGGGAGAACGGGGAATTCAAACTTCCTTTAGAAAAAAGCAGTTTTGCAGCCCTTATCATTAGTTCCATGGGATATGAAACCCTTATAATAGATATTCAGGAAACAGGCTTAAGCAAAAATTTTGTTATTTACTTGCAGGAGAGCCTGGAATTCCTGGATGAAGTTTACGTAGCAGATGATACCTGGTCCTTAAATATAAAGCTGGCGGTTTTCAGGCGGGAATTCCTGGGTAATACCCCGGCTGCATTAAAATGTAAAATTTTAAACGAAGATGCCCTTCGCTTGCGATATAATCCCGGTAAACAGACTTTAACAGTACATGCCACTGAACCTTTAATTATACTTAACAATCATCTTGGTTATCAAATAACCTATAACCTAAATGATTTTATAGTACAATTTAACCCCGGGAGCAGTGGATTACACCTGGTACAAATAGTGTATTTTGAAGGACACAGCTTTTTTAGCGAAATAAATAAAACCCCTTCCCGAAGGCACCTTCGCAACCGGGAAGATGCCTTTAAAGGATCTACCTTCACTTTATGCGTTCACTGGCAGGTCAAAAAGTGCATGAAAACGGATACAGGATCTTTATAAAAGGGCATGAAATATCTCCCAATGCTTCCTTTGATATTGCCCGTAGTGGGGAGGAAGCACAAATCACCCTTCTTGAAAACAAGCTTAACATACTCTTCAACAATAAAGAACAAAGTTCCATTGAAGACAGGGGTCCTTTTTCCATTGACAGGCTGGGCAATCACTCCCCTCCGCAAAATGTCATGTTTGGAGGAGCCATCGGAACCAAAAGAATAGCTGAAATGGTGCCGTTAAATTATAATTTGTAATCTTTAACTATTTTTATCGTTCCAGAACTATTTTTATAGTTATATTTGGACCATAACAGTTTAGCTCATGGAAAAACTTACTAATAAAGAAGAAGAGATCATGCACATACTCTGGAAGCTGGAAAAAGCCTTTGTAAAAGATGTACTGGCCGAAATCCCGCAAGAAAACCTTCATTATAATACGGTTTCAACCATAATTAGAAATATGGAGGACAAAGGTTATATAGGCCATAAAGCCTATGGGAAGACCCATCAATATTTTCCTGTGATCTCAAAGGAGGCTTACAAAAAGCAGTTTATGAATACCGCAACAAAAAAATTCTTTGATAATTCTTATAAGAATATGGTTTCATTTTTTGCAAAAGAGGAAAAAATAAGTGCTAAAGAACTTCGGGAAATTTTAGAGATCATCGAGAAAAAGAATTAAATATGGAAGCCCTGTTGATCTATCTACTTAAGAGCGCCGGACTTATGAGCATATTCTACCTATGCTATATTGTATTGCTGCGTAATGACACCAGTTTTATCCTAAACCGGAAATATCTTATTGGAGGAATAGCTGCTTCAGCTGTTTTACCCTCACTATATTTTACCAAAAAAGTATATATAGACACTCCGCAACAAATTTTCTTTACCCAATCAGAAACCTTACCTGCCGCAATGACCCCTGAGGTCTCTACATCTCTTAATTCGTGGGAAATTGCCGGGATTATATTTTTTGTTGTGTACAGTATCTTGTTAATCAGATTTCTGGCACAACTAATTCGTGTCATAAATCTTATCCGTGCCCATGATCATCGAAAAGAAGGAAAATATACTTTCATTGAAACAAGCCATGAGCACGGCCCTTTCTCTTTCTTTAATTACATCATTTATAACCCAAACCTTCATAATCCTGCAGAACGGGAACTTATATTTAAACACGAGCAGGTTCATTCCTCTCAGTTTCATTCCCTGGATGTAATTATAAGCAATCTTGCCTGTTGTATTTTATGGTTCAATCCGCTGAGCTGGTTATACAAAAATAGCATCGTACAAAATCTTGAGTTCATTGCAGATAGAGAAACCGTGGCTGCGACCAATTCTAAAAAACAATATTTCAAAGCTCTTATAAAAATTTCCATAGGGGAGCTTCATCCCGCCCTTACTAATTCATTTTATCAATCATTCATCAAAAAACGAATAATTATGCTAAACAAAACATCACGCCCGGCAAACAATATGTGGAAATTACATCTGGTATTTCCCGCAGTTCTTGCTTTCATGCTAACATTTAATGTACAGACTGAGTTTTATGCTCAGGAAAGAACATCCACAGTAATTTCTAATACAGAGGTACATATTGATATTGACAAGAATACCACCCGGGATAAACTTGACGGCTACATAAAATTAATGGAAGAACATAATGTTATTCTGAAATTTGATGATGTTCAATACAACAGTGAAGGATTACTCACGAATATCAAGGTTGAATTCATAGACAGGTCCAATGTATCTTCAGGAACCATTATCAAATCAAATCCCTCGGGCATAGAGAGTTTTAGATATACCTATAATCAAAAGGAAGGCAGCCGGTTTAGTACTCTAACCTCTCCCTCCTTCAGAGAGGAATCAGTTATTGTAAAACGATCCGGTGGAAAGGCCAATGATACAATAAAAGGAGTTCAGACATTCGTTACTGTAACATCTCCAAATAATCCCATCTATATTGTTAACGGCAAAAACATTGGAACCGGGGCGTTCCTGGATACTCTTAACCCCGCAAATATAAAAGGAATAAGTGTTTTAAAAGGGTATGCGGCCAGCTCTCTTTATGGCAATGATGCAAAGGATGGAGCCATTAGTATTATAACCCATACATCCGGAGATACTTTAGCTTACGCTTATTCAACCAATAAAATGGTTTTCAAGGATTCTATTAGATTTAATAATAAAGATATAAATGCTTTTCAGATAACTAATGCCCGGGTGGGAAAAATAAAACCAGGCACCCAAAGAGTTTATATCAGGGATTCTTCATTTATATCCGGAGGAAAAGGAATGAAACCTTTATTCGTTGTTAATGGCCAAGAAATGGATGCAAATTTTAAAATGAACTCTCTAAACCAGGACAATATTTCTCTTATAAATGTTCTCAAAGGGGTTGCAGCTGTCGAAAAATATGGCGAGGAGGCCAAAGGTGGAGCTGTAGAGATTACCACCGGAAACCGCGGAGCTCTTGTGCCGGTTTCAAGAGGTGATTTTAAAATTGTAAAAGCTTCTGCCACTGATAAGGAGCTTAAAGAAGCGTTTAATAAGATTAAAAAGGAAACAGGAATTGAGGTGGAATTTAAAAATGTAAAACGGAACCGGGCGGGAGTGATAACCTCAATCCTCGTATCTGCAAAACATGAGGGAGAAATTGTGAATCTAAGCGTTTCAGAAACAAGCGGTATAAGCGACATTTATATAGGAAAGGTAAATAACAAGATAAGGCTTACCACCCTGCCGTAAAGCAAAAATCAATTTGGAAGGGGACTTAATGGTTCCCTTTTGTTTTGACCGGCAATCAGTCACAGGGAAAGTAGCAGGGAGCAACATTCAGGAAATGCATCTTTAACTTCTATTTAATATCTTTGAGAAAACCAACCACCTTCCCGATGAAAAAAGGATTCTTCACCCTGCTCTCGAAGATCAATAAGAAAGTACTGCCCAGTTATTCAAAAAAACAACTGGATCTTGCGAAAGCCAGCAAATTTCAAAAGGCAATAATAGGCTGGAGATTGTGGGTAACAAAGAAGGCTATTGATCAATAGATCAACAGAGATTCCACATCATAATTGCGGAGTTTTTTTCTTCCGTTCAGCACAGATAGTTCAGTAAGAAAGTTACACTGTACAATTATGCCTCCCATCTTTTCTATGAGATTACAGGCTGTTCTGGCAGTGCCTCCGGTAGCAAGCACATCATCGTGAAGCAGCACATTTTCCCCTTTTTTTATAGCATCCTGGTGTATTTCCAAAGTATCTTTTCCATATTCCAATTCATAAACTTCGGCATAGGTTTTATAGGGAAGTTTCCCGGGTTTTCTTACAGGAACAAACCCTGCATTAAGCCTTTCAGCAAGTAAAGTTCCAAAGAGAAAACCTCTGGATTCAATGCCAACAACTTTATCAATTTTTGTATCGCCTATCATTTCCATGAGACGGGAAACAGTTTCACTCATCGCATCGGCATCCTGCAACAACGGAGTTATATCCTTGAAGTTTATTCCAGGCTTTGGGAAATCTGAGATTTCCCTAATGTAACTCTCTATATCTATCATACCTGAAAGATAATTAAACTTCCCTCAACCTTTCTTTTTATTTACTCATTTTTTTAGCTTTCTTTTCCAGTTCCTTTACATTGGTTGGATAAGGGTTTGCCTTGAGGATCTTTGCAATATGTACCATATTATGGATCAAAAGCAACATCATATTGTTGGTGAACTCATGCTTGTCGCCGCCGGCTTCTATATAACTGGGCCCCCGGACCGGCCTCGCCAACATAATAACAAAGGGCATTTACCGGAACGGTAAATCCATGTTCCGAAAGGGCATATAACAAGCTGGCAGCACCCTTTTTGGCCCGGGCCTCATTAATGTTAACCATCACCCCTCCTACTTTTTTTATAAGGCAGGGTTAAACCTTACAGAGGGAATAATAAAGTGAGTATTTTTGAACTCTGCATCTTTTGGAATATACACTGAAGGATTTTTTTTATCTTGCTCATCTTTAATCTTTCTATTAAATTTATTTCATATCTATGCAATCTACATTCAGAAGATTTTCCCATCTTTTCCTTTTATTACTTACTACTCCCTTAATTTTTGCCCAGCAAAGTGAGTTGACAGTAGAGCAAATTATGCAAGACCCCTCATGGATGGGTACATTCCCTTCAAACGTAAGATGGAGCGAGGATAGCAAAACCATATTCTTCAACTACAATTTACAAAAGGATCCTTCAGATTCCCTTTACAGGATCTCATTGAACAACCTTTCCGGGATAGAAAAAGTTCCCTTTGAGGAACAAAAGGATGAGATCTCAGGAGCGGGAGATTATAATAAAGATCGCTCACAAAAGGTTTTTGTAAAGGATGGAGCTTTAATGCTTTATAACACCAAAACCAATTCATCAAGGCATTTACTGGAGTTGGGAGACCGTATTTCAGATCCAAAATTCCTTATGGATGGAAACAGGGTATCTTTTGTATTCAACAATAATCTCTTTGTTTACAATATAAACAATGGCAGTCTTGAAAAAATGACCAATATACGTACCGGTGACTCTCAGGATAGGGATAAAAAACTGGATACCAGAGATGACTGGGTTAAAACGGAAAATATTGGTCTGCTTGAGGTAGTGCGTCAACGAGAAGATAAGCGCGAAGCAAGTACAGAATATCGCCGAAAGACCGCAGGTGAACCTTTTACTTTTTATACCGGTAAAAGAACAATTTCCAATCTGCAATTATCACCCGATGCGACCTATGCCACTTTTAACCTTATCACCCGCGCTGATAATAAAAGGACAGATGTGCCTGACTATGTAGATGCTTCCGGTTATACTGTAAACCTTCCGGCAAGATCCAAAGTGGGTGATGTGCCTTCTAAAATCGAACTTGCAATATATCATCTAGAAAAAGATACAGTGATCATGGCAAAATCTGGTAATTTACCGGGTCTTAAAGATCTTCCCGATTACACCTCAGATTATCCTGACCGCAAATGGGAGGAGAAAGACCGTGATCTTATTATTTCCTCTCCGTATTTCTCAGACAATGGAAAACAGGCTGTGGTCAATGTGAGATCCATAGATAATAAGGACAGGTGGATCGCTTTGCTTGATCTTAATACCGGTGACCTTAAGAATCTGAATCGCCAAAGAGATGAAGCATGGATTGCCGGACCGGGAATAGGATGGTCCTTTGGCGGCGGAACTTTAGGCTGGCTGCCCGATAACCGTCACATATATTTCCAAAGCGAGGAAACCGGCTATTCACACCTATATCTCCATGACATAAATACCGGAAATACAAAGGCCCTCACCAGCGGCAATTATGAGGTTTTTGATCCATTCCTGTCCCGTGACAAGAAACACTGGTATTTAACCACTTCTGAAGTTGGACCCGGAGAACGTCATTTTTATAAAATGCCGTTAATGGGTGGAAGAATGGAAAAACTTACTCAGATGACCGGAAATAACAATGTTTTCCTTTCACCTGATGAAAAGCAAATGGCTATTCTGTTTTCTTACAGCAATAAGCCCTGGGAATTATATCTGAAAGAAGCAAAAGCCAGTGCCCAGCCCACACAACTCACATCCGGGCAGAGTGAGGAATTTAAGTCTTATGACTGGAGAGATCCTGAGCTAATCAGTTTCCGTTCAGAAGACGGAGCTATGGTTCCTGCCAGGTTATATAAGCCTTCTGCCGCTGCTAATAACGGTGCGGCAGTGATCTTTGTTCATGGTGCGGGTTATTTACAGAATGTGCATAAGTGGTGGTCCAGTTACTTCCGGGAGTATATGTTCCACAATTTACTTACAGATCTTGGTTATACCGTTCTGGATATTGATTTCCGGGGAAGTGCCGGATATGGGAGAGACTGGAGAACGGGAATCTATCGCCATATGGGTGGAAAAGATCTGAGCGATCAGGTAGACGGCGCTAAATATCTCATCGCCGAACACGGGGTAGATCCTGAAAGCGTTGGTATTTACGGCGGAAGCTATGGAGGATTCATTACCCTGATGGCACTTTTCAATGAACCCGAAACTTTCAAGGCAGGTGCAGCCCTACGATCTGTAACAGACTGGGCGCATTACAATCATGGTTATACTTCGAATATTTTAAATACCCCTTCTGAAGATCCTATCGCTTACAGGCGATCTTCTCCTATTTATTTTGCTGAAGGGCTTGAGGGGCATTTATTAATAGCCCATGGGATGGTAGATATAAACGTGCATTTCCAGGATGTGGTAAGGCTCGCGCAACGTTTAATAGAACTTAAAAAGGACAACTGGGAAATGGCCGTGTATCCTGTGGAAGATCATGGATTTGTAGAACCCAGCAGCTGGACAGATGAATATAAGAGGATATTGAAACTCTTTAACGATACACTCATAGATCAGCAGAATTAATTTCTGAAACCATGCATATTTAAAACCCGGGGATCTACTTCGGGTTTTTTGTTATGTTATAATTTCACCTATCGAAATAATAAATCCTTATTTTTCTCAATTTACAATGAAGCCCTGCAAAATGAATGTCCAAAAATATTGACGAGGTTATTATAATTTAATAACCCAGGATAGATATGCCGCACCTCCGGAGCTCATAATACGCAACCACCATTAATCCTATAAACATATCGCCTCTCCGAGGCTCAAAAAGATTACATCCTCGGGATTAAAAATGGAGAATCATTGCAAGGATGGAAAAAGAGATTATCCTATTAATAGCTCCAAAGGAGCTACCAAAATAAAATCCGCAGGATTGAGCTCCGGAGGAGCGGCATGTTTATAGAGAGCGACATATTTTTAAAAAATTTATCCGTACCCCATGAGTTCCGGCGGAGCGACATGTTTATAGAGAGCAACATGTCTATAGAAAAAATCATCCATCCCCCAAAAGAGCTCCAGAGGAGCGGCATATAACTATCCCGGGGAATACAGCGATGGCATTTTCCTTTTCTAAATACCATTGATCATATCAAACTTTAATATTTCCTTCAAAAAGTTTGAATTTTAATTCTTTTAATTTGAAAAAAAGAAAATGCAAAGGCTTACGATTTTTGGAAAAGAGATCATAGATGAGAAGTCGGTAAACCAGATCAAAAACTGTTTTGGGCCTGATGACATAGCTGTACTCACGGCAGATGCTCATTATGGTTACGGGCATCCCATTGGTGGGGCGATTGCATATAAAAATAAGATCTCCCTCTCCGGCGTAGGCTTTGATATTGCCTGTGGCAATAAAGCGGTACGCACTAAAATAAAAGCATCAGATATTAATATCAACAAAGTTATGGACGAGATCTACAGAAGGATCTCGTTTGGAGTGGGTCGCACCAATAATGAACCCATTGATCATCCCATATTTAAAAAGATCGCTAAAGCCGATTTCTCTCCCCAACGGAAAATGCTTGATCTCGCGGCGGAACAACTTGGGACGGTAGGCGCAGGAAATCATTTTGTTGATCTGTTTGAAGATGATGAAGGTTTTATCTGGATTGGGGTACATTTTGGATCCCGGGGTTTTGGACACAAGACCACCACCGGATTCATAGCTTTAAACCAGAACAAAGGATTTTTTGAACACGCCAAAGAAGGCGGGATGGATTCCAAACCCATTTTATTTGACACCGCCACCGGAATAGGCCAGGATTATATTTCAGCAATGAATCTCGCGGGAGAATATGCGTATGCAGGCAGGGATGTGGTAATAGGTAAGGTACTTGATATCCTTGGCTCTCCAGAAACAACATTTGAAGTGCATAACCACCATAATTTTGCCTGGCAGGAAGAACATTTCGGTGAAAAATACTGGGTCGTAAGAAAGGGTTGCACGCCTGCCTTTCCAGGGCAGCTTGGATTTATAGGTGCAAACATGGAAGATACTTCGGTGATAATCAAAGGCAGGGACACTCCCCTTTCCCGGGAAGGATTATTCTCGACGGTTCATGGTGCGGGCAGGATTATGTCACGCCGCCAGGCTGCCGGAAAGGTAAAATGGATACGCGGAAAAGACGGGCGAAAACGTCCTACCCAGGTATCAAAAGGCGCTATAGATTTTGATGAAGTCAAGGCCCGGCTTAAAAACAAAGTGGCCCTTCGTGGGGCAGGCGCAGATGAAGCTCCTGAAGCTTACAAGAATCTTGAAGAAGTTTTAGCCTACCAGGGTGAAACTATAGAGGTAATTCACCGGCTGCACCCAATTGGGGTCGCTATGGCCGGCGAAGGTATTGCTGACCCATATAAGGACTAGAAAAAAAATTGCTAAACAGTAAATAATCCTCGGGGCAAGCCCACGAGGCATTAAAATAATTTCAGCTGATAATCTTTTTTCAACGCTTTATATTCTTTTTCTATTCCCTGTTCCTTGACATATTTGGCAATCACGTTTTCGGTTCCATGCTGACCAACCGTGTTCACGAAATAGCCTTTGCCCCAAAACTCCCCGCCCCAAAGTTGCTTTTTCACTTCTGGACATCGTTTAAAAACTTCCCTGGCTATGATGCTCTTTACCATTGTTACAATTTTTGTTACGCTGTATGAAGGAACGCTTTGAATCAAAAAATGAACATGGTCTTTGTCCGTTCCCACTTCTAGAAAAAAAACTTCATATCTTTTTGCAATCTCTGCACACGTCTCGACTAACTCGATCAACCGAATCTGAAATAACCACCCGACGATATTTTGCACTACTGACCAAATGATATAAAAGGACAGTTACGTTGTGGCTCTTGTGTATATATTTACTATTTTGTGACATCGAGTCACAAAATAGTAATAATAAACGAGGCAAGCCTCGGGGAATTAAACCCAATAGAGATTAAATAGATTAATAATTAAAGAATGGAAATTGTAAATACAGGTATTGTTGGTTATGGAAAAGGCGGAAGATTATTTAACGCCACCATTTTAGATAGTGTAGAAGGTTTCAGGATCACAAAGATCATGACTTCAGATAAAAATAAGATAACCACAGCCAAAGAGGATTTCCCAAAAGCAAAAGTAGTTTCCAAATTCACAGAGCTCACCAAAGATCCGGCAATTGACCTGATTGTTATTACTACCCCTAACCATTTCCACCGGGATTTGGCCAAAAAGGCATTGAAAGCAGGTAAGCATGTAATAGTTGAAAAACCTTTTACAGTAACCACTGAAGAAGCAGATGAATTGATAGAACTTGCCGCAAAAAACAATCTTATCTTATCTGTAAATCATAACCGCAGGTGGGACAGTGATTTTCTGACAGTCAGAAAAATAGTAGAAGGCAAAAAACTTGGTGAGATCGTAGATTACGAAGCACATTTTGACCGTTTTAGAAATGAGGTGGCAAATGGCTGGAAAGAAGATAAAAATAATCCGGGAAGTGGAATTTTATATGATCTTGGAAGTCATTTGATAGACCAGGCTTTAACCTTATTTGGTCCCCCAAAGGAAATTTATGCAGATCTCAGGAAACAAAGAAAAAGTGCCGATGTTCCCGATAATTTTGAAATTTTGCTTTATTATCAAAACCTGAAAGTTACATTAAAGTCCGGTTTTCTGGTTAAATCCAAGGGCGCCACATATAGCCTACACGGTACCAAAGGCAGCTTTATAAAATACGGCATTGATTCGCAGGAAGAAATGTTGAAGAGCGGACTTAAACCAAACGGGAACTGGGGCTGGGGTCAGGAATCCCAGGAGATATGGGGTAAGCTTGATGTATTGGAGGAAAGTACAATTATTGAAAGTGAAGTGGGTGATTACCGGAAGTTCTATCAAAATATTTACGATGCAATCGTTAAGAAAGCTGACCTCGAGGTAAAACCGGAACAGGCCCGGGAGGTTATAAGGGTCATTGAGCTGGCCATGAAAAGCCATGTTGAAAAAAGAGTTATTAGTTTTAAGGAGTCGGTAGACGATAGTCGTTAGATGTTAGTCTTTAGACGTTAGACATTAGTCGTTAGTCGGTAGTCGGTAGACGTTAGACATGTTACGGTCGACATGTTACGGTAGACGGTAGATGTTAATCAATATTTAGTAGTAGTGGTTTGAGGATTAAGATCCGCTTTCCCTTGACAGCTTTCAAATTTAAATTTAAGATTATCCTTTTCAACACAGCAGTAAGAGTTCCCCCTCGGGGGCTAGGGGTGCCTTCCCACTTTGGGGGCAGCGGGGGCTGCTAACTTACCACCCTTTTTGCCTTCATCCTTGCAAAATATCCCTTTGCTTCCTTGATCACACGAGGTGCAAGTATGAGGGTTGATATCATTGTAGGAATTGCCATAAGGGCAAAGAAACCGTCAATAAGGTTGATCATCATATTGAGAGATGTAGTTGCTCCTATCAGGATACTTAGTATATAGAAATAATTGTAATAATGTTTTTTGTCTGCTCCAATCAAGAAAGAAAGGCATTTTGTTCCATAATAAGAATAAGAGAATAATGATGAAATACTAAAAATGGCAATACAGATCATCAACAGGTAGTTACCAAAGAAAGGAATAGACTGGGCAAAGGCCGCTGCTGTAAGACTTACACCGTTGGCATCTGTAGTTTGCCACACACCGGTTACAAGAATTGCAAGGGCTGTTAGGGTGCAGATCACGAGTGTATCTATAGCCGGACCCAGCATTGCCACAAGACCTTCTCTAACGGGTTCATTGGTTTTTGCGGCACCATGTGCCATGGGAGAAGTTCCAATTCCCGCTTCATTTGAAAAGGCTCCCCTTCTTATTCCAAGAATGATCAACCCCCCAAGAACACCACCTAAAAATGAGTCACCTTTAAAATTATTTGCCGCAAAGGCATCTGTAAAAATCATGGAAAAATAATAAGGGATCTGTTGAAAATTCACCGCAAGGATAATCATTACAGACACAAAATAAAGCACAACCATGGCAGGGACAAGTTTTCCTACGGTTTTACTTATTCGGCTAAGCCCTCCAAAGATTACAATTGAGGTAAGTGTGACCAGGATCAATCCAATAATAAGATTTGAAGTAAATCCAGTTGCGACCCCGTTAGGTGCGAGGAGTATAAAATTTACTGCCTGGGTTAGTTGATTAACATTGAAAACAGGTAAAGCACCAACCAGGCCTGCAATACTAAAAAAAACCGCAAGGGCTTTCCATTTTCTTCCCAAGCCCTCCATTATAAAATACATAGGCCCGCCCTGTAGATTTCCCTCGCTATCTTTTCCCCTGTACATTACTGCGAGCGTACAGGTAAAGAATTTTGTAGCCATACCAATCACAGCACTTACCCACATCCAGAAAATAGCACCTGGACCACCTATTGCGATCGCAACTGCAACCCCGGCAATGTTACCCATTCCCACAGTTGCGGCCAGAGCTGTGGCCAGGGCCTGAAAATGGCTTATTTCCCCGGGATCATCAGAGTTATCATATTTCCCGCGTAAAACCTGGATTGCATGTAACAGGAATCGAAACGGTAAGAATCTGGAAAGAATCAGGAGGTATAATCCGCCACCAATTAATAAAATAATGAGGGGAATGCCCCATACGAAAGACGCAAACTGGGCAATGAAATTATCTAATGTGGCCATAAGCAAATATAAGTATTGACAGGTATTATCCAAATTTTTAAAAATTGAATTATAAAGAGCTTAAACATTTTTAGTAAATATCCAGGTGAAAAAAAGTTACCGTAGAAGTACTAATTTTTATTTCCTCACTTAACATGGAATAATAAGCGGCACGTTAATTGAAATATACAATTAGGAACATTTTTTAATTTGTTCAAATTAACCAAAAATAATATCCCTGATTATGAAAATATTTAAAGGAATACTTACTGGATTAGCAATTGCCGCATTATCTGTTAATGGTATTCAGGCGCAACCAAAGGATAAACAAATCGCTAAAAATGATCGAGCCGAGGTTAGAAAAGAAATGAAATCTTCACAAGAAGATGCAAAAAAATATCGTGAACTCGCAAGGGAAGAAGCTGCCTGGCACAGGGAAAGAGCCAAGGAATTTGCTGCACGGGAGCGGGACCTGAGAAAGCAGGTTTCAAAAGAGAAAAAAGAATTTGCAAAAGCTGAAAAGGAATTATACCGGGAACGCGCCAAAGCTCAGGCAGAATGGCATAAAAAAAGAGCTGTAGAAGCCGCAAACAGGGAGAAGGTAATTCAAAGATCTGAAAAAAACTGGACTGCAGAAAGATCAAGAGCAGAAGCACTGGTTTACAAGGAACGAGCTAAGGCAGAAGCTGAATATTATCGCGAGAGAGAAAAAAGGATCCAGAAAGAGGATAAAGAATTTCTGAAAAAGAATGCCAGTGAACATAAAAAGCTTTCAAAAGAGGAAGCAAGATTCTACCAGGAGAGAGCAAAAACTGATGCCGAAAGATATAAAAGATTGAATAAGGATGCTTCAAAATCTAAAAAAATTAAAGGTAGCCCGGGAAAGAAACCTGAATAAAAATTTGTGAACTATATATTCCTTCCCTCTCATATTTTTCCCCTCTCAGGGTCCGCATCTAAGGCGGATCCTTTTTATTTATACATTTTCGGAATTTCTATAATTATTAGATCTGATCCCACGTAATTCTGCATTTACCTACCAATTAGAACAATTTATACTTTATTTACCCTTCCTTTAACCCGAAAAATTCATGAGATATAAAGAAAAATTGGGCGGAAAGTGTTATATTTAAAGAGCTTAGAGGCATCTTTAACCACACTAAAACCACCCAATTTTGAGTACTAAAAATACAGTTTTCTACCGAGGTAAAAAAT
>JBGTNH010000061.1:0-40912 GCA_041743165.1 Gillisia sp. | reverse complement strand
CAGCGATGTATCGAGAACAAGTTAAGATCCGGAATATAAAGACTTCTCGATACATTTTCTCCTTACGCTATCGCTTCAGGAGAAAACACTCGAAGGGACGCTCCAGATTATTTTAACCCTACGTCTTCCCCTCCTTATCAGTCGGGGAATCCACCCCGCCCGTTCCTGGTCCGGGCGGGCTCCCTTTAAAAAAAGGGAGGAGCTTTTGATTTAACATTCATCATGATTCTTATAAGGGATCATGCTAGATCCTTAACCAAGTTCAGGATAACGTAAGATTTGGTGCCTGTAACTTCTTCGTAGAATTCACTGCAAACAAAATATATTATACAATTTACATTATACAATATACAGTTTTGAGTACCTTCTCAATTCTCACTACTCACTACTCAATACTCACATTCAATTCTCACATTCAATTCTCACTATCAATACTCCCTTGGTCTTTTCACCCATTAACTATTTCCTATTCACCCTTCACTATTCACCATTTACTAATCACTATTAACTTATCCCTACTCCCAATCCTTCATTTTTTCAAATCGTATTCCACGGGACCGGCCATTTGAAGCAAAAAAACCATTGATATTGCCATTATGATCCCGAAAAAACTTTACTTCGGCAAGAGGGAAACCTCCACCAAAAGAATCTTTATCTGCAGGCGTTAGCTTTACCTTGTCCGGTACCTGATAAGTAGTAACAATAAGATTTTCATCACTGAACTCAACATTGTAAATCGTTTCGATTTCAGGACTGTAAAATTTTCCGGTAAATTCTTTTAATTCGGCTGTATCAGGTTCCCAGGTTATTCGCTTTGCCAGATGATTCCCATTTTGGTGAAGAGTCAGGGAATCTGCAGAACCATTTTCTTTTAAATGAAAGGTAATTTTGGCATTTACTCCCTGTAACTCAAACACAGAATCTGAAACGGCTTTAATATCAAATTCGGGTTGACCGGTTCCCTGGGCATAAACTCTTTCACCATCCCTTTTGAAAGTCAACACAAATCCCGGAGCGACTTCCAGTTCATACCGGCCGGTGAGGGCATCAAATTTCTCTACCTCATAATCAAATTCCGAGGTACTTTCTTTGGAATCTTGTTTTTTATCACCCTCTTTATTCTTATAATATTGAGGAAAATATAGTTCAGCAATTCTTTCTACGCTGTTCCCTGAAAAATTTGCATTATTACTCTGGGTGATCACCGCCGCATTTATGTCGGGGTAATACATTAGCATTGACCGGTGAGCAACATCTGCCCCTCCATGATGTATTATTTTCATTCCATTTCTTTCTTCAATGAAAAGTCCGAGGCCGTAGTTAGTGGTGTCTCCATTTTTCAGAACAAAGGGAGTGGTCATTTCCTTAAAGATCTTTGTATTTCCAACTTTAGGGTCTTTAAAATTTTTAACCCATTTTGCAAGATCATCTAATGTGGTATAAATTCCTCCCGCGCCCATGGTGCCGCCAAGATCTTCCACTTCCTGATATTTCCCGTCATCATTCAAATTATAACCCTGGGATCGCCCGGGAACAATTTCGTTCTGATTTGCTCTTACCATGGTATTGTTCATGCCTAGAGGTTGAAAAACATTTTTCTGCATCCATTCCGGAAAAGGCACTTCAGTTATCTTTGCAACCAGGGTAGCCGCCAACACATAGTCGGTGTTATTATAATTCCATTCAGTCCCGGGTTCATTTTGAAGTTCGGGTTGATTTTTTAAAATTTTAAATATCATCTCATTTTCCAAAGGGCTGTTCAGGCTGCGTCCTGTCATTCCCAAAGTGTTTAAAAATTCCCTGTATCCACTGGTATGGGTGAGCAAATGCCTTATGGTAACTGTTTTTCCGAAATCGGGAATTTCAGGAAAATATTTTCTTATATCATCATCTAAAGAGATCTTGCCACGATCTGCCAGTAGTAGAATGGCAAAGGCTGTAAATTGTTTAGATGTAGAGCCAATATTTGTAGGGGTGGTCACTTCAAAGGGAATCTCATAAGTAAGGTTTGCCATACCATATGCTTCCTGAAACAAGATCTTATCATCTTTTAAAACCAAAACTGCCGCCCCCGGAACATCTTTTGCCGAATATGGGGTCATAAATTGGCTTATTCTTTTTTCCGGTTCCCTGGCAAGAGCTTCTACTTTGGTGAGTTTAATACTGTACCGGCCTTTGCTATCCTCAAATGGAGTAACCTGAACGGTGTACTTACCGGCAGATTTTGTTTCAAAATAAAAATGCTCATTCCCTCTTCCTGGGCCTTCAAATTGAGCTGCCGGTTTACCTTCGGGATTTAAGACCTTAACGGCCACATCTACGGTTTTTTGATTGACAAACCCGTAAACAAACTGAGCTGAGTCCAATTCTATAATATAAGAATGGCTGCTTTTTGCCGAGAGCGAATCGGATATCTCTTTCCCCGGGGCAATTTTCACTTCCTTCTCTAAAGTTTGAGCAGACATAAACCCAAGACAGAAAAAAAGGGCGGTAACAAATAGATTTTTTATTTTCATTTTTAAAATATTGGTTAGTTGGTGATTATCGTAAATGTAACATTTTTTGTTGTAGTGTGTAGTCGATTGTCCGGTAGACTGTAGACGGATTTGTTGTTCAGGGTTTGTTGTTTGGGGTTTGTTGTTGAGGGTTTGTTGTTTGGGGTTTAGGGTTTTTTTGGATTCGAGGTTCCTGCTTTCTAATTCTCTTTTTTGAGCTTCCTTTAGAGTAAAAGAGAGTCTCCCAATCAAAAAGGGGAATGGCCCCCTAACCCCCAAAGATACGAGGGGGAACTCTTACTGACGGAATAATTTCTTGATCTCGGGACTATAACTATTTCCTATTCACCATTCACTTTTTTTCTCTTCTCTCTTCTCTAATTCAAATATCCTGTTTCTTGGCTCCTGATTCTTTATTTGTGCTTCCGCGGCAGCGGATTGGGGTAAAACCAAAAAAGAGATGTGGGTTCACTTTAGGTATCGAGAACCCTTCGTCTTAAACAGCTATAAACTTATTTATTTTTATAAAATTTCAGGAAGCTACAAGTTCAGAGCACAAAAAAAGAGGCATTTTTGTATGCCTCTTTTAGTTTATTCGTTGGTTTTTATACTTATTCTAATTTCATATCGCTGTTGCTCATTTCCCTAATGCAAACATACTTCCCATCACGTTTCTCCCATATAGCGATGTACTTCCCGGTTGAAACAACTTTTCCTGTAGCATCCATTCGGGTTGATTTTCCAATCTCGGTTACCAGGTTCTCATCTCCATAAATATCCATAACTTCATATTTGGCGGTAGATCCCGGAGCTCTTTCAGCAAAGGTTGCTTCAAGATCTTTTTTAATCGCCTCCCTGCCTATGATCATTGGTTTATCTGCAGCTAAAACTATCGCATCTTCAGCATAAAAGTTGCTCAACTTTTCTACATCACGGGCATTATCTACTTCTGCCCAGGTGTTTTCTAAATCCTGAATTTGTGCTTTTACCGCAGCCATATCAGGTTGTGCAACCGGTATTTCCTGGTTAACGGCAACTTCTTTTTCTTTTTCAGGAGCCGAATTACAGCCCCCTGTAAAAATGGCTAATACAAAACATACTGCAACAATTCGAAAATAATTGATTGATTTCATTTTTTATGGTAGTTAATTTTTGCTTACTCTTTCCGGTTTTCAGCGAACCCGCTAAGACTTAAAACACGAGTGAAAGTACTGAATATTAATACCATACTATTCTTTTGTAAGAATACCTTTACAAAAATAATTATATGAAAAAATGTGAGTTACGGAAGGATATTTTCCATGATCCCGGGTCTAATCACCCTTCCCTATTCACCCTTCACTATTCACCATTCACTTTCATGTCTCTTTTCTCTGTTCTCTTCTCTATTTTCTCTTTTCTTCTTTCATAAATCGTCAGTTCGAGTGTCGCTGGTGAAACGGTAGTGGAAACAGCGATGTATCGAGAACAAATTAAGATCCGGAATATAAAGACTTCTCGATACATTTTCTCCTTACGCTATCGCTTCAGGAGAAAATACTCCAAGGGACGCTTCAGATTAATTTAACCCTCCGCCTTCCCCTCCTTATCAGTCGGGGAATCCACCCCGCCCTTTCCTGGTCCTGGCGGGCTCCCTTTAAAAAAAAATGAGGAGCTATTGATTTAACATTCATCATGATTCTTATAAAGGATCATGCTAGATCCTGAACCAAGTTCAGGATGACGTAAGATTTGGTGCCTGTAACTTCTTGGTAGAATTCACTGCAAACAAAATACATTATACAATTTACAGTATACAATATACAATATACAGTTTTGAGTACCTTCTCAATTCTCACTACTCACTACTCAATACTCAATACTCACATTCAATTCTCACTATCAATATTCCCTTGGTCTTTTCACCCATTAACTATTCCCTATTCACCCTTCACTATTCACCATTCACTTTCATGTCTCTTTTCTCTGCTCTCTTCTCTATTTTCTATAAATTGGTCTTGTCCCTTGTCTCTTGTTTCTTCTCACCCATGTCATAATTGATTAAAATGTATATTGCACAGGCTTCTACCTGAATTGAAAAGGTTCTCGAATTAAAAAATAATATAACAGTTGTTTAAAACTAAGATCATATTCACACTTATAATTGGCCTTTTCGCGCTTTGCGCAAATGCGCAGGAAAGAATCCTGTTAGAGGGACGGGTTGTAAGTAAAGACAGTATGATTGAGAATGTAAACGTTAAAAATATTACTACAGGAAGATCTACTGTGACAAATAGCTCAGGTAAATTCCTGTTAAATGTCAAAACCGGAGATACCTTGCTTTTAACGCACCTGGGATTGAATGATCATATCAAATTTGTGAAACCTAATGAGGTAGCCCTGGGCTTTTTGTTGATAGAAATGACAGGCCACACCAATGAACTGGATGAAGTGACAATAACAGATGTATCTAAGATCAATGCGGTTAGTCTGGGAATTATTCCAAAGGAAATCAAAATCCTTACTACAAACGAGAGAAGGTTGCAAACTGCGGGAGATTTTAAATGGGTACACCTGTTGGGGCTAATTGGAGGAAGGCTTCAGGTAGATCCCATCCTCAATGCAATTAACGGTAGGACAAAGCAATTAAAACGCAACATACTCGTCGAAAAGAAGATTCAAAACATCATGATCATGGAAGGTCAAAGAGACTTTATGCTAAATGATATGAATCTTACTGCTCAAAAATTGGAATGGCTAATTTCCCTGGCTGTAGAAGAGGAAAAGATACAACTCGTTATTGACAGCAATAACGAAGGCCAGCTCCAAATTTTTCTTATTGAAACCTGGCAGAAATATAAAGATTAAGAGCCCCCTAATCCCAGAGGGGAGATCTTTGGCCTAATCACTTTTAACTATTTTCTATTCACTAATCACCACTCACTAATCACCATTCACTATTCACTATTCACCATTCACTAATCCCTATTCCCCATTCACTAATCACCACTCACTAATCACCATTCACTATTCACCATTCCCTATTCCCTATTCCCCATTCACTAATCACCACTCACTAATCACCATTCACCATTCCCTATTCACCATTCACCATTCCTCTTCCCAACTTGTATATCAGACTATTTTGTCGTTATTGGTGGAGGGCCTTCAGGGACCATACCCTTATAGGTATAATCCCCTTTTCTTTCTTTGAATTCGGCTTTCATTTCATTCCGCAGTTTTTCATCTTCAAAGAAATCTATCATGGTCATCGCCATTGCTTTTGATGCATATGCCATTCCCTTATGGCCAATAGACATCCCACTGCAGGCTACTACCGCCCAGGAGTGCCATGGTGTTCCCTTTGGGGCGGTTGTAGCTCTCAGCCTGACGGTAGGCACCACATAACTCACATCCCCAACATCTGTAGATCCACCCATGGGGTGTTCAAGGGTCTCTTCCAGGGGCTCAATCTCAGAAACTGCCCCTACCTGTTCTTTTCCTGTTGCCTCCTGGATCTTTCTGGCAAAATCCTGCTCTTCTTCAGTGTAATCTATAGGTCCGAGAAACTCGAGGTTCTTTTGGAGCGCTGCAGCACCGGTTCTGTTAACCAGCACCTCATGTATCCCTGAAATCAGGGTGATCTTATAATCCACGTTTGCCATTAAAGCTGCACCTTCGGCAATCTTCTCTACCTGTTTCCATACTGTTACCACCCCATCTCTTTTGGTATCCCTAACCCTGGTCCATATTTTGGCAAAATCTGGAACAACATTTACCACTTCCCCGGCATTCTGAATATGGTAATGCATTCTTACCGTAGGTTTAACGTGTTCTCTGTAATAATTTATACCTGTAGTATATAATTCAAGCGCGTCTGAAGCACTCCTTCCGTTCCATGGATCGGCAGATGCATGCGCTGCCTGCCCCGAATATTCAACAAGGAAATCAACAAGTGCAAGACCGGCCTGCACTTCTGCCTTTGTTTCTGCGCCAGGATGCCAGTCCATCACGATATCAACATCCTCAAAAAGCCCCTCCCGTATCATCCATAATTTCCCAAAAAATTTCTCTTCAGCTGGCGTGCCGTAAAAACGAACCGTGCCTTTAATTTTTCCCTGCTCCATCAATTCTTTTATCGCTGAAGCTGCGCCCATGGAGGCCACCCCAAAAAGGTTATGACCACATCCATGACCTGCCCCTCCCGGGTTGAGAGGATCCTTGTGGGGAACTTTATTTTGTGATAGTCCGGGCAAGGCATCAAATTCGCCTAAAATTCCAATTACCGGTAACCCCGATCCATATTCGGCTGTAAAAGCTGTTGGAATACCGGCAACACCTCTGTTTACTTTAAAACCCTGTGCTTCGGCAAAATCTGCAAGGGCTTTGGAAGACTGGTCTTCCTGGAAAGCTACTTCTTCATATGACCAGATCTTATCGCTGAGGTCTGTTAACTCATCAAAGCTCTTTTCAATTGATTCTATTGCAGCTTTTTTGTTGTTATTGATCTTTGGTTTTTTCTGAGCATAAACTGAGCAATTCAGGAGAACGATCAAAAAAAGAAGAAAATGTTTTTTCATGGTGGTGGTTCATTTCGTTAGTAAGCATAATTATACGAATAATTTTGGGAAAATTTATACTGAATGCTTTTGAGGATTTATCTTTAAAACTATGCCCGGGATAAACGCCTATTGAAAACCGATCTTAAAAGGACTATTTTAGTTCATCCAGGTAATTTGCCATAAGTGAGAGATATTTTTTTACCTCTGTTAAGGCCCTGGATTTTGAGTTTTCATCTGTTGAGCCGGAAGCACGAAGACTATTTACCTTAGCCCGAATATTAGCGCGGTAACTTTTATAATATAAAAAAAGTTGATACTCTGTTTTATTCCTCATAACCGGAAAGAGACTATTGTAATGATCCATAAATAAAGTGGAAAGATCTTTTCTCTGCAAAGCATCCAGATCCATACACAGAAAAGCGACTTCATTCAGTACATCGATCTTTCGATATTCATCATTAAATTCTATACAATCAAAAAGCTGGGGAGCCGGAAGTAAGAAAATATTCCTTGTATGGAGATCACCATGACAATCTCTGAAAAATCCCTGCGATAAACGTTCCTTTAATAAGGGGGTAATCTGGTCAAGAAAACTATCTGATCTTTTTATAGCCTTTTCGATTACCCGGCCGGCATCAATATCCAGGTTTTTTGAAAGGAAATCTTTCTCATTCTCAAGGTCATTAAATTTTTGCCGAAGATCAATGTCAACCTTGAGTCCTGTTATTTGGGCAGTCTGATGAAATGTCGCAACTTCTTTTGCCAGATTTTTTATGTCAATAGGTTTTACCCTGTTTTTGGATAAAAGATAATCCATTTGCTTTTCAGGATTCAGTTTACGCATCTTCACAGCATAATCTATCACCTTTCCCTTGTCGTAACCAATGTAATAATATCCCTCAAGAAATGAGACAGGTAAAACCTCCAGGTACAGATTTTTAGAGAACCTTCGGTTTAGAATAACCTCCTGTTCACAAAAATGTTTTCTCAGGGACAGGGAGGAAAAGTCCAGAAAAGAATAATGAAGGGGTTTTTTAATTTTATATACAAAATTGTCGCATAAAATTACCCAGGAAATATGGGTTTCAACAAGGTCCTTGTGCCGTGTTTCCTCGGGAAACACCCCATCTTTCAGTAATTTATCAATCTGCTTTTTTAACATCCTTAAGATACTTAACTGCCTTGCTCAACATGTCACCTATATCACCAGACTCAAGGATTAAATGGGGTTGTTGCAAAGGCTCCCATTGCTGTTTTAATAATTGATATACCTTAAAATCTGCTTCACTATAGGGCCTGGATTTTTTTAATCTTTGCTTTATAATATCCTCATCTACCCAAACCTCAATGATGGCTAAAGTTGTTTTACTGTAATTCAAAAAAGGTTCCCTCATTTCATTGCAATAGAAAGAGGCATCCAAAACCACGTCTTTATTTTTGTCGCTCAAATCGAGCATATTATTCAGCATAACTTTATAAACCAGTGCTTTCTCTTTATCTGAATATGTTCTTTCAGGAACTATCTCTTTTCTGATTTTGTCACTATTCAGGTATTCTGCATCAATCTCTTTAGCCAATCTTTCAGCAAAATAACTTTTCCCGGAGCCGGGTAACCCTAACACCATAATAATCATTTGTTCAGGAAGTGTTTAAAAGAATGATTAAAATAAATATCGAATTATTATAAAGATAAGGTTTCAACCCCGGTTTAAGTGCCAATCTTGCGGGGACTTTTTCAGAATCGAAATGCTTAAATACTTTTTTTATTTTATTAAATAATCAGGTTTTTCAGTAGGATAAGTGTTCTTCCCGAAAATTTGTTGATCGCCTGCATTTCCTGAACTTAAACAGATCCTCAACTTCATTAATGGTTTTTATTCCGTTGAGAATAGCATCAGGATTAAAGGAAATACTATCAATCCCGGAGTAAACGAGGAATTTTGCAAATTCTATGGAATCACTTGGTCCCTGACCACATAATCCAATCTTTATGTTTGCTTTTTTGGCTTTCTTAATGGCTGTAGCAATCATTTTCCTTGGAGCTGCATTATTCTCATTAAATTGATTTGCCAAAAGCTCTGAGTCCCTGTCAATACCCAATGTAAGCTGGGTAAGATCATTGGAACCAATGGAAAAACCATCAAATATTTCAGCAAATTCTTTTGCCAGTATAACATTACTGGGAATTTCAACCATCATATAAACCTCCAGGTTATTTTCGCCCTGGGGCAGACCATTTTTGGCCAGTATGTTAATGGTTTGAATTCCTTCTTCCAGGGTCCTGCAAAAAGGAACCATAATTTTTACATTTGAAAGGCCCATATCCTCTCGTACTCTTTTTATCGCTTTGCACTCCAGGGCAAATCCCTCTTTATATAAATCGTGATAATATCTGGCAGCTCCCCGAAATCCCAGCATTGGATTTTCTTCCATAGGTTCAAATTGCTGGCCTCCTATCAAATTAGCATATTCATTGGTTTTAAAGTCACTTAATCTTACAATGACTTCCTCAGGATAAAAGGCTGCAGCAATCACTCCTATTCCCTGGGATAACTGATCGATAAAATATTCCTCTTTTTCAGCATAATTCTCAGTTAGTTTTTCAATAATATCCTTCGTTCCTTCATCTTTGATCTCATCAAATTTTACCAAAGCCATAGGATGGATCTTTATAAGATGGGTTATAATAAATTCCATACGCAACAATCCCACTCCATTATTGGGGATAAAGGAAAGCTGAAAGGCTCTCTCGGGATCTGATAAAATAAATTTTACTTCGGTTTCGGGAAGTTTAAATTTTGAAAAGTCGATTTTTTCTTCATCATATTGGAGCTCTCCCTCATAGACATGCCCCGTTTTACCTTCTGCACACGAAATTGTGATAAGATCCCCGGTCGCAATAATATCCGTGGCCATATTGGTCCCTACAATGGCGGGAACACCCAACTCTCTTGCCACTATTGCAGCATGGCTCGTTCTTCCACCCCTGTTGGTTATAATGGCTCCTGCCCTCTTTAAAAGTGGATCCCAGTCTGGACTGGTAGTATTGGTCACGAGTATTTCTCCCTTTTCCAGTAGGTGCCCATCAATCGGAGAACCAAGAAGACGTGCACGTCCTGAATATATTTTGGATCCAATGGCATTTCCCTGAACCAAAATTTTTCCTTTTTCTTTTAATTTGTAAATATTATAAACCGACTTATTTTTTGAATGTTGCACAGTTTCGGGCCGTGCCTGGGTTATAAATAATTCCCCTGTAATGCCATCTTTTGCCCATTCTATATCCATCGCTTTGCCATAATGCTGTTCTATCGCTACAGCCCAGTTGGACAGAATAATGATCTCCTCATCTGAAAGTACAAATCTCTTTCTGTCTTTTTCAGGGGTATTAATATTAGTAGTAGCAGCATGGCCGTTTGACTGTGCATAGACCATAGTTTTTTCCTTACTGCCTAATTTTTTCTGAATAATAGCCCGTTTACCCAATTTCAGGGTAGGTTTGAAAATGTAATATTCATCGGGGTTAATAGTACCCTGGACTATGTTCTCTCCTAAACCATACACCCCTGAAAGCTGAACTAAATCCTTAAAACCAGATTCAGGTTCCAGTGTAAATCCAATTCCGGAGCAAGCCTTGTCTGATCTCACCATTTTCTGGACTCCAACAGACAGGGCTACTTCATTATGATTAAATCCCATGTCCTCTCTGTATTTGATTGCCCTGTCTGTATACAAAGAGGCAAAACATTCTTTGACCCCCTGCAATAAAGCCTCACCTCCCACAATGTTTAAAAATGTATCATGTTGTCCCGCAAAACTGGCATTTGGAAGATCCTCTGCCGTAGCACTACTGCGCACCGCGACTGCAATTTCTTCATTATTTCCAAGAAGTTCGTATGCGTTCAATATCTCTGTTGATAAATCGGGAAAGAATTCTGCTTTCATTATAAGATCCCTTGCCCGGGAGCCAATAGAAGAAAGGTTGGAATAATCATTTCTGTTTAGTTCTCCCAACAATTTTTCCAAAGATTTTTCGAGATCGTTTTCCTGCAAAAATCTGCGGAAAGCTTCTGCCGTCGTAGCAAATCCATCGGGAACCTTAACCCCCTCCATAGATAGTTCATTAAACATTTCTCCCAATGAAGCATTCTTGCCACCTACAGAGGTAATATCCTCAATCCTGATTTCTTTAAATTTTTTAATAAGAGTATCCATGATGTAAAATTTATAATTGCTGAAGTATATCCTTATTTTTTGAGGATGTTCAAAAATTCACCATTCTATCCTCAGTTAAATTACCCTAATATTCAACTCCCCTGTCCCAAAACATTTCTCCTTACAAATAAATTTAAAGCAACATTTTCCTTTAAAGCATGACATATGTCAATGAGATGAGATTTTACATCATTTTATAGATTACAATTCGCGATAAAATAGGGATTAAATTCTTTTTTCGAAGTCTTCACAATCACCTTGGAATACTCGGGTGGAAGTAGATGTTGGAACTAAATTAATTACATATTTATAAGAATTTTCTTTCATATTAAGATGTAGTTTAAACACCTTTTATCAAACACTTTTTTGTATCTTTCTTGACCCTTACTGATCTATTTGTCAAGATTTTAATTGGGATTATGTGGAAGTAATTAAATCGATACTAATTATTGAAGACGACAGTATTCTTAGAGAGAACACTAAGGAATTACTTGAATTGTCCAATTTCCGGATAATCTGTGCAGAGAATGGAAAGCAGGGAATTGAAAAGGCCCTGGAATTCCTTCCTGACCTTATATTGTGTGATATATTAATGCCTGTTCTCGACGGGTATAAGGTATTGGATTACTTAAGTAATAATCCAAAAACTAAGAATATTCCATTCCTTTTTATTTCAGCTAAGACCGATCTCAATGAGATTAGATTAGGCATGAACCTTGGAGCCGATGATTATATTACCAAACCTTTCAAAGAGGAAGAACTTATAAGCGCTATTAATAAAAGAATTTTTAAATTTAATTCTATTAAAAATTCATTGGTAAAAAATGATAAACCCGCCACTTTAAATTTAAAAATAGGTTCCCTTGAGGAATTTAAAAAGTTACTCCATATTAAGGGGGAAAAATTCAGATTTAAAAGAAGGCATATTGTCTATTATGAGAACGATAAAGCCAATTTTATTTACCTTTTGGAACGAGGCATTGTAAAAACCATTAAGACAGATGATGATGGTAAGGAACTAATCACCGGTCTTTATAAAGAAGGAAATCTTTTTGGCCTTACACCCTTAAATTCTACTTCTCATTACGATGAAACGGCCGTTGCCTTAAATAATATATTGGGATACCGCTTTTCAAGCCAGGATTTTCGGGAAATAATAAATTCAAACCCTAATCTGTGCCATGAAATGGCAGAGTTTTTTGCAACCAATCTTTCACATATTAAGGACCTTTTACTGGAAATGGCATATAGCTCAGTTCTCAAAAAAACATCCCAAACCATTTTGGGGTATGCGCAAAAGATTCCGGAAAATCCTCAAAATATTATTGAGATCACCAGGAGTGAGCTGGCTCGCATCGCGGGAATTTCAACTGAAAGTTTTATCAGGAGCCTCTCGAAGTTACGAAAAAAGAAAATTATCGATATTGAAGGAAGAAATATTAAAATATTAGATTTTAACCGACTTAAAAATATTCATTAGAATATTCAATATTGACATTTGTCATCCTTTATATTTTTCTCCCTTATTACCTTTAAACTGATCCTCCATTATATAGGTCCGGATTGTAATATATTATAAACCGGAATGCATAATTGTATACCCCTAAATTAAGTATTATGGAAATTTTACTCAAGATTCCTCTTCCTTTAATTTTAAAATAAAAACATGAATAATTTCTTATTTGTTTCAGCAGAAAATGATGGAATTGAAAACTGCAAAGTTGGAGGGGTTGGGGATGTTATAAGAGATGTTCCCAAAGAAATTTCCCGAAAAGGTGATAAGGTTCATGTTGTTGTGCCCTCATACTCAAGACTGCACCAGGAAGGGAAGTTAATTTCCCATCTTAATTTTGAATTAAGAGGAAATCCTTATGTCGCTTATTTATATTTGGTAAAGCCCCGGGAATTCAATGAAAATATATTTCATTATGTCATACATCATCCCGAAATAGAACCCGGAAATATTGGAGGCATTTATCATGATGATCCAATTGAGCCCTTTTATACAGATGCCATAAAATACATCATATTTTGTACTGCCGTAGCACAAGGCATAAAGCAACCGGAATTTGGCAAAATTGATATTGTTCACCTTCATGACTGGCATACATCCCTTTTATTATTCCTTAAACGTTACCATCTCTCCTATTCGGTTCTTAGAGATTTAAGATTTATATTTTGCATTCATAACCTGGCCATACAGGGAATACGTCCTTTTAAGGATAGTTATTCTTCTTTAAAAACCTGGTTTCCGAATTTAAGTTACCGGGAAGCTGATCTCAAAGATCCCCGTTATTTGAATTGTTTTAATTTAATGGCGGTGGGAATACGATTTGCAAATGTTGTTCATACGGTTTCACCCTCTTATAAAGAGGAAGTTCTTTACCCGGGCGAAGCCCCGGAATTCAGAGGTGGTGAAGGACTGGAAGAGGATTTGATCACTGCAGATAAACAAGGTAGATTTTATGGCATCCTTAACGGGGCAGAATATCCGGTAAAACAAAAAAACCGGACAAATTATTGTTTGAGGCTATCGTATCAGGCATAATTTTACAACTGCAGTTGGAAGTAGTAACATCAAAGAAAGATTTTCTCGCACATACTGCCCAGAAAATAGTTCCTTTTTTAAAAAAGAAGCCTGGTTTCATCTGTGCCAGTGTGGCAAGATTGACCGAACAAAAATTTTATTTTTATAAAAGATCACCAAAAGTACTTACTGAAATACTTGACAAACTAAAAGCAATTAATGGGGTATATATCCTGCTTGGTACCGGAGCCCCGGAATACGAACACTTTTTAAGGAAAGTAAGCCATCAAAAAGAAAATTTTATTTTCATAAACTTCCAGTCTGAAGAAGTCATAGATAATTTATACAGAAAGGCAGACCTGTATTTGATGCCCAGCTTATTTGAACCATGCGGCATAAGTCAAATGCTGGCTATGCGCAATGGCCAACCCTGTCTCGTCCATCAAACCGGCGGCCTTAAAGATACTGTATCTCACGATATAACAGGATTTTCTTTTAATGGAAGATCTTATGAGGAAAAAGTAAAAAATTTAGGCAAATGTTTTGAAGAAGCTTTAAATATATTCATTTATGATAAATCAACCTGGAAGAAAATTAGAAAAAATGCGCGAAAAATGAGATTTACCTGGAAAAATTCGGTCCAATCATATTACAGGTTCCTTTACAAGGTTAATGATGAACCAAATTTCTACAAACAGCTTGAATCATAAGCCAAATTGTTTTATTTCTATTGCCGCTTAATATATCTCTTCTCCTCAGAAAATTATGTCCAAAGCAAATAGCTATATTTTTTGAATTTTCCATTTTTTATCAGGAGTTTTTACGGCTAAAAGGCTTTTTCCAATCCATCTGGCTTCAACAGTAGGTGCAGTTCTCAATTTTTCTTTTGAAAAAGGCACAGGAAAGGGCCCTGCCAGATAAGATACAACTTCTCCATTCTTATCAATTAAAACCATGTCATAACTATAGGATGTTATGCTTATATCCAGAAGATCATTACGACCTAAGTATTGTTAGTCGATTTGAAGCGTTAATACATGTCTGGTTCCAAACAAGATAATTAGGAGTAACCTGATATTGGTCATAGTTTCAGGCTTTAAAAATTTTTAAATTTAGACATGTGAGCCTTAGAGAATAAATATAAGTTCTTGTCATAAATAAATTTAAATCTTCCAGTCATGAAAAAGATTTTGGTTCCTACAGATTTTTCAGAAAATGCATATAATGCTTTGAAATATGGTGTTAATCTCTTCCTTGAAGAAGAATGTGTGTTTTATTTACTTCACACATATACCCCGGCATTATACAATGCAGAATTTATGGTTTATTCAAACCTGAGTTTGGATGAGATTTACAGGCTTAATGTAAATAAATCGCTGTCTCAGGTCGTAAATAGGGTTAAAAAGGATTTTCCCGAAACCAGGCATAGTTTTAAGAAAATGGCATGTTTTAGTTTATTACAGGATGAAATTAAAAATCAGTGTAAGAAAAAAAACCTGGATCTAATAATTATGGGGACTCAGGGAGCCTCCGGAGCCGCACAGATCCTGTTTGGAACTCAAACCATTCATGCCATAAAAGGAACAATTTGTCCTGTTCTGGTTATTCCTGCACACTCAGAATATTATCCTCCTTCAAACCTGCTTTTTGCCACAGATTTTGAACCCGATGTTACCGATAAACACCTGAAAATTATCAGAGATATAGCCGAAATTCATAATTCAGAGATTCATATACTGCATATTTTAAAAAATTCATCTCTGGACACTGAACAGGAAGTGAACAAGAAAGCATTGTCCAAATCTTTTGAGGCCTTACCACATAAATTTCATTTGATAAAAAATGAAACGGTTTCAGAAGGTATTATAAATTTTCAAAAAGAAAAATACCTGGATATTGTAATAATGGTAAGGCATAAACACTCATTTTTTCAAAATCTTTTCATGAGTCCTGTGGTAGATAAGGTGGGATTTCATTTGTCAACGCCATTTATGGTGATACCAGTGCTTGACAAAACTTAAATAATATAAGCCATGAAAAAGATCCTGCTGCCTACAGATTTTTCAATCAACTCAAGAAATGCAATCTCTTATGCCCTCAATTTTTATAAGGAAGATCTATGTGAATTCACATTATTGCATGCTTATACCATAAGTGAGTATGACCAGCCGGATTTCCTTTTTTCCAGTTTTGGAAGAAATATAAATTCCAAAGAAAATGAGAAAGCTGCAAAGAATCTTAATATGCTTATGCAGGAAATAAGAATGAGGTTTCCAAATTCCAAACACAGCTTTAGAAAAGTGGTTTTGAACCTATCCTTATTAAGTGCCATCCAAAAGGAGGTTGAGTGTTCTTCCTGTAATCTGATAGTTATAGGCACCCAGGGAACTACAAATCTAAAGGATGTTTCATTTGGCACAAATACTATGCACATTCTTGAAAACATTACAAATTGTCCTATTATGGCAATTCCCTCCCATGTTAATTTCTCTCAATTTAAAGAAATTGTGCTTGCTACCGGATTTAAGACGGTACCGGAAAATGAGGAATACTCATTTCTTAAGGAACTGCTGGTTCAGAAAAAAGCTACACTGCGAATATTGTACATAGAGGAAAATGGAGGTCTAAGCAATGCTCAGTTAAAAAACAAAGAAATTTTATTTAAAATATTCGAAGGACTCCCTTACACTTTTCATTCACTTTTCCATGTAAATGTGCCAGTGGGAATTTATTGTTTTACTGAAAGCAGAAAAAGCGATATGATAAGCTTTATTAATAAAAAACATAGCTTTTTTGAAAAAATACTTTTTAACCCTTTGTATAAAAATATTGGTAATTATTCAAAGGTCCCGCTATTAATAATACGGAAAAATGAAACCAGAACAGCGCAAAATAAGAGCTTATCTCAGAGGGGAAAAAAAGGATCAAAGAATTCAAATAAGAGTATTAAAGACAAAATTCTCTAACACACAGGGAAAATTGCTGAATTGGCTCTGATATATCAAATTTATAGATGGTAAAACCAGGATACAGAATTAAAAAAGCTTCCGGAAAAAAAGCAAAATTTTCTTTAAAACGGGTAGCAAAATCCCTTAGAAAAGCAGGTGCAGACGAGTCGTTGATCAGTGAAATCGTGGATAGTCTGCCTGTCATATTATCAGAAACTACTTCTACCCGGGATGTATATGATCTTGCCTTTAAATTGCTTAAAAAAAAGAATAAGCTGATGGCTTCAAAATACAGCCTGAAACAGGCCATTTTTGCTTTAGGACCTACTGGATTTCCATTTGAACGGTTCATTGGGGCAATCTTTAAAGATACGGGTTTTGAGGTAGAAATAGGGAGAGATGTTCAGGGTAAATGCGTAAAGCATGAGGTCGATGTCATTGCCCGTAAAGAAGATCATATCAATTTTATGGAATGTAAATTCCATAGTGATCAGGGCAGAAAATGTAATGTAAAAACCCCATTGTATGTATACTCCCGGTATAACGATATAGTTATGGCTCTGGAAATGCAGACAAAAGACCCCACAACGCCCAGTTATGGTTGGGTAGTAACCAATACCCGCTTTACCAAAGATGCATTGATATATAGCAAATGTGTTGGATTAAAAATTTTGAGTTGGGATGAGCCCAAAGGGAAAGGTATTAAGGATATTATTGATAAAACCGGGTTATATCCTATAACCGTTTCCCTGCTTCTTTCAGAGCGTGAAAAAGCCTTTTTATTAAGCAGGGACATTGTGCTTTGTAAAGAACTTCTGGATGATAAATTCTATCTGGATAAACTGGAAATATCCGCGGAACGTAAAATGCGAATAATGCGGGAAATGCATGATCTGTGTAATGTAAAAGGAATTTCATATGAAGGATAATATAAATGTAAAGATCCATTTTTTAGGAGCTGCGGGTACCGTCACGGGATCCAAATTCTTACTGAAACTTCCCGGAAAAAATATTCTGGTGGATTGCGGATTATTCCAGGGATTAAAAGAATTAAGGGTATTAAACTGGGAACCCTTTCCATTCCCCCCACATAAGATAGACCTGGTTCTTCTTACGCATGGTCACCTGGACCATACAGGATATTTACCAAGATTGGTAAAGGAAGGAATGGAAGCCCCTATAATTGGTACAGCACCTACACTTGCAATTGCTTCGGTAATAATATTAGACAGTGCCAAAATACAGGAGGAAGAAGCAGATGAAGTTAATGAAAACGGAACCGGTACGCATCAACCCGCCCTTCCCTTATATAATATAGAGGATGCAGAAGAGGCAATCTCTTATTTTAAACCTGCAGATCCTGACAGGTGGATCAACTTTACCAATGATATCAAATACCGGTTTTTAACGAACGGCCATATTATCGGGTCTACTTTTATAGAGATGGATATCTTCGGAAAGATCTTTGTTTTTTCGGGTGATGTGGGCAGGAAGGATGATCTCCTGCTGCCCAAACCCAATAAACCCCGGTGGGCGGATTATTTGTTTCTTGAAAGCACTTATGGCAACAGAATGCACCCGGAACAGGATGTTGATACCGTGATTGCCGATGTTGTGAAAAAGGTAATAGAAAACAAAGGAAACTTAATTATTCCCACTTTTGCTGTTGAAAGACTCCAAACGCTCATGTACACATTATGGCAGTTACATCTTCAAAAAAAAATATCCAAAATTCCCATATATGTGGATAGCCCCATGGGTAATAATGTTTTACAGATATTTCAGGAATTCCATTCATGGCATAAGCTTACCCCAAAGGAATTTAATGAGATGCAAAAGCATTTTAAGATCATAAGGTCCTACGGGGATACCTGGAAAACAATAGATGACAACCAATCTAAAATTGTAATTGCGGGAAGTGGGATGGTGACCGGAGGAAGGGTTTTGACCTATCTGCGGTATTTGATAGAGAATCCCGATAATATTGTAATGCTCATAGGCTTTCAGGCTGAGGGTACCAGAGGTAGACAATTACTGGAAGGTGCCCATGAAATAAAGATCCTGGGAAGATACGTACCGGTGAAAGCCAGGATTATACACATTGAAAGCCTGTCTGCACACGCAGATCAACCTGAATTACTGGAATGGCTCTCTGAAATTAAAAACATCCCGGAGGAGGTCTTTTTAGTTCACGGGGAAAAGTTAGCCTCAGACGCACTGAGGGTCAAAATAAAAGACCAATACAACTGGAATGTACATATCCCTAAACTGATGGAAATAAAAGATTTAAATTTTCTTGCTGCAGATCCATTAGAAGATAAAATGGAGAATGAATTTTACTAATGACAATTGAAATCTTTCATCGGGTTGATAATCTTAGTTATTCAGAAAATTCAGGCACAGATTTACACTATTTAAAATTTTACCATGAAACCAATTAATTCCACATATGATCTTTACACCCGGAAAATTGGAAATCTTAGGTTACCCATACACAACAACCCCAAAATAAAAAATTATTCAGGAAAAATCCTGGCAGCAGATATTGGAGGGACTAATACCCGAATGGCTTTATTCAACATAGAAAAAGGAATCTTAAGGCTACTTGCAGAAAGAACTTTTAAGACACGTAGTTATGCAAATTTCCAGGAAATATTAAAAATTTTTCACCCTGAGTCTTTAAAAGATATTGCCTGCATGTGTTTAGGAGTTGCCGGGCCTGTTCAAAAAGGTAGAGTTAAAGGAACCAATTTTGCCTGGGAGTTAGATCAATTAGAGTTAAGCAGGCTCACCGGAGTGGAGAAGATCTTTATAATAAATGATATGGAAGCGCATGCTTATGGCTTAGGCATCACCACAAATTACTTTGAGATAAAAAAGGGTTCCAACATTTCCGGAAATGCAGCAATTATTTCACCGGGGACCGGACTTGGGGAGGCTGGGCTGTTCCTGGACAAAAATGTTTATTGCCCTTTTTCAACAGAAGGGGGACATTGTGACTTTTCTCCAAGGGATGAGCTGGACATTGAATTATTGAGACACCTTCAGGAGACCAATTTTCATGTAAGCTGGGAAAGAATAGTTTCCGGACCGGGAATATATAATATCTATAATTTCCTAAGGGAATTCCGGAAAGTCGAAGATCCTGAGGGGTTTACAGAAAGAATCAAAGCTCAACATCCTTCGGTGGTGATAAGCGAATATAGTAAGGAGGGTACTTCTCCCCTATGTATCGAAGTTATGGATCTCTTCCTGAAATATCTCGCGATAGAAGCAGCTCAGTTATCCCTTAAATTTAAAGCGATGGGTGGGATTTTTATAGGTGGCGGAATACTTCCCAACATAGTACAGATTGTAGACAGGACAAAATTCACGAACCATTTCATTAATTCCGGCCCCATGAATTCTCTCCTATCTCACATACCCATTAGAGTAATTTTGCAACAGGACACAGCTATATATGGCGCGGTTATATATGCAGTTATGAATATGATAAAATTAAAACATTAAAAATAAAAAGAAAGGCACGTAATATTTTTCCCCTTCTGTCCTGCTGACCGAAATCATCATTTGATGTAAATAAATACCTTAATTTAAGATAAACACAGGAAGTGCCATGATTTATCAACTTCAAATTTTCCGGCCGGTAATTTCTTTTTTTGCGGGTGTAGGTGAGTTATCCCGGTTTGCCTGGAAATATTTTCGCCAGGCCTTTTCACCTCCTTTTGAGTTTTCAGAGTTGCTAAGACAGTGCTATAACATGGGTAACAAATCATTGTTCCTGGTGGGAACTACCGGCTTTATCCTGGGGTTGGTTTTTACATTGCAGTCAAGGCCTACTTTAGTGGAATTTGGGGCCGAGGCATGGATGCCATCTATGGTAAGTATTTCCATAATCAGGGAGATTGGCCCTGTGGTTATTGCCCTGATCTGTGCAGGAAGAATAGGGTCTGGAATAGGAGCTGAACTGGGAAGTATGCGGGTAACAGAACAGATTGATGCGATGGAAGTTTCAGGCACCAATCCATTTAAATATCTTGTGGTTACCCGAATTATGGCAGCTACCCTTATGCTGCCAATTTTGGTGCTTTTAGGTGATCTTTTTGCTTTGATTGGATCGGCTCTTATTGAGAATATTAAAGGAGATGTATCTTATCTGTTATATTTTAATAAGGTATTTGCATCATTGGAATTCAGTGATCTTATCCCTGCAACTATTAAAACATTTTTTTTTGGGTTTGCAATTGGTCTGGTGGGATGCTATAAAGGGTATTACAGTACCAAGGGTACTTCGGGAGTAGGAAGGGCATCCAACGAGGCTGTGGTTTATACTTCAATGTTATTGTTTATAATAGATTTTATTGCGGTGCTGCTTTCAGATTTATTTTATTAATGGAATGTGTGATAATTTAAAAAGTGAATTTCAATGAAATTTGTCAGGTAAAAAACGGTTGATTTCCTCCGGGTATTGATTAACCGGGAAGTCCTTCCTGCAGTACATTTTTCAATTTGGATAGCATTATTACTTCCGATTTATTTTTACCTGCAAAGGAATAGGATATCTTATCAGCAATTTGCCAGATCCATGTTTTGATCGCGGGGGTAAATTCATGTTCATGGGTTTGTTTATAGGAGATAAATTCCTTAAAAGCATTATAAGATGGGGTTTTAGCTTTTACCATGGAATAAAAACTTTTCATTATAACTTTAGAATTAATCCAGAAAGTTGTATCCCGCCCGAAAATTGTCCCGTTTCCCACTTCCCTCTCCATTAGGTCACTAATCGTTTGAAGTTCCCGGGGATGGACGTTTTTATCTACTGCCGCCATTGCATAAAACAATTTTCCAATAGCATTAAAAAGGTTGATTGAGAATTCCATAATCTTCCGGCAAATACAGTATAAATATAAAGTTACCGGGAGTAAAATAGTATGATTTACGTCATGCTAAAAGGTTTACCTGGTTTTATTATTGACGCCCATTAAATTCCTGTCCATCAAATATTTATTTAACAACGATATTGACAAATATCAGTATTTAAGTTTCTACGAACCTATAATTTAATTGTATAAATAATAGTAATAACTTAAACTTTAAAGTCATGACACTAGTTAAAGAAAACAGAAGGCGTACTCCTGCTGCAAGGAGTTCCTTCATGAAACATGAACCTGCGTTTACAGATCTTTTTGATCTTAGTAAAGGCATGTTTAATTTAAAAAGATTTTTTAATGATGATTTCGGCAATGGAATGAATGAATTTCCTGCTTTAAATGTGAGAGATCTTAAAGATAATTACGAAGTGCAACTTGCAGCACCGGGATTGGAAAAATCTGATTTTAATATTACAATGGACAATGGTATTTTGACCATTACAGCTGAAAAAGAGCAAAACCAGGAAGAGGAAAAAGAAGGCTTTGTACGAAAAGAATTCAGTTACAATTCCTTTACCAGATCTATGATGCTCCCCGATTTTATCGATGAAGATAAAGAGGTTAAAGCCACTTATAAAGATGGAGTTTTGAAACTTTTACTTAGGAAAAACAACGAGAAAGCAAATGCTTCTCCCAAGAAAATAAAGATTTCATAAACTCCGGGGAAAGATATTCAAAAAGGAGAAAATTGAAGTTGATTTCTTTATGGTTTTAATAAAGAGAATTAGTTTTAATTTTCTCCTTATATCATTAAAAATTAATAAAATGGAAGCTCAAAATGAAGTCTACAGGTATATAGCCTGGAAGACACCAGAAGAGATGCATCACTCATGTCTCCAGTGGATTTCCAACCTGAATTTCATAAGGGATGAACACAGGTTTTTTGAAGATATTTTAAAAGAATATACACTTCCTGTCATAGAAGCTAAGCTTTTGGAAAAAGTCAGAAAATTGGTCTATGATCTTTCTGTATCTGAGAAAGAGGAAAGAGAACTTTCAAAGAAACTCTATTCACATCGCAATAATTTAAAGATCATGATTGATTACAAAGATCAATTAAAGGAAGAGCATGAGTATACCGTAGAGCATGGCAACTTAAAAGTGGAGGTAACACAATACTCGGAAAAATTTCGAAATTTAAAAAAAGAAATATTTGAGGTAATTTCTTTTTCCCTGAAAAAGCAGAAGCAAAATTGGCTACTACGTTAAATAATTCAAATTTTTACAGGGCCCTGAAACTACAGTTCGGGGCCATTTTTATGCGGTTCAGTTTTAAATAATTTCTCTCCATAGAAAAAATCTCAAATCCTGAGCTTCCTCATTAATATAGTTCTCCCATACTTTTAACGCTTTTCATAAATATTACCTAAAGTATTTCTTTAGTTATTTCAACCTCATTATAATTCCTAAATTTATGATTATACATTTTATTTTTAACTATACAACGAATTGTAAAGATCTAACAATCAAAATATTACAGTTCATTCGAAATTAATAATTAAATTCCATGCCCGATATATCAAAGTTTTCTGATAAATCAATTAAGCAAATATTAACATCCCTTAAAAACAATGAAGAGGTAAATGCTACCCTTCCCGGGGGAGGCGTTTTACATATTGAAAAGGAGATCCCCTATCTGGTGATCTACAGGAAGAAAAAGAAGGACAAGGGAATAAGCAGGATTGTTACCAGTGAGGCGTCCTATCTCATTATTGGTTCCACAGAGAATGAAGGCTACCGTAAATTATTGTTTGAGGTTACAAATACTCTTTCATCCCGGTTCAAAACCTACATGCTATTTGAAATATATTCCGGAGATCCTGGTACAAACACATTTTTGATCAAAGGTCCTGAAGAGAAATTACCTTCTTCACTTCAAGTATTAAAAGAGGAGCTGGAAAATATAAACAACATCTTTTCCGGCTTGTATTTACAGGCCCAAATTAAGAATACCTCCAGGAGACAGCCTGAAGGGGAAGAACCTTTAATGACAGTAGAGCAGGCAAAACTTTCAGGCGGGGTATTGGTGAGCCTCGAGATACCACCGGTTTTTCGGGATGCAGAGGGAAAATTATTTCCTGTTTTCTTTCGCAGTTTCAGGGATTATCTTATTGGTGCCATACATAAGTTCATGTATGATTATATAAGGGTTCAAACCTCGTTTGAGGTACCCAGCTATAACGCGCTGGGACCAAAATATTTAAAGGAAAAAGTCTTTGAAATCGACAAAAAACTTGCAGAAATTGAGACCAGTTACCAGTTTCTATGGCTGGTATCCCCCGCCAATATTCAGGAGATCAAGAAAACATTTTTCGAAAGTAAATATAAGAAGGTACTTAACTATCATTACCGGCTGCTTCCTATTGATCCTGACGTTCTAAAAAGAGAATTATTTAATCTGAAGATTGAAGAAGTTGATGATCCCGCCATGTCCTACCTCTTCAGGGAAAAGCGGGAAGAACTTGATCAACAGATCACTATGCTCAATGAGCGGGGCACCAAAAATTTCTTTTATAACAGCATTCGGCTGTATAAAGGCGTTGAAAGAAATTTATTTGATGAAGCCGAAGAATTGCTTAATAAGGTGGACGAAGTTACAGCTTTTGGAGAACAGGACATAATAGACTCTAAAGCCTTCAGCAGTCTGGCGCGTAAGGAATTTGACTATTTCAGGCAGCAGGATGAGAATTTTAAGAGCAAGGTCCACATTCGCAATGATGTTAATATTATGATGGTGTCCCAGGGCGAACTTTATATTCCTGAAGATTACAGAATGAACAGAAAAGAATCTGTTGCATTGATCCAACATGAGGTGGGAACCCATGTTCTAACATTTCATAATGGCAGCAGGCAGCCTTTACAGCAATTGAGAATTGGCCTTGCAGATTATGATCCTCTTCAGGAAGGAATTGCCGTAATGTCTGAATACCTGGTGGATGGTCTCACGCCAAACCGGCTCAGGACTCTTGCAGGAAGGGTTATTGCAGGGAATGCTTTGCTCGAAGGAGGTGAATTTATTGAAATTTTTGATCTCCTGCATAAGGATTACGGATTCACACCAAACCGTGCATTTAACATCACATCCCGGATCATGCAGGGAGGCGGATTTTTAAAGGATATTATATACCTGAAAGGCCTTGTTGACCTCCGAAAGTATTTAGCAGAGGGAGGAGATTACGAAGCATTGCTGGCGGGTAAATTTGGTATAAAGCACACCACTATCATCCGCGAACTTACAGAGAGAAATATACTTAAACCGGGAGTGTTGCGTCCCAGTTATTTATTGACAGAAAATGTTACAGAAAAATTGAATTTAATCAGGAATGGTTTACCCCTTTCCAAAATGATAACCACATGAAACATCCATGAGAATAAACTTTCTTACACAGGGAAATGTTTATATGGATATTACATATGACCAATAAAAAACAATAAATATAACCAGATGAAAATATGTTTTGTAGTGAACAGTGTTGAGACCGAAAAGAGCGGTACCACTGGCTTTATAATGCATGAAGCCCGTAACCGGGGTCATGAAGTTTACGCAATGGGCGTGGGCGATTTTAGTTATACCAATGAACAGAATTTTACCGTAGATGTTACCAGTCTGCCCAAAAATGCAACTCCCAAAAATGCCAGGGAATTCATTGATGTGCTGCATAGTGAGAAGGCAAAAAAAGAAAAGATCGCAGTGAAAGACCTGGATGTATTGTTTATAAGAAATAATCCTACAGAGGAGGCTGAAGGAAGGAACTGGGCAGAACATTCGGGCGTGGCATTTGGAAGAATGGTCCAGAAGGAAGGGGTGCTCGTCCTTAATGACGCCTATGGCCTCTCTGATGCATTTATCGACAAGCTGTATTTTGAGGAATTACCAAGCAGTATTAAACCTGCCTCTTTAATTACAAGGAATAAGGAAGATATTCTGAAATTTTTCGAAGACCATAAAAAGAAAATGGTTTTAAAGCCTCTGGAAGGCTCCGGAGGTCGCGGAGTGTACCTTATTGATAAAAACGAAAAGAACCTGAACCAGATCATCGAGAATCTTGCCTCGCAGGGATATATCATTGCTCAGGAATTTCTGCCTGCTGTGAAAGACGGAGACGTAAGGGTGTTGCTCATGAACGGAAGGGTGATGGTGAAAGACGAAAAATTTGGAATAATAAGAAGAGTAAGCAGTGAAGGGGAATTCCGCAGTAATATTTCCCAGGGAGCTACTACAGAGTTTAGTGAGTATACAGATGATATGAAAAAGATCGTAGATATCGTTGCCCCTAAACTCATAAGGGACGGACTATTCTTTGTGGGACTGGACATAGTAAAGGATAAATTGATCGAAATAAATGTATTAAGCCCCGGTGGAATGGACAGCTTTCCTGTTGTAGGCTTGCCTGATTTTTCTGATGTTGTGGTTAAAGCGATAGAAAGAAAACTGGAATACAAAAAGAATTATGGCAGCGCGATCTCCAATCGGGTACTGGCAACAATGGATTAGCAGAGGAAGATTATAGAAAAGTGGAAAGAGAAAGTGGAAAGTGGAGAGTTATAACCTGTTTAAATAGAATATGGGAACGTCACCCTGAACTTGTTTCAGGGTATAACAGGATTGGATTTTGTATCGCACTAGATGCTGAATCAAGTGCAGCATGACGTCCAAAGTTAATTGTGGTTAGCCGGATTTAATTTGCCCAGGCAATAAATCCAAAATTTTATACTTCCACCCGGAAATGTAAAAAAAACCAATTCTACTCTCCTCCCACTGGGACCATCAGGAATCTCGATGCAAAATCATGTAGATTTATATAGATTAAATATATTTTACAAAATGGAGAAAAGAAAAGACGAAAAATTCTCAAGAATTATAGGAAAATATACCAGCAACAAGAAAGGTCCGCTTTTATTTGCTACTGGAGGAGTTCATGGAAATGAACCCAGCGGAGTTATAGCTCTGAAAAAGGTTTTTGAAGAGCTTGAAAAAACAAAACCTGAGATCAATGGAACTATTGTTGGGGTTGTTGGAAATAAAATAGCCCTCAATATTGACCAACGGTATATAGATGAAGATCTTAACCGTACCTGGACTGTGGATAATGTGGAAAGTGGGAAAGAAGATAGCCAGGAGAAAAATGAAATGTTTGAGATCATAGATGTTCTTAAACAGTATCCTGAAGGAAATTTCACAAAACGCTATTTCCTTGATTGTCACACAACATCTGCTGCAACAGTACCTTTTATTTCTGTACAGGAGGTCCATGATAATGATCCCTGGGCCCACAAATTCCCTACCTATATCATAAGAGGTTTCAGCGATATAGTTTCAGGTTGTATAGATCATTATATGAGCCGTACAGGACTCACGGGATTTGTATTTGAAGCGGGCCAACATAAAGATCCCAGATCTATAGAGAATCATGAAGGTGTGATCTGGCTTGCACTGAAAGAGGCTTGTTCCCTTGATCTTGAAAAGATATCATGTTATCCCGAATGCGTAGATAAATTTGTTAAGGATAATGCCCCCGAACAAAAAACCTTTGAGATCATTCATAGGCATGGGCTGGAGAATTCAGATGAATTTAAGATGGAACCGGGATTTGAGAATTTTCAGAAAATAGAAAAGGGCCAGTTACTGGCCTATAAGAATGGAAAGGAAGTGCGAAGTGAGTGGTATGCCCACATATTTATGCCTCTTTATCAGTCTCAGGGAAATGACGGATTTTTTGTGGTAAAGCAGGTGCAGGTATAAAAGTCCTTTTAATTAAGTTTTTTTAAGAAATTGCAATTACAAACAGGCCGACAAGAATCGTTATGATTCCAATCATCCGGTTTCTAAAATTCTCTTAGCCAGGTCGGTGCGCGGTTACATTTGTCTTAACAGGGGGTGCAGATGAATGGCCGGCTCCTACAACCCTTGCTTTTTTATTTTCCTTTCCGGCATTTCTTACAATATGGCGACTTCTTCCTCACTTTCAGGCGTATGGATCTTTCCCGGTTTAAATGCCAGGCTTCCACTCCAGTTCTTCCATATTTTGGTTTCTTCGGCCATTATTCAGAATATGCCACGGTAGTGAGCAGGGCATTTTCTGCCTGCCTGGAATCGAGCCTTGTATGCTGTACCACAATGGGAATACTGGACTCTATTACACAGGCATAGTCTGTATCAAGTGGAACCGGTTCAGGTTCTTTCAAATCGTTGAACCTCAAATGTTTGGTTCTTTGTGCTTCCACCGTTACTTTATAAGGTCCAACCGGATCTTTATCGCTGAAAAATATGGTTATTTCCACCTCGGCATTTTGGTTTGAAGTATTTAAGATACAGGCAGTTTCATGACTGGTGAATTCCGGTTCCGGTCCGTTTCCGTATGAAGGAATATATCCTTCAGCAATTACCCATGTCTTTTTTCCGAATGTTTTCATATTTAATATATTAGTTAATTATCATGTTTTAATTAAGAACCCTGTAGATCAAAGTCTTTATTGGTTCCCTTCTGAAATTATTTCAATGACCACCCCCTGGTTTGACCCCAGATAGACCCGGTCCTCAATATCTCTGTCATAAAGTTCCTGATGAGTGGCTATTTTGACTTTGCCTTTCCAGGATTTTAGCTTAGGTTCGCAATTTTCCTCTGAATCACCCAAATTGAGCGCGATGAGGAATTTTTTTTCTGAATGTTCCCTGATGTAAGAAAGCATGTTCCCCTCGGCAAGCACAGGGATGTAATTTCCTATTTGCAGAGCGGGTTCATTATTCCGAAGCTTGATAAGGCTTTTATAAAATTGTAGTATTCCATCTTCCCTATTCTTTTCCACTTCCACATTTACTTTGGTAAAATTATCCATCAATGGCAGCCAGGGTTCACCTGAGGTAAATCCTGCATTATCTGAAGAATCCCATTGCATAGGGGTTCTTTCAGGATCACGGCCCAATCCTTTCCCGGGAATGTTCTTTTCCTGCGGATCCTGAATACGATCTGCCGGGATCTCAACGTCCTGCATGCCAATTTCATCTCCATAATACATTGTGGGAGTACCCCGCAGGGTCAAAAGTAAAATAGCGGCATTCCTGGCCTGGTCCTTTCCCACCCGGGTTACGATCCTTGAGTTATCGTGATTTCCCAGTACCCAGTTTGGCCACCCATCTGCCGGTAGGGCACCTTCATATTGATTTATAGCAGCTTCTATTTTTCTGGCATCCCAGGGGGTCATTACAAGCTGAAAGTTAAATGGCAAATGCGCTCCTTCACTATCCTGCCCGTAGTATGCGACGAGTTTATCTATTGGAAGGTAGATCTCCCCTATCATTACCCGCTCCTCATATTCATCCATTACAGCCCTCATCTTTTTTACGATGTCATGAACTTCAAACTGGTCTGTATTAAATACCTGCAACAATTTGTCGTAGGGAGATTTATCCTCTGTATAATCAGGGTTTGGTGGATTATCCCGGAATTGTTCATCCTTGATCATATGCCACATTACATCTACTCTAAAACCATCTACACCTTTATCAAGCCAATATCTTAATGCATCGAACATGGCTTCCTGAACTTCGGGATTTCTCCAGTTAAGGTCGGGCTGTTCCTTCAGAAATGCATGGTAATAATACTGGCCTGTGGCTTCATCATATTCCCAGCCACTACCTCCAAAAGCAGCGCCCCAGTTGTTAGGCGGGCCGCCATCTGGACCCGGATCCTTCCAAATGTACCAGTCCCGTTTAGGATTATCTTTCGAACTTTTAGATTCTTTGAACCACTCATGTTCATCTGAAGAGTGATTTGGCACAAAATCCAGGATCAACTTAAGGTCCCGCTTATGAACTTCAGCAAGCAACCTGTCAAAATCTTCCATGGTACCAAACATGGGATGAATACCTGTGTAATCACTCACATCATAACCAAAATCGGCCATTGGAGAAGGATAAAAAGGAGAGATCCAAACTCCGGTAATTCCCAGATCTTTTAAGTAATCAAGTTTTTCAAGAATACCGGGGAGATCACCAATCCCATCACCATTACTATCCTTAAATGATCTTGGATAGATCTGGTAAAGTATTTCCTTTTGCCACCATAAGTATTCTCTTTCATTCATTTCCAGCGTTTTTAATTACGATTATCCTATAAATAAATAGCCCTTTTATGTAACCACCTGTAGCCATAGGCATCCAGTTTTAGCTTCCCGGTCTTTGGATCAAAAGCATCATATCTTTTATTGCCGAAAATATCTACAATGTCTTTGGCATCTTCAAGATCCAGTTTAACAGTTACTTCTTTTCCTGAAAAATTGTGTAAAGCGATCCCTACTCCTTTGTCTGAAAAAGTGCGATGGACCAGAACATGTTTATTTCCGGTATCAAGCACCTCATAATTACCCCATCCAAATTCACGGAATTCTTTGCGGAAATTGATCACCCTTGTCATCCAGTTCAAAAAAGAATCCGGATCTAAATGTTGATCATTTACATTAACTTTCTTATAACTGTAATCTCCCTTGGAAATAGTTGGACGAATGAGATCCTTTTTTTGGGCATCTGAGAAGCCTCCGTTCTTTTTATTTGACCATTGCATAGCGGTACGTACACTTGTACGACCCTCAAGTGAAAGGTCCTCCCCCATTCCAATTTCCTGGCCGTATCTTAATATAGGTGTACCAGGAAGAGTAAACATCAAACTGTAGGCGAGTTCCAACTTCTTCCTGTCGTTATTAAGCATTGAGGCCATTCTTCTTCTTATTCCCCTTCCGAAGATCTGCATATCTTCATCAGGTGCAAAAGCGTCAAATACTTCCTGTTTTTCTTCTTCTGAAAGTTTGTCAAGATTGAGTTCGTCATGATTGCGAAGAAAAATTGCCATTTGTTCCTTGGGAGCTGTCTGCGGCATTATGTTCAGGGCATTGGCAAGTGGGGAGGCTTCTTCACGTGCCAATGCAAGAAATGTAAAGTTATTTACATAAAAATTGAAGAGCATATGCATCTGGTCTTCATCCCCAAAAAAGTCAGAATATTTTTCCGGAGGCAGGTCAACCTCGGCAAGTAGGATGGCATTTGGTTTTTGAAATTCTACAAATTCCCTGAAATTCCTGAAGATCTCATGTGGATCTTCATCAAACTGTACCTGACCCTTTTCAGTAAACATATGAGGGGCGGCATCCATTCTGAATCCATGAACCCCAAGCTTAAGCCAGAAATGCATTATCCTGAAGATCTCTTTCTGTACTGCGGGATTGGAAATATTGAGATCGGGTTGGTGGGGAAAAAAAGTATGATAATAGTAAGCTTTTGCTTTCCTGTCGTACTTCCAGTTTGATCCCTTGCCGTCTTCAGACATCATGTTATTATTGTCATCCTCAGGTCTTTCATCCTCCCATATATAAAAATCTCTGTATTTTGATTTTTCGCTTTTCCTGGCCTCCTGGAACCAGAAGTGTTCATATGATGTATGATTAACCGGAAGATCTATAAGGATTTTTATTCCAAGTTCATCTGCAGCATCGATTAACTGGGCAAAATGCCCAAGGTCTCCCAGGCAGGGATCTACTTTATAATAATCCCTTACATCATAACCGTTATCCCGGTTTGGGGTATCGAAAATGGGCAATAACCATATACAATTTATCCCAAGGCTTGACAGATAGGTAAGAGCGTTCTTGAGACCTTCAAAATCTCCCACCCCATCACCATTTACATCTTTAAATGTTTCAACATCGAGGCAATATATAATTGCATTTTTATACCAGAATTTACTCATATTTTATTTTTTAAAAGATGGAAGGACTTCTTTGCCGAAGAATTCTATAAAAGATTCCTGATCTTTATTCACATTATGAATGATGATCTTTTCAAATCCAAGTCCCCTGTACTGTTTTATTTTTTCAATAAAAATTTCTGCGTTGTTTGAAATTATTACATGTTCTCTAATATCTTCTCTTCTTACACTTTCTCCCAGGGCATCAAATTGATCGGCTGTTTTTAAGTCCGAGATCAGCTTACTTGGAAAAATGTTATTCTTCCATTGTTCCCAGGCCCCTGCAAGCGCCTTCTCTTCATTGGATGCATACGAGATCTGAACTTTGAGAGCCAATTTCTTGCTCTTTCCTTCTCCCCCGGTAAAAGCATCAACAATCTTTTTAAGTTCTTTAACAGGTTTGGAAATAGTGATCATTCCATCTGCCCAGGAAGACAGCCATTTGGCAGTTTTTTCTGTGATTGCTGCGCCATAAATTGCAGGAATGGTTTCTGGTGGCGTAAATAACTTCGCATTTTCCACATTAACAATACCGTGGTGAGTGACATAGTCACCCTTCCATAACTCCCTAATCACATCAACAGATTCTTTTAACCTGGCATTTCTTACATCCTTGGAAGGCCATTTGTCACCGGTGATATTTTCATTCAGGGCCTGTCCACTCCCCTGGCAAAGCCAGAACCTGCCCGGGAACATTTGGTCCAACGTAGCAGCTGCCTGTGCAATAATTGCCGGGTGATATCTTTGACCGGGGGCATTTACAATACCATACTCAAGGTTCGTAGCCTGCATGGCAGCTCCAAGCCAGCTCCAGGCAAAGCCGCTTTCCCCCTGTTTATCGCTCCAGGGATGGAAATGATCTGAAGATAATACCGACTGGAACCCGGCTTGTTCGGCTTTCTGAACCAGTTCTAGTAAATCCCTTGGGGTAAACTGCTCATGGGAAGCATGATATCCAATTTGCATCATTAAATTTTTTCCGGTTAGTACGAAATTCTAAATTATGAAAATGAGGACAGACCCCGAAGATCAAAAGATCCTGAAAGGGTTAAATAAAAGATAAAGTTTTAACGACTTCGTTAAAAACACCGCATAAAAAAAGGAATGTAAAGCAGTTATGCCCAGGCATTCCTTTTGTAATTCCTTGTTATTACTTGATTTATTATCAAGTATTCATTAGCATGATATAAAGAAACCTAAAACTGCCGGGGCTAAATAAATATTTTAGGAATTGGGAAAAACAGGATTGCTGTCAAAATAAGTCTTATCAATTATTTTTGCTTTAGGTTCAGTAATCGCCAGGTCAAGGAAATTTTCCTCTCCTTTGTGAAGTACAAACAAATAAAGTATTTCTTTTATATTTTGGTGTCGTTCTTTTTTTGCGAAACTGGCGCTCTTTTTCAGGAACAGCAGATTTGAGAATCATACTACATGCCTGTCTATTAAGATCGTCCTGATCAATGGTAGGATGGAGCACATATTCCGGACTTTAGACCACATTAGATTTAATAAAATGTGTAAAAGTTACAGGAATTCTATACAAACTGGTGTTTTAACAGGCAGAGGTTGATCTAAATCCTGTAGTATCCCACTATCAGGATCAATTTTATATGAAGCAATATTATCTGAATCCTGGTTTGCCACATACATAAAACGACCATCCCGGGAAATAGAAAAATTCCTGGGTTTATCACCCTTCGTTGGCGTGAAACCAATTAATTCAAGAGCTCCTGTGTCATCATTAAATTCATAGCCAACGATAGTGTTATGCCCCCTGTTTGATCCATATAGAAATTTGCCGGAAGGATGCAAATGAATATCTGCAGTGGAATTTTCCCCGGTAAAATCTTCAGGTAAGGTAGGGATTTCAGATACCAGGGAAAGTTCTCCTGATTCTTCAATTCTAAATGTACTAATAGTGGATGCATGCTCATTAATTGAAAATGCATATTTTCCCGAAGCCGAAAATTCCATGTGTCTGGGACCGGAGCTCTCTTTGAGTTGAATAAAAGGTACTTCATGAGGTTGAAGGCTTCCTTCTTCAGTATTCAGGACAAAGTTATATATCCTGCTCTTTCCAAGATCTGCGATATAAACAAATTTATTATTTGCCGCAATATTAACTGAATGTGGATGGGAATTATCCCGATCTGCCAAAATGATCTTCTTCTTTTCTTTTATTGATCCATTATCTTCTTTTTCATACATCATAACCACTCCACCTACATAATTTGCAACAAATATGTAACGCCCGGTGGCATCTTCAGAAATATAACAGGGAGCAAAACCTCCGGTAGAAATCTTACCGGTTTCTGTTAAACTATAATCAGGATTGATCGTAAAGGAATGAATGAATCCTGATTTCTCATCACCGGGTCCCAGTTCGCTCACTGCATATAAATTGTTTTTATCCCCAGAGGTTATCACAAAGGAGGGATTTATTACAGAGGCTACGGTTTCTCCAAAATAGATGGAACCATTTTCGGGATGCTGATAAATTGTATAGATGCCCTCTGCCTTTCCATCTACATGACCTTCTTTCTTGGTATAGGTTCCTATATATGCTACCTTCATATTAATATTTTTATACTCCTGGGAGATATTGGACAATTCTTTCTTACCTACATGCTTACACGATAAAATAAGAAAAATTAGCAGGGAATAAATTTGTATTGATTTCATTGAGTTTTTGGTAAATGATCGTTCAAAGCCATTTTTTTCGTTTAAAATAAAAAACCATCATCAGGAATATTAAGAACATGATCACCAACAGGACGAAGTAACTATATTTCCATTCCAGTTCTGGCATAAAATCAAAATTCATCCCATAGACCCCGGCTATAAAAGTAAGCGGAATGAAAATAGTGGCAATTATGGTAAGCACTTTCATCACCTCATTCATTTTATTGCTTAGGGTGGTCATATACATATCCATAAGCCCCCAGGTCATCTCCCTGTAGATCTCAATATTTTCTGATACCTGGGTGATATGGTCATAGAGATCTCTAAAGTAGTTACGGGTCTTTTCTTCTATAAGTGTACTGTCAAGTTTCTCCAATCTGCTTAATACTTCTCTTAATGGAAAAACAGCACGTCTTATTCTCAGAATTGTTCTTTTAAGTTCCTGTATCTCAAAGGTAATGTCATCGCTGGGCTTCTCAAACAATGCCTCTTCCAGCAATTCTATCTTATCACCCATATGATCAACCACTTCAAAATATTGGTCTATTATGGCATCCAGAAGGCTGAACAAAAGATAATCTGACCCATTACTTCTTATTCGGCCTTTGGCATTTTCTATTCTTTCCCTTATTCCTTCAAAAACATCACCATCTGCTTCCTGGAAAGACAGTACATAATCCTTGCCCACAACAAAACTCAGGTGTTCACTTACCAGAGTACCATTGTTCTTTGCATGCGTTTTTTGAGGAAAATAAAGCATTTTCACCACAACAAAAATGTAATCCTGATACTCGTCAATTTTGGGTCTTTGATTGGTGTTTACGATATCTTCTAAAATGAGTGGATGAAGTTCATAATACTTTCCAAGTTTCTTAATTTCTTCAGTATTGCTTAGTCCATCAATATTGATCCAGGTGATCCTGTCCTCTTTTTCAAAATTAAAAGCATCTTCAGGCCTGGAGGAGCTATACCTTTCAAAAGTTTCTTTATTAAAATCAATGACCTCGAGTTTGGTTTCGGCAGATTCTTTTCTGCCAATATATGTTACTGTTCCCGGTACCTGGTTTAAAGCTTTTGTTGACTTGGGCCTTCTTAACAGAAGTCTTTTGCGGTTGGCCATTTAAAGATGTTTTTATAAAAGTATAAAAGATTTTTGCTTAAAAGTGAATTCCCGTATTTTTTCACGCTATTCCGGTGGTGAATTCCCGTATTTATGCCCGATGTCAAAATCTTAAGCCTAAAATCCTAACTTTGCATTATGGAGGAAAAGCAGGTTTTAGTCACATTAAAGGAATATTTTGGGTTTGATAGTTTCAGGCCCCTGCAAAAAAAGATCATTGCTTCTGTTTTTGAGGGAAAGGATAACCTGGTGATCATGCCTACGGGAGGTGGAAAATCAATTTGTTATCAACTTCCTGCAATTCTGTTTCCGGGGATAACCCTTGTTATATCCCCTCTTATTGCACTCATGAAGGATCAGGTAGATGGGCTGGTAGCAAACGGTATTGAAGCCGCATTTCTCAACAGTAGTCAGCAGGAAGCAGACCAACAGGGAATTTATCAGAAAATAGAAAAAGGAACTTTAAAACTTCTTTATGTTGCCCCCGAGAGTTTAAAGGTCATTGATAATTTTCTTACTCCTTCAAAAATTAGCCTTATTGCCGTAGATGAAGCTCATTGCATCTCAAGCTGGGGGCATGATTTCAGGCCGGCCTATACCCAACTCGGATATTTAAAAAACAAGTTTCCCTCAACCCCTTTATTAGCCCTTACCGCCACGGCAGATAAAGCAACCAGGGAGGATATCTGCAGTCAACTCAACATTCCCGATGCCACCCGTCATATAGCTTCCTTTGACAGGAAAAATCTGAGTCTTGAGGTGAGACCGGGTACGGGCAGGATGGAGATAATTGAGAATTTTATTGATAGCAGAGAAAATGAAAGTGGGATCATTTATTGTTTAAGCCGGAAGAATACCGAAGAAGTTGCAGCAAGACTTACCGGAAAAGGTTTTCGCACAGAAGCCTACCATGCAGGACTTACTCATTCTGAAAGAATAAGGATACAGGAGGATTTTATAAATGACAGATTGCAGATCATTTGTGCTACAATAGCCTTTGGAATGGGAATAGATAAATCCAACATTCGCTGGGTCATCCATTACAATATGCCGAAGAACCTTGAAGGTTATTATCAGGAAATTGGCCGGGCTGGCCGTGACGGATTAGCTTCAGATACCCTTTTGTTCCATAGTTATGCAGATGTAGTCCAACTTCAGAAATTTGCGGCAAATGCAAGCAATGAGGAAGTCCAACTCGCAAAGCTGGAGCGCATGAAACAATATGCCGAAGCCTTTACCTGTCGCCGGAAGATCCTTCTCAACTATTTTGGGGAGATTAAGAGGGAAGATTGCGGTAATTGTGATATTTGTAAGAATCCGCCCCGATTTTTTGATGGCACTCTTATCGCCCAGAAAGCTCTCTCCTGCATTTACAGGCTTAAAGGAAACGAATCTATTACTATGGTGATTGATGTGCTAAGGGGGTCACAAAATGAAGCTGTAAGGGAAAAAAATTATGAGCGGGTAAAAACTTATGGTGCGGGAAAGGAGATTTCCTGGAGAAACTGGCAACAATATATTATCCAGCTTATCAATCTGGGATATTTAGAAATCGCATTTCATAAGAATAATCACCTTCAACTTACTCCCCTTGCCAACTATGTATTATTCCAAAATGAAAAAGTTTACCTGGCCAATATTCCTGAGGGCGCTGCGAAAAAAGAAAAGAAAGAAAAAGTTGAAAAAATAAAAGATGACTCCCTGTTTGAAAAGCTTCGGTCCTTAAGACGACAACTGGCGCATGCTGAAGGGATACCGGCATACCTTATATTTAATGATGCCACCCTGAAGGAGATGGAAAAGGAACAACCTGTAACCGATGAGGAATTTATTAAAATTAATGGGGTAGGAAGGAAAAAATTGCAGGATTACGGGTATCGTTTTATAAAAGAGATACAGGGATATACCATGGAAAAACCCACAAAAAAAGAAAAAAAGAAAGGCAATACTTATAGAATGACTCTAGAATTCTACAAGGAAGGATTGGAAATTGAGGAGATAGCACAAAAACGAGGTATTTTCCCATCTACGATATATTCTCATCTCATCAAATTATATGAGGATGGCGAACAAATAGATCTTCACAAGTTTATTTCAGAAAAAGATTTAAAAGCTGTTGAAAAAGCAAAAAAGGAACTAGGAGATCCGCCCGCCTTACGACCTTATTTTGATCATTTTGAAGGAGAAATTAATTATGAAACAATCAAGGTCGCTTTGTCAATTTTAAAAATGGAAAAGGTTTAACCTATTGAAATTCCACTTTATTTAAAATAAGTCCGGAAGCAGGAGCAATAAATTCCATTTGCATTTCATTACCGTGGAGCAGGCTGGTTTTGATATCTTCCAGGGTCAATTCTCCTTTTCCTAATTGTATTAAGGCTCCCATCATCAATCTAATCTGATATCTTAAAAAGCCTTCCCTTCAATTATAAGTAAAAAACTTTTCTCAGGAAAAAAATTTGCGGTGTAGATAGAATTCTCAATAATATTACAGCGTTTAATGCTTCTATGAAGTTTTGTAGCAGCTGAAGGTTTTACACAATAATTTCCGAAAAAATGAGTGCCTTCAAAAAGATATGCTCCCCGTATCATTAATTCTATATTTAAATCTTCCTGGAAATTGGCCATTAGAGGAGCGCAAAAAGGATGATTTTTAATGCCAAAGGAAAACAGATACAGGTATTCCTTGCTTTTAGGATTTTGAATTATATTAAAGCCTGAGTCTACCTCTTCAATGGATATTGCCCTAATGTCTGCGGGAAGATTTTTATTGAATAATTCGAGAAATATTTTAAAGTCATCGAGGGGATTTTCATATAAGAATAATTCAAAAGCAGTCTCATTTGCAGATACCATGGCATCGGTTCGGCTGGAACCAAGGACTTTTATCTTTTCTCCCGGAAGGACAAATTTCAAGGTTTTTTTAATAAGGCCTTCAACAGTTTTAAAATTTGGCTGACTTTGCCAACCGTGTAGCCTGAATCCCAGATATTGAATTTTGATTAGGTAATAGAATCTTTTTTGCTCCAATTTTAAATATATCTAAGGGTTGATTTCTTAATGTAATATCCCGGTTATTGGTCAATAATCGAAAAGCTTAATCATTACGTAAATATCCTGGAAATTATTTATAATTTAACTTTCTAAATCCCTTTATATGAGAGAAGTTTTAATTCCTGCATTATTTTTATTTTTTTTCCTCTCTACTCCAATCCTTTTGGCCCAGGAGAAAACCCCAGATCGTTATGGCATTTCTAAAAAGCATCCAATTCTTGTAGGCGGAGAAAATTTGCAAATGGGTCCCGCAAACCAACGGTCTTATCTTAACAGGCTTACCGGACCCAATGGGGAGAAGGTTTCCTATACCAGAATAGGGAGCTGTTGTGATTTTAAAACACCAAATGGAATTTTAGGCGGCGGCATGCTTGATATGTATGAAGTTACACATAATGGGTTAAAAAAACCTGTGGTTTTGTATTTGAATATGTATGACCCTAATCCCGGAGAACCAAAAATTCCTAAAGGATTTATATTAGCTCAGGACTAAAGACACATTAACAGAGACAATACTTTTTTAAAATTCCTTATTGATCTGTAACCTTAATCTTCGGGAATAATCTTCTTCCAGCCATTCGCGGTAATTTTTGGTGCTCTTGCTAATGCAATAGGTAAATTGTTTAACCCGGGAGGCTATATCATCTTTTAATTCCTTTGCCAGCAGCCTGGCATCAAAAACATCTTCACTATTCTCTACGCACATTGCTACGTGTTGTTCCATAGACCAGTCCAGGACGGTTTTTGATTTTAGTCCTTTTTTGATCACTATATCATAGGCTTCCTCCACATCAAAGCTTACATCTTTGGTTTTGGCAAATTGTTTCCTGATTTGCTCCGGCATCACATATTTAAATTCCCTTTCTATTTCTTCATCGCTTAAGAGATTTTCAAAATAGAAATCAGGGGCACGAAACAATTGTTTCCAATCAACAGGAGCATTCCAGTGACCAAATCTGGCCATATTATTTCCCAGATCAATTACGGTAAATTCTTTTTTGCCGGGTAAAACCCGGGAACCACGTCCAATCATCTGGAAATAAAGAGTAAGGGACTTGGTAGCCCGGTTTAATATGATAGTTTCTACAGAGGGTTCATCAAAGCCTGTTGTAAGGATACTTACTGAAGTAACAATGGCATCGGGTGTATGTTTAAACCATTTTAGAATTTGTCTTCTGTCCTGCTTGCTGGTTGTATTATCAAGATGCCTTATTGGGATCCCGGCATTTCTGAAAGTTTCATAGACTTCTTTAGAGGTGTTGATCCCGTTATTAAAAATAAGGGTCTTTTTTCCCAGAGATTTTTCCATATATGCACCCAGCAGTTTTTCCTGCATGGAGAGATTGGAATAAAGTTCTTCAGAAGATTTTACGGTGTAGTCACCATTGATACCAACTTTTAAGGATTGAAGACCTACATCATAGCTATAAACGTTAACATCGGCAAGGAATCCTTTTTTAATAAGAGAAGAAATTGAATCCCCCACAATTAGTTCCCTGTAATTATCTTTCATGGGAAGTTTAATATTGGAACTCAAGGGAGTAGCAGTAACTCCTAAAATAAAACACTTTTCAAAAAATTTGAATAACTTTCGGAATGAATTATAATGCGCCTCATCAATGATTACCATTCCAATGTTTTCTATTTCCAGTTTCTCATCATTAAGGCGGTTATTCAGAGTTTCGACCATTGCCACAAAGCACATATAATCTTCCTGGTCTGGCAATTCCTTTACCTTGCTGTTTATGATCTTATTGATCACCCCAAATTCAGACAACATTTTGGAAGTTTGTCTGCAAAGTTCTATGCGGTGGGTGAGGATGAGTACTTTTTTATTATGTCTCTGGATGTACTCCCTGACAATTTGGGAAAATATTACTGTTTTTCCACCCCCGGTGGGAAGTTGGTACAACAAATTATATCTCTCTGGATGGTTGTCAATTACTTTAAAGATCTTTTCAATATCTACCTGTTGGTATGCATAAAGGGTTTTATCATTTTTCTTCTCTTCAAGTCCAAAGGTTTCAACTTTCATATCTTATCCATATAGCAATTTTGCAAAAATAGCTGATTTTTAAGCTAAAATAAAATCTTTGTGAATTTTAAAATTTGGTAAAAATTATTTCTTTTGAATTTTCTTTTTGATTATTTTTAAATCCCCGATAACAATTCCCTAATAACAGTATTACCACCCCACCTCCGGTAATGTAAAGCAGTTAACAGAAAAAGTTTTTCTTTTCCTGACATTTCCTCCCATAATTTTTGATTTGCAATTATGGCCGGAGAAACTTTATTTAGTTCCAAATATCCTGAGCTTCTGAGGAACTGTATCCTTTTCAACACATTGGAGGAAAAACCCAGAAATTTGTTACTGTCTCTTTTCCATGAGGAAAAATGGTCAAAACATACCTGTATACTTAACAATGAAAAGTTTTTTTTTCATTGTTATGTAATTATTTCAGGCCGGGTCAAAATGTATCAGGTAGATGATTTTGGTGAAAAAGAGATCACTTTGTTTATTTTGGATATTCCGGTGATGCTGACCCCCCGTTCCGGCCATACTGACCCCCCCTAGGATTTTGGTCAAAAAGATAAGATTATGACAATATTACAGTTTTTTTCTTAGACTTTCTCCTTTCAATTCTATTCGATGAGAGGTGTG
>JBGTNH010000060.1:0-58596 GCA_041743165.1 Gillisia sp. | reverse complement strand
CACACCTCTCATCGAATAGAATTGAAAGGAGAAAGTCTAAGAAAAAAACTGTAATATTGTCATAATCTTATCTTTTTGACCAAAATCCTAGGGGGGGTCAGTATGGCCGGAACGGGGGGTCAGCATCACCGGAATATCCAACCACTACGCTACGGGTTTCATTAAGATGTCCATTAATATAAAAGTTAATCGTGTATTCTCCGCTGGAAGTAGGATCAAATGATAAAACTACCTTTTTTTCCGTAATAACCGCGAACCAAACCACCTGAAAAAAACCGCCTATCAAAACCGGGTTATAAACCTCCCATACCGGGAAACTATGGCTCCGGTATGTTTTTTTATTTAAAACCTTTATTCTTTCTTTTCATTATTTGTTTTAACAACCCCAACCATACTATCTGCAGTACCGTAATACAAATACCATTGATTATTAAAGAAAACCAAGCCTTCTAAAAACGTGGTACCATCAATGTATTGTCCTGATTTCTCAAAGGCTAATTCAGGTTTAATAAAAGGTTTCTCTGAGCGATCTAAAAGCTTCCAGGGCTCATTTATGTCAAATAATGCCTGACCACCGGTATATATTCTGTTTCCTAAATCCTTTACACCAATATTTTGAGAGTTTCCGGCATTATACAATACCACAATTCCCTTGTCTGTTACCAGGGGTGGTGGTCCTGCTTCAACCAACCACGAATCAAAATAACCAGTGCGCGGACTAAGTACAGGGGCCAGATTTCCTTCATAATCTTCTATAGGTTCCCAGGTTATCAAATCTTCTGAACTCGCCAACCATATATGAGGCACACCATAATACATCCAGTATTTTCCATTGATTTTTGCGGCTACTAATTTTCCATCTTTTAATTCAGTGACAATAGCTCCAGATTTAGTTCCCATATTATGGTATTTACCGTCTTTCCATTCCCTGAAAATCGGACCCTTTTTCTCCCAATTTCTAAGGTCTTTGGAAACCGCAATTGCCAATCTTGGATATTCCCGGTTCCATTGAGTATAAGTTAATACATACAAACCATCCTCATTCTCCACAATTCTCGGATCTTCTACGCCTCCAGTCCACTCAAATTCTTTTTGGTTATCATTGTCGGGATAAAATACAGGCTTCTTCTCTCTCTTGTAATTTTCACCATCACTGGATGTTGCCAGTCCAATTCTTGAGGTATGCCCACCTATTTCCTTTTCACCCAGCTTTTCTTCGGCTCGATATAATACGTGGATCTTACCATCTTTAACTATCGCTGCCGGATTAAAAGTTGCCATAGATTCCCACCTGATTTTTTTACCTGTCATGGGATCCATAAATTCAGTTAAAGAATCTTTTTGAACTATTGGCTGAGCATTCTCAAACCTTTGAAATGGTCCCATCATCCATTCCTTTTCTAAGGATTCCTGGGAGAAACCTAAAAGTGATGATAACAATACAACTGTTATAAACAATAACTTTTTCATAATAATAATTTTTAATTTTTAATAAGCTGGAATTTGATCCAGATCCACGGCTATTGTCAATTTTGCCCGGTAACTTGGTCTTGAATATTCTTATAGAGCTGTTAATAATAATATAAAAACGATATGATCATGGTTAAAAATGATCCGAAATCGTTTTAGTAAAACGTTTTACTAAAAGGCTAATATAAAACGGTAGTTAGGAATATCCAAATAAAAAAAGAAAATTAAAAAGAATAAGATTAAAACCCGTGGTTCAAAGGGATTCCCTTCGTATTAATTCTCCAGAAAAAACTTTTTGCATGTTGTTGGAATTGTTCTTTTCCTTCTTAAGGATATTCAAAGTAGACTCTATTAATTCAGAGGCTAGTTCAGAGATTGGTTGGGAGATTACGCTAATTGGAGGCGAATGTAATTCAAAGACATCCCTTTCATCAAAAGATACAATAGCTATTTGATTGGGAATTTCTATTTTTTTTTCTCTGAGAACTCTTAATCCATTCAATGCAAGATTATTTGTTGCAAATAGAATAGCGTCAATTTCCTCATTATCCTTTAAAAATTTTTCAATAATTCCTTTTCCCTCCAATGTTCGTACTTGTTCAAATTTAAAAAGTAACTGATAATCTTTTAATTGATAATTATTTATAGCTTCAAGATATCCAATTCTGCGATCTACCAAAGTTGACAACTCTGAGTCTATCCCAATAAAAGCTATATTTCTCTTGCCAGACTTATAAATAGCCTCTACAGCCATTTTTGCACTTCCTCTGTTCTCAAGCACGACATAATTATGTTTAAAACCCTCAAAATATCGATCAAAAACCATAACGATTTGATGTTCTTCGTAAATCAATTTTTCCAATTCAAGCTGAAAATTCTCTGGAGGTGTAATAATAAAAGCGTCGACTTGCCTTTCCTTAAATAATTGTATCAACTCCAAGGTTCGTTCTTTACTATTCCCGGTACTACAATAGATAAGATTATAATTATTATAAAATGCAATTTCCTCCATACGTCTGGCGATGGCCGAAAAAAAAGGATCTGAAATATCCTCAACCATGAAAACAATTAATTTTGATTTCCCGGTGCGAAGGGATTGCGCCGACGAATTTGGTTTATAATCCACTTTGGCAATATAATCTTCTACCCTTTTTATAACTTCCTTACTTATCTTATTTTCTGCTTTATTATTTACAATGAAGGAGATTGTTGTGATGGAAATACCTAATTCTCTTGAAATATCTTTCATTGATATTTTTTTCTTCCTTTTCATGAAAATATTCCTGCTTTTAAAAATTGTAAATTGTTATGAAGTACTCCCACAAATATATCACTTTAAATAATCTTCAATTTTGAACCAGCTATGTATATATGATCACCAGCTTAGATAAAAGATGAAATAGCCAACTAAGAAAACATTACCGAAGAGAAAGGTCTACTGGGTAAAATTTTCTCCAGATTCCATAATAATTAGCTAATAACAATTCAATAGCTATGATAATACAAGGATGAACTGGCGAAAAAACGTCACAATCTTATGGAAAGACAGTAAGGTGGGTAGGTTAGGTAAGCCTATTTCAGGGTTGAAATTAATTTAGATTTTAAGGATTCGGTAACCGGGAAAGGGAAAATTAATCACCTTAAGGAGCAAAGTCTTCGCCAAAATGTTTATTCTTCTGGTTCCCAAAACCTTTGACAAAATATCTAACTTTTTTCATGTGCCGATTTTTCTGAATCCATTTCTATTTTTTAGATTTTTGTGTAAATAACCTATATTAGCCTCCTTATTAAAAAAATTGGAAATATTTATGAAGAACTTAATTATTTGTGCCCTTACAATATGCTTTTTTGGATGCGGTGCTCAAAAGAACATCGAAAATGCCGATGTTATGAAGTATGCAAATACCATAACAGCGGCTGAACTAAGCAAGCATTTATACATTTTTGCAAGTGATGAATTCGAAGGCAGGAATACAGGAGAGCCGGGACAAAAACGGGCCGCAGAATACCTGGTCAATGAATATAAAAAAATGAATATCCCATCGCCACCGGGTGTCGTGAATTACTACCAGCCGGTACCTTCTAACGCCTTTAGGGGGAATGTGAAAGATTCGGAGAATGTTCTTGCTTATATAGAAGGAAGTGAAAAACCTGAGGAAGTTCTTGTGATCACTTCCCACTATGACCATGTGGGAATGGATAAGGATGGTAATGTTTTCAATGGTGCAGATGATGATGGATCAGGCACGGTTGCCATTCTTGAGATCGCACAGGCATTTATGCAAGCCAAAGCCGATGGGTATCACCCAAAAAGATCTATTCTTTTCATGAATGTTACCGGTGAGGAAAAAGGATTAATAGGATCTAAATGGTATACAGATAACCCTGTATTCCCATTGGCTCAAACAGTTGCTAACCTCAACATTGATATGATTGGACGGGTTGGAAATGGGAAAGAAGATGCAGGTGATTACGTGTATCTTATTGGAAGCGATAAATTGAGTACAGAACTTCATGATCTTAGTGAAGAAATGAACAACAAGTACATTAACATGGAACTGGATTATACTTTCAATGATGAAAATGATCCAAACCGTTTCTATTTTCGAAGTGACCATTACAACTTCGCAAGGCACGGAATTCCAATCATTTTTTACTTCAATGGTGTACACGCAGATTACCACAAGATAACCGATACTCCTGATAAGATCAACTACGATATGCTTGCCAAAAGAGCCCAACTGGTTTTTCTTACCGCATGGGAGATCGCAAACCGCGAGAACCGTCCTGTAGTAGACAAAACACCTCCTACCCCTCCAGCCAGAAGACAGGGATAGGAGATAGTTAAAAAGTTAAAAGTTAAAAAGGCTGCCTGAAAGGGCTGCCTTTTTTGTTGTAGGTTGTAGGTTGTAAGTTGTTGGTTGTTGCAGTTATGAAATTCCAAATTCCATGCACCAAATTCCAATTTGAACGTCACCCTGAAATCTATTCAGGGTATAACATACTTTGAACTTAAATCACGCTAGATGCTGAAATAAATTCAGCATGACGGTAGGTAGGTTCGTCACCCTGAACTTGTTTCAGGGTATAACAGGTTAAAAAGTTACAAACACGCCAGATGCTGAAATAAATTCTGCATGACGTTCTCTTTATTCACCATCCCGAGACCATTGGCAAAATTTATCTAACATCCTTCTGATCCTCAAATTATCAAATTATCAAACCATCGTATCATCATATCATCGTATCATCGTATTATCAACCCATCGTATCCAAAATAAGATCAATATCCTCCTCAGTCGTATCGGGATTGATAAAACAAAAACGGGAGATGGTTTCATATTCTCCGTTGGATTTCCATCTTGTGGGAGTTACAAGGGCTATACCTTCCCGGTGATTCCTATAGGTCCAGTCACGGTATTGTTCCGGGGTCCAGCCTTTTCTTCGGAAGAGGACTACGGACAGGCTTGAGGGTCTTACCAGTTCAAGTTCGGGTCTTTCTTCAATTTTTCTGGAAGCCATTTGCGCGAGTTCAATCCCACGTTCTATGGCTTTTCGGTATTTTTCTGTGCCATGCATCGCCAGGGAAAACCATAATGGCATCCCGCGAAGGCGTCTGGTAAGCTGGATCTGGTAATCTGAAGGATTAAATCCCTGAGCCCCTTCATCCTTAAATATATCAAGATAGGCACCCTTTTGAGAGTGTGCATTCGCTGCAAGTTCCATATTCTTATAGATCACCGCACCGCAATCATATGGGGAAAATAACCATTTATGAGGATCTATAGTGATGCTATCTGCTTTTTCAATTCCGTTGAACAAGTGCCTTGCAGTAGAGGCTGCCAGAGCTCCCCCGCCATACGCACAATCCACATGAAACCACATATTCTCTGCATTACAAACATTTGCAATTCCATCAAGATCATCAATGATCCCTGCATTTGTAGTTCCTCCGGTGGCCACCACCGCAAATACCCTGGAGCGATCTTCTTCATTAAGTATGTCTATTGCATCTCTGAGCTCGTCTCCTGTAAGCAGGTCTCCCTCACATTCAATCATAATAATATCTGCATCCATCACCCTGGCCATGGCTTCTACCGAACTGTGGGCCCCGCCGGAAGTAAGTAAAAGAGCTTTTTTACCAGCATTCTCTTCACTTCGGCTTCTCCAGTCATCCCTGGCAGCAACCATTGCCGAGAGGTTTGCAGCTGTACCGCCGCTGGTAAATACCCCAAAAGCACCCTGGGGTAAACCTGTTAAGGAAACCAGCCATTTCATTGCCTGGTTCTCACAAAAGATCCCGCCTGCGCCTTCCATCCAGTAAGCTCCATGTATACTGGAAGCCGAAGTCACCAGGTCAAACATGATCGCAGCCCTGGTAGGGGCCGCAGGAACAAAAGCAAGATGTCGGGGATGGTCTATGGGAACTGTTGCCTTCACCAGGATATCCCTGAACATTTTAAAAGCGGTCTCACCTCCTATTCCCGTGGGTGTGATGGTCTCTCCCACCTGTGCTAAAAGATCTGACTCCTTTTTTGGAGAGCCGAGTTCCGGCGTTACGTTTGAGATACGGTCAATGGCGTACTTCATGACATCAAGCGTCATTTCAACAAGGTCCATATCAATGGTATGCATTTTATTCTTTTCCAAGAGTGATGATATTAAATTCTAATTGAAGGGGATCTAAATTTTCTATAAGGGCAGGAATGAGGTCCTCCCCGTATTCCAGATACATTTCAGAAAAATTAGTGTGCCTTTCCTGCAACCCTTTAAAAGGAAAAAGTTCGTTTTGCAATTGGGCAATGCGGGTTACCTCATCTTTAAGTTTTCTCTTTTGTGCTTTAAGCAACCTGTTTTCAAGATGATCAAGGCCTTTCAACTGCTTTACTTCCTGTGCCTTTACCGCATTTAAAAAAGTAACATCTGTTTGCTCTGCGAGTGCATACATTCCTTGGAACTGCTCAATAAGATGCTTTTTTTGTGAGCTGAAATCTATATCGATGTTGGAGATCTTACGTACTTTCCGGTTGATCAATTCGTGCTGTTTTAGAAATAATTCAGCATGTGAAATTCCAAGGTTTTCTCTTTTCTTTTCCTGTTTTTCGGTTACCATTAAGGCTGAATTGCGCAAAAGCAAAATGGGAAAAGGGACCTGTGCTTCCTTAAAATAATCTTTAAGTTCAAACCAATATGCGAGTTCCCCACCACCACCAATATAACAAAGGTTGGGGAGTATCACTTCCTCATATAAAGGCCTTGTGATCACATTGGGACTAAAACGCCACGGAAAATGCTCCAGCTCCTTCTCCATCTCTTCCCGGCTCCAGGAAATTTCTGTATCATTTACATAAAATCTTCCGTCCTGCTCAAGGATTCGCTCCCTCAAACCATCGTTTAAATAAAATAAATTGATCTCCCGAGGATTCACCTGAACTCCATAACCCAATTCTTCAAGTTTTGCAATTGTAGCAGCTGATGCTTTATTGGAAACCTGTGTAAAAACTTCCTGTTTCAGATAGGGAAGAAATTCCCTTTTCAGGTCTTGATCATCTCCATCTATAATGATAAGGCCATATTCTTTAAAAAGTTCATTGGCTAGAAATCGGGTTGATTTGGAAAGATTTTCTTGCTCCAGGTAGCTTTTGATAAAGAGATCTTTAAGATATCCGGCACTCATACTTCCTCCAACTTCAGCGCAAAAAAGATCAAACACTTCAGCAAGACCTTCGGTATTTAAATTACCAACTGCATCCTTTCCCGCTTTCGGCTGGGTACTGTTCCATTTGAATTTCTTTCCGTTTAAATTAAAAAAATTGATCTCATCAAAATCGTGATCTTCTGTAGCCATCCAGTAAACGGGAACAAAATTATTCTCAGGATATTCCTTTTTCAAAATTGACGCTAAATTAATAGCAGATACTATTTTGTATAAAAAATACAGCGGACCCGTAAAAAGATTGAGTTGATGCCCGGTGGTAACCGTAAAGGTTTTATTTTCGAGTAGGGATTCTAAATTATTTTCGACTTTTGCTGAAAGTTTCATAGCCTGATATTGCCTGCGTACAGCCTTTACCAATACTTTTCTTTTTTCCGCAGTAAAAAACCCGCTTTTCTCTTCTACCTGATCCTTAAAATTTTCGAGGCTGGGAAATCGGTTGTAAAATTGCTTTAATTCATCTTTTTGTTCAAGATAATCTGAAATAAGGCTGGAAAAATAATTGGTTTCTTTATAGGAAAGACAGTCTGCAGGCATAAAAATACTTTAAATTGTAAAGATACCGAAGTTAAACTTTTTACCCGGCATTTTTTAGTTATTTAAAGGTGGTATGTTATCTTTACTTTCTTAATCAAGATTTTTAAGCCTAGATGAAAAATTTATCATTATTGTTTACCGCTCTATTTCTGAGTTTTCAATTCTCTATTTCACAAACCTTACAATCTCCCGAAGAATTCCTTGGCTACCAGTTAGGAACTCAGTTTACAAGACATGCAGATGTTGTAAGTTATTTTGAGCATGTGGCTCAAAACTTTCCTTTGGTACAGTACGAAACTTACGGCAGGACTTATGAAAGAAGACCTCTTACCTATGCAGTAGTTACTTCAGAAACTAACTTAAGAAACCTTGAACAAATAAGGACCAACCATTTGCGCAATACGGGTATACTCTCCGGGGCATACAGCGAGACTGATGAAAAGGCAATTGTATGGATGAGTTATAACGTTCATGGAAATGAAGCTTCCAGTACTGAAGCAGCCATGCAAACTCTTTATGAGCTTGTCACTTCAAGAACTGAATTACTTGAAAATACCATTGTAATCATTGATCCAACAGTAAATCCTGATGGACGTGACCGCTATGCCAACTGGTACAACCAGGTAAAGGCAGAACCTTATAATGCTTCGGCCATGGCTGTGGAACATAATGAACCCTGGCCGGGAGGAAGACCTAACCATTATCTTTTTGACCTTAACCGTGACTGGGCCTGGGCAACCCAAATAGAGACACAGGAAAGGATAAAAGTCTACAACCAGTGGTTGCCCCACATTCACGTTGATTTTCACGAGCAGGGTATCAATGAACCCTATTATTTTGCCCCGGCGGCAGAGCCCTTTCATGAGGTGATCACCCCTTTCCAGAGAGAGTTCCAGACAGAGATTGGCCTAAACCATGCAAAATATTTTGATGAGGAAGGCTGGTTGTTCTTTACCAAAGAGCGTTTTGATCTCCTTTACCCAAGCTATGGGGATACATATCCCACGTTTATGGGGGCGATAGGTATGACCTATGAGCAGGCCGGTCATGGTATGGCAGGCCTGGGGATAGATACACGTGAAGGTTATGAACTTACCCTTGTGGACAGGGTGTTGCATCACCACACCACAGGGATCTCAACGGTAGAAGTTGCTTCAAGAAATGTTAATCGGTTAAATAATTCTTTCAGGGAATTCTATTCTAATTCCAATGCTGAATTTAAAAGTTATGCACTTAACGGAAATCCGGATAAGATCGCTGCATTAAAAGATCTGCTTGACAGGCATGAGATAAGATACGGGCAGGCATCTCCCGGAAGGATAAGAGGATTAAATTATAATTCCAAAAAAGGAGATTTTACAGCGACCGAAAATACCCTGATCGTAAATGCAGATCAACCTAAAGGCAAAATGGTAAAAGTCCTTTTTGAACCTCAGGCAAAATTGAGTGACTCGCTAACCTATGATATAACTGCCTGGAGTCTTCCCTATGCTTATGGGCTTGAGGCAGTTGCCAGTAACCAGGCAGTACAAAGTTCGGCAGCCCGGCAGGCAGTTCCCGTTTCAAACACTGCCAACCCCTCGGGTGCGGGTTATGTTTCTAAATGGAATTCTATGCAGGATGCCCGTTTTCTTGCTGCATTGCTCAAGGAAGGAATCAGGGTAAGGGTAAGTGAAATGCCCTTTGAGAATAATAATCAGAAATTTGATCGTGGAAGTTTGGTGATCACCAAGAGCGATAACCGGATGACAGAGAATTTTGATGCAAAAGTCGTTAAGATCGCCAATGAGCATTCTCGTACTTTGACTCCCGCAACCTCCGGTTTTGCTTCCAGCGGACCTGATTTTGGTTCTCCCGAGGTGAAAATTATAAACCCACCGCGTATAGGAGTTTTGAGAGGAGAGGGAACTTCTTCCCTGAACTACGGTGAGATCTGGCACTTTTTTGAACAGCAATTACATTATCCCATCACCTCTATAGATACAGATTACTTTAACCGGGTGAACCTTGAAAAGCTGGATGTACTTATTCTACCTTCGGGCTATTATGCCAGTGTCCTTGATGAATCTGCACTTAAAAAACTTACCTCCTGGGTAAGATCTGGCGGGCAGGTTATCGCAATAGGAAATGCTGTGGGTCATTTTGCAGGGAAGGAAGGTTTTGAATTAAAAGAAAATAAGGCCGATGAAGAAAAGGAGGATTCAGCAAAGTCAGGTAATCTTACCCCTTATAATGAAAGAGAACGTGAGAGCATAAAAAATCTAATTACCGGAAGTATCGTTAAAACCAGGATTGATAATACTCATCCCATGGCCTTTGGTTATGACAAGGATTACTACAGCCTGAAGCTAAGCAGCAACAGCTATAGTTTGCTTAATAACGGATATAATATTGCTTATCTTCAGGATAATCCCGAGATAGTTTCGGGCTTTGCAGGGAGTGATGCCAGGACGGCAATTCAAAATTCCATGACATACGGTATAGAGCCTATGGGAAGGGGAAGCTTTGTGTATATGGTTGACAATCCCCTCTTCCGCGGCTTTTGGGAGAACGGAAAACTATTCCTGGTCAATGCCATTTTCTTTGTGAATAATGATGATTTGACCCGGTAGCTTAATATCTCTCCCAAACCATAATTATATGAAGTATTTTCTCTTTGTCTTTGTTATTTTCTTAACTGGTTGTAAAGACAATAATAAGTTGGCTGAAACTTCGAAGGATGCTGATATAAATGCCGACTGGCTTTTGGGGAACTGGGAAAGGATAAATGAACAGGAAGGTATCCGGACCTTTGAGAATTGGAGTAAAAGTACCAACAATGGTTATGAAGGCATAGGCTGGACCATGCAGAACGACGATACTATTTTCAAAGAAATTCTTAGGCTGGCAGAAAGGGATAATCAATGGAACCTTGAGGTAAGTGAAGTGAATGACACCCCCACCCCATTCAGGATTACAAATTATAGTGATGAAAGTTTTGTTTCAGAAAATGAAGAAAATGAATTTCCCAAAAAGATACAATACCGCAGGAAAGGTGAGCAATTAGTTGCAACTATCTCCAATCCGGGAAGGGAAATAGATTTTATATTTAAAAAAGTGAATTGAAACTTTTTAAAATTTTACATTAAAATAAAAAACCTGGGGAATACCCTTAATTAATACCAATATGAGATTTAAGTTCATTTTACTAATATTATTAGGTGCTTTACAAATCAATGCTCAGGAAAAACCATCTGACCTAAGTATTGACTTTGAAACCTTCACCCTGGAAAACGGGTTAAAAGTGATATTCCATGTAGACCGGTCAGATCCTGTAGTAGCAGTTTCTCTTACCAGCCATGTAGGATCTGCAAGAGAAACCGAAGGAAGAACAGGATTTGCTCACCTTTTTGAACATCTGTTGTTTCTGGAATCTGAAAACCTTGGACCCGGGGGTCTGGATAAACTCAGCGCAAGAATCGGAGGTTCAGGTGCCAATGGATCTACCAGCCGGGACAGGACAAATTATCTCCAGACAGTACCCAACGACGCTTTGGAAAAAATGATCTGGGCAGAAGCAGATAAACTTGGCTATTTTATAAATACAGTGACAGAACCTGTGCTTGCCAAAGAAAAACAAGTAGTTAAAAACGAAAAGAGACAGGCGGTAGATAACAGGCCTTACGGGCATACCCAGTATGTCATTGATAAAAACCTATATCCTGCAGGCCACCCGTACAGCTGGCAGGTGATAGGTTCACTTGAGGATCTGCAGAATGCTACATTACAGGATGTCAAAGATTTCTTTAACCGCTGGTATGTGCCGAATAATGTGGTGCTCACCATTGCAGGTGATTTTGATACCGCACAGGCAAAAGATTGGGTGAATAAATATTTTGGCGAAATAGAACGTGGTGAGGAGATCAAACCAAACCCAAAACAACCCACCGTACTTACCGAAACCAAAAGATTATACTACGAAGATAATTTTGCGAAATTACCCGAGCTTACGCTTACCTGGCCATCTGTACCTTCATATCACGAAGATTCCTATGCATTGGAGATCCTGACAAAATATCTGGCCGATGGAAAGAATGCGCCCCTTTATAAAACTCTTGTTGCAGACAAAGGCCTTACAGACAATGTGAGGATGTACAATTATACTTCAGAGCTGGCAGGACAATTAATGATGCAGGTGCGGGCTTATGATCAAAAGAACCTTGATGAAGCTAAAAAAGCGATTGATGAAACATTAAGCCGTTTTGAAAAAGAAGGAATTCCTGAAAGAGATCTTAGAAGGATCAAAGCCGGGCAGGAAACAGATTTCTACAACAGCATTTCCAGCGTTCTTGGGAAAGGAGTTCAGCTTACGCAGTATGAAATGTTTGCCGGCGACGCCAACGAGATCAACAGAAATGTTGGCAGGATCATGGCGGTAACAGCTGCAGATGTGAAAAGGGTATTTGATAAATACATCAAAGGCAAACATTATATAGCAACTAGTTTTGTGCCGAAAGGTCAAAAGGAACTCGCCCTTTCAAATTCTAAAGAAGCAGCGGTTGTCGAGGAACAAATTGTAGAAGGAGCCGAAGATGAGATTGTTATTGAAGGCCCTGCTATTTATGATCGTACCCCTTCCAGTTTTGACCGTACCATAGAACCACCCTATTGGGGAACACCCGAGGTTAAGACTCCGCAAATCTGGAAAACCTCCCTGCCTTCGGGACTAAAAGTTCTGGGAATTACTGAAAGTGAAGTGCCGCTTATAAGATTCAGTCTGGAAATGGAAGGCGGATTATTACTGGAAGACCCGAAAAAAGTTGGAGTTTCAAACCTGCTGGCAAATCTTATGACCAAGGGCACAAAAAATCGTACGCCGGAGGAGCTGGAAGAGGCGATTGAACTTCTGGGATCCAGTATAAACATGAGTGCCCAGGATGAAAAGATCTATCTCACAGGAAACACCCTTACCCGAAATTTTGAACCAACCATGGAACTTGTTCGCGAGATCCTTTTGGAGCCAAGATGGGATGAGAAGGAATTCAGTCTGGTAAAACAACAGGCTTTAAGCAGGATAAAGCAATTAAAGGCAAATCCTAATGGTATTGCCGAAGATGAATTCAGGAAGATCATTTACGGCCCAAATCACATACTTTCTCATAATAATCTTGGCACCGAGGCTAGTGTGGAGAAAATAACCATGCAGGATCTTAAAGATTATTATAACCGGAACCTGTCCCCGCTTAGAGCGCAATTTCTTGCCGTTGGAGACCTTAACCAGGATATGGCGGTGAGTTCACTTAAAGCTATATCTGCGGGATGGGCTCCTAAAAATGTCAAGATCCCAACTTTTCCTGAGCCTAAAACCCCTGAGAAAGCCACAGTATATTTCTATGACGTTCCCGGTGCAAAGCAGTCTATCATAAAAATTGGTGCTCCTGCCCTGGCAGCAAATCACCAGGATTATTACACTGCAGAGGTAATGAATTATCGTCTTGGGGGAGGGGGTTTTGCCTCGCAACTCACCCAGGAACTTCGTGAGGGGAAAGGTTACACTTACGGTATTCGTTCAGGATTTAGTGGAAGCAAACTTACAGGACCTTTTGCCGTTACAAGCGGTGTGAGGTCAAATATCACCTATGAAGCCGTTGACCTTATTCGGGAGATCATGGCAAATTACCCTCAATCACTTCAACCAAATGATCTGGAAGTCACGCAGGGATTTATGGTGAAGAGTAACGCGCGGAGATTTGAAACGCTGGGAGCCAAACTGGGGATGCTTAGGGATATCAATGAATATGACCTGCCTGATGATTACATAAAGCAAAGAGAGATCCTTGTTAACAATCTCAGCGTTGAGAACCTACAGGAATTGGCCAAAAAATATGTCCAACCCGATAAAATGGTCTATCTGGTGGTTGGTGATGCTGAAACCCAGATGGACAAACTTGAAAATCTTGGCTTCGGAAAACCGGTGCTGCTGAATGCGAATTAATCAAAAGAGTAAGGTCCTGTTTATAGAAAATTTGTTAAGGCTTCCTGGGATATATGCTTTTCTGCTGAAGCGTGTTCTGTATCAGAAAAAATTTCTTAAAAAAGAACTGGAACCTGAACTTTTAGCTTTCCGCAGGAAAAATGATGGTAGTCTTACTGAAGCAGATTTTAAAAAATTGACCTCATATTACGCAATGGGAGTCCCCTCAATTTTCGGGGAGTCCCTTTGTGTTTTAAGGGGTTATCCCATGTCCGAAAACGAACGCCTTTGCCTGAGTTATCTGGGAGGGATCTCAGGTTTGCTTGACGACCTTTTTGATGAACCCGGAAAAAGCGCAAACCACCTCTCTGATTTTATCCATTCCCCGGAAAATCTTGTACCGGGCAATACCCATGAAAAGCTTTTAAAAACCTTATATATAAAAGGCCTTTCATATTCACCTCACCCTCAAAAAATAAAAATCACAGCTACTGAAGTTTTCAATGCCCAGCAAATGAGTTTATCCCAAAAGGAAACACAGGGTATCCCCGATCTAAGAGATATAACATTCTTAAAAGGGGGTAATTCATTTAAATATTACCGGTTGTGCCTCGCAAACAAGCTTCAGGAAAAAGAGGATGAGATGATCTATCAGTTAGGTGGGCTCATGCAACTGGGAAATGATATTTTTGATATCCGGCAGGATACCAGAGATGGAATTACGACCCTTGCCACCATCACTTCTGATATTAGCCTCCTCCGTGAAAACTTTGACAGGGAATTACAGAAAACCTTTACATTGGTAGATGATACCGCGTATGATGCTTCAGGTAAAAAGCAATTTAAAATGTTGATTAGCCTGGCCATCGCGAGAGTATTTGTATGTCTGGATCAATTTGAGGCTTTGATATCACCCGAAGGCGGAGAGTTCCGGATAAAAAACTTTTCACGAAAACAGCTGATATGCGATATGCAGAAAATGTCAAATCAATTGAAGGCGATTCACAACTTCCTGAAAATTCCGGTGAGTTCATAGGCGAATAAATTTTTAAATCAATCTTTAAACTAAGATTTTTTCTATTACATTCGAATGATATTTCCACAATTATATGCTTATACCTATATTACTTTTAGTTACCGGATTGACCATTTTAATCTTTGGCGCAAATTATATGGTGGAAGGGGCTTCCGCTCTTGCGAAAAAATTCAATATTTCCAACCTTGCCATAGGGCTTACCGTTGTAGCCTTTGGAACATCTGCCCCCGAATTGGTGGTAAATACTTTTGCTTCGGTACAGGGACATAGCGATATTGTCTTTGGAAATGTTCTGGGAAGTAACAATTTTAACCTGTTCATTATCCTGGGTATTACAGGTTTGATCACTCCCCTGGCAGTACAATCCAGCACCGCCTGGAAGGAGATCCCAATCTCTTTTATAGCTATAATTGTACTTTTTATCCTGGTGAACGACATCTGGATCTTCAGCGCAGAGAATTCGGCTCTCAGCAGAGTTGATGGAGCTATTCTCCTGGTTTTCTTCGCTCTATTCCTCTTTTATGTATATAAACAACTCAAAAGTGATCCCTCTGAAACCGTAGAAGTGGTCCCGGTTCCTTCCCTTTCCGGGATAAAAATGGCGCTATTTATTGGAGGAGGCCTTGGGGGTCTTGTGCTGGGAGGACACCTGGTAGTGAATAACGCTATTGAAATTGCCGAATCCCTGGGAATAAGTCAGAAGATTATAGGACTTACCGTTGTTGCTGCGGGAACCTCACTCCCAGAACTTGCAACCTCTGTAGTGGCAGCCCTCAAGAAGAATGCAGATATCGCTGTAGGAAATATTATAGGATCCAATATCTTTAACATTTTCCTTATCCTTGGTGCTTCATCTGTATTGAGTCCTATATTATATAATCCTGTTTTCAATATGGACATATATGTTCTGGCGGGAGGTACAATTTTTCTCTTTGCTGCGATGTTCATGAGTGGACGCCATAGACTGGACAGGTGGGAAGCGGCGGTGCTCTTATTATTTTATTTATGTTATACTACCTATCTTGTAATGCAGGAATTATAATATTCTCATAATGAAAAAACTTCTTATTATTGGCTTTGTAATCATTGCGGTATCCTGCCAGGACCAGGAAGCAGGCTCTTCCCAACAAGTATTAATAGATTCCCTGGAAACGGAGATCGCATCCCTTAAAAGAGCTAATGATACCCTGAGCGATCATCTTATGACCAGAAAATTCCTCACAAAGGAGTATCCCGGGTATTTCGATACTATTCCCCAACCGGAAAAATATGTTTTAAATGACCTGCAGGAAAATCCGGAACTCATTCCACAGGATGCTGTACTTGGAGGCACTATGAGGTTTACTGCTGTTACATTCATAAACGGGGAACTGCTGGTTGCCGAGTTTGAAGACGGACACATTATGGGCAAGGCAATTTATTCATACAAAATGACCAGGAATGGAGACCTCACTTATACCTACGTGGGTAATATTGAATATTAATCCTTTACCACTTCAAATGGTATAGTCTGTAAGACAACTATTTATTTGAAATTGGGTATCTTCAACCTGCCCAATAAAGGTCCTTCCTGGTGAAAATAATTTATTATATACGTGATTTTGTCGCGGCCGTGATAGTTGTGATAGTATTATACGTCGTTGTGGCAATGATAAGTTCTATGATCCCGGTTAATACAGATCAACCCGATACCGCAAGGGATTATGAGATCTACATACGCTCTAATGGTGTGCATACTGATATTATTATGCCGGTGAAAAATGAACTCGTGAACTGGCTCGATCTGGTAGATCCTGCACACACCCGCGCCGGGTATATGGAACTGGAATATGTAGGTTTTGGCTGGGGTGATCTGGAATTTTATGAGAATACCCCCGAATGGAAAGATCTTGCCCCCGGCGTGGCCTTTAAAGCTCTTTTTCTGGATTCCCCGGCAGCCATGCACGTCAAATTCAAACATTATGTGATACAGGATGAGCATACAATTCCAATAAAGGTAACTTCAGAACAATATCTTGCACTTGCAGATTATATTACCCAAAGCTTTGCCCTGGATGAGAACGGCGCAGCACAAAATATCAGGGGACTTAACTATGAAATGACAGATACTTTTTATCATGCAAAGGGTTCGTTGAACATGTTGAATACCTGCAATACCTGGACCAACAGAGGATTGAAGGAAGCCGGTTTACGGGCAAGTTTATGGACACCATTTACTGAAGGGATATTTTACAGCTATTCCAGATATTAAAGAGAAAAAAAATATTATTTTAATACTGCGAAACCAACGGTATTGAAAAAGCTCCTTTTTTCAAAATATTTCTCATTCTACCTTTCTGGTACTATCCTGCTTATCCTGGTATTGCTCTATTTTTTACATCTTCCTTTCCAGGTTCTTATAAATGAAACGGTTGATATAGTACTGAGCGATGACAGGGATCGCACCCGGGAATACTTTAAACAATTTGGGATTTGGGGACCGGTGGCCATTATTTTATTCATCATTCTCCAGATGTTCCTGATATTTTTCCCTTCATTTTTGCCTATAATAATTTCTATAATGGCCTACGGTTTCTGGCTGGGTATCCTTATTTCGTTAGTAGGCATAGCCATTGCCTCAACAATTGGATATTATATAGGAAGAAAAATAAAAGGGGTATTACTGAATAGGTGGTTAGGTGAAAAAACCTTTGAACAAATGGATTTCTGGATCTCAAATTATTCCTTTGGAATGGTAGTCTTGTTCAGGATCTCCCCATTTCTGTCAAATGACTCTATAAGTTTTATTGCGGGGATGTTGAAGATGGATTATAAAAAATTCATGGCTGCCACAATGGCCGGGATGATCCCGCTATCTGTGGCAATTGGCATTTTTTCTGAAGATATTTCTACACTTGAAAATGGTTTATTCTGGATTGGAGGTGCCGGCCTGCTGCTTTATGCTTTCTATATTTTTATAGATTATAAAAAGAGGAAAAAAAATAAAACAGTTTATGGAATTTCACATTTTAAGTTTTATTTAAACACACCAATTTCTTTTTATAGTTTAAAAGCTTTAAATTAAGGTAAATAGAAAAAATCAGTTATTATGTTTACTGCTACATCTAACCTTAATAATGTTTCAAAATATCTGCATCCATTCACAGATAACTCCCACCTGGATCCACTTATTGAAAGTATTGGAGAGTCACAATTTGTTTTGTTGGGCGAGGCAAGCCACGGCACTCATGAATATTATACATGGAGAGCCCAGATATCAAAAAGGCTCATTCAGGAAAAGGGATTTAAAGTAATCGCCGTGGAAGGAGACTGGCCTGATTGTTATAGGATCAACCGGTGGATAAAAGGTCTTGATACAGATGAAAAAACCATTACAGATGTGTTAAAGAGTTTTGACCGCTGGCCCACCTGGATGTGGGCAAACTGGGAAATAGCCTCTTTTGCATCCTGGCTCAGATCCCATAATGATCCTTTAGAATACGATAACAAAACAGGATTTTATGGTCTTGATGTTTACAGCCTATGGGATTCTCTGGATATCATGGTGGATTATTTGGAGAAAGAAGATCCTGAAACAGCTAAACTGGCACGTAATGCCTTTCAATGTTTTGAGCCATTTAAGGCCAGGGATTCTTATGCCTCTGTTTTTTCATCGGCCAGACCGGGATGTCGGGAACATGTTATAAAATTACTGAAAGAAGTAAGACAAAATTTACATAAATATAATACCGAGGAAGAAGCTGGCCTTAATGCGGAAATTAACGCCCTGGTCATGGCCAATGCTGAAAAATATTATAAGGCTATGGCGGGATTTGGGGAAGAATCATGGAATGTGAGGGATTCCCATATGATGGAAACATTGGAAACGCTTGTCCATTTTCACGGTGCCGATACTAAAGTAATTATTTGGGAACACAATACTCATATAGGTGATGCCAGGGCGACAGATATGGCAGATGATGGCCTGGTGAATGTAGGCCAGCTCACAAGGGAGCTCTATGAAGAAATTGGGGTGTATCTGGTGGGCTTTGGATCATACTCCGGTACAGTGATCGCAGGAGATCACTGGGGTGGTCCTATGAAAATAATGAATGTACCACAGGCTGTAAAAGGCAGTGTTGAGGAAACTCTTCATCAAATAGATGGGGATAATAAATTACTGATATTTAAAGATAATAAAGAGCTTCAGGATGCCTTTTCCAGAAGAACCGGCCACCGGGCTATAGGAGTGGTATACAGGCCGGATCGTGAAAGAGGAAATTATGTGCCCAGCGTGCTTTCAAAAAGATATGATGCCTTTATACACCTGGATAAGACGCGGGCATTACATCCATTAAAAATTGATCCCGATGGCCATAAAATCCCTGATACCTATCCTTTTGGAATTTAACTTTTGCTAAACAACTATATAATGAAAACAATAGAGGAAATTCGTGAAAAACTTGGAGATAATGCTTCTTATTATCTTGATCATAAAAGTGAAAAGATCTCAAAGGAAAGACTCAGCATTCCCGGACCATCAACTGTAGATAATTTCATAGATAGTGACAGAAATCCGCAGGTACTTAAAAGCCTTGCACATTTATATAATCATGGTAATCTTGGAGGTACTGGATATTTAAACATTCTGCCCATAGACCAGGGCATTGAACATTCGGCAGCATTTTCTTTCTATAAGAACCAGGATTATTTTGATCCTGAAAACATCATTAAACTGGCAATTGAAGCCGGCTGTAACGGAGTGGCAACTACATTTGGAGCGCTGGGTTTACATGCCCGAAAATACGCCCATAAGATCCCTTTTATAGTCAAGATTAATCATAACGAACTTCTCACCTACCCCAATACGTACGATCAGATACAGTTTGGAAGGGTGAGGGCTGCCTGGAATACAGGTGCCACCGCAATAGGAGCTACTATATATTTTGGATCTGAAGAAAGCAGCAGGCAAATACAGGAAATAGCCGCGGCTTTTGAAGAAGCACATGATCTGGGTATGGCAACTATACTTTGGTGCTATACGAGGAATAATGATTTTAAAAAGGGTGGGGAAGATTTTCATACCACGGCAGATCTTACAGGCCAGGCAAATCACATAGGCGTAACCATCAAAGCCGATATAATCAAACAGAAATTACCCGAGACCAATTTTGGTTTCCAAAAAATAGATTTTGGAAAATATGATGATGATATGTATGACAAACTAACTACAGATCATCCCATTGATCTTTGCCGGTACCAGGTGGCGAATTGCTATATGGGCAAAATCGGTCTTATCAACTCCGGAGGTGGTTCTAAAGGTGAATCTGATATTCAGGAGGCGGTGCGCACTGCGGTGATCAACAAACGCGCCGGGGGCAGCGGACTTATCATGGGTAGGAAAGCTTTCCAGCGGCCATTAAAAGAGGGAATAGATATTCTTCGAAGTGTGCAGGAAGTTTACCTGGCTCCGGAAATCACGGTGGCGTAGGATATATTTCCCTTGTCAGATCGAGCAGAGTCGAGTGTCCGTTCGAGCAGAGTTGATTGTCAGTTCGAGACCTGCGGTAAAAAATTTACCTAAGGTAGGAGATTGACGTTTAGGAATTTTAAAATCCTGAAATGGCTATTAAAATCACAATATTAATTTACTGATTTACAGGTTTTTACAAAACACGTCAATGGTAGCAGAGTCGAGAACCCATGACGTATTTCTTTATTAAATTACCCATTGTCAGTTCGAGACCCCGATAAAAATTTTTTATTAACGTGAGGATGACGGATTTTCCCGGCCTACGAAAGTTTATCGTAAAATTTGAAATGATAGTGGCGTTAAGAATTTTAGGCTGCCTGCCCGTCCGGTCAGGCGGGTTTGAGCGAGACGGTTTATTCTCGCAAGAACATACATCCCCGCGAGTTCCTAAAATTTAGCCACCGAATGAAAAATTTAGATAAGCTTTCGTCAGCCTAGACTTTCCCGCCCGTGCCGGTCGGACGGGTTTTGGTTCTTTTTCTTGCAACCGACGACCAACGGGAGAGGATTGCAGCAAAAAAAGAACAAACGGTTTTATGGAATGGGAATAAACTCGCAAGATTTTTTTCAAATTAGCGAGAAAAATAAACTCTAATGAAATACGTCAATGGTAGCAGAGTCGAGCACCCATCCATTGAGGTATTTCAGGGTTCGAAGTTTATATTAACCTGTTAAGTATTTTTTTATCGGTGATCCCCTGATAAAAGATTTAAAAAACCGGTGTTGCTCCTTGCTCCCATTCGGTTTTCAACAATTGTATATCTTCAGTTTGATATCCGGTAAGATCGAGTATAATACCGCCGGCAGGACCTGATTTGATATTCAAATGGTTATTTGAAATAGTAATACTGTCAATAACTTCCAGTGGAAATTCCTTTTCCCCTTCTGCGGGGTCTTTTACAATGATCCTTGAAGCATCCCAGGCGATATATTCCTGAATTTTATCTTTAGAGAGATAACCGTATATGATCATTCCAAGGCCTACAGGAATGTACAAATATGAAGTTACTCCTTCCTGCATGATGAAGATGGTAATTCCGGCGATAAACCAGAAAGTTCCAAAAAGAAGTTGATGATAACGTTTAAAGAAATTGGTGGGTTTTACGATCCTTGTCAAATCCTTTATTTTTTGGTTAGGGTCTAAATTTATTAAATAATGATCAGAATTTAAACCTGAAATCTTATTTCTTTGCGTGCCGGCTTTACATCAGTGACATTTAAGGGCTCACCATAAAGGTCAAAATCTGCAGCCTCCGTAATTTTTACTTCGTAGAACTCCCCGGTTTTTAAATAGGTATTTGTAGCATCAATAAGCACTTCGTTATCAACATCGGGAGAATCATATTCGGTACGGCCAATATAGTAGTTGCCTTCCTTGCGGTCTATAACAACTCTGAATATCTCCCCTATTTTTAGCTGATTAAGCTCCCAGGATATCTGTGATTGTATTTCCATAATCTCATTGGCCCTTTGTTGTTTCACCTCCTGCGGGACATCATCAACCAGGTTGAAAGCATGAGTGTTCTCTTCATGTGAGTAGGTAAAACATCCCAGTCTTTCAAACCGCATTTCCTTGACCCAGTCTTTTAATTCCTGAAAATGTGCTTCGGTTTCTCCGGGATAACCTACGATCAAAGTTGTCCTGATCGTCATTTCCGGAACCATTATTCTGAATTGTTTGAGAAGATTTGTCGTTTTCTCATGCGTTGTCCCCCTTCGCATGGATTTCAAAAGATCATCAGATATGTGCTGAAGCGGAATATCCAGGTAGTTACAAATTTTAGCTTCTCGCTTCATAAGGTCCAGAACATCCATTGGGAAGCCGGTGGGAAAAGCATAATGCAATCTTATCCATTCAATACCTTCTACATTTGCAAGCTGCTCCAGTAATTCGGCAAGATTTCTCTTTTTATAAAGATCAAGTCCGTAATAGGTAAGATCCTGGGCAATTAATATCAATTCCTTAACCCCGCCTGCAGCCAGTTTTTTAGCTTCGGTAACAAGATCCTCAATAGGAGTTGACCGGTGTTTTCCACGCATCAAAGGAATAGCGCAAAATGAGCAGGGACGGTCACAACCTTCGGCAATTTTTAGATATGCATAATTTTTTGGAGTCGTAGTAAGTCTTTCACCAACCAACTCATGCTTATAATCTGCTTCCAAAGCCTTTAACAAGGCTGGAAGTTCTGTAGTTCCAAAATATTGATCAACATCGGGGATCTCTTTTATAAGATCCGGCTTATAGCGCTCACTCAAACATCCGGTAACAAAAACCTGGTCAACTTCTCCCCTCTGCTTCTTTTCAACAAATTCGAGAATGGTATTGACTGACTCTTCCTTGGCGTTATCAATGAAGCCACAGGTATTGATCACAACAATATTTCCTTCTTCTTCATGCACCACATCCTTATCGTTTGCCCGAAGCTGCCCCATAAGGATCTCACTGTCATACACATTCTTGCTGCACCCCAGGGTTACAACATTGATCTTATTCTTTTTCAGGGATCTGGTTCTCATATACTTAAAATTGCTTGTCGTGACGGCCTGATGCGTTATTGAGACAGGACATTCTAAACGGGTGCAAAGATACAACCTAAAATCTGAATCACAGAATGAGAACAAATCTTTAAAATACTGATCCTTAAATTTTTGCAATTTAACAGGTCTTTCCGGCAAATTTGTATCTTCCGGTATTGTTCCCGTCAACTTTACACATATGAAAAAAAACTTCATCCTTTTCTTTTTCTTTTGCCTGTTTATCAATTCAGTTTTTTCACAGCAAAGGCTCAGAGATCATGGAATCGAAATTGGGGTGATGACCCCGGGGCCTCTGAACGCGATAACAGATGTGAAGGGAGTATTGGTAGGACATACCAGTCTCATTAAAGGAGATTCCGTAAGGACCGGAGTTACAGCTATACTGCCGCATGGCGGAAATATTTTCCAGCAGAAAGTACCTGCAGCGATCTTTATTGCCAATGGATTTGGAAAGCTCGCCGGAAGCACCCAGGTGAATGAATTGGGAAATATTGAAACTCCAATTATTCTCACAAATACATTGAACGTTGCAACTGCTATGGACGCAGTGATCGAATATACCCTGGACCAGTCCGGGAATGAAAAGGTTCGATCTGTAAACGCGGTTGTGGGTGAGACCAATGATGCCTTTTTAAACGACATACGCGGCCGGCATGTGAAGGTGGAAGATGTCCTCTCAGCTATTTCAAATGCAAAAGCAGATAATATAGTAGAAGGAAATGTGGGTGCCGGGACTGGCACCGTGGCATTTGGATATAAAGGAGGAATTGGAACATCTTCCAGGAAACTTCCTGAAGAGCTGGGAGGTTATACGATAGGTGTTCTTGTACAGACAAACTTTGGCGGAGTCCTGCAGATAGCCGGAGTCAATGTAGGAAAGGAATTGAAGAAATTCAGTTTCAGCAACCAATTGCTTAATAATGTTGACGGTTCATGTATGATAATAGTGGCCACAGATGCTCCACTTGACCATCGTAATCTTGAACGCCTGGCAAAAAGAGCTTTTCTGGGACTTGGAAAAACAGGAGGGATCGCTTCAAACGGAAGCGGCGATTATGTGATTGCTTTTTCAACTGCAGAGGGAATAAGAATTCCTTATCAAATGGATAACAGGATTCTGAAACAGGAAACTGTTCACAATGATTATACCTCGCCCATTTTCATGGCCGCTATTGAAGCTACTGAAGAAGCCATTCTCAATTCCTTATTCATGGCCCAGACGGAAAAAGGGATGAATGGAACCATAGAAGCGATTCCTCTGGATAGGGTAATTCCTATTTTGAAAGAACATGGGGTGGTAAGGGATTAGGTAGATAGCTCTAAATACGCCAGATGCTGAAACAAGTTCAGCATGACGGTAGGTTCGTCACCCCTTATAACATGAGGGAAAGATACAAACACGCCAGATGCAGAAATAAACTCAGCATGACGGTAGGTTCGTCGCCCTGAACTTGTTTCAGGATATAACATGAGGGAAAGTTCTAAACACGCTGGATGCTGAATCAAGTTCAGCATGACGGTAGGTTCGTCACCCAGAACTTGTTTCAGGGTATAACATGAGGGAAAGTTCTAAACACGCTAGATGCTGAAACAAGTTCAGCATGACGGAATATTATTAATTTAATCCCTATTTCAAACCCTATTCCGTGTAATATCGATAAAGGCTTTTTGAAGGATGGAGGTTATTTTGTTTTTCCCGGCCGTGAACACCTCTTTCTCTTCATAGATCATATTTTTAACCGCCAGAACCTGTGTAGTGGTACCGGTAAGGAAGATCTCATCTACCTCTACCAGTTCATCAAAATGAACGGCTTTTTCTACCACCTCTATTTTGAGATCTTCACAGAGTTCTATAATAACTTTTCTTGTAATACCTGAGAGAATGCAGGGACCTTCGGGATGGGTATAGACTTTATCGTTTTTGACAAAGAATATGGAGGTGTGGGAACCTTCAGTAAAATAACCATTGCGAATGAGAAGTGTCTCGGCCAATCCCTTTTTATGAGAAAGATCATTAGCTTTAATATTTGCAAGCAGGGAAATGGATTTTATATCACATCTTAACCATCTGAGATCTTCAGTAACAAGAACACTGGCCTCTTTTTTCTCAAATCCGTCCATATTTACCGGGAAGGCATAGAGCAATATGGTAGGCTCTGTATCTTTCGGAATAAAGTGAGTACGGGGAGCAATCCCACGGGTAATTTGGATATAAACCGCCGCATCTTCCTTGGCCAATCCCTGTCTTTCCAAAGCCTGGATCATTAATTCCTCCAAAGAGTCTACATCATAAGGAATCCCGATTTCTCCCAGGGAATATTTCAGGCGGCCGAGGTGGTCATTCATACGGAAAGAATCTCCCTTATAAAAAGGAGTCACCTCATATACCCCATCGCTAAACATGAATCCGCGATCAAAAACCGAGATGAAGGCTTCACCAGGAAGTATCCATTTCCCGTTGAAATAAACTTCCTCCGGATAGGTTTTTTTAACTGGGCTTTGGTTGGTATCCGGGTTCATAGTCTCAATTGAAATATTGCTGAATAGCGACCATCCACTCCATCTCGTAATATCGTATAATGCTTATTACCAGAACACCGGCTATTACGTAAGACCATGAAAAATTTTCTGTTTTCATCATTCTCCAGCCTATAATGGCAAATAGAATATATGGGAACGTAAACAGTAAATTCGGAATTGGCCACGCATTCTGAAATATCACGGCTATCAATTTCATGACTACGTAAAATATGCTGTAAAATAAAATGATCTTGCTAAAAAGAGCTTTATAATTGGTTTGGTGCATGATCACTTATTATAATCTGCCGGTGGTACCCGCCGCTTACTTGCCTGCTCATAGGCAAATGCCCAGGAATAAAGTTCTGATTCAGTAAATGGTCTGGAAATGAAAGTGAGTCCTTTTGGGGCATTATTTTCCCCATATCCCATTGGAACGGTTAAAGCGGGATATTGTGCTACCGCGGCAAAGCCTGCGTGATAATTATTAATGGACAGGATCCCGTCAAGATTGTGTTCCTCCATGGGTACCACAAAAAATCTTCGGCCATTTCTTTGCAGGGTATCTTTGATAGCGGCAAATTCTTTCTCATCTGCATTGTCTGCCACGATCCCTAAAAATAATCTTTGCCCATATGGAGCGCGTTTGATGGAATCTGAAATATTATAGGCAATTACATCTTCTACAGAGCCAACTTCGACCCTGCCTCCATATTTTTCAAAATATTCCGGAAGATCTTTTTTCATATCCAGGTTGAGCAACCTTAAAAAATTTGGAAGTGGTACCTGTTCTGCTTCAAATTCGATCACTTCTGCCCCCGCAAGCCGGAGGTCCTCCACTGCTGCTGCATAAAGGGAATCCTGCATAAGTGCCTGTATGGCTCCAAATCTTTTACCTTCCAGGGAAGTATTTGATAAGGAACTGTAGAAATCTGTAGTTGTATTCTTATTAAGTTTGGATGCAAAATCTTCCCCATCCTTCCCGGTCATCGCAGACAAAAGGATGGCGTTATCAATAACACTTTTGGTAATAGGTCCGGGAGTATCAAGAGTACTTGAAATAGGAACAATTCCTCCACGGCTCAATACTCCAATAGTTGGTTTTAAACCCACAAGTGAATTCTGACTTGAGGGAGATAAGATCGATCCCGAGGTCTCAGATCCTACTGCTGCGGTAACAAAATTTGCTGCTACCGCTACAGCGCTACCGCTGCTTGAACCCCCGGTGTCCAGGATCTTTCTTCCATAAGGATTTAAAGTTTGACCCCCTATAGCCGAATATCCACTTGGACAATCGCCGCAAAAGAAATAAGCCCATTCACTTAAATTGGCCTTTCCCAGGATCAATGCACCATTTTCCTTAAGTTTTGAAACGATAAATGCATCCTCTGTCTGATTGTTTTGAAGGGCAACCGCACCTGCGGTAGTAGGCATGTTAGCCGTATTGATATTATCTTTGAGTAAAACGGGAATACCGAAAATCTGATGCTTTTTTTCCCCTGTTTGGTAATCCCTGTCTTTTTCCCTGGCTTCCTCGATGATATTCGGATTTATTGAAATAACAGAATTTAGACTAAGGTTATTATTTCGGTCATATTTGCGAATTCTTTGCAGATAAAATTTTACAAGCTCCTCATAAGTAAAATCCCCATTCCTTATAGACAGCTGAATCTCCGGAATAGTTCTGTCCATGATCAAAGGAGAAAGCATGTGGTATCTGTCTTCAGTAAAGGTATTCATGTCCTCACGAAAAGGAGCCCATTGCGCATCCTTATCAATATTTTCTGAATCAAGAACCTTATATTCCCGTTCTGCAATAGCGATTGTGTCCTGATTAGTTTCAGATTCCGCAACATTGCGGGAATCATTTTTACAACTGCTTAATGTAACTAAGATTAAAAGCAGCGATAAGATATTTTTCATAGGTGAAATTTAAATATATTTTTAAAAAAAATATTGTAAAGGGTCTTTAATTGTACTTTGATAACTGAATAATTCCTTTATACCAGGAAGTAAATCAGGGTGAAAGTCCCGGGTCGCGGCAACTATCTTGACCAAACCTCACAGGTTTTAAAAACCTGTGAGGTTTAAGCCCCAATGGAGATGCATTTTTACACTCCTCGATGTCAACACCCTACGCTGGGTAATTTATTTTTTCGATGGTCTCAGGGTGACGGTCCCATGTCGCCGACCTAAAGGGTGTTTGGTTATAATGATAATTTTATTTTTTAAAGAAGGAATCTACAAATTCGAATTTATTGAATACCTGCAGGTCCTCAAGCCCCTCGCCTATTCCAATATATTTCACGGGGATCTTGAATTGATCGCTAATCCCAATTACCACCCCTCCTTTGGCCGTTCCGTCCAGTTTAGTTACCGCAAGAGAAGTTACTTCAGTAGCAGCCGTGAATTGCTTAGCCTGTTCAAAAGCATTTTGCCCGGTAGAACCATCCAGTACCAGTAATACATCATGAGGCGCCCCGGGAACAACTTTTTGCATCACCTTTTTCACTTTTGAAAGTTCGTTCATAAGGTTTACCTTATTATGAAGCCGCCCGGCTGTGTCTATGATCACCACGTCTACACCCTGTTTTACTCCGCTTTGCACCGCATCAAATGCAACTGAGGCAGGGTCACTTCCCATTTGCTGGCGCACCATGGGTACCTGTGTCCTGTCTGCCCATATTTGTAACTGATCTATCGCGGCTGCCCGGAAAGTATCTGCTGCCCCCAGAAGTACCTTATGCCCATCCTGCTTGAATTGATGTGCCAGTTTTCCAATCGTAGTTGTTTTGCCCACTCCGTTCACTCCAACTACCATGATCACATAAGGTTTTTCTGCAGAGCTAAAATTAAAACCATCACCTTCCCCACCTTCATTTTCAGATAACAGGCCTGCTATCTCTTCCCTTAATATTTCATTCAATTCCTCTGTGCCCAGATATTTATCCCTTGCCACCCTGGCTTCTATACGGTTAATTATCTTGATGGTTGTGGCTACTCCTACATCACTGCTTATAAGAACGTTTTCAAGTTCATCCAGAACTTCCTCGTCTACCGTTGATTTTCCGGCAACGGCTTTGCTCATTTTGGAAAGGAAATTGGTCTTGGATTTTTCTAAACCTTTGTCCAGGGTTTCTTTCTTTTCCCGGGAAAACATCTTTTTAAATAGACTCATTATTCTGGAAGATTTTTAAACTTTACAAGCAGTAAATATACATAAAAACCAAAAGCCGTCCAGATTGCTCGGGACGGCTTTTAGGTAAATTTGAAATAACTTATTTTTTATCCAAAAAGTCATTTACGGCCTCAGGGGTCATAATACTTTCTACAAATATGTAAGCACCTGTTTTGGGTGATTTTACCATTTTTATTGCTTTGGTCAATCTCTTGGACCCAGTCTGTAAGGATGCTACTGATTTCTTTGCCATGACTTAATTATTTAATTTCTTTATGAACCGTCATTTTCTTCAGGATAGGGTTAAATTTCTTCAACTCTATTCTATCTGGCGTGTTCTTTTTGTTTTTTGTTGTAATATATCTTGAAGTTCCCGGTTTCCCTGACTCTTTATGTTCAGTACATTCCAAGATTACCTGTATTCTGTTACCTTTCTTTGCCATATCAGTGTGTCTTGATAGTGAGGATTACTTATTTAAAAATCCCTTTTCTCTGGCGTCTTTCATAACCGCAGAGATCCCTAATTTATTTATGTTTTTTAATGCAGATGTTGATATCTTTAAAGTTACCCATCTGTCCTCTTCTGGAATATAGAAACGCTTCTTTAACAGGTTGATGTTAAATTTACGTTTTGTCTTATTCATAGCGTGAGAAACATTGTTCCCAACCATTGCTTTCTTACCCGTAAGCTCACAAACTCTTGACATTGTATAAATCTTTATTTTGTTATTTCAAAACAGGCTGCAAATTAACGATTATTTTACGTAACAGCCAACATAATATTGAAAAAAATTATTGGACTTTCAGAAGCAGGAAAAATAAGGGAACCTTCGTTATCACAAGCTCTCACTCAATTTTCAGAAAAAGATTATTTTCTTACCAGTTCCCTGAGCAGTAGCTCAAAAGCCTTATTTACGGCTTTTTTAACAACATCTTCCCTGCTGGGTCCATAATTATATTTCCTGGAAAATACTTTTTTTGGAGTGGCAATTCCAATAAAAACTGTGCCCACTTCCTCATCGCTATCGCCTTTTTTGGGCCCGGCATTTCCGGTGGTTCCAATGGCATAATCAGCCTTAAATAATTTTAGGGCATTTTTAGCCATAGCTTCTGCTACCTCACCGCTTACCACACTGTGTTTTTCAATGAGAGCAGCAGGAATTTTGAGGATTTCTATTTTTGAAGGTGTGGAATAGGTGACGATGCCTCCCTTGAAGCAGGTGGATGCCCCGGGATTGATAGTGAATTGAGCTGCCACCTCACCCCCGGTGAAGCTTTCTGCCGCTGCCAGGAACATTTTCTTTTCCCTTAATAATTTATTCAGGGTAACCGTAATGTTATCGTCGTCATTAATGTTTTCTGCCAGATATTCCTCTATTAAGGGATATAACTTATCGATTTGTGCTTCAATCGATTTCTTCAATTCATCTTCATTCTCACCTTTTCCTGAAAGCCGCAATCTTACACTTCCCAGGTCAGGGAGGTAAGCAAGTTTTAACGGGTGGGGTAGGTTATCTTCCCAATCTTCGATCTTCTGGGCGAGGGCACTCTCCCCCAAGCCATAGGTGCGAAGGGTCTTGTGATATATGAAAGGGCGATTGAACTTTTCCTTTAGTTTTGGAATGATCTCGTTCTCCATGAGCATTTTCATCTCAAAAGGAACTCCGGGTATCGCGATCACCACTGTGCCATCTTTCTCCAGCCAGAGACCGGGCGCGGTGCCATACTTGTTATGTAACACCTGAGCTTTTGAAGGCACCATGGCCTGTTCCCTGTTAAGGTCTGAAAGGGGGGTGTTCTTAATTTTCTTAAACAACTCCTCCACATGCTTCAGTACCCTCTCATCGTTAACTAAAGTGTCGTCAAAATATTCACACAGGGAATATTTGGTCACATCGTCCTTTGTAGGTCCAAGGCCGCCTGAAAGTATTACTACTTTTGACCGTGAAATTGCATCACTCAGTGAGGAAAGTATATGGTCCTTATCATCCTGGATACTTACTATCTGATGCACCGAAATACCTATCCTATCCAGTTCTGCTGCAATATCTGCGCTATTAGAGTCCACGACCTGGCCAATGAGAAGCTCATTTCCTATGGTAATAATCTCTGCAGTCATCAGAGATTGAAATCGGTTTTTAGCTGGTCCTGCGCGAGATTAACTTTGGCCGAGATACGCTGCCCTGCTTCATGTGCCTTGGTTTCTGTAGAATTTCCCTTGGACCAGGCCTCTATTGTAAGCACCTGTTCCATAAGGTTAAGGCCAAACAATTGAAGATTAGGTTTCATCTTATGAGCATACTGGTAGGCTAGAGAAGGATTACCGTTCTCAATTGCTTCAATCATAGATCTTACATCTGGTGGGATCTCCTCGAGAAAAGTTTGAACAATAATTTTAAGAAAATCCTCATCACCCCCGGCCATATCATTAACTTCGGTTAAATCGTAGTACTTGCTCATTACTTTACATGTATTGAAAATATTTGCTCCTCTTCTATAAATCCTGTCAATTGATCATTGATCTCCACCCTTCCTACTCCTTTGGGTGTTCCCGTAAAAATGATGTCTCCAATCTTTAATGTGAAAAATTGGGATACATATGAAATGATGCCATCAAACTTCCACAACATATCTGAAGAATTACCGCTTTGAACGGCAATATCATTTTTCAACAGGCTAAAGTTAATATTATTTAAATTGTCTATAGAATTTTTGTCTATCCATTTTTCTCCCACTACCGCAGAGCCGTCAAAGCCTTTTGCCTTTTCCCAGGGCAAGCCTTTTTCCTTTAATTTCTGCTGAAGGTCCCTCGCAGTGAAATCTATTCCCAATCCAATTTCCTGATAATATTTGTAGGCAAATTTTTCCTGAATGTGCTTACCCACCTTATTGATCCTTACAAGAAGCTCTACTTCATAATGAATATCCTCAGAAAAATCAGGGATGAAAAAAGGCTGCTTTTTCAAAAGAACCGAAGTATCGGGTTTAAGGAAGATGACAGGATCTGCGGGCTTTTCATTATTTAACTCCGTAATATGCTCGCTGTAATTTCTGCCAATACAGATTATCTTCATTGCTTATTATAACTTATCTCCCGGGGAGAATTTTATTTTATTTTAGTATTTAGTTTTCTTAACTTAATCGCGGTAAGGATCTTTTTGGTATAAAGCGGAAAATCTGCATTCTGTATCCACCCAAAGTATCCGGGTTCCTCTTCAAATACCTTCTCCACATTCTTCCCTTTGTATTTTCCGAAGGCGAAAACTTCCTTCCCATTCTTATCATAAGAAACGAAGCCGGCAAAATCTGCACATTTTATCCTTTCGCTAAATTTCGCAAGGGAGGCGATATCATTATCAAGCTCCTCATATTTATTGATCTGGGATTTAAGCACTTCATAGGTAGCATGTGTATCTGCTTCAGCCGAATGGGCTCCTTCCAGATTTTTTCCGCAGTAAAACTGATAAGCAGCCGATAGCGTTCGCTGCTCCATCTTATGAAAAATAGTCTGCACATCTACAGACATGGTATTCTTCATTTCAAAATCAATTCCCGCACGCAATAATTCCTCAACCAGTAAGGGTATATCAAAGCGATTTGAATTATAGCCCCCAAGGTCACAGCCTTTGATCATTTCATATATCGTGGGTGCGAGTTGCCTGAAGGGGGGTTCATTTACAACTTTTTCATTGGAAATCCCGTGAATAGCTACCACTTCCTCCGGTATTTTCATTTCAGGATTTACAAGCCAGGATTTACTTTCCCGGTTGCCGTTGGGATATATCTTTAGAATAGCAATTTCTACTATCCTGTCCTTTGCGAGATTGGTGCCTGTGGTTTCCAGGTCAAAAAAACAAATGGGACGGGTGAGTTTTAACTCCATGATAGAAAGCTTATTTTAGGTAAATATAACATTTTTTAAGAGTTTTATTTCTTATCTCTATAATGAAACAAGAAGCTTTTTGATCTTCGGTAAATAGTTTCTAAGTTGCTGGTTTCCATAAAAAAAACCGGAAAGAATGCATCTTTCCGGCCTTATAAATTTTAATGTTGTAAAATTTAAACTTCCCTGTCCTTATCAAATGACTCCAGATACTGAGCAACGCGTTGAACAAATTGTCCTCCCAGAGCACCGTTTACCACTCTGTGGTCGTAGCTGTGTGAAAGGAACATTTTATGCCTGATTCCAATGAAATCACCATCTGGGGTTTCAATTACCGCCGGAACTTTTCTTATGGCACCCAGGGCAAGAATAGCAACCTGTGGCTGATTGATAATAGGTGTTCCCATGATACTTCCAAAGGTACCAACATTGGTTACGGTATAAGTACCGCCCTGTATATCATCTGGTTTTAATTTATTCATTCTGGCGCGGTTAGCCAGATCGTTTACCGCTTTGGCCAGACCAACAAGATTAAGCCTGTCTGCATTCCTGATCACGGGCACTATTAAATTCCCATCTGGTAGTGCAGCTGCCATACCAAGATTTATATTTTTTCGTTTTATGATCTTATCACCATCTACAGAAATATTGATCATAGGAAAATCCCTGATAGCTTTGGCCACCGCTTCCATAAATATAGGTGTGAAAGTAAGTTTTTCGCCTTCACGTTTTTCAAAGGAATTCTTATGCTTATTTCTCCAGTTCCAGATATTTGTTACATCCACTTCAATAAACGACTGTACGTGGGCAGAGGTTTGATTGCTCTCTACCATATGATGAGCGATCATCTTGCCCATTCTGGTCATCTCAAATACTTCATCCTCTGCATTGATATTTACGGGGGTAGTTTGTTTTTTAACTGCAGGTTCCAGTTTATCTGTATCTATCTTCTGTCCCTTTGAAGCGGAAGTTTGAGCGGTATGGGAAGTACTTTGTTTTGTTCCGGATTCTATATAGCCCAGGATATCATTTTTTGTAACCCTCCCATCTTTACCTGAACCTTCAATCCTTTGCAGTTCCTCAAGCGAAATACCTTCCTGCTTAGCAATATTTTTTACCAGGGGAGAATAAAATCTGGTTGAATCAGTATAATTTTCAGGTGTTGACTGGATGCTCTTTTGAGCAGATTCTACCATTTCCTCAGCTTCTTCAACCATGGCACCCTCGGGTTCTGACGTAGCGGAGTCTGTCCCGCCCACTGTTTCTCCTTCACCTTCACCTTCGGTTTCTATAATTGCAATGGTTTGACCTACCTGAACTACATCATCTGCCTGAAAAAGCTTCTCCAGAAGTTTCCCTGTGACTTCACTGGGTACTTCACTATCAACCTTATCTGTAGCAATTTCTAGAACGGCTTCATCGGCATCTATGGTATCGCCAACTTCTTTTAACCAATTTGTGATAGTTGCCTCTGCAACACTTTCACCCATTTTGGGCAACTTAAGTTCAAATTTTGCCATATTATTATCTCAGAGATGAATTAGATATTCCGAATTGCGAAATTAACGATTTAGGCTCATTTTATATATTAAAAATTCAATAAAATTAAATCGCAAACATTAAATAAGCGGGAATTCGCAATACCTCAGTTTGGTAAAATTACACTATTAGATAGTGAAATAAAAAAGTTATCATTTATTTTGGATCCTTTAAATTATAAAAACTCAGTTTTTAAGGGAGTTTTCAAAAGGGACCCTATTGGTAATACTTCTTCCAAGAGTCACCTCATCTGCATATTCAAGCTCATCCCCAACCGAAATACCACGGGCAATGGTAGATGTCTTCACATTAATACCCTCAAGTTGTTTAAAAATATAAAAATTGGTAGTGTCCCCTTCAAGAGTACTGCTCAGGGCAAAAATGATCTCCTCCACTTTTCCCTGTTTCACCTTTTCTATAAGGGAAGTTATGTTAAGCTGAGAGGGGCCCACCCCATCCATGGGGCTTATCTTTCCACCTAAAACATGATAGAGGCCGCGATATTGTGCGGTGTTTTCTATAGCCATGACATCACGAATGTCTTCAACCACACATACTATCTCCTGTGTGCGGTTTGGATTTGCACAGATCTCACAGATCTCGGTATCACTTATATTGTGACAATTCCTGCACAATTTAATATTTGAACGCAGGTCAAGGAGCGCTTTGGCAAATTGTTCTGTCTGGGCCTCGGGTTGCCTGAGTAAATGCAGGACAAGGCGCAGAGCTGTGCGCTTTCCCACCCCGGGTAATTGGGACATTTCTGCCACCGCCTGTTCCAAAAGTTTAGAAGAGAAATTCATTCTGCGAATTTAAGATTTTGGGAAATGATTTGACAAGAAAAAGGGGAAGTTTAGTGTTAATTTGTAATTTCGCCCTGAATATTAAAGTAATATATGCAACCCCACCAGATCTTATTACTCATTGCCGGGTACTTCGGAATTTTAATTTTAGTTTCCATCTTAACCAATAAAGGGGGTACCAATGCCGAATTCTTTAAGGCAAACCGCCAATCTCCCTGGTATCTTGTAGCTTTTGGAATGATAGGAGCATCTCTGAGCGGAGTTACCTTCATTTCAATACCGGGAACGGTAGCAGAGCAGGGGTTTAGTTATTTTCAGGTTGTGCTGGGATATACGGTGGGTTACGCGGTAATAGGACTGGTATTGCTTCCGCTTTATTACCGTCTCAATCTTACCTCTATCTATACATACCTGGATACCCGTTTTGGAAACTATTCCTATAAAACCGGGGCATCATTCTTTCTCTTATCCCGGGTGGTGGGCTCTGCTTTCAGGTTGTTCCTGGTAGCCAATGTTTTACAGCTTATTGTCTTTGATGCATTGGGGGTTCCTTTCTATGTTACGGTATCCCTTACCATATTTCTTATATGGCTTTATACTTTTAAAAGCGGGATAAATACCATTGTATGGACAGATACCCTGCAAACACTATTTATGCTTACGGCCCTGGGAATTACCATTTATTATATCTCGACAGATCTGGGCATCTCCCCTACAGGAATCATGGGATATATAGCAGATAGTGATATGTCAAAGATGTTCTTCTTTGATGACTGGAAAAGCCGGGACTACTTTTGGAAACAGTTTATTTCGGGGGCATTTATCGCCATTGTAATGACAGGGCTGGACCAGGATATGATGCAAAAAAACCTTACCTGCCGCAATATTGGCGATGCGCAGAAGAATATGTTCTGGTTCACAATTATTCTTACGATCGCCAATTTCCTGTTTCTTGCACTTGGTCTTTTATTAACAGCCTATGCCGAACTCATAGGTGTTGATGCTCAAAAAGATGATCTCTATCCTGCAATAGCAACAAGCGGGGAGCTGGGAATAGGTGTTGCCATACTGTTCATTCTGGGGCTTATTGCAGCGGCTTATTCCAGCGCAGACAGCGCTCTTACTGCTCTAACTACCTCCTTTAGTATAGATATTCTGGACATTGAAAAGAAATATGATGAACGCAAACAAATACGAATAAGAAAGCAAATCCATATAGGAGTTTCTGTCGTACTTATTCTGGTAATGCTGGCATTTAAGTATGCGATAGCAGACAAGAGCGTAATCAACAAATTATTTGAATTTGCGGGATATACTTATGGGCCTTTGCTTGCTTTATATGCTTTTGGCCTGTTCACAAAATGGCAGATAAAAGACAGGTGGGTACCCTGGATCGCAATAGCCTCTCCTATCTTGTCTTATTTAATAAGCATAAACAGTCTTGCGTGGTTTGGATTTGAATTTGGATTTTTCATTCTGATCCTGAACGGCTTATTGACATTTCTTGGTTTAATATTGATTCGTCGCCAACATCACTAAAGTACAGGCGATCTCGATTTCAATATTGTTCTTTCTGAGCAGGGAAAAAAGCTCCGGATTTTCTGTTCCCGGGTTGAAGATCACCCTGTTTGGTTTCAGCGACAAAATATAATTATAGTATTGCTCTTGCCTTTGAGGATTTAGATAAAGGGTAATGGTATCCACATCCTGAAAATCTTCTTCCTCATTGGTGATCGCTATCCCCTGAACCTCTCCTTTCCTGAGGCCTACGGCCACAGTTGGCTGCTGGTGGGAAACAAGTCTTTTTATCGCAATATTGGAATATCTGGCCGGGTTCATCGAAGCTCCCAGTACTAAAGTCTTCTTTTTCATATTTTTCATTTTCATTATTTATGTGAATAAAGTCCCGAAACCTTAACGTAGTTATCAGGCAAAGTTAATATTTACACGTCACTGTAACAACTTAATAATTGGATAGTCTTTAGGATAAATACTTTAAACAGGTGGAAAAGGATCGTTTTTGATGGTAAATGATCCCGCTTAAACCTGGAAGTCCACGCATTAATTTGTGTGGACTTTATTTTTTCAATATACCTGTAACAATTTTTGGAATTTGTCGTCTATTATATACAGGGGTATTTATAATTCTAATTAAAAAGTTACCAAAAGTTTTTTAGAAAAAATAATCCAACAGCTGTAACATACTAGTTTAATGAGCGTCTATTAAGTAATTCATCACAAATTAATGCGGCAGTCGCGCTTTTTAGTATGTTATACATAGTATTTTTTATAACACATCAACCATCAAATCAATCAAAAAATGAAACAGTTATTTCTAATTTTCAGTATTTTAATCTCGGCCACAAGTTTCGCGGCCAATGAAACCATCGGTAAGATCTCGGGAACGGTAATTGACGCCGAGCTTAATGAACCCATTCCTTTTGCTACTATTATTATTAATGATCTCGAAGGTAAGCTTGTCTCCGGAAACACCTCGGGGGACGATGGCACCTTTACTATTGATAAAGTAAATGCAGGTGAGTATAATGTAGTCGTGCAGTTCATAGGTTATGTTCCTTTCAACCAAAAAATCACCATTACTTCAGAAAGGGCAAGCATAGAACTTGGGGTAATTTCACTGCAACCAGACCTTGCACAACTGGATGATGTCAATATCCTGGCAGAGCGCTCCACCATTGAACAGCGCATTGACCGCAAAGTTATCAACGTTGGAAGAGACCTTACCACACTGGGGCCTTCAGCTTCTGATATTATGGGAAACTTACCAACTCTTACTGTTGATCAGGATGGAAATATAGCCATGAGGGGGAATGATAATGTGAGGATCCTCATAGATGGAAAACCCACCAACATCCCCGCCTCTCAACTTTTGAAACAGATACCCAGCTCATCGATTAAAAGTATCGAGTTGATCACAAACCCTTCAGCAAAATATGATCCTGAAGGAATGAGTGGGATTATCAATATCGTATTGCATAAGAATTCCAATCTTGGGTTCAACGGGAATCTGAATACAGGTGTTACTATTGGAGAACATACACGGTATAACGGTTCCCTTAATCTAAATTACCGAAGCGGGAAATTCAATTTTTTCGGGAATGCAGGAGCCAATTGGGGCAAACGTCCCTTTAATGGTATTATTGAAGATCTTTCCAATAATTCCTTTCAGTCCATTTTTATTTTGAGTGATAACCTGAGTACCTTATATAAGGTGGGTGTGGATTTTTATATGGATGACAACAATACCTTTTCATTGTACACAAACCAAAATATATTCACCGGGGATACCGAAGGTGAAACAGAAATAGTTTTTCCTGACAATACTTTTCCTGATATTTTGCAAACGCTGGAAATTGATAATGAAAACATTTCTTCAACATATAATGCCATTTACAAGCGAAATTTTGAAAAGGAAGGCCATACCCTGGAACTCGAAGCAAATTATAATATAGTGGATGGAAGTGACTTTGGGAGATATGTCCTGCGTGAGGGAGGTACAAATTCTACCAATTACACAGATAATACAGATAATGATATTACAAATACCACTGTTAATCTTGATTACATCAATCCACTTACCGAAAATTCAAAACTGGAATTGGGAGCCGAAGCAAGAATTAGGAACAGTAACAGTATCTACACATCTACTAATGTAAATTTCAGCAACTCCAATTTTGATTATGATAACAGCATTTACTCCCTGTATGCTACTTATGGTCAAAACTTTGATAAATGGTCCTATCAGTTAGGTGCCCGTTTAGAGCAATATGAAGTAGAAGCCTCTAATAATAATCAGCGTATATATGAAGATGATTATATCACGGTGTATCCTACGGCTTTTACAACCTATAAGTTATCTGAAAAGAAGACTTTGCAACTTAGTTTTGGAAGAAGAGTGGACAGGCCAGGCCTGGGGCAGGTAAATCCTGTAAGGGAATTCAGCTCTCCCAGAATATCGGTAAGAGGTAATCCCGAGCTCGATCCACAGTTTACCAATTCTCTGGAGCTTAATTATACTCAAAATTTCACTAAAGGGAATTTAAATGCCGGAATTTTCTACCGTATGATCCAAAATGAAATCAACCAAACTTTATTGATAGATCCTGAAGATCCCAACAAATTACTTCTCACATTTGATAATGGAGAGGACAACTCGGCCTATGGCGCAGAAATTTCCGGCTCATATAAACCATTTAAGTGGTGGTCACTTAGTCCAAGTTTTGAATTATATACAAGGAACATACGCGGATTCATAGGAACAGAGTTTGTGGAGGTTGAAAATACATCCTATAACTTCCGGATGAATCAAAGCTTTACCGTATCCAAAAACCTTACCCTTCAGTTATTCGGGATTTACCGCAGCAAAGCTCAAATGCTTCAGATCGAGGCACAGGAAATGTATTTTGTAAATGCCGGAGCCAGGTATAATATTCTCAATAATAAGGGAACATTAAGTTTGAATTTTAATGACATATTTGACACTCAGCGATTCCGTTTCATATCAGAGGTGCCTACAAGACAAGGGGGAACCTTTAAACCAGACAGCCAGACAGTCTTCCTTGGATTCTCCTATAGATTTGGAGGAGGTAAGAACCAGGCATTAAAACGTAAAAACCGTGATAGTAATGAAGCTGAAGGTGGCGGAATATTCTAAAGATTTTGGTTAGTTTTTATAAAAAATTTCTTGAATCCGACGTACTCCTTAGACTATAGGGTATTTGGTCGGTTTCATTTAATCCTTAGGGAAAAAAACTGAAATTTTTTATTTTGCCCCACCCGGAATTGCAAAAAAAAAAGCAAATCCGACCTCCCAAAAGGGGAGGTAAAATGGAAGTAATTAGTTTAATGTGGTTAGTTTATTTAGTTAGTCAGCAAAAACCCGCTCTTCATTCGAAAAGCGGGTTTTTCAGTACTATAAAAAATTTCTTTTTACCACTCAATTATGGCACTAGCCCAGGTGAACCCGCTTCCAAATGCTGCAAGAACAACCGTATCCCCCTCTTTTATTTTTCCTTCCTCCCAGGCCTCGGTGAGTGCAATTGGAATTGAAGCTGCTGTAGTATTTCCAAATTTTTGAATATTATTGTAAACCTTATCGTCTCCTAATCTTAATTTCTGCTGAATGAACTGGGATATCCTTAAATTTGCCTGATGCGGGATCAACATATCGATATCTTTCACTTCCAGACCGTTCTCTTTTAAGCCTTCCATGATCACTTCTGAAAAGCGCTGAATAGCATTTTTAAATACGAACTGCCCGTTCATATAAGGGTAATAAGGAATATTATCTCCCTGGGGATTCTCTGCAATGATCTCAGGCACCCAGTGCATAGTACTTGGACCTTCCAGGGAAAGTTCCTTCGCATGTTTTCCTTCAGAATGCAAATGGGTAGAAAGTATTCCCTGGCCAATATGATCACTGCGTTTTATAATGGCAGCTCCAGCTCCATCGCCAAAAATAACCGATACAGATCTTCCCCTGTCAGTAAAATCCAGTCCGCCACTATGATTTTCACTACCTATAACCAGGATATTCTGGTACATTCCTGTTTTTATATATTGATCTGCTATAGAAAGAGCATAAATAAACCCACTGCACTGATTTCTTACATCAAGAGCGGGACAGGTATGTATATCAAGCATTTCCTGCACCTGCACCCCACAACCCGGGAAGTAGTAATCTGGACTAAGGGTAGCAAATATGATAAAGTCCACATCATCTTTGGAAATTCCGGCACGTTCTATAGCTATTTTGGCCGCTTTAACGCCCATTGTTGCAGTAGAATTGCCATCTCCCTTTACAATGTGCCTTCTTTCCTTAATACCGGTTCTCTCCTGTATCCAGGCATCATTGGTATCCATTCTTTTAGAGAGATCTTCATTTGAAACAACATTTTCCGGCACATAATATCCAAGACCGGCAATTTTTGATTGATACATGGGTAAATAATTAGGTAATTAAAATTATTTCTTACTAAATTTAAGCAATTATTGAAATTTTGCTCTGCAATATAAGAAACATTAACATCCGCTTTCAACTTGTAGCCAAATCAATTTAAAATATAGCTTGTAAAATGGGTATAAGAATTTCCCAACAATAACTTATTAAGATTTTCACACTTTATAAATCCGTATAATAACCATTAAAATTCACAAATGAAAAAAATGATTTATTGCCTGTTGGCATTCAGTTTCCTTTTCCAGGGATATGCCCAGGAAAATCTTACGTATCAAAAACCGCCCAAAGAAATTCTGGAGCTGGTTGATGTTCCCCTGGCCCCTTCTACTTTAATTGATAGTAAAGGGGAAATGATGGTGTTTCTTTATAGAGATCAATACAAATCAATAGCTGAACTAAGCGAAACAGAATTGCGCCTTGGAGGATTAAGAATAAATCCGGTAACCAATATAAGCAGCCGGGCCAATTATATTAATAAGGTAGAAATTAAGCCAATTTCTCAAGCCTCCCCTTCTGAAGTAACCGGCTTACCGGCAAATCCTTTGCTTTCAAATTTTTCCTGGTCACCAGATGAAACAAAGATCGCAATGACCCATACAACAGATAGAGGTGTTGAATTGTGGGTATTGGATCTTAAGACCAGACAGGCAAAAAGACTTACTGAAGCCAGGCTTAATGCCAATATGGGTAATGTGATCAACTGGTTTAAAGATAATAGCGCGGTTATGGTGAAGATGTTGCCAAAAGATCGCAAAGATCTTGTAAATACTGCAACAGCGGTTCCCCAGGGTCCCACAATATCTGTAAGTGAAGGCAGCATGGCACAGAACAGGACCTACCAGGATCTTCTCCAAAACCCTAATGATGAATATAATTTTGAGCAGTTGGCCAGATCAACTTTAATGAAAATAAATCTTAACGGAAGTGCTACTGAGTGGAAAGGGCCGGCAATGTATACCGGTATTTCTTTCTCACCAGATGGAAACTATGTAATGGTGAGCCATTTAAAGAGACCTTTTTCTTATATAGTGCCTTACTCAAGATTTCCCACAGAAACCACTATTTATGACAAGAGTGGCAAACTCGTGAACAAGATAAATGATGTTCCCCTCATTGAAGAAATGCCTCAGGGATTCATGGCAGAGCGTGAAGGTCGCAGAAATATTTCCTGGAGAAATGATGTCCCTGCTACTCTTGTATATGTTATGGCCCTTGATAAAGGGGATCCTGCAAATGAAGTGGAATACCGGGATGAAGTTTTTTTACTTGAAGCGCCTTTTAGAGGAGAGGGAAAACCTATTTTAAAGACAAAGGACAGATTTGCAGGGATCACCTGGGGAAATAAAAATACGGCTATTGCATATGACAGATGGTGGAATACCAGAAATATGAGAACTTATGTTTTTGATCCATCTCAACCAAACAAAGCGCCCAAGGTTTTATTTGACAGGAATTACCAGGATAATTATAATAATCCCGGTAGTTTTGTAACCCATAAGAATCAATATGGTTCCAATGTGCTTACAATAGAGGGCAATAAAGCTTATCTCTTAGGCCCGGGCTATACCGAATTAGGACAATTCCCATTTTTTGATGCAATAAATCTTGAAACGGGGGATACTGAAAGGTTGTACCAGTCAAATTACAACGACAAAAAGGAAAGCCTGTCTGAAGTTCTGGACATAAAAGAAGGAAAACTGCTGGTAAGAATAGAATCATCTGCTGAATTTCCAAATTATTATATAAGAGACATTAATAATAATGATGATCTCAAACAGATCACCAATTTTGAGAATCCCTTCAAGGCGCTGGAAAATGTTCATAAAGAGATCATTACTTATAAGAGGGATGATGGACTGGAACTTAACGGAACGCTCTACCTTCCTGCCGATTATGACAAAAATAGCGGAGAGAAATTACCTATGATCCTTTGGGCTTATCCACGGGAATTTAAGGATCTCGCCACTGCGGGCCAGAATACTTCCAATCCAAATGACTTTACCTATCCCTCTTACGGGTCACCCATTTATTGGGTAAACAGGGGGTATGTGGTTCTTGATAATGCTTCCTTTCCCATAGTGGGGGAAGGTGATGAACAACCCAATGATACTTTCAGGGAACAGCTTATTGCAAATGGTAGAGCGGCGATTGATGCCGTGGATGAACTGGGATATGTAGACAGAAACCGGGTTGGTGTTGGGGGCCATAGCTATGGTGCTTTTATGACCGCAAACCTTCTTTCTCATTCAAATGATTACGCTGCAGGGATCGCAAGAAGTGGTGCCTACAACAGAACCCTTACCCCCTTTGGTTTTCAGAGTGAAGAGAGAAATTACTGGGAAGCTCCGGAAGTATACAATGGAATGTCTCCTTTTATGCATGCAGATAAGATGAAAACTCCCTTACTTCTAATACACGGGGAAGCAGATAATAACTCAGGAACCTATCCAATGCAAAGTGAGCGCTATTTCAACGCTTTAAAAGGATTTGGTGCGACTGCCAGATTGGTAATGCTACCCAAGGAAAGTCATGGATACAGTGCAAAGGAATCTGTGTTACATGTATTGTGGGAACAGGACCAGTGGCTGGAAAAATATGTGAAAAATCGGGATATGACTGAAAATCCTGTGGAGACAACTTCTGACCCGGCCTTCAAAAATTAATAATAAATTCTATTACCGAAACGCCCCGTCCTATATTTAGAACGGGGCGTTTTTAATTAGAAAAATTTCTTTTAGATTTTAATCACCTACCAATTTCCGAAACAATTAGTCAATATATAACTTGTTAACTGTTTCAAATTCATGTTTTTCAATAATGCCGTTGCCATCAAGATCCATATTACGAAAAACACCATTGTTCAATTCTTCCCGGTTAATTCTTCCGTTCTTATTGGTATCATAACTTTGAAAATAGCCGGTTACTTTTATTCCGGCATCAAATTCCCCGGGAGTTATTTTTTTATCTTTATTAGAATCAAAAAATTCAAAACCTGTAATCTCTGCTCCTGTTTTTACTTTAGCCCTCTTATTCCTTCTTTCCCTTTCCGTTTTCAAAAATATACCAAAAAGGTATTTTTCTCCCGGGGTCCATTCTTTTAAAGATAAACTTCCGTTTTTGTTGGAATCCAATCTTTTAAATAGCACGGTATAAAATTCATTTTCTGAAATAACACCATCTCCATTGAGATCCCATTGAGAATAAATAGCATGATAACCAATATTAAAACCTTCGCGGTCAATGTTACCTGCTGCATCGGGAATAAAAGCAAAATACCCCGTATTCTGGCCAGATATCTGGACAGAGGCAAAAAATACAAGCATAAGAAATACTCGTTTCAGTATAGGGGTAAATTTGCTCATGTCAGGTTGATTATGGAATTAACCGACTTTTGGACATTCCTTCTGCAAACTTACCTTAAGGTCAAGGCATTAATAAATAATTTTAACTTGTTTAACAGGGAAAACGGGGAATTTTAGGGCTCTTATAACATTTGATCATATTATTAAATTAAAATTTCAGGATATTTGCAAAAGAAAAGCGCAACTGCAATAGTAGCGCCTTTCATTCAACCTAACCAAACCTAACCTACAATAAAAACAATCTTTAGTTATTATAATCTCCAATTTTCACTTCTGCTTTGAGATCATGAAGAAGATTATATAATCCAAAAAACGTTCTGTTAATATAAAGAAAATGCTTACTGCCCCTGTTCCCGTTCATCTTTTTTAATTCAGTATCCTTACTGTATTTCTCACTTAGCAGTGTCACCTTGTTCCAGAATGCATCATCCCCAAAGTCAAATGTTGGATTATGAAAAGGACTGGTAAATAAACTTAGCATTTCATAAAATAATTCTGAAAATACAGAGATCTCCTTCTCACTGTCATCTTCCCGCAGGATCTCCAGTTCATATAGTTTTTTTCTAAAAAATACAGGATCATTTATATTCTTAGGGTTTGCCAGTTCGAAATAGGGAACATAAAATTCTTCCGGCACCTGTTTTATACAGCCAAAATCAATCGCAATTAAATTAAAGCGGTCATCAATTAAAAAATTCCCTGGATGAGGATCTGCATGCACGTTGCGCAATTTGTGCATCTGGAACATATAGAAATCCCAAAGGGCCTGCCCTATCCTATTGGATCTTTCCTGGCTGGTGTTTGTTTTAGAAAACTCTCCAATGTGGTCTCCCTCCATCCAATCCATGGTGATGATACGTTCACTGGAGAACTTCTCATAATAAACAGGGAATCTAAGATTTGGTATATGAGCACAAGCCTCAGAAATTTCTTTGCTTTGACGCAATTCCAAAAGATAATCTGTTTCCTCAAGAAGCTTATCTTCTACTTCCCGAAAGAATTTTTCAGAATCTTTTCCTTTAATATTAAACATCCTGATGGCTATAGGTTTAACCATTGCAAGATCTGAACTGATACTGTCTGCAACCCCCGGATATTGGATTTTCACAGCAAGTTTTTTCCCATCTTTTGTTGCGCGGTGCACCTGTCCGATGCTGGCCGCATTGACCGATTGGGTTGCAAACGTATCAAATATTTCTTCGGGATATTTCCCGTTATACTTTTTAAAAGTTTTTCTCACAAGCGGCGATGACAGTGGCGGCACGCTAAACTGTGCAAGGGAGAATTGTTCCACATAGGCGTTTGGCAGTATGCTCTTTTCCATTGATAGCATCTGGGCTACTTTTAAAGCGCTGCCTTTAAGGCTCTTTAATCCGTCATAAATATCTGCAGCATTACTCTCATCCAGCTGGTCTCTGGTAAGATCCCTGTCAAAAGCCTTTTTACTGTAATATTTCAGATAATTACCACCCACTTTTACCCCGGTTTGAACCATTTTACTGGTTCTTCCAAGTTTGCCGGTAGGTATCTTATCTATTGTTTTCATTTAAATTTTTTGTTTCAAAAACTAATTAAATATTTTAAAACAAACCTCACAGGATTTATGTAGGGCTTTGATATAACCCATGAGGTTTAAAGAGGGGCTCTATGCCATTTTTTCTTTCCATAAAAATTTTCCAAGATCAAGGATGCGCTCCAGGGGAGTATTGTCAAAAACATCAAAAACGGTATTTACAGATTTTTCAATAGCAACATCGGTGCTTTCTAATTTCGGACTATTGTCACTCAACCAGAATTTTAGCAGAAATACGAATTGTACCCATGCGGCTTCAGAAAAAACGGTTTCAGATTGCTTAAGTATGTTCTGCTTTTCTTCGTTTGCTTCTCTAATCAATCGGGTGGCAAAACTCCTTATTCTTCTTCTCAAACCTTTTAACTGTTCAAGATTGCTAATCATTTTATCTTTTTCCGATAATGCAAAAAGTATATAACTTCGGTTTGCCGTTAATAATTCAAACATTGTAAAGTAGAAGGTGAGTAATTTTTCCCTGTTGGTCCATGTGCCAAAATCAGGACTTTTTTCAATCAGGTTTAGGGTGTTTTCAAAGAAAAGATTCCAAATATCTTTCTGAAGACCTTCAAAACTTCCAAAATGCTCATAAAATTGTTCCTCTGTAAAATTATGGTCTTTACAAAATCTGTAAACAGTCTTGGGCACCTTTTCATTTTCAAGAACATATTCCATATATAATGAAATTATCTTCTCTCTTGTGATGGTAGGATTGGTTTCTGTAATACTGATATTTTTTCTGGGAGCCATAACTATTTATTTCTGTGACAAATATACAAAATGTTTAATCTTTTATAATATATATTAAACAGAATTATATGTTAAAAATTTTATAAGTATGTCTGCATGTTAGACGGTCTTTATATTAATTTCTTACATGTGCCAGTTTGTCAGCGAAAGTTCCTTGGTATTTTTTTTGACTATGCATGTTGACAATAAATTAAATTAAAAAACATACAAATATGGCAACCGGAAACATTAATGTCTCTGTAGAGAACATTTTCCCTCTTATAAAAAAGTTCTTGTACAGTGATCATGAGATCTTTTTACGCGAACTGGTTTCAAACGCGACAGACGCTACTCTTAAAATGAAACATCTTACAACAATTGGTGAGACCAATGTTGAATACGGTGATCCTAAAATTGAGGTCAGAATAGATAAGGATAAGGGAACTCTTCATGTAATTGATCAGGGTATTGGAATGACTCGTGAAGAAGTTGAAAAATACATCAATGAAGTAGCCTTCTCGGGCGCAGGAGAGTTTCTTGAAAAATATAAGGATACAGCAAAAGACAGCGGAATAATTGGGCATTTTGGTCTTGGATTCTATTCTGCATTCATGGTGGCAAATAAGGTAGAGATTATCACAAAATCATATAAAGATGAGCCCGCCGCCCATTGGGTTTGTGAGGGTACAACTCAGTTCACCATAGAGGAGGCAGATAAGACCGACAGAGGTACAGAAGTGATCCTGCACATCAACGAAGATGATAAAGAGTTTTTGAAGGAAAGCAGGATCAGGGAATTATTGGTGAAATACAATAAATTTATGCCAATCCCTATTAAATTTGGTACTAGGGAAGAAACCCTTCCCTTACCGGAAGATGCTCCTAAAGATGCAAAGCCCGAAAAGAAAACCGTTGATAATATAATCAACAATCCAAATCCAGCCTGGACTAAGCAACCAACTGAGCTGGAAGATAAAGATTATAAGGATTTTTACTGGGAACTTTATCCTATGCAGTTTGAAGATCCTTTATTTCATATTCATCTTAATGTAGACTATCCTTTTAATCTTACCGGTATCCTTTATTTCCCAAAAATGGGTCAGGATATGAATATACAAAAGGACAAGATACAGCTTTATCAAAACCAGGTTTACGTTACAGATAATGTGGAAGGGATCGTACCCGAATTCCTTACAATGTTACGGGGGGTTATTGATTCACCGGATATTCCCTTAAATGTATCAAGATCTTACCTGCAGGCAGATGGTGCAGTAAAGAAGATCTCCTCCTATATCACAAGAAAAGTTGCAGATAAGCTAAAGTCTCTTTTCAATAATAATCGTGAAGACTTTGAACAGAAATGGAACGATATTAAAATCGTGATTGAGTACGGAATGCTTTCTGAAGAAAAATTCTTTGAAAAAGCCGATGGCTTTGCTTTATATCCAACTGTAGACGATAAGTATTACACTTTTAAAGAACTTGAGGAGAAGATCAAAGAAAACCAAACCGATAAGGATGGTAATATGGTAATCCTTTATGCCTCAAATAAGGATTCCCAGCACAGTTATATTGAATCAGCGAAAGAAAAAGGATATGAAGTGTTACTTCTTGATTCTCCCATTGTTTCCCACCTGCTCCAAAAACTTGAAACTTCAAAAGAAAAATTATCTTTTGTAAGGGTAGACAGTGACCATATTAATAACCTGATCAGGAAAGAAGATGATGCGATCTCCAAATTGTCTGACGAAGAAAAAGAAAAACTGAAAGTGGATTTTGAAAAGGTAATTCCAAAAGATAAATATACTGTTCAACTGGAAGCCATGGATAGCAATGCTGCACCCCTGATCATTACCCAACCCGAATTTATGCGGCGTATGAAAGAAATGCAACAAACCGGCGGTGGAGGAATGTTTGGTATGGGGAATTTCCCCGAGATGTATAATCTCGTGGTGAATACCAACCATCCTTTAATAACAGATATTCTTAACACTAAAACAGAAAAGAAACAGGAAAGGTTGATCAAACAATCCCTGGATCTTGCACGTCTTTCTCAAAATCTTTTAAAAGGAGAAGAACTCACTGCCTTTATAAAACGCAGTTTTGAAATGGTCAAATAACTTTAGGTTTTTGATTACTTTAATAGACCGCCTTGCTATCAAATAGCAGGCGGTTTTTTTGATTATTGAAGGCTGAAAGCTGAAGGCTGAAGGCTGAAAGCTGATAGCTGATGCCGAAGGCTGAATGCCGAAGGCTGAAAGCTGATAACTGATAGCTGATAGCTGATAGTTTAAATTGGAGTAATCTTAAATCTCCACACCCAGGTCTACGATGATAAGATTCCGGAAGATCACCTGAAAGAATACAGAAGTATCATAAGGTTTTACGATGATATCATTCATTCCCGCCAAGGAGATCTCTTCCCTTATTTCCTCGATCTCCACTGCGGTTAAAGCCACAATTGGCACTGTCTTATTAAATTTCCGGATCAATCTGGAGGCCTCGAGCCCGGTGATTCCCGGCATATTTACATCCATTAAAATCAGATCGTAAGACTGAAGGCTTACCTTTTCTACGGCATCTGTTCCATTATCACAAATGTCACATAAAAAACCCTTTTGCTCCAGTATTCGCTGGGTCACTACCTGATTGATACGATTATCATCAACAATTAGAATTGTCTTTTCATTTGCCTTATCCAGGATATTATCCTTATCCAATAGATTAATCTTTTCCTTTTTTGGAAGATGATAATTAAGATCCTTTTGAAATTCAATTTCAAAACTAAATGCCGAGCCTTCTCCATCGTTGCTTTCCAGATATATCTCCGACTCAAATAGGTGTAATAATTTTTTTACGATAGGCAACCCCAGCCCTGTTCCCTGATAATTGTAATTAGCAGATTTAAGTTGGGAAAATTCCTCAAATATGATCTGTTGCTTGCTTTTAGGAATCCCCATTCCATCATCTTTTATTTCAAAATGAATACTGCTTTTTCGATCAGAATCACTCACCAGCTTTGCGGTAAGCCAAATATTTCCTCTCTCGGTAAATTTCATCGCATTCCCAACTATGTTCATAAGGATTTGGGAAAGTCTCACAGAATCCCCCAGGAGATTGTCCGGTATCGCAGTGTCAATATTTAGATGAAAGGAATTTTGATTTTGAAGTCTTGTGAATTCGAATGACTTCACTATACTTTTAAGAAGGTCTTTAAGATTCAGGGGAAGGGATTCCAGCTTTACAAGATTTGATTCCATTTTATTCATTTGCAACACGTCATTGATCAGGGCCAGTAAATAATCTGCAGAGAACTTCAGTGATCTAAGATCATCTTCGTGTTTAGTGAGGCTTTTATCCTCCATTAATATTGAGGTAAGTCCTATTACCCCATATAGAGGAGTACGCAATTCGTGACTTATTGTTGAAAAGAATTTAGTTTTAAGAATTGACAGGCGCTCGGCTTCATCTTTAGCCATGGAAAGCTCTTCATTTTTGACACTCAATTCCTTGATGAGCTTTCTTCTTGACCTCATAATCTTTACCAGAGCCAAAAGAATGATACAAAGTCCAATGGAAGAGATAACCATGATAAACATCTTTTCCCTGGATTTCTCGATTACCTCATCTTTATAGATCTGCTCGCTTCGGGCAATTTCAAGGTTTCTTTGATATTCACTTACATCAAACATGATATTTGCAGCCTCGATCTGTTTGATCCTTTCCTGTTCAAAAATTCTGGATTTATAGTCGTTATATTTTTGAAGGGCTATATAAGCTTCTTTGTAATCCCCGTCAGCAAATAATAGATCAGAATAGGATTTATAAACGTGTGAAGCCTCCAATATGAGGGAATCCTCCTCTACCATTTGAATTGCCTCCTCAAAATAAGGCCTGGCTTTTTTAAGATCATTTATACCTACATAATATCTGCCGGTTAAATTCTTAAGTTGGGATCCTATGAAATTGTCCTTCTTATCTCCATATATTTCCCATGAGCGTTCCAGGTAAGGCCAGGCTCGTGCATATTGTTCATTATCAATGTAGGTCCAGGCGATATTGACCGTTGGATTAAATATAAGGTCTTCATTATTAAGTTTTGTCGCAAGATTTATCACGAGGTTATAATAATCAATACCTATTTGTGTGGTTTTTTTGTCTTCGGAATATATATTTCCCAGATTGTTATAAGCCCCCAAAATAAGGGTGTCATTCCCCGATTTTTCTGCCGAGATCAATGCATACTCGTAATGCCTTTTGGCTCTGACTGTATCATTAAGATTATTATAGGAAGTACCGAGTAAATTATGACCTATATAATGGTACTTATCATTTTTAAGCTGCTTTGACTTTTCCACAAGTTCCATGGCATACTCAATAGCCTCTTTATATTTGTAGTTGTTTAAATGATCTGACGCTCTAGAATAAATAGAATCCAGTTGGGTAACGGCAGAAGGTACTTGCTGCCCATAGGTGAAGGCAGAAAACAATAAAACTATAAAAGGGAAAAAGTAGTTTTGTTTCAATCTTTACCGTGGTTAGGTTTACATAAATAGGTGGGAGCAAGTTACTTAAATTAAGTTAATTAGAGCAAATGGTTCATAAAGTTTTCTAAATATTCTTTAGTAATGCCAACATTACGGCCCTTAAATTAGATTTAATCCAATATCTTTAAAAAATCTATGGAGGCACACTGGCACTTTTACCTAATGGCTTGTATGTACATTGTGGCAGGTGTTTTTCATTTTTTAAAGCCTCGAATGTATGAAAGAATTATGCCCCGGTATTTGCCGGCTCACCGCAATCTGGTTTATTTAAGTGGGGTAGCAGAGATTTTGCTGGGTATAGGATTATTTTTTACAGAAACAAGAACTCTTGCCATTTATGGCATTATATTGATGTTAGCCCTCTTCTTAATGGTTCATTTTTATATGCTTTCATCAAAAAAAGCAGGTGCCGGAATCCCGCGATGGGCATTGATGCTGCGTATACCACTTCAGTTTTTCCTGATGTACTGGGCATACTTTTATTTATAATATAACCGGGTATGATCTCAAATCTTTCTGCTGAACATTTCGCTGCTCCCCGATTTGCAGAGCTGGATATAAAGTATTTTAAAAATTTTTTATCTATAGAGGATGCCACTCAATATTTCAGGATACTGAAAAATGATTTAAACTGGCAACAACATTCCATAAAGATCTTCGGAAAGACTCTTCCCCAGCCAAGACTTACCGCTCTTTATGCTGAAACACCCGTGGCTTATACATACTCCGGTCTAACCCTTCAACCCCTACCATATACCAGTGAATTGAAAGAAATTCAGCAAAAATTAACCCAGGTTACTCCTGTATCTTTTACCCATTGCCTTGCCAATTTATATCGGGACGGGCACGATAGTATGGGCCTGCATGCTGATAATGAAAAGGAGTTAGGGGAAAATCCTGTGATTGCTTCGCTGAGTTTAGGTGAGACCCGAAAATTCAGACTAAAGCATATTCATCATAAAAACCTGAAACTCGAGTTGAATCTTGCCAGTGGTAGTTTGTTGCTTATGAAGGGAACTACCCAGCATTTCTGGAAACATGAACTTCCCAAAACTACCCAAATTAAGGGACCAAGGATCAATCTTACTTTTAGGAAATTGGTGAGCTGAGGAAATTTACCCCGGGCCAAAAGGGTAGTAATCTCGAACTTAAATAACCGTTTATTGATATATCTCGTTGAGCACATGGGCCAGGCGGATACCCCCTTTATGCAATTGATCTCTAACAACCGGGAACCAAACATACATATATCTGTATCCCAATTTGTCTCCCGCTTGTACCGAGGCATAAGTTTTTTCTGAAAGGGCTTTTGATTCATACATCCAGGTTTCAAAGTTCCCCTCTTCAATTTCCCTAATCCGTTCTGGTGTGAGATCATCTGTATTTTCGGCAAGTTCGGTATAACTCATTTGATAAGAATTAATCATATCACTATCCCAGACCTGGTGAATGTTAGATGCTTCATTAAACCAGCTTACCTTTATATCATTTCCGCCTTTATCCTCTCCCCTCCCCGCATGGAATGGCTGGTGTAAATCTCCCATGAAGTGTACAAGCATCTTCAAATAAAACTCCTTTTCTTCACGGCTCGCATTCTTATCCTGCAACACGGCTTTACACTTTCTCAAAGCCATAAGAAGATCCCCCTCGGGATTTGCGGTTTCCGCATCATAAGTTTCTTTCCCGGGTTCTATATTGACATAATGCCAGGGATCAAATTTCCTATATTTGTTATCGCTCTTTATCTCATCTCCAAATGTGGAAACAAAGGCAAGGCTTTTTCCTTCTAATATTAATTTAATTTCCTTTTGGGCCTTCTTACTAAGGTGCTTCGTCGCTATCTCACCAACTGCACGATGACCTGTGTTGCCCCAGTACATATCTGCAGCAAATCCGATATTTATAAAAAGTGAGAGTATTGATGAAAGGATTATATTCTTCATTCTAACTTTAATTTTACCAAAATATTTCCAGCAAAGATAGTAAGAGAATAGGTATATAACAATTTCTTTAAAATATCCAATTTAATTTTATATCTTTATGATATCAATTTAATATCATTTAAAAAATCTCCTCATGATCTCCAACGAAAAAATTATCAGCAGTCCCTTAAGTGGCTATTTTATGCTCTTTTTAATATTCATTCTTTTTGTGGGAAGTATAGCAGGCTTTATCATGCTACGATCTCCCTGGATGTTACTATTGCTTATTTTTTCAATTTTTCTCGCTGCCGGTTTGATCCTGGTTAATCCAAATGAATCAAGGGTTCTTTTACTTTTCGGTGAATATATAGGAACGGTGAAAAAAAATGGTCTTTATTGGGTAAATCCATTATATACCAAGAAGAAAATTTCACTACGTGCGCGCAATTTTGATAGTGAACGGCTTAAAGTAAATGACAAGATGGGAAATCCCATTATGATAAGTACTATCCTCGTATGGAGAGTGCAGGATACTTACCGGGCATCATTTGATGTAAATAATTTTGAAAATTTTGTTATCGTCCAAACCGATGCAGCGGTAAGAAAATTGGCAAGTCTTTACCCCTATGACAATTTTGCCGATGAAGGTTTGGATGAGGATATCACATTGAGATCCAGCGTTAACGAAGTAAGCGAAGCTCTTGAAAAGGAAATTACAGAGAGACTTCATATTGCGGGAATTGAAGTCCTTGAAGCGAGGATTGGATATCTTGCTTATGCTAATGAAATCGCAAGTGCGATGCTTAAACGCCAGCAGGCGACTGCCATTGTTGCCGCAAGACATAAGATAGTAGAAGGTGCCGTCAGCATGGTTGAAATGGCCCTGGCTGAGTTAAGCCGAAAGGAAATTGTAATTTTAGATGACGAACGCCGCGCAGCAATGGTAAGTAATCTTATGGTGGTATTATGCAGTGATAAAGATGCTGCTCCCATTGTGAATGCCGGCACATTAAATCATTAAATAAATGCGGGTTTTTATAGAGAAACAGCGATTTGATCAATGGTGGTTATATGCCCTTTATTTCCTGATTTTTATGGTTTTGATAACAGGTATTTATAAAAACAGTGACGGTTTCACAAATATTCACAGCCCCGTGCTTGTTCTCTTTTTCCTGGCGGGGATTATACCCCTGGCGTTAAATCTTTTTAAGCAATTAGAAACACGCATAGACAGTGAAGGTATAAGAGTAAAGTTTTCACCTTTAGGTTTTTCTGAAAAATTTTTTCCCTGGAAAGAAATTCAAGACATTTATGTCAGGAAATATGGTCCTGTAACAGAATATGGAGGATGGGGAGTCAGAAGTTTAGGCAAAAGGAAAGCGTATAATGTGTCCGGCAACCTTGGCATTCAAATTGTAACACGGGACAAGATAAGATTTTTAATCGGCACCCAAAAGCCAGAAGCCGCCCGGGCCGTGATCAAAACATACCAGCATAAAATTAAATCAAATACCAATATTCATTGAAATGAAATACAGCCCCATTTTAATTTTACTATTCGTTTTCCATTTTTCCGGTGCCCAGGAAAATCCTGTTAGGGAGGAAAATTTGAGCATCGATAAATTTACCGATGGTACATTAACCCTTCCCTCCAATGGCGATGCCGGGAGAACTTTAGTGATTTTTATACAAGGATCTGGCCCGGTAAATCGCGATGGAAACGCCCCTATGGCTAAAAACGACGGGGTGAAAAGAATCGCACATGAACTTGCAGAAGCAGGCATGACCTCTTTCAGATTTGATAAAAGGATATTTAAAATGGACCGGCTTCGCATAAGAGAAGAAGATCTGCGATTTGAAGACTTCGTGACAGATGTTATTTCAATCGTGAATCATTTCAGAAGTAAAGGTCAATTTGACAAGATTATTCTGGCGGGGCATAGCGAAGGTTCCCTTATAGGCATTCTTGCCTCTCATCAGGTTGAAATTGACGCTTTTATTTCTCTTGCAGGCCCCGGCAGACCAATAAATGAGATCGTAGTGGAACAAATAGCCAAACAATCTGAAGAATTATCCTCAAATGCCCGTGTTGCCTTTGAAGAAATTAGTAAAACAGGGCGCACAAACAATTACAGCCCATTTTTGGAATCTATTTTCAGAAAAAGCGTTCAGCCATATATGCATTCATGGATGAAATTTGATCCCGCAGCCGAAATTGCAAAACTGGAAATTCCTATTCTGGTTATAAACGGGAGTTTTGATATACAGGTTGATGTTGTAGATGCTGAGATCCTTCATGAAGCCGCCCCCGATTCTAAGATTATGATTCTGGAGAAGATGAACCATGTCTTTAGAAAAATAGAGGGTGAACATCTTGAAAACTCAAAAGCATATAATGAACCTCAAAGGCCTCTTCATCCGGAACTTATTCCAATCATTGCTGAATTTGTTAAATCTATAGAATAAAAAAATGAGTAAAAAGAAAGCATTTGCTTTAAGACTTGATGAACAACAACTCAAGGCCATTGAAAAGTGGGCATCAGATGAGTTCAGGAGTACTAATGGGCAAATAGAATATATGCTTTCCAGGGCTTTGAAAGAGGCCAAAAGGCACCCCAAAATTGAAAAAGGAAAATGATAAGAAATAATGTCTTATAAAATAGTATTTTCAGATATAGACGGTACCTTGCTGAATAAAGATCGGGAACTTTCCCCACGCACTATTAAAGCTGTAAAAAGATTAAAAGACAGCATTCCATTTGTGCTTATCTCTGCAAGAATGCCGGCAGCAATGCGCCATCTTCAAGCTCAGCTGGACATAGAAAATCTTCCACTCATTTGTTATAACGGCGGACTTATTCTCATCGACAGTAAGATCAGGCAGTCAACTGTTATTCCTTTAAATATCCTTGATGATCTGAATGCTTTCAATTCCAAAAACGCCTGCCATTTAAGTCTTTACCATAATGATGAATGGTATGTGCCCCAAATGGATCAATGGGCTGAAAGGGAGATTAATAACACCAAAATCGTCCCGGCAGTCAAATCCAATAATGATGTGATCAAAGATTGGAAGTTGGAAGGAAAGGGTGCCCATAAGATCATGGCTATGGGAGATCCTGAAAAAATTGAAGGGATTGTCAATTTTTTGCTTTCTTCTCACGATGATAAACTTCATTTATACCGCTCAAAAGATACATACCTGGAGATTGCCTCAAAAGAGATCTCAAAATTCTCGGCAATTGAATTTTTGCTGAAGGAACATTTTGAAATTTCTGTAGATCATGCAGTGGCTTATGGAGATAATTTTAACGATGTAGAAATGCTTGGAAGGATTGGATATGGTGTGGCAGTAAGCAACGGTCGTCCCGAAGCAAGACAAGCCGCAAATGTCATTACGGGGGCAGGCATTGATGATGGTGTTGCACTTTCTCTTGATGAGATATTTCCCTCAATTTAACCTGAAATACTTCCTGTTTTATCTTAACTTAAGTTTAATAAAATTTGTATTTTGCCGCCCTAAGAAATACATATATGGAAAGTACCCCGTTGTTTACCAATGATGCTATTGTTTTAGGTCTTTTAATGATCTCCCTGGGGTTCGTTTTTTATACCTCTTCCCAATCAACAGGTTTCTGGCAAAAATTCTATAAGGTGGTTCCTGCACTTTTAATGTGTTACCTTATTCCTGCCATATTTAATTCCCTGGGTATTATTGATGACAGTACTTCTCAACTATACTATATAGCCAGCAGATATTTACTTCCCGCTTCCCTGGTATTAATGACTTTAAGCATTGACCTTAATGCTATTTTTAACCTTGGCCCTAAAGCATTGATCATGTTCTTTACAGGAACCATAGGAATAATAATCGGAGGTCCCCTGGCAATATTACTTATATCCACATTTTCCCCCGAAACCGTGGGAGGAGTAGGACCCGATGCCGTTTGGCGCGGATTGTCCACCCTTGCAGGTAGCTGGATTGGAGGGGGAGCAAACCAGGCAGCGATGCTGGAGATTTATGAGTATAACCCCGAACTTTATGGAGGTATGGTTCTGGTGGATATTGTGGTGGCAAATCTTTGGATGGCCCTTATCCTGTTGGGAGTTGGACGCAATGAACAAATAAATAAATGGTTGGGAGCAGATGAAACCGCTATAATCAATCTTAAGGAAAAGGTCGCAAATTATGCCGCCAGTGTTGCCCGTATCCCTTCTCTTGCAGATTTTATGATCATGCTGGCAATAGCTTTTGGAGCTGTAGGAATTTCACATTATGGAGCAGATGGGATCTCTGCCTGGCTGGTGAACAATTTTGAAGTATTTAGCGATAAGAAAAGTTCTCTTTCCTCATTCGCTTCATCGTTTTTCTGGTTGATCTCTATTGCAACCGCTATTGGAATCCTGTTATCTTTTACAAGGTTTAAAACCTATGAAGGCGCAGGAGCCAGTAAAATTGGAAGCATTTTTATTTATATTCTTGTAGCCACGATAGGAATGAAAATGGATCTCACCATGGTTTTTGAAAATCCGGGGCTTATAGGAATAGGTATGGTATGGATGATAATTCACGCAGGATTGCTCATCCTTGTGGCAAAACTCATTAAGGCTCCATATTTCTTTCTCGCGGTGGGAAGTCAGGCAAATGTTGGTGGTGTAGCCAGCGCTCCGGTAGTGGCAACGGCCTTTCACCCTTCACTCGCAACGGTGGGAGTACTCCTTGCGGTATTTGGTTATGTTGTAGGCACCTATGGCGCTATACTTTCAACTATTTTAATGCAATTGGCTGCGGAAGGTTAGTAAAAATTCAATTTTTATTGGATATTTGCACACCAAAATTTCAAGAAATTACATGAAAAAATTACCTGTTTTAGTTCTAATCATTTGCACCCTGATGGCCTGCACATCTGAGCAAAAAAATCTTGTTATCAAAGGTAATGTTGAGGGTTTGAAGAAGGGAACTATATATCTGCAAAAAGCTGAAAATGATTCACTTGTAAATATCGATTCTGTTGTTATAAGGGGTAATTCCAACTTTGTCTTTGAAACCAACATATCCAGTCCTCAAATGATGTACCTGTTCCTCGATAAAGTTGACAATGCAGCTTATATTGAAAGAATAGAATTCTTTGCTGAAGAAGGGGAGGTGACCATCAATACTACTCTAAAAAATTTCCAGGTTGATGCTAAAGTAACTGGTTCAGAAAATCAGGAGAAACTGGTTGAATACAGGAAAATAATGTCACGGTTCAAAGAAAGCAACCTTGATTTAATTCAGAAGAACTTTGAAGCTCAAATGGCGAATAATGAAGAGCAGATAATAGCAATTAACAAAGATTACGACAGGCTTCTTGCCCGAAAATATCTTTATACGGTAAATTTTGCCATCAATAACAAAGACCTCGAAATAGCTCCATTTCTGGCTTTATCAGAAGTTTTTGATGCTAATATCAAGTATTTGGATACCATATATAATTCTCTTACCCCCCAGGTAAAAGAATCCCTGTACGGTCAGGAATTAAAGGATTTCCTTCAGGAACGCAGAGAGTTGGAAAAACTGGAAGCCCGGGTTGAGGAACTATAGAAATTTTTTTTTGAGATTTATATAAACCGGTTGCTGTAGCATTCGGTTTTTTTATAACCCCCAACCCCCTGAAGGGGGCTTTAACCCGGATTATGCATTAGAATAAGTAAAGGGAGGGTTGGAATTTTTGATTTGGGCAAAAATTCCGTCCATCCAAGGTCTTCGTTTAGTTGGCAGGGCGATCTTCAGGACCTTTTTATTAGCGTGACTTACCTGCCAT
>JBGTNH010000059.1:0-24517 GCA_041743165.1 Gillisia sp. | reverse complement strand
ATTTTTTACCTCGGTAGAAAACTGTATTTTTAGTACTCAAAATTGGGTGGTTTTAGTGTGGTTAAAGATGCCTCTAAGCTCTTTAAATATAACACTTTCCGCCCAATTTTTCTTTATATCTCATGAATTTTTCGGGTTAAGACAACAATAAATATTGAGAGATACTTATTTATTTTTAACTCCTTAAGTATTCGGTTGAAAATGAAGATAACTCCAATTATTAGTAGGGCGTGAAGAAATATGCCTGTGTATATTACTTCCGTATTTGTAATATAGGATGTAATTGCCAGAATTAAGGAATAAAAAGGTGGCCAATGATTTATAAACTCACCGGTATCAAAAATATAACCATTACCCGCTTTAATATTTTTGGCCCCTTCCCAATAAGCCATAGAATCTTGAGAGAATCCTAAATTATTTGATTGGACAATATGTAAAAATAAAAGAGAAGCAATAAATGCTATTACGCCCATCAAAAATTCTCTGTTTAACAACTTCATTAATTTATAAATTTTGGAATAAAAATAATTGTTTTATTAAACTTTGTTATAGGCCTAAACAATTAAAAATAAAATTGATTTAATTAATTAAATAATATGCTGAAGTTTGTATTATTGGTCTCATACGCTAATTCAATAGAGAATTACTTATTTTAAATTTATTCAATGCATCAAGAGAAAGTATCAATAGTAATTGCGTGTTATAATGACCATAAATATATTGAGCAAGCCGTAAATTCTGCCCTGAATCAAACTTATAAAAATAAGGAGATAATTGTAGTTGATGATGGGTCTAATTACAACACCAAAGCGATTTTAAAAGAATTGGAGCCTAAATTAAATATGATTATCACGCAGGATAATAAAGGTGTGAGTGCTGCGAGAAATAACGGGATAAAAGCAGCCACCGGAGAATTTATTTTAATTTTGGATAGTGACGACTTTTATGAAGAAAGCTTTTGTGAAAAAGCTATTAAAATTTTTCGAAATAATTCTTCAATAAAAATTGTTACATGTTATGCGAACTGGTTCAGTTCAAACGGTGAAACTTTAAAGTTTAAACCGGATGGAGGTAAATTGGAAAATTTTCTCATTAATAGTAGTGCGCTTAGTGTAATGTTCAAAAGATTGGATTTTTTAACCGCCGGAGGATATGATGAAAATATGGTTAAGGGATATGAGGATTGGGAACTTTATATTAGGTTATTAAAATCTGGAGGGAAAGCAGAAGTAATTCCCGAGTTTTTATTCCATTACAGAAATAAAAATAATTCAAGAAATAAGAAAGCCAATCAAAGTAAATATGAGATTCTGGAATATATTTATCATAAACATTCTGATATATATAAAGAACACTTCAACTTTTTTATACATCACTGGTTGAAGTCTATTAGGAAAAGTGAAGCTTTTAAGCAGCAAGTGATGGATAGCTTAGATTATAAGATTGGCCATAAATTGTTGAAACCTTTCAGGTTATTTGGCCTTTTTAAAAAGGTCAATAATTAAAGATTTTAGAAATGATATGCCATTATATCCCTAGATATTTACCTCCAATTTCACTTGGTTAGAAAATTAGAAAATAATAATATTTTCAAATTAATATTCTGGTGGAAGCAAGAAGTTTAAAGTTTTTGAGCCAGAATTTTTTATCGAATGAATAGACCTACACCAATAGTTTCAATTATTATAGCAACCTATAACAGAGCTCAATTTATAGGTGCGACACTTGACTCGATTCTTAATCAAACATATTTTGATTTTGAAGTTATAATAGTTGATGATGGAGGTACCGATAATACCCGGGAAGTTTTAAAAAACTATTTAAATGATCCCAGGTTTAAATTTTTCAAGAGACCAGCGGCTTTTTCTAAAGGCTGCCCCGGGTCTCGTAATTACGGTCTTACAAAAATAACAGGACAATTTATATGGTTTTTTGATGATGACGACATAGCTCATCCTAAATTGTTGGAAAAGTGCATTTCTGAGCTCAATAATACGGAACATGATTTTTGTAGATTTGAAAGAACCGTTTTTTATAAATTGAAAAAAATACAATTTGAGGAAAATGCAAAACCCCGGATTAATATTATAACCAAAAAAAACTTAAAACAGATAATAATTGGAGAATTACCCTTTAACTCTTGCCAGGTTGTATGGAGGAAGTCCTCAATAGGTACTGCACATTTTCGGGGTGATATAATCTATGCTGATGATTGGGAGTTTTATTCTAGATTAATATCAATAGGTCTGAAGGGCGTTTCTTTAGATGAAATATTATTATTTGCTCGTAAACACCCTGGTACTGCAACTCATAGATATAAAACCGGAAATAAGAAAATAATTGACTCGGTAATTTTGGCAAATTTGAGCGTTATTGATATAGCTATCGAAGAGAAGATATTTGATGAACAGCTGTTTAAATTTTTTTATAGACAAGCTTTATCATTTAAATCATACCCTATTGTCAAATACCTTGTAGAAAAAAGTAATTTAAATATTTTAAAATCCTTAAAATATAAACTTGGTTTTTATACTTACCCGGCCTTACGACCAATCTTTAGAATAAAGTCTGAATTAAAAAAAACTTGAGGATCATCAGTGTCATACCATTTAAAACTATCAAAAATTTAAAGATATAATAGAAAAAACAGGTTAATAGATAATTTGAAGTGAGGAATAAGAGAAATCAGGTTTTAGTAAGTATTGTGTTGCCTGTATATAATGGGGAAAAATTTCTTTCAGAATCGATCAGAAGTTGTCTATCACAAACCTATTCAAATCTCGAATTAATCATTGTAAATGATTGTTCAAATGATTCACCTTTACAAATAGCTGAAGATTTTGCTCGAAGGGACGAGAGGGTTAAAATAATTTCTAATCAAAATAATTTAAAATTACCTGCCAGTTTAAATATCGGGCATCACTACGCTAAGGGGGAATGCTTAACCTGGACTTCTGATGATAATTATTATGCGCCAAAGGCAATAGAAGTTATGTTGAAGGCATTATCAAAAAGTAAGACCGATGTTGTTCACGCTAATTTTAATATTATAGACCCTTATGGAATTTCAAGGTTAAATAATGTTATGTGTAAAAATAAATCCCTTTTATTAGGTAATAATATTGGTCCCTGCTTTTTATATAAAAGGGATGTTTTTAATCAAAACGGAGGTTATGATGAAAATTTACATACTATCGAAGATTACGATTTCTGGTTGCAAACTAAAATTCATTCCAAATTCAGGTTTATTCCTGATGTATTATATAATTATAGAATACATGAAGGAAGTTTAACTTCTCAAGTAAAAACTGATAATTCCGAAATGCAAGTATTGTTTCAAAAAAAATTAGAAGCTTGCTATTCGAAATTTTTTAAAAAATATGATATTGAGAATAAAGAATATTCAGAATTATTTAAAAATTTTCATCTTAATCAAAAGATAAATGTTTCCGATTATTTGAAAAATTATAATTCATTTAAAAAAGACTTGGATCCAATTTTTAAATATTTGGATAAAAATTTATTAGAAGAGATAGATATAAAAATTAGGGGTAATATTTTTAATTATTTTCAAAATCAAGATTTCAAGGTTTTATATTTATTAATTAAAAATCGGCCTAAAATTTTATTTGGATATGGTAAGAAAAAAAGTTTAAAAATAATTTTTAAATGCTTAATTAAACCCTGAAAATTTGCAGTTTTGAATAAAATCCTCCTATGCTTCGGCACCCGTCCAGAGGCCATAAAAATGGCTCCGGTAATTCATGAGCTTATAAATCAAAAACTGGATTTTAAGATCTGCGTAACTGCTCAACACAGGGAAATGCTGGATCAGGTGCTTGATTTTTTTGAAATAGTTCCGAATCATGATTTGGACCTCATGATGCCAAACCAATCATTAAATAAGCTTAGTTCTAAAATTCTTAAAGAAATAGATAGAGTTTTGGAAGAGGAACTACCTGAGGTCGTTTTGGTGCAAGGTGATACAACTAGTGCAATGATGGTTTCAATTGCGGCATTTCACAGGGGAATAAAAGTTGGACATTTAGAGGCAGGATTACGAACATATAATAAAGCGGCGCCTTTCCCCGAGGAAATTAACCGCCAACTTACCGCCAGGATCGCAGATTTCCATTTTGCGCCAACGACTAAGGCGAAGATTAATTTAAATAAAGAAAATATTTTTAATGAACATATTTATTTAACAGGTAATACTGTGGTAGATGCATTGAATTGGGCCATTGTGAAAATGGAAGTAGAACCATTAAATGAAGAAATATTAAAAATCAAAAGATTACTTAATCCAAATAAGAAAATGATCCTTGTAACTGGTCATCGCAGGGAGAATTTTGGCGATGGAGTTGTTAGTATCTGTAAGGCATTGCTAGAACTATCAGATAGAAAGGATGTGGAACTGATCTACCCTGTTCATTTAAATCCTAATATAACAGGACCGGTACAGGAATTGCTAGGCAATCAAAAAAATATTCATCTTGTTACTCCCGTTTCCTATCCCACAATGCTATGGTTAATGCAAAATTGTAGCCTTATTATCTCTGATTCTGGTGGAATACAGGAGGAAGCCCCCACTTTTAAAAAACCAGTGCTGGTTACAAGGGAATTTTCAGAAAGAATGGAAGGCGTGGAGGCCGGATTTTCTTTTTTAGTAGGAACAGATAAAAATAAAATTGTTACTGAGGCAGCACGACTATTAAACCATCCTCCGGATTTTAAAAATACAGCAAATCCTTATGGAGATGGGAAAGCGGCGATTAAGGTGGTGAGGCACTTGAGAAAGAATTTGAAGTATTGAGAAAAGTTGAAAGCGAAAAGTTAATCAGAAATTAAACTTTTTCTGGATTAGAAAAGTTGAAATAGGGAATACAGAAAATTACATAGATTTACAACAAACCAATACCCAAAGAAAAAATTTGCCTACCCAAAATAAAATATTAGTTGTTGTTGAATCTATAGATGTCGAAGACAGCAGTGGGTCAAAGGCAAATGTAGCTTTGATCCGGAATTTGCATAAAGCCGGTTTTGAGGTGTTGGTATATCATTACACCCGCAAAGAAATTCAATTACCTGGATTATTTTGCGTTTCAATAAAGGAAAATAGAAGAAGCGCATTATTCTTCCTTAGTAGAATGGAAAGGTATATCCGTGCTTATTTAAAATTATCCCTTAGTAAACCCTTGGAAAAGATATTTGGATTTTCCTTTACTCTTTTTAATGATCGCAACAGCATAATTGCATCCTTGAAGCAAATTAAAGATTTTAAACCCGATCTCGTGATAACCCTTAGCAAGGGAGGTAGCTTTAGGCCTCATCATGCTATATTGAAAATGCCTGAACTTCATAATAAATGGATGGCATATATTCACGATCCTTACCCAATGCATTATTACCCTAAACCTTATACCTGGACTGAAGCAGGAGCACGTCAAAAGGAGGTTTTCATGAAAAAAGTTGCATTAAAAGCTGAAATCACTGCCTTTCCCAGCAAGCTTTTAATGGAATGGATGGGTAATCATTTTGCTCCTTTTCAAGCCAAAGGAGTGGTTATACCACATCAATTGGATCCTTGTGCGGGAAATAATATTGAAAATTTCCCTACATATTTTAACCCTCAAAATTTCAACATTGTACATGCGGGAAACTTGTTATGGAGACGGGATCCAAAGGGGTTAATTACAGGGTTTCAGAAATTTTTAAGGACTAATCCGGGTGCAAACAATGCCAGACTGATATTCTTAGGAGGTAGAAATCATTATTCTTCAGCACTTTCGGAGTATGAAAAGTATATCCCTCAATTTAAGGTAAGTCCTGATAATTTACCATTTAAAATGGTTCAAAACATCCAAAAGAAAAGTTCTGTCAATATAATATTAGAAACAAAATCAACCATAAGTCCTTTTTTACCGGGTAAATTTCCACACTGTGTAAATGCAGATAAACCAATCTTATTATTAGGACCCGCTCAGAGTGAATCACGAAGGCTGTTAGGTGATGATTATCGATATTGGGCAGAAATTGATGAGTCCGATAAAATTGCCGGCCATATAGAAAGGCTATATATGCGGTGGGAGAAAGACCCAGGTCAATTCAAACTTAATCGACCCGACTTAGAAGTCTATCTTTCTACAAAATATTTAAAAGAATCAATTGAATCAATTTTTCTTAATAAATAATGAAAATTTTATTCGTTTCAGTTTTCTCTAATCATTTTTTTAATTGGGTACTCCAACTCAAGGATTCTGGACACGAGGTTTATTGGCTGGATGCACATGATGCAAATACCTATGTGAGAAAAATAGATTTTGTTCATCAAACCGTAAAATGGAAAAATAAATTTGAATTTCCGGGTAGGCAACGAATTAAGAAAAATCTTCCTTCTCTGGATGCATTTATAAAAAAATTTAATCAGAGAAAATTTATAGATGTTTTTCAACAAAAGTATAATGAAATCCAACCTGATGTCATACATAGTTTTGAGATGAATTCCGCTTGTGTGCCTATTGTGGAAATCATGAAAAATCATCCAGAAACAAAATGGATTTATACTGCTTGGGGGACAGATTTATTTTATTATGCAAATGAACCTATAAAATTAAGGGGTACCAAAGATGTTTTTAACCGCCTTGACTATATGTTTGCAGATTGTACGCGGGATTTTTTAATTGCGAAAAAGCTCGGATTTAAAGGGGAATTTTTGGGAACTTTTCCAGGAGGTGGAGGCTATGAATTGGAATTATCTAATTCCCGGATGAAGGAATTTCAAAAAAGAAAAACTATTTTGATTAAAGGTTATCAAAATAAATTTGGAAGGTGCAATAACGTTTTAGAAGCCCTTATAAAGGTCGAGGATGAAATCAAGGATTATAGCATTATTGTGTTTGGTGCGAGTGAAGAGGTTTTTAAATTGATTGATCTTCCTAGCTTTAAAATAAAAAAAAATATAAAAGTTATTGGAATGATTGGGCGGGGAGAAGTCTTGGATTTAATGGGGCAATCATTAATTTATATTGGTAATAGTATTTCAGATGGGATGCCTAATACCCTATTGGAAGCGATAATTATGGAATCCTTTCCAATCCAATCCAATCCGGGTGGTGCTACTGCTGAGATTATTGAACATGGTAAAAATGGATATTTAATTGAAGATCCCGAAAATATCGATGAAATTGCAGTTTTGATAAAAAACGCTGTGCAAAATCCAGAATTATTAAAAAGCGGAATTGAGTTTAATTCAAAATATATCAAACCAAAACTTGATAGGGAGTATGTTAAGGAATTAGTTCTAAATAGATATGAATTAATTGAACGGAATTTATAAAAATTTTTAGATGAAAATTTTAATGGTCTCGATATTTGCCCCTCATTTTTTTAACTGGGCGGAGCAATTAAAAGATTCGGATCATGAGGTATATTGGCTGGATGTATTTGATTCCAACACCAGGGTAGCTCAAATAGACTTTGCAACTCAAATCATCGGGTGGCGTTATAAATGTGATTATCCGGGAAGGCATTTTTTAAAAAAAAACTCTCCTTTTTTAAACCGGTGGATCAATCGATTAAATGAAAGGGATTTAAAAGCTGTTTTAGAGAAAAAGATCCAGGAAATTAAACCCGATGTGATACATTCTTTTGTAATGTACTTGGCCACTTCTCCTATTTTTGAGGTAATGAAAAATCATCCGGAAATAAAATGGATCTATTCTTCCTGGGGAAGCGATTTGTATTATTACCGAAATCAGCCTGAATATTTGGAAAATATGAACCGGGTCTTCCCTTATCTGGATTATATGTTTGCCGACTGCCAAAGGGATTATTTAATCGCACTTGAGCAGGGGTTTAAAGGAAGATTCCTAGGTGTATACCCCGGAAGGGGAGGATTTGATTTTAAGAAATCCGATTCGTTACTAAAACCTTTTGAAAAACGAAAAACTCTTTTAATAAAGGGTTACCAGGGGAAACATGGGAGATGCATTTCAGTTTTAAGGGCAATCTTAGGCTTAAAAACCTCCTTGCAGAATTATAAAATAGTTGTTTTTGGTGCAGATGCGGAAGTTTTTGAATTTGTTGAAAATTCGGAAATGGATAATTGGAACAATATGGTTGTCTTTAACAAGATTAGCGAGCTGGAGGTTCTCAAATTAATGGGGGAATCATTAATTTACATAGGCAATAGCCTATCAGATGGAATGCCAAATACCTTATTGGAAGCAATTATAATGGGTGCTTTTCCGATTCAGTCCAACCCCGGGGGTGCAACTGCTGAACTTATAGAAAATGGTAAAAACGGTTTTTTAATTGGGAAACCTGGAGATTTTGAAGAAATAAGGAATTTTATCAAAGTGGCATTATCAGATGAGGTAAGACTTAAAAATGCAGTTGCCTATAATATTGACTTTATTAAACCTAAATTGGAACGAGGTTTTATCCAGCAAAAGGTTTTAATTCAATATAAATTAGTAGAAAAGGAAATAAAAATGGAAATTGGAAATTAAATCTATGAATGAATTTGTAACCATTATATATGCCAATCGTAACAGGGATATAGATCGGATTAAAATCTCCTTTGACTCCCTTAAAAATCAACCTGAGATTAACTTCAGGGTGGTTTTTGTTGATTATGGAAGCGAGGAACCTTTAGTTAAAAGTTTAGGACAACTTTGCAGTACTTATGGATTTGTTACTCCTTATTTTCTCCAGGTTTCCCAGCTGCTATGGAATAAAAGCAAAGCCCTTAATTATGGAATTTTGCAAACTCAAAATCCATATATATTTATAGCAGACGTAGACCTCATTTTTCATCCGGAAGCAACTCAACTTTTTAAAAATATCGCTGTAGAGGAAAAGTTTTTTCTTTTTAAGCTGGGATATTTGAATAAATCAGAATCTCAGAAATTGATCAAGAAATATAATTTTGAGGATTTAAAGCCTACTAAATTTGGTGATGTAAATGGGATGATCTTAGCACCGAGAAAAGCTTTTATGGAAGTGAATGGACTAGATGAATTTTTCCATTTTTATGGTTCTGAAGACGAAGATCTTTTCGCGAGAATGGAAAATGACGGTTATAAAAGAGAGCATAATGCAACTCCCTTTTTCTACCATAATTGGCATCAAAGTTTTGCCGGGTCCGAAGACAAAATTATCACCGGAAATCCAAGAGTAAAAAATATCATGCGAATCAATCAGCGACATTATTTACGGCATAAGGATAAGGGGGTTATAAGTCCATCCCAGCAGGCTGAGATGGGAATGGTTATTTGTAAGGAACAAAGTGATCTTTTGGAAAAGCCTACAGTAACAATCAGGATTTATAATATACTGGCTCATGTTGAACATTTTTTAAGGGAAGAGTTACCATCATATAAGGGAGAAATAATCAAAGTTGAATTTGTTGAAGATCCTTATTCTAATACTATAAAACATAAAACCAAAAAGCTGTTAGGTAAACAGACACAACCTTATATTTCAATGAAAAAAGTAAATGATATGGTTTTGAAGGAGATTGTGTTTTCTTATAGAAACCATAATTATTCCTTTAAAATACATGAAGATTTAAAAACCATTCTTTTTTGCATTCAGTTATGAGTGAAAAGCAGAGAATTAGATACGCATATGAGAAATTTTGCCTTGCAGAAGGGAGTCAGCATATAGCCAGCGAATTTGCAATTGAGAAAATTAATCAATTGGTAAAAAAATTTCACATTGAAAGAATATTAGAAGTTGGATTAGGAATAGGAAGTATATCTGGAATTATTTTGGCAGTTAACAGGGGTAAGAAAATTAGCTATACCGGAACAGAGGCAAACCATTTTTGTTTAAAAGCCTTGCCTGATAATTTAAAGGAAGTTTATCATCGGCTTAATATAGTTGCTGATTTAACAAAATTATCTTTTAATAATAAATTTGATCTTATTATTATTGACGGGAAGGATCAAAATTTGGATATAGTAAAAGACTTAATTTCTGAACATGGTATTATTGCCATAGAAGGAGATCGAATATCACAATTGGATTCACTACAGGAATTTTTTCCAAATCATAAATATGTACATTTAATTAGTAAAGATAAAAACCCAAGTTATAGTCCTTTTCCATCCACTCAATGGCAAGGAGGTTTAAAGATCATCTTCATTAAGCCGACGGCTTTCCAGAATTTTTGGTGGATCCGGGAGAAAATTTCTACTAAATTGAAATATTGGATGATCCGATGATTTCGAGAAAGCAAGAACCCAGGGTAAAATGCAGGATTAAGAAATATGTAAGAGTGCAAGAGAAGGAAATGGGTTTTCCTTTTAACGTCTTTAGAATGAAAAGCCCTCATATAATCAGCCATGAAAGACTTAATATCCGGACCGCAATATAATTTTATTTCCACATAATTCTTTGATGGTCTATTAATAACATAGGGTCATAATTGACGGATAAAGTACATTTGTTTAAAGCTAGATATAACTAATGATATTACTTATTCATCAGAATGCCGAGCAAGTTAAGAAGGTATTGAAAGGTGAAACTGAAATAAATATTTCAGCCACACTTTGTACAAAAGCTATTTGGGAAATGGCAGAAAAATTTCCGGATGAGATCATTGGTTGGTGCGAAGAGAAATATAAGGCAGATTTGGATTTAGAGAATTGGTCCCAGGTATTTCACCAAAACCTTATTTTGGCTTCTTATGCAGTTGAAAACGCTTTTTTTTCGGAAAGTATTGGTTATATAGACCAGTTGCCATTTGTAAATGTAAATAGAGATGTTTTATACCCCACCTGGCTAATGAGCAGTGATGTAGGGGGGATAAAAGGAGAAACACTTCGAAAATTCAAACCTCTCTTTGAAGGAATAGATGATTTTGATTATTTGTTGAATTCCATTGCAAAGATCGGCCAGCAAAACGGACTCTTTTGTTATAGCGAGCCAAGGTTAGTAAGGCAAACTTCAGATAAAAAACCTCAATTTACGGCCACTTTAACCCAGCTATTTTCCTTTGTATATCAATATTACAATACAATCTGGCTTTCGGTTTTGTTCTGGTGTTACTGGAGATATGAGAACAAATTTCCTATAAAGGCCTATGTAATGGCCTTTCTTGAGAAAAAGTGCTTTTTGCAAAAGGTAGATCTGTCGGCAATTAAAATTCAATCCAATAAAATTCCCGAAACCTCAAATTCCATAGATGTGATAATTCCTACTATTGGCCGACCAAAATACCTGATGCAGGTGATAGAGGATCTGAGCCTTCAAGACCTTCTTCCAAAAAAGGTTATCGTGGTAGAGCAAAATCCGGATGTGGATTCAATTACCGAATTACCAGAATTGCAATCTAAAACCTGGCCTTTTGAAATTGTCCATCATTTTATTCATCAAACCGGGGCGTGCAACGCCCGTAACATTGCTTTGAAAGAAATAGATTCTGATTGGATCTTTCTTGCTGATGATGATATCCGTTTGAGATCTGATCTATTGGAGAAATATATAAAAGAGGTTAAAAGATTGGGGGTTTCCTCAATCAACATGAACTGCAAGCAAAAAGGGGAGGAAACAGTTTTCAAAAAAATTAAACAATGGGGTAGTTTTGGTTCCGGAACAAGTATCGTCAATAGTGGTTTTGCCAAACAATGCACCTTTTCCACTATATATGAACATGGTTACGGTGAGGATGCCGATTTTGGTATGCAGCTGCGGCAGCTTGGATGTGACATCATTTACCATCCGGATATTCAAATCTTGCACCTGAAAGCGCCATTGGGGGGTTTTCGTGAAAAACCGATTTTAGCTTGGGAGCAGGAAGAGCCACTACCGAAACCTTCACCAACTGTCATGGCTTTCGCCTATAAATATTATACACCCCAACAAATCAATGGTTTTAAAAGTTCCTTATTTTTAAAATTCTATAGTAAACAGGAAAAGAATAACCCTATAACCTATATTCGTGAAATGAATGAACGATGGAAAAAAAGTGAAGCTTGGGCAATCAAATTAATTAAAGGCGTAAAATAAGCCTTAAATTTAAATAGTTTGATCATTTGATTTTTAAGTATACTTCCCGGATTTTTTTTGTCTTCTACCTTCTAATAATACCGCCTCTAAAAACATGAGATTCATTCTTACTAATATTAAAGTAAATCAGTCACTAATAAAAGGTCTACCTTATGGATTGAGTCTTCGGGGGATAGGCTCACTTAATATTTTAATAGAAGATATAAAGGCAATTGAGAAAACAAGTTCCCATTATAGTATTACCGTTGGATATTTAAGAGATTTTAATAAGGAAGTTTCAGATATTCAGGGTCAGAAAGAGTCCGTAATTAGTGAAATTTCAAAAACCTGGCCTTTACCTGATAATATTACAGGTACCTTTTCTTCATTAGTTATTAATAAGAATACAAGGAATTTTATACTCTGTAATGATCCAATCGGAATTTACCCTCTATATTATCTTAAGAATAATAAAGGTTTTTTTATTTCGAATAGTATCATTTTAATTGGTGCAATATCTGAATGTGAATTTGATGAAGCCGGGATAATACAAAGATGTATTGGACCGGAATTTTCTAATTATGGTTCAAGAACTATATTGACGAACTGTAAGCGTTTGCTTCCTGGAGAATATTTGAAGTTTGATGAAAAAGGAAATAAAATATTATCGAAATATGATAATACCCTATATCAAAATATCTCCAAATCTTCTCAGGAGAATATTAAAGATATTTATCCAGGGTTTTGGAATGTTTATAAAAATGAATTGGATTACTGTTTAAACGATACTAATAATGTTAGTGTAGCACTTAGCGGAGGATTGGACAGCAGGATAATTTTGGGTGCTATACCAAAAACCAAAAAAATATCATGTCTTACTTATGGAGGTCATGAAAATTATGAAACAAAAATTGCATCGCGGATTGCTAAATTAAACAATGCCGATTTTAAAAGCTTCTCACATCCGAATTTATATTTTCCTCCAAGTGAAATTTTAAAGAAATACACGCTTCAAACAGAAGCACTAACTTTATGTTCCTGGCTGGAAATATTAGAGGAAATAGTACAAAGGAGCAAAGAGCCAATATTATTAGGTGATATGGCGGAAATCCTTAACGGTAGAAATATAAAGAAGTATTCGTCTAAAGAATTTCGGCAGAATCAGTTTATTAAGTACCAGATTTTTAAAAAAGATTATAAGTTTGAAAACTCCACTAAGGAAAGCTTTGTGAAGTGGAAAAGCTCGAATTCATATTCTTACTTAGTATGGTATACGGAAAAGAGGTTGTCGCAATTCAATGTCTCAATAAGCCGGGATAACCTCATAGAGGCTTTGCAATCTGATCTTAATGATATTTATAGGAGAATAGAAGATCATCAATTGCCTTATATAGAGTTGTATGATGAGTTATTTTCCTGGTATACCCATTCTCGGATACCTATGGGTAAACAAATTTTAATATGCAGTAGTAAATTTAGAGGATATTGTCCATCTATGTCTCTTAATATTATAAGGTTGGCAAGTTCTATCCATCCTAACCTTAGGCTTAACTCCCGGTTTATGAACAAGCTTTTTACAGAAACAGTTGAATTAAAAGAGCTTAATAAAATTCCTACAAACCAGGCACCTTTGATTCCACAAAATTATCCGGATTTTATCAAATTCTCAATCTGGGGTTTGAGATCAAAAGTTGATCAATATTTGATCAATCGATTAGTTAAAAACAAGGATATAACAAAACGTTACAGATTATTTAAATCAATAAATTGGGCAGAAGTATATCAAAACCCTGAGATGGAAAAGAATTTGAATAGGTACTTTGAAAAAAACCATTTAGGAGAAAAATATTTTAAAAATCTTATTTTTCAATCTATACAGAGGAAAAACTTAATCCAATGGCCATTTGCTAATATCGATATAATGACTGCCGCAAGTTTAAATATGGAGATTGATTTAATAAAGACCCTAAGACAGGAATGGGATGAAGTTTAGTCTTATTATTAGTACTTATCAACGACCGGAAGCTTTGCTTAATCTGTTAATGTCTGTGCAGTTGCAATATAAGTATCCGGATCAAATATTGATTATAGACGGGTCTCTTGATACCTTTACCGAGGATGCATTGAAATCTAAAAAATTTCCTAATCTAAAATATTATAAGGTTGAAGAACAAGAACGCGGCCTTACAAAACAGCGCAATTATGGGATCCAAAAAGTAGCAGAAACTTCTGATATTGTATGCTTTCTGGATGATGATATAGTATTAACCCCGGAGTATTTTCAAAATTTAATAAGTACCTATTCCCAATATCCTGAAGCCCTCGGGGTAGGAGGTTATATCTTGGAGGAGAGGCAATGGAAAAGTAAATCTTTGGATCCAATACAATTCGATGAATTTGAAATGGATGGATATATTAGAAAACTTGGGAGCAGAAATGTTTTGCGAAAAAATCTGGGGTTGCTAAGCGATCAACCACCGGGATATATGCCGGACTATTCCAATGGTTTATCTATTGGTTTTTTCCCACCTTCAGGAAAAACATACCCCGTTGAATTCTTTATGGGAGGGGTTTCTTCATTCCGGAAAGAATTGTTTAAAAAAATAAGTTTCTCTACCTATTTTGAGGGCTACGGGCTTTATGAGGATATGGATTTTTGTTTGAGAGCCTCCAAAATTGGAAACCTTTATGTGAATACTTCTGCGAGATTATATCATTACCACGATACGGCGGGAAGGCCAAGCCAATTCAAATATGGAAAAATGGTGATTCGGAACGGCTGGTATGTTTGGCGGGTGAAATTTCCGCATCCAAAGCTTCGGGCAAGGTTAAAATGGCATGGAATAGCTTTATTACTAACTGTAGTGCGAATGGGAAATATATTTACCACATCGAAAAGAAGGGATGCTTTATCAGAAAGTTTGGGGCGAATGGTGGGCTGGTGGAGTCTTTTTTTAGCAAAGCCGTTGAAAATGTATCAAAGGGAAGACTCATCAGAATGAAAACGATATTTTTAGCCTTCACACTGAAAAATAGCTCGGTGGCTGAATTTTTTGTTGAATTGGCCAATCAATTAAGCCAAGTTCATAAGGTTATCATCTTTACCCATGCAGTAGAAAGCAATTCTTTGATATTAAATAAACAAATCGAAGTGCGACGATGGCCTTCACCCCGTCCTACTCGCATTGCCGATATGATATTTCTACGAAAAATGATTAATGAATACAGGCCTCAGATTATGATCTCCAACTTTGCGGCCGTAAACTTATTTCTGATAACTGGTTTCCTTTTTAGAATTCCTCAGCGTATTGCCTGGTACCATACATTATATGATCAAATTGAAAAGAACAGAATTTTAAAATTCAGAAAAAAGGTTGTTTACGGATTGGCTTCTCAAATTATAGCAAACTCAAACGCTTCTAAAACTGATCTGATAAAGAACTTCGGAGTAAAATCATCCAAAATATTAGTAATAAATAATGCATTACAATACAATGAACTGCAAAATACTGGGAACCAGAATAAAATTGTATATGCGGGCAGACTGGATGCTGTAAAAGGATTATCAACTTTAATAACGGCTATGTCCATTGTAATTTCGTATTATCCCTCTTTAAAATTACATATCATTGGAGATGATACTTCAGGAGATGAAGCGGATAATCTTAAAATGCAGGTAAAGAACCTGAAGTTGGAAGAAAATATTATTTTTATAGGTAACAAATCCCGGGATGATGTACTAAAGGAATTTTCTTCTGCCTGGTTCTCCGTTGTACCTTCACGGGTCGAGGCTTTCGGATATGTTGTTATAGAAAGTTTTTCTGTAGGAACCCCTGTTGTAGGGTCAGAGACTACAGGTATTGCTGAAATTATAAGAGATAAAAAGGATGGTTTTCTTTTTAAAGTAGAGGATTTCCAGGATCTTGCAGAAAAAATGGTTACACTTCTGAGAGATCCGGCAATGAGAAATAATATGAGCCTTAACTGCAAAAAAAGTTTTCAGGAAAGGTTTGAACTTACGAGTTCTGTAAAGCGTCTACAAAAAATCCTGAATCTGACATAAAAAAATTAATTATGGAAAAAGATGAAAAGGATATAACGGAGGTCAATAAGCGACAACAAATTTTCTATGAAACGAAAGATAAAAATCAGGCTACTAGGATTTGGTATTCTCTTCGGAATGGGAGTCTGCAGAAAATAAGGAAAAGTCTTAAGATAGAGAATCAAATTCATAAGTTACATATTGAATGGTGTGGTGATCTTTCAAATAAAAAAGTTTTAGATCTGGGTTGCTATGAGGGAAATTCGCTTTCAATTTATTTGGCGCAAAATTCAAAAGATTACCTGGCGATTGATTTGAGCGCAAAAGGGATAAATCATATTAGCGGAAGACTTAAAAATATTGAAAATGCCCGTGCCATGGTAGTAGATTTTCTTTCTGAAGATTTCGGTGAAAAGAATTTTGATCTCATATATGCTTATGGGGTATTGCATCATTTTAAAAATACTGATCAACTAATCGCTCGTCTTAAAGAGAAACTCAATGTAAATGGGACCATTATTAGTAATGATCCTTTAATAACTAACTTTCCTGTAAAAATGGCAAGAGGTATATATAGACCTTTTCAGAGTGACAGAGATTGGGAGTGGCCATTTTCAAAAAAGACCTATTACAAATTTGCTTCTGCATTTGAAATTAAAGACCGCAGAGGCATGTTGGGTAGGGTGAAATGGCTCATGATTTTAAATCTTTTTCCTTTTTCAGAGAAAAGAAAAGGAAATATAGCTCAAAAATGGCATCAAAGGGATTGGGAAAATTCGAGATTTTCTGATTCAGAACTTTTTAGATGTATGCATCTCACTATGCTTATGCAGAAAACAACTTAAATGCGATTTGCAATTTTTACCCATGTTGTACATTTTCAGGATGGGAATAATTATTATGGTTACGCTCCTTACATTAGGGAAATGAATCTTTGGTTGCAACATGTGGAGAAAGTAGAGGTTGTGGCACCTCTGAAATGTAAAGGAATGGATAGTCCAAAAAGTTTATCTTATCGGCAGTCTAATCTTACTTTTACGGCCATTTCCTCTTTTGATCTCTTAAAACTGCATTCCATCTTATTGGCTGTTTTAACAATTCCAACAATTTTTTTCCGAATTGCTGGAGCCATGCAACGTGCAGATCACCTTCATCTCCGCTGTCCGGGTAATATTGGATTACTGGCTGCTATCTGCCAGATATTTTTTCCGAACAAACCAAAGACGGCAAAATATGCAGGCAACTGGAATCCGGAAGCTAAACAACCCTTGACCTATAAACTGCAGAAATGGATTTTGTCAAATACGTTTTTAACCCGTAATATGACAGTTCTGGTTTATGGAAACTGGCCGGAACAGTCGAAAAATATTTTGCCCTTTTCCACCGCTTCTTTTAAGGAAACTGAAAAAGAAGAAGTAATTAAAGATTTTAATTCACCATATAAAATTCTATTTGTTGGGAGTTTGGTGAAAGGAAAGCAACCGTTATTTGCTATGCAATTGGTTGAAGCCTTAAATAAAAAAAGTATCTCTGCTGAATTGCATATTTACGGGGAAGGACCTTTAAAAAATGATTTAGAAAAGGAAGCTGAAAATAAGGATTATATTCACCTGCATGGAAATAAGGCGCTGGAGGTTTTAAAACAGGCTTATAAAGATGCTCACTTTCTAATTTTGGCCTCGAAAAGTGAAGGCTGGCCCAAAGCAGTCGCCGAGGCCATGTTCTTTGGATGTATCCCGATTGCAACGACGGTGAGTTGTGTCCCGTGGATGTTGGGGGGCGGTTCTCGTGGAGTTCTGATTTCCGAAGGAAATGTTTTGAATGAGAACCGAGTGGAAAGTGGAAAGAGAAAAGTGGATAGTCATTCAGCGGTAGAGGAAACGGTGGAAAGGTTAATTGAACTTATACAAGATCCGGAGGAAATGAGGAAGATGTCATTAGAGGCACAGCAGTGGAGTCAGCAGTACACTCTTGAAAAATTTGAGGCAGAAATTAAGAAATTATTGGTTCCAAAAGGAGTTAGACCCTGAATCAAGTTCAGGGTGACGGTTTTGGTTTCAAAAGAAAATTAGACCCTGAAATAAATTACCATTGACGTATTTTGTAAAAACCTGCAAATCAGCAAATTAATATTGTGATTTTAACAGCCATTTTAGGATTTTAAAATTACTAAACGTCAATCTCATACGCTAGGTAATTTTTTTACCGCAGGTCTCAGGGTGACGGAAAAGATAAATTAACCTAAAAAAGCTCGTCTCACCTAAAGAGGGGCGGCGGGAGTGGGATGAGAGTACTTCAACTAATAGACAGTTTACGGCCGGGCGGAGCGGAGAAGATGGCGGTTAATATTGCCAATGCTTTGCTGCCGCATGTGGAAGGATCTTTTTTGTGTTGTACCCGGAAGGAGGGGATGTTGAAAAACGAGTTAAAGCCGGAAGTGGGTTATCTTTTTTTAAATAAGAAATCCAGTCTTGATCCTAAAGCGATTTTGAAGCTGAGAAAATATATCAAGAAAAATAAAATTGAAATTGTCCACGCCCACAGCACCTCTTATTTTCTGGCAGGGCTATTAAAATTAGCGGGAGGTAATTTTAAACTTATATGGCATGATCACTATGGAGAAAGTGAAAACCTGGAGGAAAGGGAGTTTAAAGTTCTAAAAAAGTTTTCCAGAGTATTTGCCGGGATCATTGCGGTAAATACCGACTTAAAAAATTGGGCTTTACAAAATCTGAATTGTAAAAATGTCGTTGAGATCAAAAACTTTATCCCCGATCCGGATCCTTCTTCAGAATCCAAAATTCGGTTGCAAGGAAATGAAGAAGATTTTAAGGTCATATGTGTGGCGAACCTGAGACCCCAAAAGGATCATTTCAATTTGCTTCAGGCATTTGAAATGCTGGACCCTGATCTAAAAGTAAGTTTGCATCTTATAGGTGAGGATCCGGGAACTGAATATTCCTCCTCTCTCCTGAAGGCTATTGAAAATTCGACTGCATCAAATAAAATTTTTTATTACGGCACTCAGCCGGAAATAATATCTTTACTAATACAAGCAGATCTTGGAGTTTTATCTTCAAGTTCTGAAGGTTTGCCTTTGGCTTTGCTGGAATATGGAAAAGCTGGTTTGCCGGTGGTATGTACAAATGTCGGAAAATGTAAGGGGGTAATTAATATTTATGGGACTATTGTCGAAAAGGAAAATCCAAAAATGCTTTATGAAGGAATTTCAGCTTATCTTGATGATAGGGTGAAAATGAAAATGGATGCTAATCTTTTTCAGAAGGAAGTGGAAAAGAATTATTCGGAAAAAGAGGTAATTAAAAAATATATTAACTTTCTGGAAAGTGATATCTAAAGAGCACAACACCAATAAATTATATATCAGCCTTCTGTTAATCCATTTTGGGTTGGCATTTTTAATATATCTATATCGTCCAGCTTCAACTTTTATTATGTTAGGGGTGTTGGCTTATTTTCTTTTTATCACCATTCAAAATGAGAACCGGAATAATGAAGCTCTTATGGGAGCGGCTTATATTGCGGGAGCGGAGGTGTTTTTCAGAATGACCGGAGGGATGGTTTTCTATGAAACCGGAAAATATATGGTGATTATATTTTTGGTGATTGGTATGTTTTTCAAAGGAACTTCCTCCAAAACAGTTCCTTTCTGGACTTACCTTATGATCCTTATTCCGGGAATAATAGTCGCTTCCATAACAATGAATCTGGAAGCCGATTTCCGGAAAGCAATTGCCTTTAATCTCAGTGGTCCGGTGGCATTAGGGGTTACCGCTTTATATTGTTATTATAAAAAAATCAAGAAGGAGGATTTTCAAAAAGTGATATTAATGTTGCTGCTGCCATTAATATCCCAAATGTTTTATCTGTATTTATATACCCCTACCTTAAGGGAGGGTATTATAAGCCTATCAGGGAATTATGCCGCAACAGGAGGCTATGGTCCAAACCAGATATCAACAGTTTTAGGACTCGGGGCTTTTTTGTTAGTAACCCGTTTATTCACGGTAAAAAATAAGCTTATTAATATCATTGACCTCCTTTTGTTAGGAATGATGGGATACAGGGCTGTGATTACTTTTTCCAGAGGAGGGGTTTTTACCGCCTTAATTTGTATGGTAGCATTTCTGGTTTTATTTTATTATAAACAGGAACGAAAAGACCATCCTAAAACTAATTTTAAAATTATACTTCTTGTAGCATCGGTTTCTATTATTTGGATCTTCTCCTCTATAAAAACATTTGGTCTTATTCAATACAGGTATGAGAGCCGAAATGCAGCAGGAGAGTTAAAAGATGATATCACCACTGGAAGAGTTGAATTATTGACTACAGAACTTCTTGCTTTTTATAACCATCCTATTACTGGAATAGGGGTTGGGAAGGGTTATGAGTACAGGCAAGAAAACTTAGGTATAAACATTGCCTCACATAATGAACTTAGTAGACTATTATCGGAACATGGCCTGTTAGGTGTTTTTGCCCTTCTAATTCTTATATTTGTCCCAATTGTATTCTGGACCAAGTTTAAGAACAACTATTATTTCCTGGCTTTTGTGGCTTTTTGGTTCCTCACCATCAACCACTCGGCTATGAGGATCGCATTACCGGCTTTTGTATATGGGCTGGCATTATTATATATCGTAGATGAAAAAAAGGATCCTGTATATAGGAAACGACTTAGCAATTGACAGTTTTACCGCTACATATATTTCCTTTTTCAGCAAGGTGCTAAGAAAGGAGGGATACCCGGTACGAAAAGCTTCCAATAAGAACAACAAAGCCCTGCGACTTACCGAGATGCTGGGGCTTATTGCCAAACACCACAAGAAAACAGATATTGTGATCATCGATACCTACGGGGCGATGAACTTTTACTATGCCTACCTGGTAGGGAAGGCCTGCCAGATCTACAAGATCGATTATATCCCCATCCTGCACGGGGGGAATTTGCCTGACAGGCTAAGCGATAACCGCTTCCTGAGCAAAAGCCTTTTTGGGAAGGCAAAAATGAATGTAGCTCCTTCTTTATTTCTTTATAACATCTTTAAAGAGGCGGGCTTTGATAACCTCATGGTGATCCCCAACTCCATCGAATTGCACAAATATCCATTTAAGGAAAGGGAGCAATTTAGTCCGCGGCTGTTGTGGGTTCGCCGCTTCCAGGGGAGGTACAATCCTATGCTGGCGGTGAAGGTGCTTGAAAAACTGCTGCCCGGGTATCCCGAAGCAACGCTTTGTATGGTTGGCCCCGAGAAAGACGGAACTCTGCACAAATGCAGGATATATTCAGAAAAGAACAATTTACCTGTGAGCTTTCCGGGCAAACTGAAGAAAAGAGAGTGGGCTGCCCGATCTGTGGACTATGATATTTTTCTCAATACTACTAATATTGATAATACCCCTATAAGCGTAATTGAGTCCATGGCGCTTGGACTCGCTATAGTTTCCACAGATGTAGGTGGAATGCACTATTTGCTGGAGGATAAAGAGGAAGGAATCCTGGTGCCGCCTAAGGATGAGGATGCCATGGTTGCAGCCGTAAAGCATATTATTGCGCACCCGGGAGAGAGCCGGGAAATGACCGTAAAGGCAAGGCAGAAGGTAACTGCATTTGACTGGGAAGTAGTGAAGGACAAGTGGAATAAATTGCTGGAATAATGGGTAAAACGCTGCTCTATATTGGCAATAAACTTTCCTCTTCCAAAACCAATCCAACTACGCACAGCCTGCTGGAGTCGGGATTGAAACATGAAGGTTATAAGGTGATCTCTGCCTCTCCCTATAAAAATAAGTTCCTGCGACTGACTCACATGAAACTGGTATTTTTCAGGAATTACAGGAGAGCAGATCATATACTCATTGACGTATACAGTACCCAGAATTTTTGGTATGCAGTCCTTATAGCCCGGCTTGCCCGGCTTTTTTCCAAAAAATATATTCCTATCCTGCATGGGGGTGATTTGAAGAAGAGATTTAATAATTCACCAAAGTCTACGAAAAGTTTGCTGGGTCATGCCCATTATATCATTTCCCCTTCCCTGTATCTCAAAACCGAAGTGGAAAATTTGGGATTCTCAAGGGTGAAACATATCCCAAACCCGCTCATCCTGGATAAATATGAGTTTAAGGTCCGCCAAAATTTTCAGCCAAAATTATTGTGGGTGAGGGCCTTTGATGAGATCTATAACCCCATGCTGGCATTGAAAACACTTCAGCTTCTGCTAAAGAAATACCCTTCAGCAGAATTATGTATGGTGGGACCCGATAAGGACGGCAGCCTTTCCGCAGCAAAAAAATATACACAAAAACACAGCCTGCCGGTAACCTTTACGGGGAAACTGAAGAAGAAGGAATGGCTAAAACTTTCCGCAGACTATGACATCTTTATAAACACCAGCGATATCGACAATACCCCTGTGAGCGTGATAGAAGCGCTGGCCCTTGGTCTGCCTGTGGTTTCAACCAATGTGGGGGGGATTCCATACTTAATTGAAGAAAACAAAACCGGACTACTGGTGGCGCCCAATGACCCCGGAGCGATGGCGGAAAAAATAAGCTCGCTGCTGGAAGATCCCGAAAAAGCAAAGCTGCTGGCCAAGAACGGCAGGGAGAAAATCAAAGAATTTGACTGGGACCTTATAAAAGCAGAATGGCATAAGGTTCTCACCTGAAAATTTTTATCTTTATCCCATCAATCGTCCCCGATGTCGCAAAAGTCCCTCGTCCACTTTGATATATCAGAACGTAAGGTGCTGTTACGTCTCATGGATAACGTGGCCGTACTGCTTACCCTCTCTTTGGTTGGGATCATCTTCCAGTTTAGTTATTTCAGAATAACAGATTACAACCTGGAATGGACCCTTACCTTACTGCTTTATCTGAATGTTTTTGCCACCATATTCGAATTATATGACCTGCAACAGGCCGGGAAATTTCAGGTGGTGATGAAGAATGTGATCCTTACGGCTTCCCTTACCTTACTGTTTTTTATCCTGACACCTTATTACACCCCCAGCCTCCCAGATAACCGATTGCAGATCCTGTTCTTTTTTATAGCGATCATTGCATCCCTTCTCCTGTGGCGGTTTGCTTATGTTACCCTTATCTCCTCTGCACGGTTCTATAAAAGGGTCCTGCTAATTGGAGATTTTCGCGAACTCGATCTTATGATAGGGGCTTTACAGAAGAGCGATCCCAATTATGCTATAGTGGGATACATCAACACCGGAAAAGACGAAAATGGCCCCACATCGCCCGATCTACTGAAATTTGAACCGGATGAACTTTCTGAAGTATTGGAAAAGGAACATATAAACGAGATCGTGGTTGCCGATTCTACCACGCGCATGAAAGGAAAAAACATTGATCTTCTGGAAAGGCTTAACAATCTTCTTATCGAAGGCTTTCCCATCAAGGATTACACCCAGGTGTACGAGGACATCACCTATCGCGTGCCGGTGCAGCATATAGGTAAGGATTTTTATAAGTTCTTTCTTTTCAGCCGCAGTAATCACAACAAACTTTACCGTTTCTTCCATCGCACTTTCGATGTTGCTGCCGGAGTGGTGGGGATTATTTTATGTATCCTGCTCATTCCCTTTGTGTGGCTCGGAAATCTAATTGGCAACCGCGGAAAGTTATTCTACAGCCAGGAACGGGTGGGGAAGTATGCAAAACCTTTCAACATATACAAGTTTCGCACCATGCCCGATAATTCGGAGCAAAACGGGCCTCAATGGACCCAGAAGGGGGATATTCGCATCCCGCGTTTCGGCAAATTCCTGCGCCGCACCCGGATTGATGAATTTCCTCAGTTCTATAATATATTAAAAGGGGAGATGAGCGTCATAGGCCCGCGCCCCGAACGCCCTGTTTTTGTAAAGGAACTCACCGAAATGATGCCTTTCTACAAAACCCGCCACATCGTAAAACCCGGCCTCACGGGTTGGGCGCAGGTAAAAGCCAAATACGGCTCCAGCCACGACGACAGCCTGGAGAAACTACAGTATGATCTCTACTACATCAAGCACCGGGGCCTTTTTCTTGATCTTGATATTCTTCTTAAGACCTTTAGTACAGTGCTGTTTTTTCGTGGGCAATAAGGCCCCCTCCGCCCCCAAAGGGGGAACCACTTACTCGGGCGGGTTATTTTTCTTCTCTTCGCTTACGAATGGTTTAAAGTTATCATGGTTTAAAGTTATCAGGTTTCGTTAGTCAGTAGAATTCTTAATGAGAACTATTCCCCTCCTTCGGAGGGGTGCCTGCAAGGCGGGGTGGGTCAGGCTTGGTGAATAGTGATTAGGGAATAGAAAAGTTGTCAGTTCGAGACCCTGGTAAAATTTTTACTAGCGTAAGGTGATGACGTACGAATTTTATCAAAGAATGTAATCTTTTTCTTTGCAGGATTTCAATGGCCTACGAAAGTTTGTCGTAAAATTTGAAATGAGAGGGGCGTTA
>JBGTNH010000058.1:0-6894 GCA_041743165.1 Gillisia sp. | reverse complement strand
CCTGGACCAGCAACTCTATGAGAATTTTGTGCTGTGCAAAGACCTGGTGGGCCACGTACAACACGCCGATACCACAGATGAGCTGCGGGCCCTGCTGAGCACCGATGGCGGCGGGGTGATCTTTACCACCATTGAGAAATTTCGGTTAAAAGAACTGGCTTCGGGAAAAGAGCTCTCCCACCCTGTACTTTCTGAACGTACCAACCTTATCGTGATGGCAGATGAAGCCCACCGCACCCAGTATGGGTTCCATAGCGGCGGCTTTGCGCAGAACATAAGACGTGCTTTGCCCAACGCCTCCTTTATAGGCTTCACCGGAACTCCCGTAGATGGCAAAGATGCAGATACCCAACAGGTATTTGGCCCCACCATTCACACCTACGATATCAAACAGGCCGTGGAAGACGGTGCCACGGTGCCCATTTATTACGAGCCAAAAATGGTTCCGCTCAACATCAAGGCCAAATATGATAAGGAGCTGGATGAAATGGAAGAAAATGAGGACGAGGAGAACAATGCCGTTTGGGCTGCGATAGAAGATGCCGCCGGGGCTGCTGACCGCGTGGAAAGGGTTGCCAAAGACATCCTCACCCATTTTAAAGCCAGGACCGAAAGCCTGGAAGGCAAAGCAATGATCGTTTGTATGAGCCGCAAGAACTGCGTAAAAATGTACAATGCGCTAAGCGCACTTAAAAAATGCCCTGAAATAGCCGTGATAATGACGGGAAACATCAGCAAAGATCCTACGGACTGGAATCCGCATATACGCACCAAAGATGCGATGGAAGCGATAAAAAAGCGTTTCCGCACGCCCGAGGATCCGCTGCAGATCGTGATCGTCCGCGATATGTGGCTCACCGGTTTTGATTCCCCCTGCGCCCATACGATGTATGTGGATAAGATAATGAAAGGCCATAACCTGATGCAGGCGATTGCAAGGGTGAACAGGGTTTTTAAGGACAAACCCAACGGACTCGTAGTAGATTTCATAGGCATCTCCGGCTTCCTCGCCGAGGCCACCAAAAAATACACCGCCGGAGGTGGAGAAGGAAAACCCACTTTGGATCTTGAAGCCGCGGTAAAAGTATGCCTGGAGCAATTTGAGAAAGTGAAAGATTTGATTGGTGATTTTTCTGCGGAAAGTATCAATTCAATGACCGATATGGACAAAATGAAATGGTCCAGCGGAGTGGTAAATAACCTTTTAAAGTCTGATCCTGTAACTGATGAATTCTTACTCGAAGAAAGAAAGCTCACAGAGCTGGTGGCAATGACCAGTTCAGATAACCGAATTTGGGAGATCCAGGAGGAAGTCGGTATTATTCAAAAGATCCGCCAGATCATAAGAAAGATCAAATTCCCTCCTGGGCCCCGCAGAGAAAAGAATGAAAAGATAAAAGACCTGATAAGCAAATCCCTGGAATCACAGGAAATTGTAGACCTGGCAAAAATGTACAACCTGGATAAGATCGATATTTCAATAGTAGACGATAGATTCCAGGCCATAGTAAAGGAAAAAGGCGACGAGAACATCAAGGTCGAACTGCTGCGCAGGATCATCAATGACGAGATACGGGTGCGAATGCCCAAGAACATCCGTAGATTCAGAAAGCTGAAAGATGAACTGGAAAAAGTATTGAGCAATTACCACAAAAACTCATTGGATTCCATCGCCGCGATCAAACACCTGCTTGATATCGCAAATGAATTTCAGCAGGATGATATCAGGACCAAACAACTCGGTTTAACCGAAGACGAACTTGCGTTTTATGATCTCTTGTCTGCCAACGAAAAGTTACTCAACCAAACCGGCCCCATCCAGGATCTGGTTCATACTGTAGTAAACTCCGTCAAGAAAAACCTTCAGCTCGACTGGACCAAAAAAGAAGACGCCCGCGCCGCGATAAGGCTGGCAGTGAAAAAGGAATTACGGGGAAAAGTCCCGTTTTCTGAACTGGATAATCTGCTGAAGGAGGTTATTGAGCAGGCTGAGGGGCAGTATAGGGATTGGCCGATGATAATTTGAAGATTTGAGGATTTGATGATTTGAAAATTTGTTGGATTTGAGGATGGGAAAAGTTGTAGGTTTTAAGTTGTTGGTTGTAGGTTGTAGGTTGTTGGTTGTTGGTTGTTGGTTGTTGGTTGTTGGTTGAAAAAGTGGAAAGAGGAGACCCGCCCGAACGGTACCGGGCGGGGAGGAAACCCGCCCGACAGGTACGGGCGGGGAGGATAGTCAGCACGCAGGGATCCGCTGGCGCGGATTTGCATTATTTGACAACGACCTCCACGGGCGTCAGTTCGAGTGTTTTTCAGCAGAGCGAGAGCGATGATGAAAAATGTATCGAGAACAGGTTAGGAAGACACTGCTCCCTCGTGTGTTCTCGATACAATCCCGAGTCCTCGGGATCACTCGAACTGACGAGGGCTTTTGTTCACGAATCGTCAGTTCGAGCTTGCCCGACCCCCTCGGGGCGGGCCTGGCCGTCCCGTAGGGCGGGTGTTTTTTACTGAGCGATAGCGGAAGGAAAATATGTATCGAGAACAGGTTGGTTGCTCATATTGGGAATATTTCAAATAGGGTTGATTTACCTCATCAATTTGGTTTAATCCTGCTGCGCAAGCTGGGAAAATTTTCAAATATCTTTTCCCGCTCAAGTCGGATGAATTCTTCCTCGCCGAATTTTTCCACCTTTTCTGCCCCCATTAGATCATATACATTCACCCAATCCTCTTTAATTAAGATATCCAGTTCAGTATTCAATATGTAATATCCCCTTGAGACCCTTACAAACAATTTTTTGCTGATGTCTTCCCTGGCATCAACTTCATTACGGGCAATGGCCTGGTTCAAATAAGCCCTTTGCTTTCTGTAATGGGGCAATACGGTTTCCGGATAGTTTTGAACAGTGTTTAAAAAATCGGCCATTTTCACCCCTACCCTCCAGGTCTTGTTCTTAACAAATACAGATTGTAACGCTATCATATAATTGAGCAAAAAATACTCGATCTTATGGTTATCGATTTTGATCATCCGGTCATCCACCTTCACCTTTATACTGTCTGTAACAATAAATTTATAGATACTGCCCAATTCATTTCCAGCATAATTGCTTGAAAAATAAGATTTGTTTAAAGCTACCTGTAACGCATTCTTGCCTTCATTATCCAAAACAGTAGTATCTGCCCCATTTTCTTGTAAAAACCTGATAATTTTCACCGAGCCTGAATAAACAGCGGCCAATAAAGGGGTAAGATTGAACTGATCCCTATAATTGATGCCATATTTGTTAATATTATCTGTCAATATTTTAATATTATCAGATTTATAGTGCGCATAGTATTTTCTGAATAGGACATTCCGTTCTTTTTCCGGATTCTCAGCACGCCTGTATTTATGATCAACCAGATCATCTATGGCAGCGGTATCATTGTAGACCAGGGAATAATGGAAAAGCAGGTCTTTTGCCTTTTTATTATAATTTTCAGTATCCAGTGCTTCCAACTTTAATTGCGGCAGGTTCTCCTTGAGAAGAGGCTCCCAGGGAGTTTGCTGCACCTTTAACATATTGTGCCTAATTTCATCGGCTTGTTCCTTTTTGCCCTGCTTCTCTAGTTTGTTGGCTTCCTGCTTCCAGTCTTCAAGGGAAGATTTTTGTTCCTTAATCCCTATCTTATCCCGTGTTTCCACTAGGCCAAGTAGCCTAAGGATCTCATGTTTGGAAGAGGTCTCCAGCAGGTATAGATTTTCTACTGCACGGGTAATTGCCACATAAAGAGAATTGATATAAAATTTATAAACATCCAGGGATTTATCTGTCTTGTCCTTCCCGCGGGAAAATTTGAGATCCTGCCCATCATTTATATCAGCAGGATCCACCCCTTCAGCAATTTCCCTGAACTCTTTATGGTTACTACTAATAAAATTTACCAGGATTATGTTTTCATACTCCAGGCCCTTTGCTTCATGAATGGAAAATAGCAAGGGGGTTTTAAAAATTTTTCTGGCTTCTGCTTTGTCTTCATTGCGCATAACAATAACAGCAAATTTTGTAGAGCCTTTGGTATTCTGGTTCAGTTCAGCTTTTATCTTATCATTGCTTTGCAAAAATACCACTTCACCATTCTTTTTACTTATGGAATTAACAAGGTAAGTACTCTCCTTGTCAATGGCGCCAAACCTGCTGGTTTTGATTTTAAGCAATTTATTGGCAAGGGCAGTGACTGAAGGAGCATTTCGATAATTTGTTCTAAGGATATTAATTTCCCTGCCCTTCCTGTCATTTTTATATAAATAAGACTTGACGCTGGACCAGGAAAAAAAATTTGGATGGACAATTTGATTGGAATCCCCACAAAGGATGAAATTTTCAAGATTTTTAAGGGATTTTATAATAAGATGCAGCTGCACCGTGGTAAGGTCCTGAACTTCATCTACAATAATAAAATCATAAACAGGTTTAACCAGAGGCAGCCATTGGTGGGATATTATATTAATATCGTACAAATCGCTTTCTTTTAGGAAATGCAGGTATTTTTCAAACAACACATATACTTCCGGTCTTTCGCTGGCGGAAAATACAGATTGTTTTACACCCAATCCTTCATACTCCTTCCTGCTTAGATATTCCTTTTCTACACTAAACCCGGTAAGTACCCCCTTAAATTCTTCATAAAGTTTATGGGAGTCTTTAATTTTGGTATGGTTCCTAAATCTATGGAACCAGTTTTCAAACAATTTGTAATTTATTTCTTTTCCTTCTGTAACCCGGGTACTCTGGATAAAATCGTTGTACGAGAGAAATTCCACTTCCTGTTTATCATTTTCATATTCAAATGAATAATATAGTTTTGTTGAATTTTCAACAAGATGGGGCGATAGGGTAATGTACAGAACCCTTCCTTTGAGCATCTTGAGTTTTTCCAGTGTAAGTGCTGTTTTTCCACTTCCAGCCGATCCTATAATGATGACAGGTGGGCGCTTATGGAAAATTTCTTCCTGGCTCTGGTCAAAAGAGATCGCTTTATCCAGCAAATTAAAACTGGTAGTTTTGGAATTGATAAAGCTAAGCGGGATAATATCGTCCTGCTGTACCTCCTTTACAGATGACAATACTTTAATTTTATCTTCATCCACTTCAGCTCCCCTTAAAAAGCGTGATTTGTCATAATTATGGTTGAGGATTACTTCCAGTAAAAGTATAAAGGTTTTACCTTCGTAGGATGCGAATTTAAAAAGCAAACGGTTTTCAGCATCCAGTTTTGCCCGGTAATAGGTTGTGGGCAGCATCTTTTTTATCTCTGCCGATTTAAAATCTCCATTGTGGAGAAAGCCTACAGTTTTTTCAAATTGCTTCTTTACTTTCGTAAAATTGAGGTCGTTATAATAGAGAATTTCCATTTCAATTATATATACAACAGTGTGAATTTAATAAGGCTGCAAACATAATTGATTAACAACTATACATAAAAATTATGGCAGTTAAAAATCTAAAAATTTCTATCCACAGCAATCAAATTTTCAGTCTTTCAGATACTTTAAATAAGGAGTCTGGTATAGTGAAAAGGACAATTTTCGCCTGCCTGTCCCGTAGGCGCGGATTTGCAATCCGTGACGACCGCCTCATTTATGTATCGAGACCAGGGTTGCGTTAGGTCCGGTCAAAACCTTGGGTGCCGTTTTGTGAAATCAACTAAAATCATAATCTTTGTATAACAAATATTCTTACCATGTCAGTAGCAGATAAGATCCGGAATAATATAATTGATAAGTTACTTACGATATCAGATAAGGAGTATTTATCAGCTCTTTATCAAATAGTGAGCACCAGCGCTGTTAATGATGATATTGTAAAACTTTCAGAAACTCAAATATTAATGTTGAACATGAGCGATGAAGACATAAATAATGACCGCGTGGTTTCTTACGAGGAACTGGACAAAACAGATCTGGAATGGCTAAAAAGCCTGTAATTTGGACTGAAACTGCAATTAAGCAGCGACGCGAGATTTTAAAATACTGGACATTACGCAATAAATCCACATTATATGCTGAAAAACTTTTAAGACTTATAAGAGAGCATATAAATTTAATAATTGAAAATCCGGAGGCTGGAAAACTAACCTCACATCTGCATACCAGGGAAGCTGCAATGGGAAATTTCAGTATTTATTATAAATTGACTTCTAAGCATATAATCATTACAGCGTTTTGGGATAACCGACAAGATTCGGAAAAAATCATCAGTCTTATAAAATAAATAAAACGACATACTTTCCCTACACATCAGTTCGAGCTTGCCCGTCCCGTAGGGCGGGTGTTTTTTAATGTAGCGGTAGCGATAGGAAAAAATGTATTGAGAACAGGTTAGGAGAACAGAACTCCCTCGTGTGTTCTCGATACAATCCCAAGGCCTCGGGATCACTCGAACTGACGAGGGCTTTCTTTCACGAAACGTCAGTTCGAGTGTTTTTCAGCATAGCGAGAGCGATGATGAAAAATGTATCGAGAACAGGTTACGAGTCCCAACTCCCTCGTGTGTTCTCGATACAATCCAGTGTGCTCGGGATCACTCGAACTGACGAGGGCTATCGTTCAATGCACGTTGGCGCGGATTTACAATCTGCAACATTATTCTTTTTCACTTCATGTTATACGCTGAAATAAATTCAGAGTGACGATTCATCACACCATCAAACCATCATATCATCAAACCATCATTCCGTTGGCGCGGATTTACAATCTGTGACGACGACCTCTGCACGTCAGTCGAGCCTGCCCGAACCCTACGGGGCGGGCTTGCCCGTCCCGTAGGGCGGGTGTTTTTTAATGTAGCGGTAGCGATAGGAAAAAATGTATTGAGAACAGGTTAGGAGAACAGAACTCCCTCGTGTGTT